>CAZFMI010000005.1:0-25671 GCA_964519915.1 uncultured Geomonas sp.
TAGGGGAGCAGGTACAGGTACTTGTTGACCTTGGCCACGAAAGAAAGGCGCAGGCTGGTAAGCCCGATCAACTCCAGTCGCATCAGACCAAGCATCAGCTCGGAGTTCCACTGCACGGCAAGGAGCAAGGAGGAAATTAGGAGTATGATGCGCAGCACTCCTGCGCCGCTTCTGCCGGCCAAGTGGGAGGTAAGCGGGATCAGCAGCAGGATAAGGGCCAGGCCCAGCAGCACGCCGCCCAGGTTCAGGATCAGCTCCGTGTTAAGCACGGTGACCGTGGTGAGCGCCTGCTCGGCAACGTGAACCGCGAAGGAGAAGCTGCCGGCGGCGCTCAGTGCGGCCAGAAAAAAGAGCGCTGCGCCCCATTTGACCCGGGACAGCGGGCCCTCCCCCTTGCCGGCCAGAAAGAGCGCGGCAGCGTTGCCCAAGGCGGCCAGGATGGCGCAGCCGAAAAGGGTGGCGCGTGCCGAGGTCAGGGTCTCCAGGCGCAGCGCGACGGGATAGACAGCGGCGCCGGCCACAAGCCCCAGGGCCAGGGAGAGCAGCACCGGACGGGTTGTCCTGGCCCCGCGCAGCGGACACCAAAGGGCCAGCAGCACTCCGGTCAGCAGAGATACCGCAATAAAGGCATGAATTAAATGCACCAGATAGGAAAGCATCGTCTTCTCCGTAACAGGGCTTTATTGATCCGGCAACGGAACTAGGCGGCCAGCGGTGTCGAAATTACACCCGGGCGCCAAGCGGCAGGGATCGCGACCCCGGTGACGCCAAGTTCGATCAGCGGAGCGATAAAGAGCTCAAACAACAGATGCGAGTTCCCCCTCCCGGCGGGAGGGGGACTCGCTCTTTGGTTCATGGAGAACTGTCGGTTTCGGAAGGCCCTACTTAAGCGGCACGAACTTGAACTTGTAGTCCACCGAGAAGGCCTGGAACCACTTGCCCACGCCGGTGGCCGTGTCGGTGTGGCGCCCGAACCCCTGCTTGGACGGGTTGTCGATGTTGAAGGTTACCTTGTAGTTGCCGGCACCCATCATCTTGACATTGGCGCCGTAGTGCGGGCCGTCCTTGGCCACCATCGGCATGAAGGTCCCCTTCTTGGTGGCGCCGGTGTCCAGGTTCACAAGGTTGTAGCTCACGGTGAGGTGAGGGATCCACTCACCGGCGCCGAAGCCGTTCTTGTTGCCCGGGATGGCGTGGATGTCGGCTTCCAGGTGGATGTCGGCCTGGGAGGCGGGGAGGTCGGAGCCGCGCGGCTCCATGTCGATGGGGAGCAGGTAGACGGCGGCGATGTTCATGCCGTTGATGTTCTTGCCCACAGCGTCAATCGGGTACTCCTTGATCCTCTCGGCCCAGCAGGGGAGCGCAGCGACACTCATGAGACCCACCAGCACAGTTACTGCAAAAAGCTTCTTCATACTTCCTCCTTTGTGATTTCAGACCATAAGCCCGATTGGGTTAACTTTTGTGGGGCGCCGATTCCCCGGGGCGCTCCTTTCATATGCGGCCGGCCGATCTGGGCCAGCCGCCACTTGTGTCCGGCCGGGTTGCTACCCCTCGGCACTCCGAGCCGCAGGAACGGCCCGCTGCTTGGCCATCACCACCAGGGCTGCCAGGGCCGCTAGGATGATGAGCAACTGCGGCACCAGGGTCTGCAGGTAAGGGTATATCCCCATGAAGCCGACGCTGGGTGCCCAGGAGACCAGGGTGGACTGGACCATCTTAGCCTCGATCAGCTCCATCATGCCGTTACCCACGAAGACGAAGGCCATGTAGTAGAGCAGCACGCCGGTGCACAGGAAGAAGGGACGGATGGGAAGCTTGAGCGCGCCGTAGCGCATCCCCAGGTAGATGGCGATCAGCAGGACCGAACCGGCTACGAACCCACCCGCCACCGCGGTGAGCCCCGTAGTCGAGGCGCCAGAGGCCAGCGCCTGGTAGAAGAGCACAGTTTCAGCACCCTCCCGGTACACCGCCAGAAAGGCAGCGAACCAGAGCGTCTTGAGCGACCGGGAGCTCAGCGAATCCCCCACCTTGTCCTTGATGTAGGAGACCCACTTCTGGGACTCGGCCTTGGAGATCAGCCAGTAGCTCACGCTGAACAGAACCAGGGACGCGAGCAGCATGGTCCCCCCCTCCAAAGCCTCCTGGCTTGCTGCGGAGATCTTGAAGACCCACTTGACCAAGAGCGCGGTGACCAGACTTAGGACCAGGGCAGCGATGCACCCGTTGTAGATGACCTTCAGCTTGTCACTGTTGCCGCTCTTAACCAGATAGGCGATGATTGCCGTGATGATCAGGATCGCCTCGATCCCCTCCCTGAGGATGATCATGAGCGAGTACAGGAACAGTGCGATCGGGGAATCTGTGCCGCCTCCCAGCATCTCGGCCGCCTTCTCGAAATCGAGCTTCAGTGCGGCGAAGTTACCTTGGACCGTCTCCACAGGAACACCAGCCTTCATTTGGCTGATGATCATGTTGATGTGCCCTTCCAGCTTGGCCTTAAAGTTGGCGTCACGCGCCCCAATCTTACCTTCCATGCCGCTGGCTTCGAAGATGTCGAAGTAGACGTTCTGGACCAGTTCCACCGCCCCCTGTGCATCCCCCTTCTGATAGAGCTCGATCGCCTTCTCGATCTCGGCGAAGATGCTGGCGTTGACCTTGGCCCAGTCTTGGTCACCGGATTGCGAGGGAGCCGGGGCGGCGCCCTTTTCGGCGCTGGCGCCGTCAACCAGCGGCAGCCCCGGCAGGTCCTCGCCCAGGCCGGTGATCAAGGCGTCCACCTGGAGCGCCACCTTCTCCGGGGCAGCACCCGCTTGGATCTGGCTGGCGATCCCTGTGAACCCCGCGTTGTTCTCGTAGTCCTTCTTGAGCGACTTGTGGCGCCTGACGGCGGTTTCGAAGAGTGAGTTCTTGTAGTCGTCGTACTGGGTCTGGATCACCAGGTCTGCGGCGCCCTTGGCGTCCCCCTTGCGGTAGGCCTCCATGGCCTTGGCAAGGTTTGCCTCAATGTTGTTGAACGACTGCTGCCAGACCGGCTCGACGGCGCCCGCGCCCTCTGCGCCCTCTGCGCCCTCTGCGCCTTGTGCGCCCTGCTGCGCGCCGGCGTCGTTCGAGGCTTCCGCAACGAGCTCATATCCCCCCTCGAGCTTTGCAGTGGTGCTCTTCAGGTCGGCCATGAAGGCGGCGATTTTCTTCTCGATCGCCTCGGCGGGCTGCTTTTCCACGATCATCTTACGGATCAGGACGAACTCCTGCTCCAACTCGTAGTTCTTCTTGGCCGAGATATTGATCCGGATCGGCCCCTCGAGATTCTCGAACACCTCAAGGTAGGCCGCCTGCGCCTTGAGCTTCGCCTCCTGCCCCTTCCCTCTCTTGTACAGGTCGAGCGACTCGTTGAGAATGGCCCCGATCTCCTCGACCATCCCCTTATAGTTCAACGCCTCCTCGGCCCGGACACTGGTGACCACGGCTGTTGCCAGCAGCGCAAACAACACCAGGCCCACACCCGCCGCCCTAACAATTCCCAGACATCTCTTCATATTCGCCTCTCCGAGCTTAATATCTTGCCGCGCCGTCGGGACGGGCAACAGACGATGCCCCTCCCGGCTTGGAAGGGGCATCGGGTGACCTTGTTAGCGCTTCAGCGGAATCCGCTTGGTCCAGTCGTAGTTGAACACCAGCATCGCGTAGCCGTAGTCGACATCCCTGTCGCTGCCGGTGGCGTCGCGGAAGAACTTGCCGGTGAAGAAGCGGTCATAGCCGACGATAAGCGAGTAATCCTTGCTCATGGAATAGGTCAGGGTGAAATCTGCCTCTACGCCCACATTCCGGCTAAAGCCCTCCTGCACGTAGCCGGCTACGAATTTCCGACCGGTCGCGCTGAAGTTGAGCATCCTCTGAGCCGCCGTGCCGACCGGGATGTCGATACCCCACCCGACGGTGTAGACCTGCATGCCGCTTGCGTGGCTGTCGCCGACGTCGAGCCCGGAAAGGTCGCCGACCAGCCCCATGTCGCCCACGAGGGAAGAATCGTTGTTGGAATTGCGGAACTCCTTGTTGAAACTCTCCCCGTTGGCCGCGTCCTGGCTGCCGGAGCCGAGGGCGTAGCTCAGGAAGACCGAGTTGTCGTAGTTGCCAACCTTGAACTCACCGGTCAGGTCAATATGCCCGCCGAAGGCGCTGATCTTGTCGTTTACTCCGGTATTCCCGTTGAAGAGCCTACCCGTCTGGTAGACCGCCTCATATTCAAGTCCAAACATGCCGACCGAGCTGAGGCTTCGGAATCCCATGGTGTTCAGGCGCTCTCCAGACTGGCGGTCATCCGAGCCGGTGTCCCTGAACAGGTAAGCCTCGATGGTGTTGTCTTCGGCAGGCTCGTAGGTCAGGTAGGCACCGGTAAGGTTCCCCTTGACCCCGTCGCGTGAAGGATAGGCATATCTGCCCCCCAAAAGGTCGACGGTCAGATAGTTGAGCCACGGCAGCGCCGGCTGCACCCTGAGCCGGGCCGCGTCGAAGGTCAGTCCGTTGAAGAAAGAGTCCGATCCCAGTACGAAGGCGCTGCCGTAGTTAAACTCCTGACGCCCGGCCTTCAGGGCGAGCCAATTTTTACCAGGCACGTCCTCCCTTGGGAGCTTCGCCTCTACGAAGCCCTGGTACAAGGAGAGGTCATGATCACTGCTCTCACCGGTAAAGCCGTAACCCTGCCCCTCGAGGTGGATGTCGAGCCAGTTGGTCGGGTGATAGTAGGCGAACGGCTTGACGCGGTACAGGAGGCGTCCCGAATTGTTGCCAGGGGTGTAGCTGGCTTCGGGGAGATTGAAATTGCTTTGTCCTTCACCACGCATGAACCCATTAACGCCGACCATGTACTTGTAGTACGGAACGCCTACCGGCTCTACCTGAACCAGAAGCTGTTCGACTGTCCGCCTGATCTGGCGGTAACCATCGATTTTGAAGAGATCGCTCTCCAAAGCCACTATCAGAGTTCGAATACTCTCCAGATCGTCACGCGAAACGGCCTGGGTTCCTTCTTTGTCATATTTCTCAGCCAGCTTGGCCAACGTTGCAGTGAAGCAATCGAGCAACTGCTCCTTGGGGCAAGGCTTACCTTCCGGGAGCCTCTTCTCGACTCCGAATTTTTCCGCCAACTCCGCTGTTGCTTTGTATGCCCAGTGTTGGCTGTCAACCTGTGCGGGGATCTCGCCTTCAGCCTGGGTCACGCTCTCCAGCTGTGCGGGGATCTCTGCCGCCTGCTGATCCGAGAGGGTCACGCTCTCCCGATGCTCCTTCCCGTCCTGAGCGAACGCCGATCCGCTAGCCAAGAGCGACGCCAGTAATGAAATAGACAGTGCTGCCCTCATCTTCATCTGCATTTTTCCTCCTCCTTTGTAGTTCAAGAACCTGCGGGGCCGTCGATTGCCCCGCAGGCCGAAATCGTTCAATAACGCAAAAAAGTGGCCGCCCTGATACGAATGTGAAAATTATTATCAACTAATCAAGAAGGGACACCGCTGGCTGAGACCTAAGAAAGGAAAGGGCGCGTCCGCCTCACCTTCTTGAGCCAGGGGCCAACAGGAGCTGGTTAAATCACAGTTGCAGAGCCAAAGTTAGCGAAGTAAGCCGTTCAACAAGGCAATGAATGCTCGCCCTGCAGCGTCAGACACTGCCTACACACCCTCTAAATTCCAGCTTGAGTGCATTTTTTGGGGAACGCCGCACTGAACTTGTGCGATGGCCCCTTCTCTCCGATTCGGTAATTGTGCCGCACGTGGTGCCGACCAAGTGGTCGTGGTGCCTCGTGGCGCCCCATTTCTGTCGCGCGCTCATAGCGGATAACGCCGTCGCCAAGGTGGATCTCTCGGGCGATTCCGGATTTAACGAACAGCTTCACGGCGCTGTAGATGGTGGCATGGCGGACCTTCAGGTTCCTGGTATGCAGGACAATGAAAAGCTCATTAACATCAAGCTGGCGGTCGAGATCGATGAATTGATCAAGAATGATATTGCGTTGCTTGCTGGCATTGATCCCTCTGTCGGACAAGTACTCTCTGAAGATTTCTTTCGGGTTTTGCATCACGAAACCTCGCTATTTGAGGGGATGCCCCCACCAATGCCCTTAACTACAATGACATCCACTTTCAACACTATCCCGCAAATCGATAGCAGTAACTATCACAGGGCTATGCTGACGGGCACACTTACGGCACTTTTCTGAGCACAATTTCAACGGTAAGAAAAAATCTGATTACCCGATCTGGCTGGCTTACTGCGGCTGGCTTATTGAGCGGAGGAATTAAACGGATTTTGAAAATCGTGTTCGATTTATAATTGAACTTTCGCAACTAGTCAAGAACATTTTCTAGGCAAGAGATTAATTTTTTCGTGAACTCGAGGATGGCCGCAGTTGTGCGCCTAAGGCCTCACCGCCGCAAAGCCGAGCTGCGGTCAGTTGCGTGAAGCTGACCGCAGCTCAGGGGTATGAATGAGAGGGCTTCATCATCTTCTCCACCGCCGTCACTGCCGCGGCGTAGAGGACCAGGAGGCTGCCGACCCGCGGGTTCGCCTCCACTTCGCTAACCCCCGGCATGGCCAGAAGCGCTTCCCTGGCCCTGGAGAGGAGCGGTTCCTTCTTCAGCCCTTCGTCCCTGATCCGTACCCTGCTCTCGAAATGGCTTGTAATCTCCATGGCTTCCTCCTGCGGCTCGGTTTATTTCTTCTTTTTCCCAGCGACCTTGCCTTCATCTTCGGTTTCGGCCAACTCCGAGAGCATCTGCTCGAGCCGGGAGAGGCTCGACTCGGTGTCCTGCTTCTCCCCGACCCGGCAGAGGAGATAGCTGCCGCCCAGGGCAACTCCGGCACCGAGGATGACTTTCAGGGCGTTGCCGAAATACCTCATACCCTTTCGCATACCGTTCCGCCTTCCTTCGCTTTCCATGGCTACACCTCCCCCTGCTCAGGCTTCATCTTGGACAGTTTCTCCTCGACTACCTTCTCGATTTTTCCCAGGATGTCCTTTTCGCGCTTCACGGTTTCGGCCGTGGCAGCAAGGTCCTTCTGGTATTGGTGTACCCCCTCGGCAACGATGTCCTCCATGTCCTCCTTAATCTTTTCCGCCTTGCCGGCGAGCCACTCCTTGAAGGCGTACCCTTCGCGGACCGCGCTAACCGCCGCCGGACGCGCCTTTCCGGTTAATTTCCCCAGCCCGAGCGCCGCAAGTGCACCGAGTGCCCCCCCCGGCCACCAGCCAGAGGTCCCTTTTCTTTACATGAATACCTTCCACCATCTTTCCCCCCTCACCTTTCCCGAATTCATAGTGTTCCTCGTTTTCCATGGTTTCACCTCCAAATAAAATAAATAGGAGGGTTTCCCCCCTTTAATCTCAATTAGACCTACATTGGTATGGCACTTGAGCCGAGTGTCATTTTTCTTGGATGCAGGAGGAAATTGAGGCGTTAAGACGGCGGCATCCTCCCCTCAGGCAGAAAAACGTCGACAGTATTGGCTGTGGCTGGCTGTCGTCGTGCCGAAGGGGCAAAACGGTGGCTGGCTGGACCCTTAGCGGGCGATCTTGATGAACATCTGCTTATAATAAGCTTTCTTTGCTGGCGATTCGCCAGCCGGCACTCGTTACGCCTCGGTGGCAACAACGAGAGAGCCACAACTTATTTATCACATGGGATCGGATTGTCAATAATTGCCATAAAGTATTTCTTCAACAATATGGCGAGCTTATAATATATCCGGCCTTCTGGCGTTTTTTTGCTTGACAAGCTGGGATACCCCCTCTATAAACGATAACAGCTTTCATTATCGTCGGGTAAAGTCCGAGGCGATGAACGCGGCCAAGGCACGTGGCATCCCGGTTATCATGCATCATAGCTGCGGGGTGTGCACACTGAGGAACTGTTTCAGCACGACAAACTAGAGCCTTTGTCCCTTTCGGCGCAGATGATTGAAAATGGATATCACTACCACTAAAGGAGTTTTTATGTGTGTTGCGCTAATCGGGGGGATGGAGGGCCTTAACAGCAGCTTTCGAGAGTCGGCCGTGCGGGCCAGCTTTGAGCTATGGCTCCTTGATGGACCGGAAGTCGAAATGGCCTCAAGGATAGAGCATCTTGAAGCTCTGGTGATCATCACCGACAAGGTGTCGCACCGGGTTAAAGACGAAGCCATCAACATTGCAAAGGCGAAGTGCATCCCCGCCTTCTGTACCACGTGTGAGGGAGCAGCACTTTGCGGTCACCCCCACAAATTGAATGGAAGTGTATATAAATAGGAGGTCACCATGCCAACCCCCAAGGACGGGGAGACAAAAACTGCGGTCCCCAACCGCGTGAGTGCCCCGAAACCTAACATCATAACTACAGGTGAACTGATGGGAAGCGCCCGGGAACTAGTCATACTGCACGCCGAAGACCAGTACCGGCTTCGGATCACCAGCAATGGGAAGCTCATCCTCACCAAATAACCACGCACCACCGCCCTTCACGGTCCAGCCAGCCACCGTTTGCCCCTTTCGGCACTGCGCCAGCCAGCCACAACAAACGCTGTAGATATGTTCACAAAGGGGGGAAGCCGAATCCGGTACCCCCCACTCGATTCATCGTCACCGAAGTTGCTTGTCACGATGCCGTCTCGGCATCCTATGCGACCGGCATCATGAGGGATATCCGCGCCTTTGATAGGCAACGCTGAGCGAACCAGAGACGATTCCGGTGATGGCACTCGCCTGCGTTCGCAGTTCAGCTTCTAGACCGGCGCTCTCCTGTAAGACTTCACCCTCAAATCCAGATACCTTAATGGCAGTGCGGGATGGGGGAGAGTGGGGGTGGGGATGGGTGGAATCATTTAGGAACGTTACATTGCGAACGATGTTGCTTCTTACGATTTTCCCACTGGAATAAGCAGGAGCGGAACCTTGGACTGGCTGCATACCCTGTGCGCGACACTCCCCGCCCAGAAGGCATCCAGCCCCGTCTTGCCGTGTGTGCCTAAAACGACGACATCGATCTTCGCCCGCTCGGCGGCCTCCACAATGACACCCGCAGGATCTCCCCGCAACACATGTCCGCTCGCCTCAAACCCCTCCTGACGCAAGCCCTCCTCTAGGCCATGGATGTACTGCGCGGCATCCTGCGTCGTCAGCTCTAAAACCTTGGACGTGGTTCCCGGAAGCATCCTGCTCGCCATAGCCTTTTCACCGGAAAGTGTTGCCAGATCAGGCACCACGATGGTGAGGTGAAGGGTGGCTCCGCATGCCCTCGCCAGATCCTTTGTGACCGGCAGCGCCTTGGCATGCTCGGGATCATCATCCAGCGGAACCAGCATGTGTCGGCAGGAAAAGGCCGGGGGCTTCCCCTCGGCGTCGGGGTGCATGATGAGAACGGGCTTTGATCCGCGTGCGATGACGCTCTGGGCGATGCTCCCGAGAAAGAGATGCAGTGCGGCTCCACGGCCGTGCGAACACATGACTACCAGATCGTGAGCCAACTCGTCCACGTGTGCCACGATGCTGCCGGCCACGTCGTCGACTTCGTTTGTGTGCACATGACAGTCCACACGGATGGTGCTCGGGAAATAACGCTCTGCAACCTCATGCAGATAGCGCTCCGCATCCTGCGCATGCTTCAGGTGAGGTTGGCCGTGCACGGCATCGGGAGGATTTTTCTCCACGACGTGCATCAGGGTAACGCGCGCCTGAAGCTTTTCTGCAAGGAAAGCGGCCGCCGGCAATGCGGCCTCGGCCATTAGTGAACCATCTATCGGAACCAGGATGTGCCTGAACATTAGATCACCCGCTGACTGCTGTTTTATAGATGAGATAGAGGTTGAGGACGACGATGAGGGCTGCAATGAAACCGGCGGCTATGGTCGTGATCCGCTTATTGACCATCTCTCCCATGATGTCGGCCCGGCGTGTGAACATCACGAGCGGAATGACCGCGAAGGGAAGCCCGAAACTTAACACCACCTGACTCAGCACTAGGGTCCGGGTCGGGTTGAGCCCCACCCCGATCACCACTAGAGAGGGCGCCATGGTGACCAGGCGGCGTATCCAAATCGGGATGTGCCGCTCGAGAAAACCCTGCATGATCACCTGTCCCGCGCCGGTTCCGACTGTAGATGAGGAGAGTCCCGAAACCAGAAGCGACAGCCCGAAGATCCATTTGGAAGCGCCTCCCAAAAGCGGCTCCAGAGTGCGGTAGGCCTCCTCGATGCTGGCGATGGATGTGTGCCCGGTCTGGTAGAAGGTGGAGGCCGCCATGATCAGCATGGCAGCGTTTACGCAGCTGGCAATCCCCATAGCTATGACGACATCCGCAATTTCGAAGCGGTACAGGCTCTGCAGGCGCCCCTTGTCGCGCACAACGATGCGCCCCTGCATGAGGGCGGAATGCAGGAAGATCGCATGCGGCATGACCGTCGCGCCGAGTATACCACAGGCAAGAAACACGCTTTCGGCGGTCGAGAAACGCGGCACGAAGGTGCTGTGTAGCACCATGCCCCAATCGGGCCTGACGATGAAGGTCTCGGCGAGGTAACAAAGCGCGATCACGGCGACCATCGACGATATCACGGCCTCCAGAGGGCGGAAGCCGTAGTGCTCCAGGCCGAGGATGAGCATGGTTGTGATCCCCGTCAGGACAGCGCCGACCAGAAGTGGCACCCCCATCAAGAGCTGGAAACCGAGGGCCGCACCAAGGAACTCTGCCAAGTCGGTCGACATGGCGACAATCTCCATAAGGACCCACATGGTGTAGACCACGGGTTTAGGGAACTGCTCACGGCAGTGCTCCGCAAGGTTCCTTCCAGTAACGAGCCCGAGTTTGGCGGATAGGGTCTGAATCAGCATCGCCATCAGGTTACTGACCACGATGACCCAGATCAGCATGTAACCGAACTGGGCACCGCCCTGGATGTTAGTGGCGAAATTGCCGGGATCGACATAGGCAACGCTGGCGATGAAGGCGGGGCCCATGAAGGGGAAATAGCGCGCGAAGAGATTCTGCTTCCTTTTGCTGCCCAGGATATTCAGCGCGTTCTCCACCGTCTTGGCGTCCGAGGGTGTGTGCCGGCTGGCGGAGTTCGTGTCATCCATGAATAATTGCCCTTACCAACAGTTCTGCTGCCCGACAAAGCCGTAGCTTGCCTAGGCAGCGCCTCCCGTAATTGCTCGTGATTTGGCTGGAGCGCCCATACAACACCTTCTATTTCAATACACGTTAGTCTACCACGCTGTGATTAGAATGTTGCACAGAAGGAAGCATTCTGTGAACTGTGACCGGTTCAACTGCATCGGCAAACGGATAAGTTATGGCTGAAAGATTGCGGGATTCCACTAAAAGGATGAGGACGATTGGGGGACACTAGAGACGTGGCAGTATTGCCGGTAAAGCATCCTCGAGTTAAGGAGCGCAGGATCGGAAATAGTTGGATACTATTTCCCGAAGGGACAACCAGAGAAACCTAACCAACATTCAGAGACCGCACCGGAGACCACGCATAAGAAAAAGACTTTATTACTGAAAACCAAGCGTGGTCATTCACCGAGAGGAGAAACTGATGCCCCATTTTGCTCCCCAAGAAGGACGTACAAAACGCACGCGGAAACGCATCCGAAAATGGACCCAATCGGAAGCGGGGCAGCCGCGAATTTCTCTATATACATTTATGAAATAAATGTGAACTATTACAGACTTTAGGAAGGCTCGCACCATGCCGTCAAAGACCGCCGTCATTGCCTACCATTACCATGTCCTGTCAGGACATCAGCAACTCTTCGATCAGGTGGAGAGTCGCATATGCACAGCTTACCGAAAGGGGTTCTCCGTAGTTGAGATCACCAGGATCATAGGTTCCAAGAAAGCTGACTATGTCCACGCAGTTCTTGTGAAACACAAAGTGATCAGCCAGGGGAAACGGGGACGGCCGGCAAAGGACTCGGTGCCCCCTGTTATGTCGAGCTACCTGAGCAGACGATCGCTCTCCTTTGCCAAATGGTGCGCCGGTTGGGGGTTCGACATCTGGGACGCCGGACAAGCCATCAGTGAAAACGGCGATGGACCGGTGCTGGAAGCCGTCAGGCGAGACTTTCCCGGCTGCTATGTAAAAGTTGCGCAAGCTCAAGGAATACCCAAAATATGTCCACCGCCTCAATGTCCATCGAACAAGCTGGAAGCCAACGTCATCTGGGATAATGAGGAACTCTGCTACCGTGCCGAAAAGATTGAAAACAGCACCGTCCGGTGATACGGGTTAAGGAACGAGCCGAGCGAAGTCTAGGTAGCGCTTTGTCGTTAGGTCGTAGACGCTCATCACGGCGAAGGTCCCGGCCGAGGTGAAAAACTCCACCCCTATCTACCTGTTTTATTGACTCTTTCGATTAAACGGATGCAAAAACGGAAACAACGGAGACAAGCAGATAAAATGCGAGCCCATCGTGTAACACAATCAGTCTCTGCTCCAGGACCTCTTGTAGGTGAATAGAAATAGATTCCTTCCGGCGCGATCCGTGTAGGGCCAACCTTTCTGCAGGTTTCGGGTTTCAAAAATATTCAGCATGGCGCACATTTTTTCTGGGTGTTTTCCCGCCAAACGGAAACAAAAACGGAAACAAAAGTCGTCAAAGTAACAAAAAAGGACTTAACCCTGTCGGCTAAGTCCTTGAATTTCTTGGAGCGGGAAACGGGATTCGAACCCGCGACCTTCAGCTTGGGAAGCTGACACTCTACCACTGAGTTATTCCCGCTTAAATCGAGTGGTCTTTGTACCGCATTTCACCCATCGCTGTCAATATCTTTCTTCAGTTACCTCTGCTGTCTCTGTTTCTCTCACTGTTATGAAGACTTACCTGGCCCTGCTGTTCAGGATCGTGACAACAGCTTCTCGGCTACGGCACGACCGGATACTTTATAGGTGCCGGCTTGTATCTGTGTCTTCAACTCCTCCACCCGCTCGGTTCTGAAATCGGTCCGCCGCTTCGATGAATCGACCGGCAGATTACTGGAAAGCTCTACCTTGTCGGCTGCTGGCTTTTGCTTAGCAACTGCTTCGCCATTTGCTTCTGCCGCCTCGGGCTTTTCTGCACGGACAACTGCAAGATGGGATGCTGCCGGATTCGGATTGAGTTCTTCTAATTTCACGATTTTTGCCCCCGATTTATAGCTACGGAATAAGGTTTGTTTCTGTTTCGACAGCATAGGGAATAACTTTAGCTTTTTTCCGGCACGGATTGCTTTTTCTTGTTAAAAAAAGGCAAATGCAGCAATGAGGGGAAGTCTGCCACTTGGTAGTGCGCGCCAGCGAGTTCGCTCGGATCTCCGTAACCGTAACTGCACCCTACGGTCATCACCCCTGCCCCTCCCCCTGCGGCGATGTCGTTGATGCTGTCCCCCACCATAACGCACTCGGCGGCGGAAATCCGGAACTCCTTCAGGACGGCCAGCACCGGCTCGGGCGAGGGCTTCCTGAAGGGGAAGGAGTCGGCTCCGTAGACGTCGCTGAACGCCCGACCCATGTCGAGTCTCTCCAGCACCTCTTTGCAGAGATCGACGTTCTTGTTGGAGAGAACCACCATCGGTATCCCGAAGCCTCCCAACTCCCGCAGCGTCTCGGGGACCCCCGGGTAGGGCCTGGTTTTGTCGGCTATGTGCGCGCAGTTGTAAGCGAGGAACTGTTCCAGCGCATCCTCCACCTGTGCTGCTGTGGCACCGGGGAGCGCCCGCTCGACCAGGGAACGCGCCCCCTGCCCCACCAGTTTGCGCACCTCGGCGATGCCGATCCTGGGCAGCCCGAAATTGGCACGGATGAGGTTGGTGGCGTCGGTCAGGTCGGGCAACGAATCGATCAGCGTGCCGTCCAGGTCGAAGATGAGCAGTCTGACTGGTTCCATATTTTTTGCTCCTGAATATAAAGAACCGCGGCAACCGGTTTTCAATCCCGGGTGCCGCGGTCGTTAGTGCAAGAAACAAACCTCCACGGGGAGGAGCTGCATTATTCCCACTCGATGGTTGCGGGCGGCTTCTGGCTGATGTCGTAAACCACCCGGTTCACACCCTTCACCTCGTTGATGATTCGGGAGGAAATACTGCCAAGTAGCTCGTACGGGAGCTTGACCCAGTCGGCCGTCATGCCGTCCAGGGAGTTGACCGCACGCAGCGCCACGGTCCACTCGTAGGTCCTGGCGTCCCCCATGACGCCCACGGTCTTCACCGGGAGCAGCACGGCAAATGACTGCCAGATGTCGCGATATAACCCAGCCTTGCGGATCTCCTCGATGACGATGGCGTCGGCCTCGCGCAGGATGTCGAGCTTCTCCTTGCTCAGCTCGCCGATGCAGCGGATGGCAAGCCCCGGCCCCGGGAAGGGCTGGCGGTAGACCACCTCGTCCGGCATGCCGAGCTCCTTGCCCAGAAGCCGCACCTCGTCCTTGAACAGCTCGCGCACCGGCTCCAGGAGCTTCAGGTTCATCTTCTCGGGGAGCCCGCCCACGTTGTGATGGCTCTTGATGACGGCGGAAGGGCCCTTGGTGGATACCGACTCGATGACGTCCGGGTAGAGGGTGCCCTGCGCCAGGTAGTCTACCTGCCCGAGCTTCTTCGCCTCTTCCTCGAAAAGGTAGATGAACTCGTTGCCGATGATCTTGCGCTTTCTTTCCGGATCGGAGACCCCTTCCAGCATGTTCAGGAAACGGTCGGACGCCTCGACGTAGTCCAGGTTGATCTTGAAGTGCTTGGTGAAGAGGTTGACCACCTTCTCGGCCTCGTCCTTCCTGAGCAGGCCGTTGTTCACGAAGACGCACTGCAGCTGGTCGCCGATCGCCCTGTGGATGAGGACGGCCACCACGGCGGAGTCGACCCCGCCGGAGAGGGCGCAGAGCACCTTGCCGGTGCCTACCTTCTCGCGGATGGCTGCGAGTTCGGTCTCGATGAAGTTGGCCATGGTCCAGGTCGGCTTGGAGCCGCAGATGTTGAAGAGGAAGTTGCCGAGCATCTCGTCGCCGCGCGGGGTGTGCACCACCTCGGGGTGGAACTGCACGCCGAAGAAGTTGCGCTTCTCGTCCTTCATGGCGGCAACCGGGCAGCCGTCGGTGTGGGCCATGAGCTGGAATCCGGCCGGCATCTCCTCGATGCGGTCGCCGTGGGACATCCAGACCTCGGCGCCGGCGTCAAAGCCGGAGAAGATCTCGCTGGCGCCGTCGAGCGCCAGGGTGGCGCGGCCGAACTCGCGCTTGTCGCAGCGCTCGACGCGGCCTCCCAGCTGCTGGGTCATCAGCTGCATGCCGTAGCAGATGCCGAGGACCGGGATGCCCAGGTCGTAGATGCCGAGATCGGAGTGCGGGGCGTCCTTGTCGTAGACGCTGGAGGGGCCGCCGGAGAGGATGATCCCCTTGGGGGCGAACTCCTTGATCTTCTCGAGCGCCATGTTGTAGGGGTGGATTTCGCAGTAGACGCTCTGCTCTCTCACCCGCCTTGCGATCAGCTGGGTCACCTGGGAGCCGAAGTCGAGGATCAGAACCTTTTCGGAATGGATATCGATGGTCATGGGATTTCCTTGTTTTTCAAAAAGTCAAAGGCTCTCACGCAAAAACGCCGAGGCGCAGGGAACGGCAAGGGCTTTTCGCCCGGTATTTTAATAACGTCTTTGGGGCTTTGCGTGAGTCCGGTATCTTCTGCCTACTTCTCCACCCTGTAGTTCGGGGCCTCTTTGGTGATCATGACGTCGTGTACGTGGGACTCCTTGAGCCCGGCGCCGGTGATCCTGACGAAGCGGCCGTTTTGCTGCAGGTCGACGATGGTGCGGCTGCCGGTGTAGCCCATGCCGGCCCTCAACCCCCCCATCAGCTGATGCACGTTGGCTGAGAGAGGTCCGCGCAGCGGCACCATCCCCTCGATCCCTTCCGGTACCAGTTTCACGTCGCTGTCGACGTCGCTTTGGAAGTAACGGTCCTTGCTCCCTTCCTTCATGGCGCCGATGGAGCCCATGCCGCGGTAGCTCTTGTAGGCACGCCCCTGGTACAGGATGGTGTCGCCGGGGGACTCCTCGGTGCCGGCGAACAGCGAGCCGATCATGATGACGTCGGCGCCTGCAGCGACAGCCTTGGTGAGGTCGCCGGAGTACTTGATGCCGCCGTCGGCGATGAGCGGGATGCCGTGCCTCTTGGCTATCCTGGAGCACTCCGCGATGGCGGTGATCTGCGGCACGCCGATACCTGCGACGACACGGGTGGTGCAGATGGAGCCGGGGCCGATGCCGACCTTGATGGCGTCGACGCCTGCCTTGATGAGCGCCTCGGCGGCGTCGGCTGTGGCGATGTTGCCGGCAACCAGCTCAAGGCCGGAGAAGGTGGACTTGATGCGGGCGATGGCGTCCAGCACGCCCTGGGAGTGGCCGTGGGCGGTGTCGATGACGATCACGTCGACCCCTGCCTTCATCAGCGCGTCGATGCGGGCGTCGACGTCCGGGGTCGGGCCTACTGCCGCGCCCACCCTGAGGCGCCCCAAGGAGTCCTTGCAGGCGTTGGGGTACTTCTTGATCTTTTCAATATCCTTTATGGTGATGAGCCCCTTGAGGTTCTTCTCGTCGTCGACGACCAGGAGCTTCTCTACCCTTGTGTGCTTCAGGTGTTCTTTCGCCTGCTCCAGCGTGGTCCCCACCGGCACCGTGACCAGGTTCCGCTTGGTCATGCGGTCCGAGATGAGCAGGTCCAGGTTGGTCTCGAAACGGAGGTCCCTGTTGGTCAGGATGCCGACCAGCTTCCCGTTCGCCTTGGTGATGGGCACCCCGGAGATGCGGTACTTGGCCATCATCTCAAGGGCCTCCCTGATGCGCTGGTTGGGGCGCATGGTGATCGGGTCGACGATCATGCCGGACTCGCTCTTCTTTACCTTGTCAACCTCCATCGCCTGCTCGGCAATGGTGAAGTTCTTATGGATAAAGCCGATGCCCCCTTCGCGCGCCATGCAGATAGCGGCCCTCGACTCTGTGACAGTGTCCATGGCCGCGCTCACCAGCGGGATGTTCAACACTATGTTCGCTGTGAGTCTGGAGGTCAGGTCGGTATCGCGGGGGAGGATGACAGAGTGGGCGGGGAGGAGCAGGACGTCGTCAAAGGTAAGACCTTCCGGAAGGCTGCTTTCTAACATTAGGGAGACTCCTTTTGTTGTTTCGGCGCAGGATATTAACCGAAAAATCTATTACAAGGGCCTTTTCAAGTCAACTAAAATTAGGCTAATGTCCGACAAGAATCGTACAAATCCCTAACCTTACCGTCTACAGAACCTGCTCTAATCTTTTGGACTGCATGGACTGCATGGACTGCATGGACTGCGTGAATGGCTGAGAGGATGCGACCCCGGGCTCGCGGCGCCAGGGTCGCAGTTACTTAACCTTAACCTTAACCTTAACCTTAACCTTAACCTGCCTTCTGGTTCTACATCGGGATGAAGGCGTCCTTGTTCCCGATCTTGCCGAGGGATGCGACGATGAGATCTACGGCGCCGTCCAGGTCGGAGAGGGAAAGCGTCTCGACCGGGGTGTGCATGTAACGAAGCGGGATCTTCACCAGGGCAGTGGCTACTCCGCCGCGGGAGATCTGCATGACGTTGGCGTCGGTACCGGTCGCCCTGGCGATACCGGTGTACTGCACCGGGATGTTCTCTTGCCCGGCCGTGTCGGAGAGAAGATCGAAGAGCACCGGGTTGATGTTGGCACCGCGCGGCAGGATCGGCCCCTTCCCCAGCCCGACTTCGCCGTTGTGCTTCTTGTCGACGTCCGGCTGATCGGTGGCGAAATCGACCTCGACGCAGATCCCGACGTCGGGATTCACGGAGTAGCTGCTGGTGGTGCCGCCCCTGAGGCCGACCTCCTCCTGCACCGAGGAGACACCGTAAAGGTCGATGGGAAGCCGGTCGGGAAGTTCGGATACCCGGCGCAGCACTTCCGCCACTACGAAGCTGCCGGCCTTGTCGTCCAAACCGCGGGAGCTGACCCGGTCGCCGAACAGGCGCTCCATCCCCCCGGCGAAGGTGATGGGGTCTCCGACCCTCACCCACTCCTGCGCCTCTTTCTTGTTGGCGGCACCTATGTCGATGTACTGGGCGTCGAGCTTGATGACGCTGTCGCGCTCCTTGGGCTCGATGAGGTGAATGGGCCTTTTCCCGATCACGCCGTTTAGCTGCCCCTTGGCCGTGTGTACGTGCACCCGCATGCCGGGGGTGATATGGGGGTCGACCCCGCCGATGGGCGAGAAGTAGATGAAGCCGTTGTCGTCGAGGTAGCGCACCTGGAGGCCGATCTCGTCCGAGTGCCCCACCACCATGACCCGCGGCCGATTGGTCCCGCCCCCCTGGATCATGCCGAACACGTTCCCCATCACGTCGGTGGCCACCTGGCAGAAGGGCTCTATGTATGAGCGGAAGACCCGCTGGGCGGGCTGCTCGTACCCCGAGGGGCTGGGCGCCACCAGTAACTGCTGAAGAAATTCAAAAGATGCTTCGCGCATGCTTCCTCCGGAAGAAGATCGGGTAAAGATAAAGACAAAGATAATGATTAAGAAGGGCCTCGGGCCTTACTAACCTTACCCTTAACGCCGAAATAGTTCAATTGCCGCGAACGCCGATGTCCCGCTCCAAATCTTTGTCTATATCTTTATCTTTATCTTTATCTGCTTTGCCTTTTCTACATCGGGTACTTCCCCATCGCCAGGGGGTCCAAGTGGTCGAGAAAGTCGACGAACCTCCGCGCGTTGTTCTCTTTGGAGAGCGCTTCCTCGTTCATGTCGAGGCTCGAGGCCTGGGCCAGCACCTCGCTGTCCACCAGCACGGGCAAAAGGTATCTGAGAGACATCAGCATGGCCTCGACAACGTGAACCTCCAGCCTGATCTCTTCGCCGCTTTTGGACACCAGGCGTACGGAGGCTGTGAAGACCCCGTCGCGCAGCCCCTCAATGAGGATGCCGGAAAGCTTCATCTCCAGCCGCTCGATGAGGGAGGTGAAGACGTCCTTGCGGCTGGTGCGCGCAGAGGTCTCGCGCCCTACGAACTGCGCCGCGAAGGAGACCGACTCGGAGGCGTTGATCCATACCGGCACCGCGTGCTTTTCATCCGCGTCCTTCAGTATGATGACCGGCATCTGCGCGATGGCATCGAGTGCAAAACCGAACACATTCATCTCCAGATACATCTTCGATTCTCCCTTTTCCATTTCAGGCATGCTCGATCTCGCCCTTGAGGATGGTCTGCAGCCCCTCGACGATTCTCACATCAAGCACCCGCCCGGCCAGGGAGGGATCTCCCGGCATGACGGTGCCGCGGTTGCCGCCGGTCCTGCCGAAGAGCGAGTCGCCGGAACTGCTCACCCCCTCGACCAGCACACGCTGCACGCTCCCCACCATGCTCTGGTTCCTTTGCAGGGTGGTCTGTTTCTGGACCACCTGCAACCGCTCCAGGCGCCCCTGCTTCTCGGCGCGGGTGACCCCGTCGGGGTACTCGGCAGCCTTGGTCCCCGGCCGCGCCGAATAGATGAAGGAGAACAGGTCGGCATACTGCACCTCCTCCATCAGGGCCAGGGTCTCCTGGAAGGCGGCCTCGTCCTCGCCCGGAAAGCCCACTATCATGTCCCCGGTGATCTGTATTCCGGGGCAGGCCCCCTTCAGGGCCGCCACCTTGGCGAGATACGCTGCACCGGTATAGCCGCGGTTCATCCGTTTCAGCACCTGGTCGCTCCCCGACTGGGCCGGCAGATGTATGTGAGGGGCCAGCTTGGGGATGTCCGCAAAGCATTCTATGAGCCGCGGCGAGATGTCCTTGGGATGCGAGGTGGTGAAGCGCATCCGCTCGATACCGTCCACCTGGGCCACCAGCCGCAGCAGGTCGGCGAAATCGGGCTCCCCAGGCTCCCTGAACCCGTAGGAGTTCACGTTCTGCCCCAGAAGCGTCACCTCGGTGACGCCGGCCGCGGCCAGAGCGCTCACTTCTTCAACCACCCTGGCGGCGCTCCTGCTGATCTCGCGGCCGCGCACGTGCGGGACGATGCAGTAGGCGCAGAAGTTGTCGCAACCCTGCATGACGGTGACAAACCTGGTGACTCCCCCCTCGCTCTCGGAGTGCGGGAACAGGTCGAACCGCTTCTCGTCGTCCAGAAAGTCGGTTTCGATGCTCCTCTTGCCGGCTTCGGCGGCGGTGACCATTCTCTGCAGCAGGTGCAGGTTGTGGGTGCCGAACACCAGGTTCACGAAGGGCGCCTTCTTCAGGAGCTTTTCCCCCTCCTGCTGCGCCACACAGCCGCCCACACCGATGATCAGCCCCGGCTTCCCCTTTTTCATCGCCTTGAACTTGCCCAGGTGCCCATATACCCGCTGTTCAGCGGTAGCCCTGATGCTGCAGGTGTTCAAGAGGACCAGGTCGGCCTGCGCCGCGTCGGCGGTCTGCTGGTATCCGATCCCCTTCATCAGGGTCACTATCTTCTCAGAATCGCTCACGTTCATCTGGCAACCGAAGGTTTCCAGATAGAGATTTTTGGCTGGTTTCACGTCTCTTCCCTATGGCTAAATGGATGGATATTACGCAAAGTGGCGGCATCCCGTCAATACCTATTACTGCGGGCGCGCCCCGATTCCGTCCCCCGCCGTCAGGAGGCTAAACCATTGCTGCAGTTATATATACAACAAGAAATATATTGACATATATAACAAGAGTAGTTTATAAGCTCATTAGGATGGCTCCGACATGAGCGATCCCATCTCCCACTGGACCGACCACTCGTTTAAGACCGACAAGTCTTTAATTCCGGCTATTTGCCGATTTCAATCATAATCACCAACGTTGTGCATTTCCACTCAAACCACCGTACAACCTTCCGATAAGGACGACAGCCGGAAGGTTAATGAGTTGGCCGAGTAATAGCTGCGCCCTGTTGGTGGGGTTGCTGCACCGGGTGGTCAACACCAGCATCAGATAAAAAGGAGATGTAAATGAGAAACAAACTGGAAAAGCTGTTGGTAGGCGCAGCCGTTGTCGCGCTGGCCTCGCCGGCCGTGGCGCAAGCGGACGAGCAGGAACTGCAGAAAAGGCTCGACGAACTCACCCGCAAGGTGGAGAAGCTCGAGGACAAGTCCCTCAGCAAATGGCTCACCATCGGCGGGGATTACCGCTTCAGGCTCGACAGCCTGAACGGAAGGACCGTGGCCTACACCGATGCCAACGCAACCTTCACCAACGCACAGAACACGCTGCAAGGCGCGTCCTTCGCAGACCCGACCAACCCGGTTAATTCCGCCATGCTGAGCGGACTGATGAACTTCTCCAACGCCATGGGCAACGTCAGGACCTTTGGCCAGGCACAGCAGTTCCTGGGCGCGAACGTGCCGATGCTGATGGGGCTGGGCGCATTCGGCCAGCAGGTCCCCGCCTACAAGCCGAACAACGACACCCTCTACACCAACCGTCTCGGCATCAACATGAACGCGAAGGCGGCGAAGGACATAACGGTCAACGTGCGCCTGCTCGCATACAAGACCTTCGGCTCCCAGGACGACACCGCTGTGACCAACAACGGCGGCACACCGTTCTTCGCCGACCGCGTCGGCGTCTTCGACGGCACGCTCGGACACGTCCCGTCCAGCGGCCTCTTAAACGTCGACCGCGCCTATGCAACCTGGTCCAACATAGCCGACCAGCCGGTCTGGTTCTCGGCCGGCCGCCGCCCCTCGACCGAGGGCGCGCCGTCCAACCTGCGCCTGAACAACGAGCGCCCCGGCAACGGCGGGACCCCCGCGCTGCTGGTCGACTACGCCTTCGACGGCATGACCCTCGGCTGGGCGCCCGACATCGAGGCCCTTCCCGGCGCCTACGCGAAGGTCTGTTACGGCCGCGGCTTCGAAGGAGGCTTCGAGAACACCAACAACAACCTGAACGATACCGACATGCTCGGCATCGCGATCGTCCCGGTGGACACCGACCCGCTGCGCGTATGGCTGCAGTGGAACCGCGGCTTCGACATCTTCGACTTCCCGGCGATGAAAAACACCGCCTTCGGCGACACGTTCCCATCCACCTCGCTCGGGGAGATCGACTGGTACGGTGCCGGCGCGATGGGTACCATCAAGAACGTGGGCCCGGGCAAACTCAACTTCTTCGGCGATGTCGGCATGAGCGTCACCCACCCCAACGACAACGTTTCTGCGCAGGCAGGCTTCCAGGGACTTCTGACTGGCGGCTTCTTCAGCCCGGAAGCCCCGGACGACAAGACCGGCTGGGCGGCTTACGCAGGCGCCCGTTACGACTACGAGCCTTCCAAGACCAAGTTCGGCGTCGAATACAACCACGGCTCCAAGAACTGGATCACCTTCGCCCCTGCTGCCGACGACATGTGGACCACCAAGCTCGGCACCCGCGGCGACGTCTACGAGGCGTACCTGATCCAGGAACTCAACGCGAAACCGATCTCCTCCCACCTGTCCAAGGCGTTCTTCAGGATCGGGTTCCAGTACTACGACTTCGAGTACACCGGGAGCAACAACTGGGTAGGCGCTCCGGTCAAGATCTCCGAGATCCAGCCGGGAAACATGATGATGCTTGCCCCGCTCAAGAGCGCGCGCGACATCTACGCCACCCTCGAAGTCAAGTTCTAGCCACTTGAGCTTCGTACAGTAGCAACCACGGTCAACATGAAAAACAGGCAGCGCAAACTGTCAGTGCAACGGAAGCACGGGGTGGCAACTTCGGGTTGCCGCCCCGCTTCAAAAGGAGAAAAAAAATGAAAAAAGCTGTTTCGGTAATGGTTCTGGTGGCAGTCGCGGCGCTCGGCATCCTCTGCTTCGGCAGTGTCGCCAGTGCGGAGGAAGTCAAATTCGTGGGGGTGGTCACCAAAATCGAGATCTCCGGGAAAGACGCTAAAACTGCAACCGCTACCATGAAGGACAACAAGACCGAGGCCCTGATCCCCATCACCGTGAACGACGAGCTCACCCTGGACAAGTTCAAGGACCACAGGATCTCCGAAGGCGACGAAATCCGCTGCAAGTACGAGGTAATCGACGGCAAGAACGTCTCGAAGCTTTTCAGGAAAACTGCCGGCTGCTAAGCAGATGGCCCGCATCCTTGTATCAGTGCGCTGTGGTTTCCTAAATTACAGCGCTTCTTTTTGGGCGTTGATATTTATTTTTCTATATATATGATTAAAAACAATAAGCGCCGGAAGAGGCTGTTCCGGGCGCAATAAACACCGCTGCAACAAGGGAGGTTGTATGAGAGCAGGTATTCTGGGATTTTTAGCTGGAGTCGCGATGCTGGCGACTGCAGCCCAGGGAACGGCGGCTGTTGACCACTCCGGGTTCGTCAAGGGTCCCTTCACCAGCGGCCCCGAAGTAACCAAGGTATGTCTCGACTGTCACGAGGAGCAGGCGGCCGATTTCATGAAGACCACCCACTGGACCTGGGCCGGCACCCCCAACATGGTCAAGGGGCTGGAGAAGAGCACCAAGCTTTACGGCAAGTCCAACATGATCAACTCCTTCTGCACCTCGATCCAGGGGGGGAAGGACGGCGTGGTCCACGAGTCCTGCGGCAAGTGCCACGCGGGCTACGGCTGGACCCGCTCCAATTTCGACTTCGGCGACAAGACCAAGGTCGACTGTCTCATCTGCCATGCCCAGAAGGGGAACTACACCAGGGCCGCGGTAGGGTGCGACGTGGACAACAAGAGCATTGATAAAGGGAGCATGAACCTGGAGCAGGCAGCCCAGAGCGTCGCCCTCCCCACCCGCAAGAACTGCGGCGCCTGCCACTTCTATGGCGGGGGCGGGGACGCAGTCAAGCATGCCGGTCTCGATTCCACCATGGAGAAGCCGAGCAGGTCCCAGGACGTCCACATGGCCAGCAAGGAAAAAGGGGGCCAGGACATGACCTGCCAGAGCTGTCACGTCACCCACAAGCACAAGATCGGCGGCGCCTCCAGCACGATGGCGCACTACGACACCCGCGTGAACTGCGAGCAGTGCCACTCCGGCGCCAAGGCGCCGCACCAGAAGTCCAAAAACGGCGCGATCCTCAACAAGCACCTGGCCACCGTCGCCTGCCAGACCTGCCACATCCCCTTCTTCTCGAAGGCGCAGGCCACCAAGATGGCATGGAAATGGTCCGACGTGGGCAAAGAGATCGAGGCCGAGGAGCAGTTCGACAAGGAGACCTTCGCCAAACATAAGGGGACCTTCACCTGGGGCATGAACGTCAAGCCCGCCTACGCCTGGAGCAACGGCATGATCGAGCGCTACATGGTGGGTGACAAGATCAAGGACCCCAAAAAGCCGGTGGTCATGTCAGGCCCGGTCGGCGACATCAGGGACAAAAGCGCCAAGATTTATCCTTACAAGCTCTACACCGGCGACCAGCCGATGGACTCCAAAAACAAGCACCTGATCATCTTTCAGCAGTACAAATCGCTGTGGCTCGATTTCGACTGGGACAAGGCATGCCGCCTCGGCGCTGAAGGGTGCGGGCTCCCCTACAGCGGCAAGCACCAATTCGTCAACACCGTGACCTACATCTCCGCGCAGCATGAGGTGTCGCCCAAGGAGGAGGCGCTGCAGTGCGGCGAATGCCACATGAGCGGCGACCGCATGAACTGGAAGGCCCTTGGCTACCAGGGGGACCCGATGAAAAACGGCGGCAGGTTCGGCAAGTCGGCTCAAAAAGCTGCCAAGAAGTAGCAAACTGTGGGGATTGACTATCAAGCATCAGGCAAAAAGGGGCGGAGCGATCCGTCCCTTTTTGCGTTGCCCGAGAGCAGAGGGAAGTGGCAGTCGTGTTTGAGAGGCTGAAGCAGAAAAGGGGGCTTTACGGTTGCCGGCAGCAGGTAGCCTTCCGCCTTTGATTTCGCCCCCCGGGGCTACTTGCGGCCCACGCAGAGGATTACCGGATAGCTCCGGACGGCTCCGGACGGACCCCCCTTCTCGATGGCGGCGGCGGTAGCGACGTGGACATCGGAGAGACCGCGCCTGGAGAACTCGCCGGCGAGGAACTCCCTTGAGAACCCCTGATGCAGAACGCCTGTCGGCTCGTCGTGAAAGCGGCCGTCTTCGGTCTCAAGATCGGCGAGCGCCAGCCAGCCTCCAGGCTTCAGGGCTGCCGCCAGCGAACCGATCAGTGCCGCGACATCCTGCACGTGGTGCATGGTCATGCTGCTCACGATGAGGTCGTAGGAGCGGTCCAGCCCCTGCTTTTCCAGATCGAGGAGTTGGCAGGCGACGTTGCCGATCTGTTTCTCCCGCAGCTTGCCTTGCAGGACATCCAGCATTCCCTGCGAGCTGTCGGCGCCTGATATGCGCCCCACGAAGGGTTGCAGCCCGAGGGTGACCAAGCCGCTGCCACAGCCGTAGTCCAGCGCCTCCATTTCGCGGGTCAGCGGCACCTCGCGAAGGATCGCATCCACCACCTCCTGGGCCAGCTTGACGCGACGCGGTTCCTGATCCCAGTTACCGGCCACGGCATTGAAATCACGTTTCTGTCCTTGCTGTCCTTGCTGTTCTTGCTGTTCTTGCTGTTCTTGCTGTTCTTGCTGCACGATGTCCCTCCGGTGCTGGATTCGGCCCATGCTTGTTGGCCATGGAATGCCGAAACATATTATTATTCGGAAAGGCATATGTCAAGGTGAGGTTGCTGGCATTCGGTG
>CAZFMI010000005.1:25771-51709 GCA_964519915.1 uncultured Geomonas sp.
GACGGGGTGGACGGGGTGGACGGGGTGGACGGGGTGGACGGGGTGGACGGGGTGGACGGGGTGGGGGACGGGACGGGGGACGGGAGCGGCGGCGACTATCGCGGCAGGAATGCCGCTCCTACAGACGCTCTTTTGTGGTCGGTGCGATTGTGCTGGCTATGTCGCTCGATGCGTGGTAATGTGACGAGTTCGCAACGGCTACCTCTTTTCCCCTACCGTGACGTGTTTCTGCTTGACACTCCGTGGTTGAGGTGGTATATAATCCCTCTTTCGAAAAAACCCAAAAAGCTACATTTTTAAAATACTCGGAGGTGCAGTTTGGCAAATCATAAATCGGCAATTAAAAGGATTAAGCAGACGGAGAAGAGAACGGAGCGCAACAAGCACGTCCGTTCCACCCTGCGCACCTTCATAAAGCGCGTCCGCGAAGCGGTAGCAACCAAGGACCAGGATGCGGCTAAGGCAGCTCTGGCCCAGGCTATCCCGGTCATCGACGGTGCCGCTACCAAGGGGATCATCCACTCTTCCAACGCTTCCAGGAACGTGTCCCGCCTCACCAAGCTGGTCAACACCCTGGGCTAAGCCCCTGGTTGTTCCGGCAACGAATTACGAAGGGAATCCCTGAAAAACGGGATTCCCTTTTTGTGTTTCCGCTTGCCGGCCCGAACGCCCGGCTCCCTGCTCGGCAAATCCCCCCTCGCCCGACGGACGAGGGGGGGGGTAACTCCGGTTGGCTGCTCCCTCTACTTTTTGCAGGCGCTCATGACGAAGCGCTCGAAGAGGGGCTCCTCGAGCCCGCCGGACTTGAACGCGAGATCCAACTCCAGCATCCGCTCGAATATCTGCTTCAGCTCCCCCACCGTGTAGTTCCGCGCCTGATCGGTCACCTTCTTGAGAAAATAGGGGTTGATGCCCGAGGCCTTGGCCAGCTCCGCCGAGGGGACCTTGCGGTCCAAAAGCTCCCGCACCTGCCAGAGCTGCCGGTAATGGCGCGCGACGGCTCCCAAAATACGGAGCGGAGCCTCGCCATCCTGCAGCAGGGAGGTCAGCATCTTTAGCGCCTTGGAAAGATCCTTCGAGCCGAGCGCATCGGTGAACTCGAAGACGCTCTCTACCTTGGTATCGGAAACGATGGCCTTCACGTCGGCGATGTCGATGGAATCCTTCTTGCCGCAATAGACGCAGAGTTTCTCGATCTGGGAGACCAGCTCCTGCAGGTTGTTCCCGACCAGATACGCGAGGAGCTCCGCTGCGGCACCATCTATCTTCTTGCCGGCGGCACGCACCTCGTCCCTGACGTAAGGGCCTAGCTGGTTCTCGTAGGGACGCTTGAACTCGACGGCTTCACCGCGCTTCTTGAGCTCGGCGAAGAACTTCTTGCGGCCGTCCACCTTTTCCGCCTGCAGGATCAGGCAGGTACCGGGGCAGGGATCCTGCAGGTAAGGAAGCAGTATCTCCTGCGCGCCTGCCGGGAGGTCGCCCCCCTTTTTCACCAGGACGACCCTTCGCTCGGCGAACATGGGGAGCGTCTGCGCCGCGCCGAAGACCTCTTCTCCCTTGCACTCGTTGCCGTAGAAGACGTTCAGGTTGAAGTCCTTGAAGCCGGGATCTACTGCGCGCTCCAGGAGCTTCTTTACCGCGCGCTCCACGAGGTACGGCTCCTCGCCATAGAGAAGGTACAGGGAGGCGAGCTCCCCTTTTTCGACGGCCCTGTTGAACTCTTCCGGTTTCATGCCCTACCCTCTCGCATCATTTTCATTCCCGCCATCCTGAGTAAAAAAACCGCCCACCAGCCTGATGCTGAATGGGCGGCGTGGTCTTCCGAAAAAAGCCGTTATCTCAGAACCGCTCCCCGATCTTCTGCCAGATACGCTCTGAGAGACGGCGGGTGATCTTGGCCGTGGCGGCCTCTTCTGCGTTTTGCTGCAAGGCGATGTTGGCGTTTACCGGGTAAACCTGCTGCTCGGTCAAATCGCCCTTCCAGAGCACCTTGCGGGTACGCTGCTCGCAGAGGGTCGCCTGCACGGTTATCACGGCCCTGTATTCCTTGATGGCGTCGAGCGCCGTGTAGGATACGGGGACGGTGGTGTAGGAGAGTATCTCCCCGGAGAGCTCCAGCTCGGCCTCGTCGCCGGGGAGCACACGCCCCCCGGTCCGGAGCGCGAACTCGTCGACGAGGTCACGCGCCAGGATCCCCTCGACGCCGGGACGGTAGCTCTTGTTGGCGAACAGGATGACGTTGACGCCGTTTGCCTCTGCCAGCGGCCCGCGCTGGATCACGGGGCGGTAGCCGCACCCTCCAAGCAGGCTCAGCGCCAACAACGCAGTAAGAACAATTTTCAGAACGACCCTCCTTGCCGGCACGCTATTGCCCCCCCGATCAGCCAACGACAATGCTCACCAGCTTGCCGGGAACGTAGACCACCTTCTTGACGGTCTTCCCTTCGAGGTAGGGCTGCACCTTGTCGTCGGCGAGCGCCGCGGCACGTACCGCTTCTTCCTGTGCATCGGGAGCTACGGTCAGCTTGCTCCTCAGCTTGCCGTTCACCTGGATCACGACGGTGACTTCCTCGTCGACCACAGCCTCGGCATCGTAGCCGGGCCAGCCGGACGCTTCCAGGACGCCGGCATGGCCAAGCTCGGCCCAGAGCTCCTCTGCGAAGTGCGGCACGAACGGGGCGAGCAGGCGCACCACGGACTCGACCGCCTCGCGCACCACGGCGACGTTCTCGGGCGCACCCTTGGCGCCGAAGGCCTGTATGGCGTTCACCAGCTCCATGACGGCGGCGATGGCCGTGTTGAAGTGGAAGCGCTCCTCCACGTCCTCGGTGACCTTCTTGATGGTCTTGTGCACGGCGCGCCGTAACTTCTTCCCCTCGGCGGTCAGCTGCTCCGGCTCCGGGGCCCCTGCCCCCTCGATGGCCGGGAGCACCTCGTAGACCAGACGCCAGACGCGGTTCAGGAAGCGGTAGCTGCCGTCGACCCCCTGGTCGCTCCAGTCGAGGTCCTTCTCGGGAGGAGCGGCGAAGAGCGAGAAGAGCCTGGCCGTGTCGGCACCGTAGCGCTCGATGAGCGCGTTGGGATCGACCACGTTCCCCTTGGACTTGCTCATCTTGGCGCCGTCCTTGATCACCATCCCCTGGGTGAGCAGGTTGGAGAACGGCTCGTCCACGTTGCAGTAGCCCAGATCGCGCAGCACCTTGGTGAAGAAGCGTGCGTAGAGCAGGTGCAGCACGGCGTGCTCGATGCCGCCGATGTACTGGTCCACCGGCATCCAGGCCTCGACCTGTTCGCGGTCGAGCGGCCCGCCGGCGAACTTCGGCGAGCAGTAGCGCAGGAAGTACCAGGAGGACTGGACGAAGGTGTCCATGGTGTCCGTCTCGCGGCGTGCCGTCTCGCCGCATTGCGGGCAGGTGCAGGTCGTGAAGCTCTCGACGCGGGCCAGCGGGTTTCCACCCTCACCGGTGAAGGCTGCGTCCATGGGAAGCACCACCGGCAGCTCGGCTTCGGGAACGGCCACCACGCCGCAGAGGTCGCAGTTGATGACGGGGATGGGGTTGCCCCAGTAGCGCTGGCGGGAAATGCCCCAGTCGCGCAGGCGGAAGTTGACCGTCTTCTTGCCGATCCCTTCCTTCTCAAGGAAGTCCGCGATGGCCTCCTTGGCCTCGTTGTTCCCCATGCCGTCAAAGCGGCCGGAACGGACCATGGTCCCCTCGCCGGTGAACGCCTGGGTCATGGTTGCTGCATCGAGCGTCTCCCCTTCGGGCTGGATCACCACCTGCAGCGGAAGGTCGTACTTTTTGGCGAACTCGAAGTCGCGCTGGTCGTGGGTCGGTACCGCCATGACGGCGCCGGTGCCGTAGTCCATCAGCACAAAGTTGGCGAGGTAGATCGGCATCTTCAGGTTGGTAACGGGGTTCACGCAGTATGAGCCGGTAAAGACCCCTTCCTTTTCCTGGTCGTCGGCAGAGCGCTTGATCCGGTCGGTCTTTTTCACCTTGTCTATGAAGGCCTCGACCGCCGCGCGCTGTGTTGCGCTGGCCAGCTCGAGCGCCATCGGGTGTTCGGCGGCAAGCGACATGAAGGTGGCGCCGAACAGGGTGTCCTGCCTCGTGGTGAAAACCTTTATCTTCGAGATCCTCCCCTCCAGCGGGAAATCGATCTCGCACCCTACGGAGCGGCCGATCCAGTTCCTCTGCATGGTGAGCACGCGCTCCGGCCAGCCGGTGAGCTTGTAGGTGTCATCCAGAAGTTCCTGCGCGTAGTTGGTGATCCTGAAGGACCACTGCTCCAGTTCCTTTTGCGTGACTATCGAGTCGCAGCGCCAGCAGCAGCCGTCTTCAACCTGCTCGTTGGCAAGCACCGTCTCGCACTTGGGGCACCAGTTGACGGCGGAGGACTTCTTGTAGGCAAGCCCCTTCTTGTACATCTCCAGGAAGATCCTCTGCTCCCACTTGTAATAATCGACGTCGCAGGTGGCAAGCTCGCGGTCCCAGTCGTAGGAGAGACCGAGCGTCTTCAGCTGGCCGCGCATGTAGGCGATGTTCTCGTAGGTCCACTTGGCGGGATGGCTCTTGTGCTGGATCGCGGCGTTCTCAGCCGGCATGCCGAAGGCGTCCCATCCCATCGGGTGCAGCACGTTGTAACCCTGCATCCTCTTGAACCGGGCGATGACGTCGCCGATGGAGTAGTTCCTGACGTGCCCCATGTGGATCTTGCCCGAGGGGTACGGGAACATTTCGAGCAGGTAGTACTTCTTCCTGCCGGCATCCACCTCTGCCTTGAAACTGTCGTGCTGCGCCCAGAAACCCTGCCACTTCTCCTCAACTGCTGAGGGAACGTATTTCTCTTCCATTTAAAGCCCGCCTCCAGCGCCCCCTGACGGGGACGCGCAATATGGTAATGTCTGCAACCGGAATGGTTGGTGGTGAATGTGTAAAAGCTGCGGACCCGGCGGACCCGCTTAGGTGATCTTGAGCAGGTTCCTCGCCACGTCCAGGATCTTGGTCGGCTGGATGGGCTTGGTAATGTAATCGTTGGCACCCAGGGCCAACGCTCGCTCCCGGTCCTCCTGCGCTCCTTCGGTGGTGATCACGACGATCGGAATGCCCTTGTAGTTCGCGTCGTTTCTCACCAGACTGACCAACTTCAACCCGTCCATGATGGGCATGTTTATGTCGGTCAGGATCAGGTCGAAACGCTCGGAGGAGAGCTTCTTCAGCCCGTCTACACCGTCGTTCGCCTCGACTATCCTGACTCCCCTGATTCTTTTCAAGGCAAAGGCTATGAGCTGCCTCATGGTGGGTGAATCTTCAACTATCAAAACGTTGTAATCTGACATCTGACCTGTATCCCCCATTTCAATAGCTGATTTATTTGGTCAAGAGATCGATAAACCCTTGAATGGTCGAAAGCTTCCGCTCCGAATCGCTGTAGAGCCTGGAGCTGAAGATGGCCGTGGCCGCGTGCCCCGCCAACAGGGTGAAGAGCTCGTAGTCCACGGGCGCGAACTCCTTCTTCTGCATCAACAGCTTGTAGATGGCAAGCACGCCGATGACGTGTTCCTTGATCTTCAGCGGGATGCAGACCATCGGGGCGTTGAAATCGCGCTCGTAGGCGTCGAAGTCGGTGGCGAAATGGCTTTCGCCGGAACTGGCCACCCCCCCGATTACCCCCTTGCCCAACCGGACGCAGGGGATCTCGGTCCGCTCGACCCCTTCGGTCGCCACAGCCTGGAGCTCGTCGCTCTTCTCATCCAGGAGCATGATGGCGAATTCCTCGGCACCGATCAGGTTTATGATGATCTCCGTGATGATCTGGAGCACCTCCCTGAAGTCGAGCGTCGAGTGAAGCTGATAGCTTGCTATGTAAAGGTTGGCGAGGTTGTTGTTCTCATCCTCGATCTCCAGATAGCGAGCTGCGAAGTCCTGGTTTTCCTCCTCGACGTGCCGGATCCGATCCAGGATCTCCTGCTTTTCGGCCTCCAGATCGGCGATCCGCTCGGTGAGCTTCTTCACCTCGACGGCCGGCGCCGTCTCGCCGCCGATCTGCGACTTCTCCAGCTCCAGCAACCGGTACCGGAGCCGCTCGTTCTCCTTGAGCAGGTCCTGGGTGAACTCAGCCCCCTTCTTGAAAACCTGCAGGAACTCCTCGCCCCTGCTATGAACCAAACGCTCATCGTCTTTTTGCATGCGCACCCCGGGTCTTTCCGTCTTTTTTTCAGCCAAAACGCGGCATGAAGCCGCACCGATGCATGATCTCACGTACCATGGCGTCCATCGGGACCACCCTGTCCACCACTCCCGTCGCGATCGCCTCGCGCGGCATGCCGAAGACTACGGCCGATTCCTCGGACTCCGCGACTATCTGAGCGCCTGCCCGTTTCGCCTCGCGCACCCCGTGAGCCCCGTCGTTCCCCATGCCGGTCAGCACCACGGCCAGCATCCGGCTCTGATAGATCTCGGCGCAGGAACGAAACATCGCGTCCACAGACGGGAGGTAGCGGTCCTTTGCCCCGGGCGCTATGATTCGGGCCACCACCTTGTCGCCCATCCTGGAGAAGACCAGGTTCCTTCCTCCGGGCGCGATCAATGCCCTGCCGGCAAGCACCTCGTCGCCGTCTTTCGCCTCCCTGACCTCGAAACCGGTGCTGCGGTTCAGCCTCTCGGCAAAGGCGCTGGTGAACCCGGCCGGCATGTGCTGGGAGATCACCATGGCGAAGGGGGGCGGCTCCTTGAAAGAGGAGAAGATCCGCTGCAGCGCCGGCGGCCCTCCGGTCGAGGAGCCTATGGCTACCACGTCGATACTGCTGGGCGCACCCGCAACAGGCTGAGGAAGTAGCTCGGCCGCGGCCGGCTCCGGCTCGCTGCGCTTCTGCACCCGCGCCATGTTCAGCTTGAAAACGCTCTGCACCTTCTCGTGCAGGTCCTGCTGGATCTTCAGAAGCTCGTCCGAGATGACGCTGGTGGGCTTGGCTATGAAGTCCACAGCACCCAGTTCCAGCGCCTTGAAGACCTTTTCGTCACCGCTTGTGGAGCTGATCACGATCACCGGGACCGGTGTGTTCGCCATCAGGATGCGCAGCATGGTGAAGCCGTCCATGCGGGGCATCTCCAGGTCGAGGGTCACCAGGTCCGGGGTCAGGTCGATCACCCTCCTGATCCCCTCCTCGCCGTTGGTGGCGTAACCCACCACCTCGACTCCGGGAAGCTCCTCCAGCATCCTGGTGATGGCGCGCCGATTATAGGCCGAATCGTCGACCACTACTACCCGTATCTTTTTCACTTAACAACTCCGCCGCCGTTGGTGTCGGTTTTCTGGTAGACCATGTCGTTCTTCAGGTGTTTCAGGGCGAAGGCCGTCGTTATGTTCATCAGCGATTCCGAGTGCCCCAAAAGCAGATACCCCCCGCCACGCAGCGTGTTGTGGAAGGCCTCGATCACCCGCGTCTTGGACGCCTGGTCAAAGTAGATGATCACGTTGCGGCAGAAGATGACGTCCATCTTGCCAAGGAGCGCCAGGCGGTTCGCGTCGAAGAGGTTCATCTGGCTGACGGTGACCAGCTCGCGCACTGCATCGCAGATCCGGTGCCCTCCCTCCACCTCGCTGAAGAAGCGCCTCAGGTAACGCTCATCGGTGGCACGGAAGGACGACTTGCCGTAAACCCCCTTGCGGGCATGCTGCACCACCCGCTGGCTGATGTCCGAGCCTATTATCTCGATGCGCCACCCCTGAAAGCAGCCCATCTCCAAAAGCAGCATGGCGATGGTGTAGGGCTCCTCTCCGGTGGAACAGCCGGCGCTCCAGATGCGCAGCGTACGCTCCCGCTGCTTGGACTTTACCAGCTCCGGGACGATCTCGTCGGTGAAGGCCCTTAACTGGAAAGCTTCACGGAAGAAGTACGTCTCGTTGGTGGTGAGGAGGTCCATGACGTCGGCGACCTCTTCGTCCTTCCTGCGATCGTACTTGAGAAACTGGTAGTACTCCCTGAAACCGGAGAGGTTGTGCAATGTGACCCTCTGCGCCAGGCGCCGGTCGAGGAGGTACTTGCTGTCCTGGTCGAAAAAGAGGCCGCAGTGGTTGTAGATCAGATCCCTGATCAGGCGGAATTCCTCTTCCGTCAGTTGCATTTCCGGTTCAAAGAATGGCATCAGCGCAGCCTGTCGAGCAGTTCGGCGATCTCGCCCTTCACCAGCGGGTCCGACTCGCGCGCAAGCGCCTGGTCCAGAAGGGGCACCGCCCCCTCGCCCCGCAGCTCTCCAAGGGCACGCACGAAACAGCGCCTGACTATCCAGTGCGGATGCCCCAGCAGGGTCTCGCTATGGCCGTTGATCCAGTCGCCGCCGAAACCGGACAGGATCTGGATGGCCGCCTCCACCACCTCTTCGTCGCTGTGGGACAGTACCTGCTCGACCGGAGCGAGCGCCTGCGCCCCTCCCAGTGCGGCCAACGTGGAGAGAGCGGCAATCAGCACCGGCCCGTTCGCCTGGGCAAGGAGCGCGGTCACGCCCGGGAGAGCCGCCGGATCACCCAGGGAGGAAAGCCCCTTGAGGGCGGAGACCCGGACCCACGGGTCGGCGTCGTTCAGGGCGAGCAGGAGCGGCCCCAGCACCTCGCCCCCCCCCTTGTCGGAGAGGGCCTGCGCCGCGGCCAGCCGCACCTCCGGCTCCTCGTCCGAAAGCGCAAGGGACAGGTGCGAAAGCTCCGGCAGGTCTACCCGCGCAAGCGACGCGACCGCCGCCCGGCGCACCGTGGCGTCCTCGTCCTTCACCAGCAGGCAAAGACGCTCGCCGTCGGCAAGGGCGCCCAGGATGACGGCGGCATCACGCCTTTTCCCCGGTTGCGGCGCCTGGATCAGCTCGGCGCAGAGCGCGTTCAGCGCCGCCGGCTCCGACCCGCAAAGGGTGCGCAGCGCCTCCAGGGCGGCTTCCCGCACCGGCTGTTCGTCGTCCTCCAGAAGCCGGGCCAGGTGCGGCACGGCCCCGGGAGCGGAAAGCCTCCCCAGGGCGATGGCGCAGCAGCGTCTCAGCTCCGCGCTGTCGTCGGCGAGCCCGCTGAAGATGAGATCATGGTAGCCGCTCTCCGCGAATTCAGCGATCAGGTGCACTATCACGGCACGCTCGGCCTCCGCCGCCGCCGCGAAATGAGCCACCACTTCAGGCATGACCGACCGGCCGATGCCGCGGAAGGCTTCCAGGCAAACACCCCTCAACCTGTCTATGCGGCAAACCTGCAGCAGCGGGAGCGCAGCCCGCCCGTCGCGCATGACGGCGATCATCCGCACCAGCGCGTCCAGCACCACCGGATCCTCGCTGTGCAGCGAGTCGATCAGCTTGTTAGCCACAACCCCACCCGCGAGTTCCTGCAGGGGGATGTCCACAACGCTTTGATCCTGCGGGGCCAGGCGCCCCCTCACCCGCATCAGGGCCACGACAGCCGCCTCACGGGCATTCTTCGCCTTCTCCTGCAGCCCCTGCAAAAGAATCGGCAGGCACTGGGCGTCCCCGAGGGAGCCCAGGCAGTCGTAGGTGGCACGCCTTAGCAGGCTTTCCCTCAAAAGCGGGGCCAGCGAGACGAGCGGCACCGGAACCCCGATCAGCGCCAGGGCGTCCAGCACGGTGAACTTGAGCCAGATCTCCCCCCCCTCCAGCACAGTGAGCAGATGCGGCAGGGCGCGGGGGTCCCGGATCTTGCCGAGGTTCTCGGCTGCGGCGACCCGGACGTTCATGTCCTGGTCGTGCAGCGCCTTCACCAGAAGCGGAACGCAGGAGGCGCAGCGGATGTTCCCCAGGATGTCTATGATGAACTTGCGCAGGTCATGGTCGGGGTCGCCCAGATGGCCGCAAAGGGGCTCCACAGCGGCCGCGCCGATCCTCTCGAGCGACTCCACCGCAGAGTTCCTGAGCCCGGCGTTGTCCGAGGCCCTCAGCAGCCCGATGAGGGATTCGATCACCGCCGGGGCGAGCGGCCGTGCCTGCAGCACCACGGTGACCGCCTCTTTCCTGACACGCCAGCTCTCGTCCCCCATGGCGCTGAAGAGCAGTTGCATGGTGCCGGGGAACGGGTGGGCTCTCAGGGCAACAACTGCAAGCCTCCTCGCCTCCTCATCCGGCGCAGTGAGCCTTGCCGAGATTTCATCCAGATCCATCAACAGATTGCTCTCCTAAATGCGCAGTTCGGCGCTTTTCTTGGCGATGAGCTCCTCGAAGGCGTCCTCGAGGAAAGAAGTGATATCGCGCACCTGCTGGGACACCCTCTGCCGGTAGAGGAGTTCGCCTTCGCGGATGTCGTCGGCAAGCAGCTGGTAGAAGCTCCCTTCGCGTACCCCCTGCTCCACCTTGGCCTGGTTGTAGAGGACGATGTCCGAGACGATGATCCTGGCAAGGCGCCGGGCCTTCACCTGATCCTCGGGGAGCTCGCCTCCGACAGCGGCAGGGGCGGCGGCTGGGCTGTCAGGCCGTTCGGAGATCTCGACGGGCGCAGGAGCGAGCTCCGCCACGGGCAACACCGGCGCAACCGGCGCCGCAGCCTCCGGGAGCGACACCGTCTCGTCCACCTCGCACTGCCGGATTTCGGTGCGGCTCTCTTCCTGGGCCGCCAGTTCGCTCGCGCTGGGGCGGTCCACCTGCGGCACGGCACCCGAGGCGAGGCGGTAGATCATCGCCACCAGCGAGTCGGGGATGTGGTGCTTCTCGATGTAATCGTCGGCGCCGTAGAGCGAGATGGGCGATCTCTTGTAGCGGGTCTTGTCGTAGATGGAGGCGATCAGCACGATCCTCACCTTGGAGAGCGCAGGATTTTGCCGCACGCGCTCGCAGACCTCGAACCCGAACATGGTCGGAAGCGCGACGTCGAGCAGCAGCACATCGGGCGTCACCTGCTCGACCTTTTCCAGCGCCTCTTTCCCGTCGGTGCAGAGGAACAGCTCGAAAGGCTCGTCGGAGAGCACCTTCTCCACTGCCTGGCAAAATGCCCCGCTCTCGTTGGCGATCACCACCTTGAGCTTTGCGGGCAGCCCCTCGCGTCGCTCCACTTTACGCACCAGACGGAAAACCGCCCTGCAGTTGGAGCAGCGGAGTTTTTTCGGCTGGTCCGAGCTACCTGGGTCGACGTCGAATCGTTTCTTGCAGTTGGGGCAGACTATCAGCATGCGGAGCTCTTTTTCTTCGTGGAAGTGTCCCTTTTTTGGGGGGAGAGGTTGCCGAGCTCGGCCTTCTCCTGGAAAGTCAGCAGGGCGTCTATGTTGAGCAGCATGACCGGCACCTCGCGCACCAGGCAGAGCCCCACCATGTACTCGCCGCCGACGATGCGCACGCCGCGCGGCGGCGCCTTCAGCTCCCTCATGGGGATGGTGATCATCTCGGTCACCTCGTCCACCATCAGGGCAACAGGCTGCCCCGAGATGGAGAGGATCAAAAGGCGCGCCATCTCCTTGTTCTCGGCAGGCGGCAGCCCGAACCTCTTCCTCAGGTCGACGACAGGGATGACGGAGCCGCGCAGGTTGATCACCCCCTCCACGAAGGGGAGCGCCCTGGGGAGCGGTGCGAGCTTGGGGACCCGGATGATCTCACGGATCCTCATGATGTCGACGGCGTAGAGCCCGTCCCCCATCTTCAGGCAGGCAACCTGTATTTCCAGCAACTCCTGTTTCGTCAAGCGGCCCCCCCCTTCGGCGCTTGCCGGTTCCCGATCAGTCCCTCGATCACCTCGAGCACCTTCACCGACTTGAAAGGCTTCGTGATATAGGCGTCGGCCCCGGCGACCCTGCCGGCCTCCAGGTCCCTGCTGCTCTTCTTGGCGGTCAGCATGACCACGGGGATGGAACAGGTATCGGGGTTGCCCTTGATGGCACGGCAGACCTCGAAGCCGTCCATGTCGGGGAGCATGATGTCGAGCACCACGAGATCCGGCCTCCCCTGGGCGATCGACAGGAGCGCGTCCTTGCCCCCCCGCACCCCGGTCACCCGGTATCCCTTCGAGGTGAAGAGTATGCTCTCCAGCTTCAGAAGGCTCTCTTCGTCCTCAACCACGAGGATCCTGTTCTTCTCCATGCTGTTTTCCTCCTCGGCCGGAAGCGCCGCGTTACAAAAGCGCCACGTCCAGCACCTTCTCCATGTCGAGCAGGATCAGCATCCTGCCAGAGACCCGCCCGATGCCGAGCACGAATTCCCTGTCGATCCCCTCCAGCACGACCGGCGGCGGTTCGATCCCCCCCTCGGCTATGCGTACCACCTGAACCACCTCGTCCACCAGCACGCCGGCAAAGCCCCCCTGGCGTTTGACCACTACCACACGCTCGCGCTCCGAGGGCGCAGCGCCGGCAAGCCCAAGCCTCACCCGCATGTCGAAGATGGGGATGATGTTGCCGCGCAGGGAGAGTATGCCTCGCACGAAGGAGGGGACGCGAGGCACCTCGGTCACCTCGCGCGGCTTGATGATCTCCTTGATGTCCATGATGCTGATGGCATATTCCTCGGATGCGACCTTGAAGCAGAGGAGCTCCACGCTTGCCGCGGCGACCTCATCCTGCTGCGCCCCGTCCAGGTCGAAGGAAGCGGACTCGCGCCCCTTGAGGATGACGGCGGCCGGATCGAATTCTTCGGGCTCGTCCTCGCAGTCGAATTCGGCGGGGAATTCCCCGGCAGGCCGGGGGGGCTCCGGCGGCGCGGCCGCAACGTCGAACTCAGGCGCGGGGAATTCGGGCGCGAGAAGGTCGAGAGGGGAGAACTCGGGCGCTGCGCCCTTTGCCGCGAATGGATCAGGGGCGATGTCGGGCGTCTGCCAGGCGGCGGGGCTCGGCGCGCAGTTATCTTCCCGGGCCGCAACGTTGGTCTCTCCCCTGAGAGCCTTTTTTCTGATCTCCGCTAGATTCATAAAGCCCCTGAAAACCTGAAAGCTGTCCTGAAAGCTGTTCTACGTTCTATGTTCTACGTTCTACGTGACCCGAAAACCTTTAAAGATGTTCGTCCTACATTGACCCGGCAGCGGTCAAGGTGCTCTCGACGGGCTCTTGCGTCTATGGTTTGCAACATAGAACATAGAACATAGAACGTAGAACCTAGAAACCGCTCTAAAGTCCTCTCAGCGCTAGGCGAGCAGCTCGGCCGCGGTCTCCTCTACGACGGAGGCGTCGATCCAGGAGGCGTCCCTGCCAAAACCGATCAGCAACGCGTTGGTGGCGACGGCGTTGATCCGGCGCGGCACGCCGCCTGAAAGCTCGTAGATCCGCTGCACGGCGTCGGGCGAGAAGAGTCCCGGCTCGCCCCCTGCCGCGATGACCCTGAAATCGAGGTACTCCATGGTCTCCTCGAGCCCCAGCGGCGCCAGGTGGAAGTTGAGCGATATGCGCTGCCTGAACGGCTCGTACACCGCAGAGGCGAGCATGTCCCGCAGCTCCGGCTGCCCCATGATGATGACGCTCACCAGGTTCCTGTCGTCGAGCTGGAAATTGGTCAATAGCCTCAACTCGTCGAAGAGCTCCCGGTCAGGTATCATCTGCGCCTCATCGATGACCACCACGGGGACCCGCCCCTCTCCGTGCATCCGGTAGAGCGCCCCGGTGATCTCCTTCAACAGCTGGTCCTTCTGCTGCGAGGGATTCTCGACCTTGAGCCCCGAGGCGATGACACGCAAAAGCTCGTCCGCCGTCAGGCGCGGGTTGAACACGAAAAGGAAATGGTAGCTGTCCCCCATCCGGTCCATGAGCGCGCGGGATATCGTGGTCTTGCCGCAACCGATGTCGCCGGTCAAAAGGGCTATCTCGCTCTCTTCGACAGCGTATTCAAGCCTCGCCAGAGCCTCCTGGTGCCCGGAGCTCATGTAGAGAAAGCGCGGGTCCGGGGTCTTGCTGAAGGGCTTTTCGATCAGGCCGTAAAACTCCTTGTACATCAGGCACTCCCCCGGGTCGCCTCGCTGATCACGCTCCCTACGTCAAGCACCAGGATGGTCCGCTGGTCGCCCAGATCAGCCGCACCGGAGATGCCCTTGAACCCGGCGAAGGTGTCGCCTATCGACTTGATGACGATGTCCTGCTGCCCCAGAAGGTCGTCGACCACAAGGCCAAGCCGCTTCTCCGCGACACCCACGACCACCACATAGCAGCTCTCCGGTGCCGGGGCGCCCCCCTTCAGTTCGAAGAACTCGGAGAGGCGCAGCAGCGGGAGGGTGGATTCGCGCAGCTGGAAAACCTCCTTGCGCTCCACGGTCTTGATTTCCTTCTGTTCCACGATGATGCTCTCAAGGACCGAGGTGATGGGGAGCGCGTAGGTGCGACCCGACGTCGAGATCACGAGGGCCTTGATGATGGCAAGGGTGATGGGGAGGGTGATGATGAAACGGGTCCCCTGCCCCGGGAAGTTCTCCAGGTCGATCATCCCGGAGAGGGAGGCGATGTTCGTGCGCACCACGTCCATGCCGACGCCGCGGCCGGAGATCTCGCTCACCGTTTCGGTGGTGGAGAACCCCGGGCGGAAGATGAAATCGAGCGCGTCGCGGTCGCTCACCTCGTCCGGGGAGCTGATCATGCCGAGCTGCATCGCCTTCTTTTTCACCCGGGCCACATCGATGCCGGAGCCGTCGTCATCCACCTGGATCACGACGTGGTTCCCCTTCTGGTAGGAGGAAAGGGTGATGGTCCCCTTCCCGTCCTTGCCGGCGGCGAGCCGCTGGTCGGGAGTCTCTATGCCGTGGTCGATGGAGTTCCTGACGATGTGCATGACCGGGTCGGAGATGTCCTCTATGATCAGCTTGTCGAGCTCGGTGTCGGCGCCGTAGAGCTTCAGCTCGACCTTTTTGCCCTGCTCGCGGGAGATCTTCCTGACGATGCGGGACATCTTCTCGAAAAGCTGCCCGACCGGGATCATCCGTATCTCCATGACCCCCTTCTGCAGTTCGGAGAGTTTCTTCTCGAGCCCCTTGGCCGCCTTGCCAAGCTCCTGGGACGGCGCGATCATGCCGTCGCGGCGCATGCGCGTGGCCACCTCGGCTATCATGGAGTGCGAAAGCACCAGCTCCCCCACGATGTTCATCAGCTGGTCGAGCTTGCCGATGTCCACCCTGACCGTGCGGCTCATGCTCTTGGCGCTCACCGTACTGCCGTCGACGGGGGCGGGGGCGTGGAATTCCTCCACCGCCCCCCCCGGCTCCTCGCTCACCTCGCCCAGGTTCTGGTTCTGGTTCTGTGCCTGGGTCCGGAGGGGTACCCGTGCCGCCTCCCCCCCGAACTCCGAGACGCTCAGGTGCTCCCGGTCCACCAGCGGCGCGAGTTCGCTGCCGGCGAGGTCCGAGCCGAAGAGGATCTCGAAATCTATGCCGGAGTCCAGCCCGCTGGAGGCGGAAGGAAGCGTGCTGACCACCTCGCCCACCTGCTTCAGCAGTTCCGTCAGCTCCATCAGCTCCGAATCGAAACTCGCCAGCAGGAGCGAGACCCGGATGGAGTAGATGCGCCTCCCTTTTTTCACGTTTTCCAGCAGGCGGTGTTCCTCGTACTCCGTCATGGAGTTGAGGATCCGGTCCGGAATATTGAGCCTGGAGAGCGGGGAGTCGCCGGACGATTTGGGGCCTCGGGTCAGGCAGTCGTTGATGTGCTGCATCGCCCCGGAGAGGTCGACAGCATCCCCCCCGGCCTCCCCGGCGTTGCGCACCAGGACCCCCAGGAGTTCCGTCGACTCGAACAGGGCGCTCACCACCGCCTGGTCCAGTTCCACCTTTCCGAGCCGCAGGGCGTCGAGCAGGTTCTCCAGGTGGTGGCCCAGCTCCGCGATCTCGGTTAAGCCGAACATCCCGGCAAGCCCCTTCAGCGAGTGGGCCGCGCGGAACACCGAGTTCACCAGGTCCGGGCTGCACTCCCCGCCGTCGGCGCAGTCGGAAAGCGACACCAGGTCCAGACTCAACTGGTCCAGGATCTCCTCGGCCTCGGCGAGGAAATCCTTCATCGCCTTCCCTATGTTGTCGTCAACGCTCATAAGCTCTCTTTAGAAGCCGTTCCAACTTCCAACTTCCAACTTCCAAGTTCCTGGTTCTATGTTCTATGTTCTATGTTCTATGTTGGAAACCCAATCTCACCCCGTTACGTTTCAGCATTCCGTTCCACGAGAACCTGGACACTGATCGGTTCGCATGGTTTTCCGTAGAACATAGAACATAGAACGTAGAACAGGTTTCAGGTAGGTTTCCGGCATTACCCCAGATACTTGCAAACCAGCTCCTGCAGCCTCACGGGATCGAAGGGCTTCACCAGGTACTCGTTGGCACCAAGGGCAAGTCCCTTCTCCAGATCCTTCTCGCCACTCTCGGTGGAGACGATGAAGAGCGGGATCAACTGGTAGTTCGGGTTGTTCCGCACGTAGCTGATCAGCTCCAGCCCGTTTATGTCCGGCATGTTGATGTCCGTTATGATGAGATCCACATGCTCGCGCGGCAAAAGCCGCAGGGCCTCGAATCCGCTGGCGGCCTCGACGATGGTGTACTTCTCCAGCTCGTCGATGGTCGACACCAGCATGGAACGCATGGTGTTGGAATCTTCTGCTATCAGTATCTTCTTCACGTCACATTTCTCCCCGTCCCTGGTCCTGCAGCCTGCGCTGCAACAAGGCTTTCTCCATAGCTATACCGGCCTGGCTCAGGAATATTTCCAGCGAATCGGTATCTCCGATGCCCTTTTGCTCGGGGAGGTTGTCGCCGTAAAGCACCGCAACCACCTTCCCTTCACTTACAATGGGGCCCACGAACACCTCTGCGGGTCGCCCGCCACCCAGCTGCTCGATAAAATAGTTGCTCCAAGCGGAACTCCCCACCTCGCCCTTGATGGGGAAGCGCGTCTCCAGCACCTCTGTGAAGAGCGAAGACTCCCCCCTTGGTATGCTGAGGTTCCTGATGCGCATGTCGGCGCCGCCGTCCCTGTCCTGCACCCCGAACTGCCCAAGCCCCTGGATACTCTCCTTCTTCACCAGCAGCACCACGGCCCGGTTCACGAATTCCGCGGCAAAACGGAGCACCAGCAGGATGATCCCCCCGCCAAGCTGGGGGTTGTTCAGCTCCTCCAGCATGCCGCGCAGGTGGGAGATCCCTATGCTCTGGCCCAGCTGGGGAGCGGGAAGCGCGGGCTCCTCGCCCATCTCCAGCCTGAGTTCGTCCCCGATGTTGACGCTGTTGAAGGCTATGTCCTCTCCCGCCGACAGGTTGGCGAGCGCCTTGAGCAGCCTGGGGGCAAAAACGTCCAGCGCATCCTCCAACTCCCCCTTGAGCGGCTTGATGAGGATGGGGATTCCCATGTCGCGCATCTTGCGCTGGGCCTCCTCGTTCTGGAAGTCGCTAAGGGCAAGAAGCGGCAGGTCGGGGAAGTTGTGACGCACGAGCTCCATCAGCTCCAGCCCGCCAAGTATCCCGGTACCGTCCATCCTCGGCATGATCAGGTCGACCACCACCGTCGGGTGCCCCCCCTCGCGGTACAGGGTGTCGACCCTGATCAGGGCGTCCTCGCTCTTTTCCATGGCGTCAACCCGGTAACCCTGCTGCTCCAGGAGCGGGATCAGCGCGGCCAGCGTGCCGGGGTCGTCATCGACCAGCACGAGCGGCATCCGGGGGGCGGACGCAGGGGCGGCCTCGACAGGCGGGGTCGCACCCTCTTTTGCTGCAGCTGTGACGTCCTGCGGAGGTTCGGCTCTTTGGTAGGAAACTGGCGAGAAGAACGGGTGCGCCGGTGCGGTTTCTGCCGAAGGGAGCGGCTCCTGCACCAGGTTGAAGGCGAGATCGAGCGATTCCTCGGGGGCCCCTTGCGTCTGCGGCTCATCTGCGCCGGTCTCGCCCCGGTGGCGCTGCTCGTCGATGATGCGCGACCCTTCCATGGCGAGGTATTGCGGGTTCAGCCCCTGCTTCAGCATGAACTGCACGGGATCCAGCTTGGCGTTGTCCGCCTCGTTCACATCCTGCAGCTCGAATTCGAAGGTCCCCTCCGCCCAAGCGAAAAGGGAGTAGACGACGTTCTCGATCTGCTCCCGCACTACTCCCTCTATGGCGTCGGCGCTCACCCCGAAGCGGTCGATCATGATGCCGCCAAGCAACTGGGAGTAACCCTCGTCCGCCTGGATGCTCAGGGCGCGCTTAAGTGTCCCGAGGTCGATGACCCCTTGCTGGATCAGCACTTCCCCCAGGTTTTGCTGGAAGGTCGACGAGGTGGCGCGGATCACCTGCCCGCTTCGGAAGATCACCCGCGCCTCCCTCCCCCGACTTTCGAGGGAGAGCACGCCGGATCTCCTGCTGAGGCTGACGATCTGCAGGATCTCACCTAGCCCGAGATCTTCCAAATTGCCGACAAGACTCATGGGTGCCGCTCTCTCATGGGTGGGTTAAAAATTGGCATATACTAAACCATCATATCGCCTAAGTAAAGAATGATTTAGGCGTCTTTCTTGTCCCTGCCCCGGAACATCAGCTTCAGCGGGGTGCCGTTGAAGCCGAACGCCTCTCTAAATCGATTCATGATGTACCGCTCATAGGAGAAATGGATCCCTTCGGGGCGGTTGGTGAAGATGACGAAGGAGGGGGGTTTGATCCCTACCTGGGTCGCGAAATAGAACTTCACCCTCCTCCCGCCGTCGAGCGGTGCGTGGTTCTCGTCGACCGCCTGGGTGAAGATGCGGTTCAGCTCGCCGGTGGTGACCCTCTTCTGGTACTGCTCCATGACCAGGTCCACCTCGGCGACGATCTTGCCGGTCCTCTGCCCGGTGGAGGCGGAGATGAAGAGTATGGGCGCGAAGGGGAGGTACTTGAAATTGCGCCTGATCTCCTCGGTGAACTTCGCCATGGTGGAGTTGTCCTTCTGGACGGTGTCCCACTTGTTCACCACGAAGATGCAGCCGCGTCCGGCCTCGTAGGCGTACCCGGCGATCTTCGAGTCCTGCTCGGTGACGCCGTCCTCGGCGCTCAACACGATGAGCACCACGTCGGCGCGCTCGATGGAGCGGAGCGCGTCCATCACCGAGTATTTCTCCACCTTCTCTACCGTCTTCCCTTTCTTCCTGATCCCCGCCGTGTCGATCAAGAGGTAAGGTTTCTTGTTCACCGTGAAGCGGGTATCGACTGCGTCCCTCGTGGTCCCCGCGGTCGGATTCGCCACCACGCGCTCGTAGCCTAGGAGCCGGTTCACCAGCGTCGACTTGCCGACGTTGGGCCTTCCCACCACGGCGATCTTGGTGATGTCCTCCTCCACTTCTTTCGACCTGTCGTAGGGAAGCGCAGCCAGCACCTCGTCCATCAGGTCGCCCACGCCGCGGTTGTGCTCGGCGGAGATGGTGTGGATGTGGTTCACGCCGAGGGAGTAGAAATCCCCGGCCTCGGCCTCCTGGCGGTCGCCGTCCACCTTGTTGATGATGTAGAAGACCGGCTTGTTGATGCGCCTCAGCATCTCCACCACGGCGCGGTCGGCGGGGGTGAGCCCGGAGCGCGCGTCCATCACGAAGAGGATCAGGTCCGCCTCGTCCATGGCGAAGCGGGACTGCTCACGCATCTGCTGCAGAAGCCTGTCCGAGGTCTCCGGCTCGAAACCGCCGGTATCCACCAGGATGAAGGGGACGTCGAAGCGGTCCACCTCCGCGTAATTACGGTCCCGGGTCACCCCCGGCATGTCGTGGACCATCGCCTTGCGGCGCCCGACCAGCCTGTTGAATAGGGTGGACTTCCCGACGTTGGGGCGTCCGACGATGGCAATAATAGGTTTCATGGTTTTTCCGGATCGAAAACGGCAATGGCAAGCTGTTGAAAAAACAGCATTTTCCGTTTTAATGTATTTGACAACTAACCGGTATGTGTATCATTTTGCAGCCCAATAAGCAACAGATACGATTGGGGCGCAAGGAGCGGCCGGCGCGCGCTCCGATGCGCCCCGAGACGGACGACGCAATTGACAAGGGGGGCGTCATCTGATACTTTGGCGATCCGCCAGCAGCCCACCCCCCTTCCCTTCCCGCCCCCCGAGCTGCCGACAGACAAAACAGAAAGAACACGGAGCCTACATGCACAAGAAGCTGTTTATCCCGGGACCGATCGAGGTGAGCCCGGAAATCCTCCAGGCCATGGCAACTCCGATGATCGGCCACCGCATGCCGGAGTACGCCCGCCTGCACAAGGGGGTGACCGACAAGCTGAAGCAGCTGATGTTCACCAACCAGCGGGTGTTCCTCTCCACCTCGAGCGCCTTCGGCGCCATGGAGGGGGCGGTGCGCAACCTGGTGGGGAAACGCTGCGCCAACTTCTGCAACGGCGCCTTCTCCGATAAATGGCACAACGTGACCCTTGCCTGCGGCAAGGAGGCCGACGCCTTCAAGGTCGCCTGGGGCGAGCCGATCACCCCCGAGCTGGTTGACTCCGCACTTGCCACCGGCAAGTACGACGCCATCACCCTGATCCACAACGAGACCTCCACCGGTGTCATGTCTCCGCTTCCCGAGATCGCACAGGTGCTGAAGAAGTACCCGGACGTCGTCTCCATCGTCGACACGGTCTCCTCCATGAGCGCGCTGAAGATCCCGGTCGACGAGCTTGCCATCGACTGCTGCGTCTTCGGGGTGCAAAAGGCGTTTGCCCTCCCCCCGGGCCTCGCTGTGTTCACCGCGAGCGAGCGCGCCCTGGAGCGCGCGGAGACCGTAGCGGGGCGCGGCTACTACTTCGACTTCCTGGAATTCGCCGCAGCCGACGAGAAGGACAACACCCCTTCCACCCCGTGCATCTCGCTCATCTACGCGATGGACCTGCAACTGGAGCGGATCTTTGCCGAGGGTCTGGAAAAGAGGTGGCAGCGCCACCAGGAGATGGCGGCCTTCATGCGTGGCTGGGCACAGGGCGAGGGTTTCGGGCTGCTTCCGGCCGAAGGTTACCGCTCCGTCACCCTCACCTGCGCCACCAACGTGCGCGGCGTCGACCTGGGCCTTGTGAAGAAACAGCTGGGCGAGCGCGGCTTCGCCTTTGACGACGGCTACGGCAAGCTGAAGGGGAAGACCTTCCGGGTGGCCCACATGGGCGACATGAAGATGGAAAACCTCAAGGAGATCACTGTCGAGTTGGAGGGGATCCTGCGGGGTCTGTGAAAATGAAGGGGGAGGAGCCGTTCGGCTCCTTCCCCTTTTTGCGTGCGCCCTACTCGGGCTCGAAGGCTTCCTTGCCTACCCCGCAGATCGGACAGACCCAGTCCGGCGGGAGGTCCGCGAAGGGGGTCCCGGGGGGTATCCCGTTATCCGGGTCCCCGACGTACGGGTCGTAGACGTATTGGCAGACGGTGCAGATGTAAGGCTCCATGAAATACCCCCTGTTCTTCTGTTGTACGACCTGTCGGCCCTGCTGCCTTGGCCGCGACAGCCGGCCGGACGGCCGGAGCATCCGGCGCGTAAAAAAACGGATCAAGATGTCGTTTACGAAAGTTCCAACGGTGCCGATACTGACAGAACAAAAGGTGTCACAGACATCGCTTCGGCGGCAAGTCCGGCAAAAGTCTAGCAGACAGTGACAGCGTGTCAATTGCGGCTTGAGCTGCAAATTAGGCTTGATTTTCGGACTTGTTGTGTTATTTTGTCATAATTAAAATTTGGGCTCAGGGAGGAGACAGCGTTGTCGTTCCATGACATCAAAAGGTGCGCATCTCTCACGGAACAAAGCAGAGACTGTCAACAAGAGTGCGCCCGGATCTCAAAGGACGAATGGTCAGACAGGGCGAAGATTCCGCTTCCCAGCACCCCGCAGATGACATTCAATCGACCCCACGCACCGTGACATGAAACTATCCCCCACTCACTGAAACCTGACGACAACTTCAACCAAGGCCGGAATTGCCAGTGGACCCGCCGGGTTCCCTCCGCCACCTTTCGGTCTTCCCGCCATGACGGCAGAGAGGTCTACAATGGAGACTATTGAAATCAGCGGCACGGATGAGCCTTTAACCTCTTTTAAAAATGCGATCAAGTCCCAATACCCAAAGGAGGGAATACAGATGAGTTACGAGATCAAGAACAAACAGCTACTTGCCTGGGTCAAGGAAGTAGCCGAGATGTGCCAGCCGGCCCAGATCCACTGGTGCGACGGGAGCGAGGAGGAGTACGACAGCCTCTGCGAACTTTTGGTCAAGGGCGGCACCTTCCGTAAACTGAACCCGGAAAAGCGCCCCAACAGCTACCTCGCCTGGTCCGATCCCAGCGACGTGGCCCGCGTTGAGGACCGCACCTTCATCTGCAGCCTCGGCAAGCAGGATGCCGGCCCGACCAACAACTGGATGCCCCCCAAGGACATGAAGAAGACCCTCGTCGGCCTCTTCACCGGTTGCATGAAGGGGCGCACCATGTACGTCATCCCCTTCAGCATGGGCCCCCTGGGCTCCAACATCGCCAAGATCGGGGTCGAGATCTCCGATTCCCCCTACGTCGCGGTGAACATGAAGATCATGACCCGCATGGGCAAGAAGGTTCTCGACGTCCTGGGCGAGGGAGACTTCATCCCCTGCCTGCACTCGGTCGGCGCTCCGCTGCAGCCGGGCCAGAAGGACGTGCCCTGGCCCTGCAACCCCGAGAAGTACATCGTGCACTTCCCGGAGGAGCGCGCCATCTGGTCCTTCGGCTCCGGCTACGGCGGGAACGCCCTTTTGGGCAAGAAGTGCCTGGCGCTGCGCATCGCCTCCAAGATCGCACAGGACGAGGGGTGGCTGGCCGAGCACATGCTGATCCTCGGCATCGAGTCGCCGGAAGGCGAGAAGACCTACCTGGGCGCAGCCTTCCCGAGCGCCTGCGGCAAGACCAACCTCTCCATGCTGGTGCCGCCCGACAACTTCAAGAACGCAGGATGGAAGGTCTCCACCGTCGGCGACGACATCGCCTGGATCAAGCCCGGCCCCGACGGCCAGCTCTACGCCATCAACCCGGAAGCGGGCTTCTTCGGCGTGGCCCCCGGCACCTCCATGTCCTCCAACCCGAACGCCATGCACTCCTGCGCCAAGAACACCATCTTCACCAACGTGGCGCTCACCGCCGACGGCGACGTCTGGTGGGAGGGGATGACCGACGCCCCGCCGGAAGGGCTCACCGACTGGCAGGGTAACGCCTGGACTCCGGGGAGCGGCAAGCCGGCAGCACACCCGAACTCCCGCTTCACCTCGCCGGCCAGCCAGTGCCCGTCCATCGACCCGGCCTGGGAGGACCCCAAAGGGGTGCCGATGAAGGCGTTCGTCTTCGGCGGCCGCCGCAACAACGTGATCCCGCTGGTATATCAGGCCTTCAACTGGAGCTACGGCGTCTACCTCGCCGCCACCATGGGAAGCGAGACCACGGCCGCCGCGGTCGGCGCCATCGGCAACGTGCGCCGCGACCCGTTCGCCATGCTCCCCTTCTGCGGCTACCACGTGGCCGACTACTTCAACCACTGGCTGCAGATCGGGCGCACCACCCCCAACCCGCCGCGCATCTTCAGCGTCAACTGGTTCAGGAAGGACGCCAAAGGGAAGTTCCTGTGGCCGGGCTTCGGGGAGAACATGCGCATCCTGAAGTGGATCGTCGACCGCGCCAACGGCCGCGGAGCATCCGTGGAGAGCCCGCTCGGCTGGATGCCGCGCTACGAGGACCTCGACTGGAGCGGCCTCAACTCCGTCACCCGCGAGCAGTACCACGAGCTCAACTCCATCGACAGGGATACCTGGAAGGAGGAGATCCTCTCCCACGAGGAACTGTTCGTGAAGATGTACGACCGTCTCCCCAAGGAGTTCCTCCACATCCGCGAGCTGATCCTTTCCGGCCTGTGGCGCTCTCCCGAGCACTGGGAGCAGTTCACCCCCATCTCTGCGGAAGGGTACAACGACTAAGGGAGCAGCCGGCAACACCGGTGATCCCGATGGAAAAAGCAAAGGCCCCGGTCCCGAAGACCGGGGCCTTTTGCGTGGCAGGCGCAGTTGCATTCGCAACCCCGCCTGCTATCTTTAATCCCTGATATTGATCCAATGAGAACGGAGGAAGCGTGAGATTCAACGACATCACAAGGGGCGCCGGCCTAGAGGAACACGGCATAACCAACCAGAACCTCGTCTACTGGACCTCCCCCACCTCCGTACTCTATGAGCAGGTCGTGAGGAGGGGGGAAGGGCTCATCTGCCACCTCGGCGCGCTGACGGTGAAGACCGGCCACTACACCGGCCGGGCGGCCAACGAGAAGTTCATCGTCGACGAACCCACCAGCAGCAAGCACATCAACTGGGGAAAGGTGAACCGCCCCTTCGACCCCGACAAGTTCGACGCCCTGTACAAGAGGATGACCAGCTACATGCAGGGGCGCGACCTGTTCGTGCAGGACTGCTTCGCCGGCGCAAGCCCCGACCACCGGCTCCCGGTGCGCATCATCACCGAGCGGGCCTGGCACTCGCTCTTCGCGCGCAACATGTTCCTGCGCGCCACCCCGGAGGAGCTGGGGACCCACAAGGCCCAGTTCACCGTCATCGACCTCCCCGCCTTCCACGCCCAGCCGAAGTGCGACGGCACCAACTCCGAGGCGTTCATCATCATCAACTTCGCGCGGAAGATGGTCATCATCGGCGGCACCAGCTACGCCGGGGAGATCAAGAAATCGATCTTCACCGTGCTCAATTACCTCTTGCCGCAAAAGCAGGTCATGTCCATGCACTGCTCCGCCAACGCCGCTGAAAACGGAGAGGTCGCCGTCTTCTTCGGGCTGTCCGGGACCGGCAAGACCACCCTTTCCGCTGCTCCCAACCGGCTGCTGATCGGGGACGACGAGCACGGCTGGGACGAAAACGGGGTCTTCAACTTCGAAGGGGGATGCTACGCCAAGGTCATCAACCTCTCCAGGGAGAGCGAGCCGGAGATCTACGAATGCACGCGGAAGTTCGGCACCATCCTGGAGAACGTCGCGATCGACACCATCTCGCGCAGGATCGATCTCAGCGACGGCTCCGTCACCGAGAACACCAGGGCGTCTTACCCGATCACCCACATCCCCAACATCGTCCCCTCCGGCGCCGGCGGCCATCCAAACCACGTGATCATGCTCACCTGCGACGCCTTCGGGGTGCTCCCCCCCATAGCCCGCCTCACCCCGGAGCAGGCCATGTACCACTTCCTCTCCGGCTACACCGCCAAGGTGGCGGGAACCGAGGCCGGGGTGACCGAGCCGCAGGCAACCTTCTCCGCCTGCTTCGGCGCACCCTTCATGGCTCTCAGGCCCTCGCTCTACGCCGAGCTCCTGGGCAGGAAGATCGCCGCGCAAAAGGTCACCTGCTGGCTGGTCAACACCGGCTGGAGCGGCGGCGGGCCGGGGGTGGGAAGCAGGATGCGGATCGGGTACTCCCGCGCCCTGGTGAACGCCGCACTCGACGGGACCCTCAACCAGGGGGAGTTCGTCAAGGACACCGTCTTCGGCCTCAGCATTCCGACCGTCTGCCCGGGACTGCCGCAGGAGATCCTGAACCCGAGAAACGCCTGGAGCGACAAGAGGGCATATGACGCGACGGCTAGGCGGCTGGTCGAGATGTTCCGCATGAACTTCGAGCAGTTCGCCCCCTCTACATCCCCGGAGATCGCCGCCGTTCTGTAGTTGCAGAGCACAGAGCCCCTGCTATCATTAGACCAAAGACAGGAGGTACATCATGAAGAGGGTACATTCCGAGATATGCGACACCACCGAAAGGAAAGAGCAGAGGGTAACGGTGAGGAACAAGAACACCGGCGAGATCGGCTTAAGCTATGGATGCACCATAGAAGGCGATACAGTGCAGGTTGAGCTTCCCGACGGGAGCCTGGACAGCTGGCCCGAGGACGACTGCGAGATGGTCGAAACCGCCACGGCTTGAACCGGATGCCCGACTTGAGATAAGGAAAGAGCGAGAGCCCCGTCACCGACGCGGCTCTTTTTTTTGGGGCGTGTCGTAAAAGGTTCAGGATCAATCCGAGTCAATTCTGG
>CAZFMI010000005.1:51809-88836 GCA_964519915.1 uncultured Geomonas sp.
GAAGTTCTGGGAAGTTCTGGGAAGTTCTGGGAAGTTCTGGGAAGTTCTGGGAAGTTCTGGGAAGTGCTCGATCTTTTCTGTGGCCAAGGTTTTGCCGGAGGGTCCATGTTCATCCTGGTGCTCGGCGTAGGGAATCCGATCATGTGCGACGACGGAGTAGGCGTGAGGGCGGTGGAGCTGCTCCAGCAGCGCTACCGCCTCCCGGCGCACGTCAGCGTGCTGCAGGGAGGGACCCTGGGGCTCGCGCTTTTGCCGCAGGTGGAGGAGGCCGACCGGCTGCTTCTCGTGGACGCGGTCGATGCGGGGGAGCCCCCCGGCACCCTGGTGAGGCTTGCCGGAGCGGACCTCCCTTTGACACTGGAGGCCAAGGTGTCTCCGCACCAGTTGGGGCTGAAGGAGCTCCTCTCCCTGGCGGCCCTGATGGGCAAGGGGCCGAGGGAGACGGTGCTTTGGGGGGTACAGCCGGAATCCGTGGCGCTCTCGCTTGGGCTCTCGGCGTCGGTGGAATCGAAGCTGGAAATGCTGCTGGCGAGCCTGGTCCAGGAACTCGCCTGCTGGGGGGCGGTTGCGGAACCGGTAGCGAGGGGGACCTGAAAAAGGCCGCCCCGTGGAAGAGGCGGCCTTTTTTTTCACGGCCTGAGGTGGCTAGATGATCTTGTTCAGCGAGTACTCCACGATCCCCTGGGCGCCGAGCTTGATCAGCTCGGGGACGATGCGGCGCACCTCCTGCTCGGGCATGATGCTCTCGATGGAGACCCATGCTGAGTCGTAGAGGTTGGAGACGGTGGGGTTGTTCAGGCTCGGGATGATGGAGGTGATGGCGGCGACCTTGTCGCCGGGGGCGTTCATCTTGAGCCCCACCATGCCTTCGGCGCGCAGCGCGGACTGGAGCAGCGTGGCGATCTGCTGGATCTTCGCGCGCTTCCAGGGATCTTCCCACGACGCCTTGTTCACGACCATGACCGGCACCGATTCCATCAGCTCGCAGACGATGCGCAGGCCGTTTGCCTTGATGGTGGAACCTGTCTCGGTCACCTCCACGATGGCGTCGCAAAGCCCCTCGACGACCTTCGCCTCGGTGGCGCCCCAGGAAAACTCGACGTTGACCGGGATGTTCCTTTCGGCAAAGTAGCGCTTGGTGAAGCCGACGAGCTCGGTGGAGATGGTGGCGCCGTGCAGATCCTCAGGCCCCTTCACCTTCGAGTCGCCGTTCACCACCAGCACCCAGCGGGCCGGGCGGCGCGACACCTTGGAGTAGACCATCTCGCACACCTCGACCACGTCGGAGTCGTTCTCGCGGATCCAGTCGCGGCCGGCGATCCCGACGTCGATGGTGCCACGCTCCACGTACTTCCCCATCTCCTGCGGACGGATCAGGGAACACTTGATCTCGCTGTCGTCGATAGCGGGGAAGTAGCTGCGCGACGAAATGGCTATCTGCCACCCTGCCTTCTTGAACAGCTCAACGGTGGCGTTTTCCAGGCTCCCCTTAGGGATGCCGAGTTTCAGGTTTTCCATTGGTCCCCTCGCAGTATCGAAGTCAAAAGCGGAAAACCGTTAGCCACGGAGAAAATCTGAGAAAATCCGAGAGAGGCCAAAAACGGAGGGGTAAAACCTTCAAAACAGGATTCTCCGAAGTGCTCAGATTCTCTCCGTGCTAAGGGTTTGTCTTCTATTTCTTGTACACCGTGTTCGGATCGAAGAGCGGGTTGGAATGCTCCACCCAGGCGCCGTCCTCGTACTTCACGTAGAAGCAGCTCCGGTTCCCGGTGTGGCAGGCGGCGGGACCGTTTTGCTTGACCTTGATGACCACCGTATCCGCGTCGCAGTCGGTCAGGACTTCAACCACTTCCTGGGTGTTGCCGGATTCCTCGCCTTTCATCCAGTACTTGTTCCTGGTGCGGCTGAAGAACCAGGTCTTCCCGGTTTCCAGCGTCAGGTTCAGGGTCTTCTCGTCCATGAACGCGACCATGAGCACGTCGCCTGACTCGTTGTCCTGGATCACAGCGGGAATCAATCCACCCATCTTCTCGAAATCGATCTTTATCATGGCTTCTCTCAGTCCTTCTACGACGTTTTTTGATAAAAAAGTGTCTTTTAATACACCCTGCGCCGGCGCTGTGTCAATAACTATGTAGAGCAACCTACTGAAGCAGGTTGAGGTTGAGGTCAAGGTTTAGAAAACCTCTCAAGCTGTTCTTTTAGCCGGACGCAAGAAGGCCCGGGGGGACATCCCTCCGGGCCTTCCTTGTTCGCTTCGCCATCGCGGCGGCAATGCCGCTCCTGCAAAACCCTCGTCTAGTCGTCGGAAAGAAGCGTCCTGTCGTTCTCGAAGCTCTTGTGCCTGAGCTCGTGGAATTTCTCGATCAGCTTCTCCACGGTGAGCGCCTTCTTCTCCTCGCCCTCGACATCGAAGATGATCTCTCCCTTGTCCATCATGAGCAGACGGTTGCCGTACTGGATGGCGTGGCTCATGTTGTGGGTGATCATCATGGCGGTGAGGTGGTACTCGGTGATGAATTTGTCGGTAAGCTCCAGCACGATCTCGGCGTTCTTGGGGTCGAGGGCGGCGGTGTGCTCGTCCAGAAGGATCAGGGCCGGCTTGGAGAGGACCATCATCAGGAGGGTGAGCGCCTGCCTCTGCCCGCCCGAGAACATCACCAGGTTCTCCTTCATCCGGTGCTCGAGCCCCATCCTTAGCTGCACCAACTCGCTTCTGAAGAACTCGCGGGTCTTGGCGGTCAGGCTCCGCTTCAACCACTTCATGCCCTTTTTGTGGGTGATGGTCATGTTGTCTTCGAGGCTCATGTTGCCGGCGGTCCCAAGCAGCGGGTTCTGGAAGATCCTGCCGATGTACTTCGCCCTCTTGTACTCGGGGTCCCTCGTGACGTTCCGGCCGTTGACCAGGATGGAGCCTTCGGTCGGGAGGTAGGTGCCTGCGATGGTGTTGAACAGGGTCGACTTCCCGGCGCCGTTGGAGCCGATGATGGTGATGAAGTCCCCCTCTTTCACCTTGAAGTTTATATCGGTGAGGGCCCGGTTCTCGTTCACGGTCCCCTGGTTGAAGACGATGCTGACGTTCTTGAGCTCTATCATTTCGACACCTTGAAGGGGACCTTCTTGAATTTCTTTACCTGGGTCAGCACCAGCAGGATGATGATCAGCACGCCCTTGATCAGGTTCAGATCGCTCGGGGTCATGTGGATCAGGTAGCCGTAGTATCTGCCGAGGTACATCACCGCGTAGAAGCAGATGGATCCGAGGAGGGCGCAGAGGGTGAGGACGCCGATCCGGTTGCTCTTCAGCACCAGGAACTCCCCGATCATGACCGAGGCAAGGCCGGAGACGATGATCCCCTGCCCGAGCCCCACGTCGGCGAACCCCAGGTACTGCGCGGCGAACGCGCCGGAGACCGCGACCAGGCCGTTGGAGAGCCCGACGCCGATGGTCTTGAGGGTCTTGGGATTCACCCCCTGCGAGATCACCATCTGCTCGTTGTTCCCCATCGCCCCGAGCGTCATGCCGAGATCGGTGCGGAAGAAAAGGTCTATGAGGAGCTTGATCGCCAAGGCCATGACGGTGAAGAACACCAGCAGGATGTACTCGTCCGGGATGATCCCCGTGAACGTCTCGGTCACCTTGGACAGGATGGTCTCCTGGTTCAGGATCGGGACGTTGGCACGGTCACCCATGATGCGGATGTTGATCGAGTAGAGCATGGTCATGGTCAGGATGCCGGCCAGCAGGTTCGGCACCCTGAGATGGTTGTGGATGAGGGCGGTGAGCGACCCCGCCAGCACTCCGCCGGCAAAGGCGACCAGGAGGGCCAGCCAGCCGTTCATGCCGGAGAGGAGGCACATCACCATGAGCGCCGCCCCCAGGGGGAAGGAGCCGTCTACCGTCAGGTCGGGAAAGTCGAGGATCCTGAAGGAGATGAACACCCCCAGGACCATGATGCCGTAAATCAGCCCTTCAACCAGAATACCTTCGATCATAATTCGAACCGTCGCCCTTATAAGCTGATGAACCACCCGCCACGGAGACGATCCGGGACCTTCCGGAAAGGCTTTCGGGGACGGACTTAAAGCCCCATGCCTCTCACGGATCTGCTCGGACTTTCTCCGCGGCCGATGGTTCTGGTTTTGCCTTTGCTACTTCTTGATCACCTTGCCGTTTTGACGGATGGTCCTGGCGCTCTTCACGATGTCGGCGGGAACGGTCAGGCCGAGCTTCTTGGCGACGTCGAGGTTGATCAGCAGGTCCACGTCGGAGGCCTTGGTCATGAAACGGGCCGGGATCTGCTCGGGCTTCTTCCCCTTCAGGATCTCGGTCACCAGCTTGCCGGTGGCACGACCCATCTTGTAGTAGTCAAAGCCCCAGGCGGCGAGGACGTCATACGCCTCGGAGGAGCTCGGGTCGGCCGACATGATCGGCACCCTGTTCTTCATGGCGACTTCCGCCACGGCGCTCATGGCCGAGACCACCGTGTTGTCGGTGCTGACGTAGATGGCGTCAACCCTGCGGACGATGGCCTGGGTGGCCTGCTTCACCTCGGAGGACCTGGTGACGGTGGTTTCCACGAACTGGATGCCGAGATCCTTGCAGACCTGCTTCACGATGCCTGCCAGCACCACCGCGTTCTCCTCGGAGCTCGTGTAGATGTGGCCAAGCCTCTTCACCTTCTTGATCTTCAGAAGCATCTCGATCTGCTGGCGCACCGGGGTCATGTCGGAGACGCCGGTCACGTTCTTGCCCCCCCTGGTCAGGGAGGGAACCAGGCCGGCCTTGACCGGGTCGGTAACCGCGGAGTAGACGACCGGGATCCCCTTGAGCGTGTTCACCAGGGCCTGGGCGGTGGGGGTCGCGACGCCCACCGCGATGTCCACCTTCTGCGACTGGAACTTGTTGGCGATGGAAGCTGCGGTGCTGATGTCGCCGTTTGCGTTCTGTACGTCGAAGGTCGCGTTTACCTTGGCGTCCTTCAGTTCGTCCTGCACCCCTTTTACGACCGCGTCGAGGGCCGGGTGGGAAACGATCTTCGAAATGCCGACCACTACCGGCTTCGAGGGGGGCGCAGCGAAAACCGTTGCGGAACAAAACAGGGACAAGAAGAGACCCATCATAGACGTACTGAATTTTCTGCTCACCAGACACCTCCAACTTGGCATTGAATTAGATTTCACCTGCGACTTATTCGAGGGAGCTATGGAACGGCAAGAGGTCTGACCTTTTTCGGCGGCAAAGCATACCACTCAAAAAGTGCAATCGTCAACGTCATAGTGGGTCCTTCCTTGAACAAACCCTTGGCAACACGAAAAAAACACCCGCCGGAGCCGGCCCTCCAGTCAAATTAGATTTATTTATAGAAAATGCCCCGGTCACTGTTGACACCGGAACTCCAAAAAGGGTAAAGTACGGCGAGTTTAAGGTTTTGAAAAGGTGCATGCAAAGAAGAGCCCGCCCCCTGACGGCGTACTTGGTTCTCCGGACGCCGACCTGGTACCGTCCCAACCTCCAAAACCAACGAACAACGGCCGAATTCAGACCCAGGCAGTACCGTCCGAGCGCCATTGCGCCAGCACGCCATGCTGCCTACAGATAAGGAGACCTATACGTGAAGCACCCGCAATTGCCAACCGGACAACGCCCCCACGCCATGCTGCTTTTCGCCCTCCTGGCACTGCCGCTAGCTCTTTGGGGATGCAAGGATAAGGCGCCGCAACAAACCGCCACCGCATCTGCAGCGACAGTGGCGCAAAACACGGCACCCCCGGCGCAGCCGGAGAGTCCGGCCGCTCCGGCCGCCCCCGGCGCGACCACCGGGCAGACACCCCCCGACGCTGCCGCCGCACCCGCTCCGGGCTTTGCCAACCAGACATCCGCCGCCAAGGGTCCCAAGGCAGCAAAGGGCAAGGGCGCGGCAGCCTCGGCTTCGGGCGGCAAGTACCGTGCAGGGGAAGATCCCGACTTCGCCGCCCGCAAGGGCTGGCCCGTCAACGGGCCGGCACCGCTTCCCGGCGCGATCCTGCCGAAGAAGAGGATCGTCGCCTACTACGGCAACCCACTCTCCAAGCGGATGGGCGCGTTGGGCGAATTCCAGAAGGACGACATGCTAAGGCGCCTGAAGGGGGAGGCGGCGCGCTGGCAGGCGGCCGACCCTGCGCACCCGGTGCAGCCCGCGCTGCATCTGATCGCCGTCGTGGCGCAGGGAGAGCCGGGCAAGGCAGGCAAGTACCGCATGATCATGCCGGACAAGATCATCAACGAGGTGTACGGCTGGGCCAGGGAAGCGGGCGCCATCATGTTCATCGACATCCAGACCGGGCACGACGACATCCGCAACATCCTGCCGCGCTTCGAGTGGATACTGAAGAACCCCGACGTGCACCTGGGGATCGACCCGGAGTTCAACCTGATCAAGAGCGGAAGGAAGCCGGGAAGCAAGATCGGAACCTTCGACGCGGCCGACATCAACTACGCCAGCGGCTACCTGAGGGACCTGGTGAAGAAGTACAACCTCCCCCCGAAGGTATTCACCGTGCACCGCTTCACCCGAAACGGCGTCACCAACTACCGCAACATCGCGCTCAGGCCCGAGGTGCAGATCGTGATGCACATGGACGGCTGGGGCGCGCCGTGGCTCAAGCGCGATTCCTACAAGGACTACATCGTCACGGAGCCGGTCCAGTTCACCGGGTTCAAGCTCTTCTACCACAACGACACCAAGAAGGGGGACCCGCTGATGACCCCCAAGGACGTGCTGATGCTGAACCCGAAACCGATCTACATCCAGTACCAGTAGGAAACAGCAGCCTCGCAGACACCCCTTCCATCTCGTGTGGGAGCGGCATCCCCGCCGCGATTGCTTTAGGCGATCGCGGCAGGGACGCCGCTCCTAGCGAACCGGTTCAACCACTGCCTCCTCACGACCAATCAAAGCTGACCGAGCTCTCGCGCACGGCAGCGCCGTCAAAGCTCCGCTCCACAAAGGTGGCCCGCCAGTCGCTCTCCACCAGGAGGACGCTCGAGCAGCGGGTTCCGTAACGCTCGCTCTCTATGAAGATGGGGGAAAGAAGCCTCTCCAACTCCAGCCCGACTCCGGTATCGGGCAACTGCTCGTCGGGGGGGCGGGTCCTGTCGGACAGAATGGCGAAGAGGTCGTGGTGGGAGAATCGGCCGGCAGCCAGCAGGCCTGCCAGGGCGTCCTTGCCCCGCGTGACCTTGGGCCAGGGGGTGTCGAGCAGATGGTTGCTCAGGCCGTGTATCCCCGGCGCTATCCGGACAAGCTCATCGCTTTTGCTGGCGTAGCAAAAGAGCTCGTCCCTTTCCCCCATGAGCAGGTTGTACCCGCCAAAGGGCGCAGCGGAGTTCCGCAGGGAAGCGACATACTCCTTTGCCCCCCCTTCCCCCTGCAAGAACCCGCTCACCAGCAAGCCGCGGGACGGGCCGCCGTGACTGACGAGATCGGCGGGCTGGCGGTAGTTGGTAAGGGCAGAGATGCGGCCGGTACTGGTTATGCCGAGCCAGGTCCCTCCATGCACCAGGTCCCTCCCGGCGAACAGCTGCGGTGCGTCCTGCCAGAGGGCGGCCCCGGCCGTGGGGCGCTGGTAATACTCGTCCCTGTTTGCGGCAAGTATCAGCGGGTAGCGCGGATGTGCCCGCAAGGCTAGCAATAGGGTGCACATGTCTTTCTCAGAAGGTGACGGGTATGTTGGAAAGGTTCAAAATCCTGCGGATTTGCGTCTCCTGCTCCTTGGTCATGGTCTCGAACTGCAGTCCCACGCCGGGGATGCAGCGCGTGCCCCCCCAGCTCTGCGACCAGCAGACCGTGGCGGCTATGGGGGTTTCGTCCGTCAACTCCAGGAAGCGCAGCCAGATCCTTGCGCCGTTGTCGAGACTCTTCATGGTGTGGAGGAAGACACCCCCCACCGAGAGGTTGACGGTGAAGGACTTGTGGCTCTCAGTCTCGGAAAAGGCGTCCCCGGTGCAGTAAACGAGGTTCAGGTTGATCGGCTTTCTGTTGTGCCTGCGCAGCGATCTTGCAGGGAAGGTTTTGCAGCGGGTCTCGATGAAGAAGCGGAGGGCCGAATCGCTGTCCGGGGAGAAGGACTGCTCCAGGGGACTCAGCTTGATCTTCCTGTGCCTTGCCTCCCATTTCACCCGCAGTACCGGGTAAAGGTTGATGCACTCGTAGGCGAGGGCTTTTTCTTCCTTGCTGCAGCGGACCAGCGTCAGTATGTCGATGAGAAAGCCGTTGTAGGCGTTTTCCACTGCCAGTTCCGACATCTGCTCGAATGAATGGGCGATATCGCAGGCCACGTCGATTTCGGACAGCGCACTGACATAGGCATCACCCGCTTCAGTGTCTTTTGCTACTACAAGGATCTTTGTCTGGGTCATGTGAATCCGTCTTCCTTTGATGCCGGAGGATTTCCGATAGATCTTGGAGTGGAACCGAGGCGGCTTTACGACTGAGAGCACCGGAAGTCACTAAAGCTTGGCCAGCTGCACTATAACCCCTCCCCAAAAGATCTTCAAATGCTTTTCTAAGCGTCCCGCAACCCGGGTTGCAATTAACCCCTTCCCGCTGCACGGCAAACGCCATTGCTGGGTTCCCGCATCACGCTTTGACTTTGCCCCTTGCGGGACTAAACTCTTAGGCGTTCATACCCTGCCATTGATGCGCCACCCAAAAAGCCAGCCAAGGAGAGCGGTTATGCATATCGACCATGGACTGATAGAGCTCATCGAGTTTATCAAGACCGATCTCGCCAAGGGGAAGGGGATTCGCCATTTGAGCGAGACCGACAACCTGGTCGAAGCCGAAGTGATGGATTCACTCGCCATCATGAAGCTCATCCTGTTTCTGGAGGACAAGTTCGACATCAAGATAGGCGATGAGGACATGGCCCTGGAGAATTTCACCTCAGTAGAAGCCATCTATTCACTTGTGGAAAAGAAAAGGAAGAAGAAAACCAAGGGATGAAACCCGCTTCTCCTACTTCGGCCTGCTGGAACCGACAGCGGTTATTGTCACGGCGAGGTCGCCGGCCGGCCGCCTTATGGTGATCTCGTCATCCACCTTGCGCCCCAGCAAGGCCTTCCCTACCGGCGAGTCCACGCTGATCTTGCCGACGCTCACATCGAACTCGTCGGGCCCCACCAACTGGTAACAACGCTCCTCGCCCTCCTCGTCCTCATAGGTGACCCAGCAGCCGAAACTGGCGCAGGTCGGGTTGAGCGGCGGGTAGACCACCTTCAATACCTTCAGCCTGTCCCCTAAATGTCTCAACTCGCGGTCGATCTCGCGAAGCCGCTTCTTTGAATAGATGTATTCCGCGTTCTCGGAACGATCACCCTCGGCAGCCGCATCGGCCATATTCTTGACCATGCGCGGCCTCTCTTTTTCCCAGAGGAAATCGTACCGTTCCTGCAGTCTTTTACGCCCTTCGGCGCTGATCATGTTGGTCATCTCTTCACTTCCTCTTATGCGAATCAACCAGCGCAGCGAAGGCTCCCTGCGGACTTGAATGCGACCTGCCCGGGCCGGGAATCGACCGGAAACCACAGCTCCCCTACCCGCAGAAGATCCCCCACCTTCGGGCGCGGACCTTCTGCGCCCCTTGCCGGGAGGCATGATAGTCGACTTTGACGTTTCTGGCAACTCCGTACGCCCTGCCGGCAGCGAAATCCGCCGCACGCCCATGCCGATGGCGGTGCACCCGAACTGCAGCAGGGGCGCTTGCGGGAGGGTACAGCGGGGCTTCTTCACCGGTCCAGGTGGCGGTACTTCCGGATCGACTTTTCGTAGGTCTTCTGTATCGGGTTGGAGGGGGGAGCCTTGCTGTAGGAGATGGCATAGCTGACCAGCGCGTAGGCAAGAACCAGGAAGAGCGCCGTCCAGAGGGTCCGCACCACTATCTGGCGCGTCGTCAGCGGCACCACGACCCGCGGCTGGTCCAGCTCGTCCGGGTCGCGGCGGTCCGCCAGCTTGCGCAGGTGCTCTATCTGGGCCGAGGATATCTGCTTGAAAACCAGGTCGCGGTCCCGCTCGTCCAGGTAGATGAAATGCATGCCCACGTCATAGCGGGAGGAGCCGTCCTTGAGCACCCTGGGGGGCTTGACGTGGATGACCTCGGCTACGGCGTGGACGACCCGCGGGGGGGTCAAGGGGAGATGCAGTTGCAGGTTCACAAGTTGGTCCGGCTGCAGCTTTTTCGGCAGCCGCAGGCAGATGCCCCCTCCGCTCAGGTTCATCTGGGCCCTGAGGATATCCTGCCAGTCGATCGGCTTGGCGGGCTTGAAGCGCGCCATCTGGGCGGCTATCACGAAGTCGTCGTACCCCTGGTACTTCATCTGCTCGTGCTCCTTGCGCACCTCCCAGTCCCTCTCGACCTCTTTCCGGCTGGACTCGTCGACGATGTCGTACATCACCCTCATGCCGATTTCCACCCGGAAGAACTGGCGTCTCTCCTGCAAGGTAAAACTGCCGAAAAGGCGGATGCGCAGGACCCTGCCACCCAGCTTCTCGGTGACTATCGCGCTGCAGGTGTAGAGATCGTTACGGACCCTGACACTGACGTCGAGGATGAACCCCACGTCGAAGCGGACCTCGGAGGGGAGAACGTCGCGCGAGATCTGCGCCACCAGTTGATCCCGGCGCTCTTCGCTGATGATGGCCCAGTCCCGGAACACGCCTCCACCTGCAAGCGGTATCCCTATCTCTATGCGTGATCCCGCTCTGAGGTATTCCCTGTAGTTGCTGTATTCGTCTTCCATATCCACAATCCGGGCTGAAGTTTTTAATAAGAAAATCGCGCACCCACACATTAAACTGCAACTGCGCCAGATTGCAAGGGGTTGGGCGAAAAGGAAGGCGCAAAACAACGTCCAAGACACCCGGCTCCCTTGACAAAGAGCCCGGCTGTGCTATCAGAAGTAGACGTTTTTGACTTAATGAAAGAAAGGGAGACCCATGAAAAGAGCAGCAACAGCAGCCGCACTCATCGTGACGTTCGCAGCGGCGCAGGCCATGGCGGTTTCCGCCGGGAAGAGCGTGGAGTGGAACACGTCGATGGGCAAGGTCGTCTTCAAGGGGGACGACCACGCCGGCAAGGGCCTGAAGTGCAACGAGTGCCACTCCAAGATCTTCAAGATGAAGAAAGGGGCGGCGATGAAGATGGCGGAGATCAACGCCGGGAAATTCTGCGGCGAGTGCCACAACGGCAAGAAGGCCTTCAGCACCGCCGGCAACTGCGCCAAGTGCCACAAGAAGTGATCCGCATCAGCCGAAGTTAAAGAGTAGTCCCACCGCAGCAGCTCCCAGGATCACGGCCATAGGCGCTATGGCCGTGAACTGGAGCACCAGGAACCCGCCCCCCAGAAGCAGGAAGTCCCTGGGGCTGTCCAGCGAGGTACGCCCCAGGTTGAAGGCGGCGGCGAAGACCAGCCCGACCACCGCGGGAAGGATGCCGTCCAGGAAGCGGTTCACCGCCTCGATCCTGCGAAACCTCTCGTAGCGGCTCGATATCAGGAGCATCAGCGCGGTGCAGGGGAGAAAGATGCAGACCGTCGCGGCCAGCGCCCCGGGGAAGCCCCCCGCCTTGTAGCCGGCAAAGGTGGCCAGCATGGCGAGCGGGCCGGGGGTAAGCTGGGAGAGCGCCACCCCGTCCAGGAACTCCTTGAGGGAGAGCCACTGCATCTGGTCCACCATGATGCGGTGCAGAAGCGGAATCAGGACGTACCCCCCCCCGAAGAATACCACCCCGATCTTCAGAAAGACCCCGCACAGCTTCAGCATGCCGACCATCAGCGCCCCCTCCCGGTGCGCCACCACTTCCAAAGCCCAAAGCCCCCGGCGAGCGCCAGGATCGTCAGCGCGCTCATCCCGAGGAGCACCGAGGCGGCGAAGGCGATGACCGCTATGGTGCCGCTTTCCCATCCGCACGCCTTTTTGCGCGCCATACCAAGCCCGGCGACGAAGACGAGCGCGATGACCACGGGATTGGAGCCAAGGAGCGCGGATTTCAGCTCCGGGACCTGGTGAAAGCGGAAGTAGAGGAGGCTCAAGGCGCAGATCAGGAGAAACGACGGGGCTATGAACGAGACCGCCGCGGTCACGCCGCCCCAGGCGCCACGCAGGTAGTAGCCGACGAAGGTGGAGGTGTTCAGGGAAAAGGGCCCGAGGATCTGGCTGAAGGCGAGCCCGTGCATGAACTCGTTGTGACCAAGCCATTTCTTCTCGTGGACGCACCGCCGCTCGATCAGCGCAACGATCGCCATCCCGCCGCCGAAGCCGGTGGCGCCTATCATGAAGAAGGTCGCCGCGATCTCCGCCAGCGTCACCTTTTTAATCCCCTGTTCCATCCCGGTTTTATAGCAGGATCGACTTCAAGTAGCAAAGCAAAACGATTCCCCGCCCAGCACCGCCTCGAGTCCTCTCCCAAGCCCCGTCCCCCCTCCGGCCTCCCCCTTGAAGGGAGGGTACGGCGAAGGATGGCTGCTAACAGTTTTCTATTGATCAAAGCGTGCAAAAGACATAAAAATGAGCGGGTGCGGGCGGCCAATACACGATCAGATAAAGATAAAGATAAAGACGAAGACCAAGATTAGCGACCTCCCACCCTTGTCTTTGCCTTTATCTCCGGGAGTTATCATGAGCAGCGTTACCAAGAGATCCGTTTGCCCCTTCGACTGCCCGGATACCTGCGGCATGCTGGTACAGGTGGAAGGGGGAAAGGCGGTAGGCGTGCAGGGGGACCCGCTGCATCCCTTCAGCCGCGGCACCCTCTGCCCCAAGATGCGCCACTACGAAAAAAGCGTTCACTCGCCCCTGAGGCTCACCACCCCGCTCAAAAGAAGCGGCGCCAAGGGGAGCGGGGAGTTCGCCCCCATCTCCTGGGAAGAAGCGATCGGGACCATAGCCGAACGCTGGCGCTCGATCATCGAAAGCCACGGGGGGGAGGCGATCCTCCCCTATTCTTACGCAGGGACCATGGGTGTCGTGCAGCGAAACGCGGGTCACCCCTTCTTCCACCGGCTGGGGGCCTCCCGGCTGGACCGGACCATCTGCTCGCCGGCCAAGGGCGCCGGATGGCAGGCGGTGATGGGGCAGACAGCCACCCCCTCGCCCGACACGGCCGGCAAGAGCGACCTCCTGATCCTCTGGGGGATCAACGCGGCCGCGACCAGCATCCATTTCATGAACCAGGCGAGGGAGGTGAGGCAGGGGGGGGGAGAGGTCTGGCTGATAGACACCTACGTGACCCCGACCGCGTCCGCCGCCGACCGGACCTTCCTGGTGCGCCCGGGAAGCGACTCCGCGCTGGCGCTGGGGATCATGCACATCCTCGCGCGCGACGGGTTGACCGATGCCGCCTTCATCGATGCGCAGGTGCTGGGCTACGAGGAGCTGCGGCGCGAGGTGCTCCCTCAATTCACCCCCGAGCACTGCTCACGCGTCACCGGGCTCTCCGTGGAGCAGATCGAGCTCTTCGCGCGCGCCTACGGCCAAGCGCGCGCCCCGTTCATCCGGCTGGGGAGCGGGCTGTCGCGCTACGGCAACGGCGCCATGACGGTCCGGGCCATCTGCTGCCTTCCGGCACTGACGGGCGCCTACGGCAGGGAGGGAGGAGGCTGTTTCCCCGACACCGCGACCGGCGCGGCCTTCCCGATGGAGCTCCTGCTGAGGGAGGACCTGATGCAGGGCTCCCCCCGCCTGGTGAACATGAACCGGCTCGGGGAGGCCCTGAACGCTCTTTCCGGCCCGCGCGTCATGGGGCTCTACGTGTACCACTCCAACCCCGCCGCGGTCACGCCGGACCAGAACGCGGTGCTTAACGGGCTCTCGCGGGAGGATCTCTTCACCGTGGTGCACGAGCGGTTCATGACCGACACGGCGCGCTACGCGGACCTGGTGCTCCCCTCCACCTCCTCGCTTGAGCACAGCGACATATACCGCTCCTACGGCACCTACTGCATCCAGAGGGCGCAGGCGGTCATCGAGCCGGTCGGGGAAAGCAAGTCGAACTGGGAGGTGTTCTCCCTGCTGGCGGCGGCCCTCGGCTTCGAGGAGGAGATCTTCACGCTCGGCGCCGACCAGATGATAGACCGGCTGCTGGCGGTCCCGACTCCGCTGCGGCAGGGGATCGACGAGAAGGCGCTTGCCGACGGGCTCCCCGTCGAGCTCGCACCGAGAAAAGGGGGCTACCTCACCCCCTCCGGGAAGATCGAGATACTGAACGAGCGCCTGGCACACCGGCTCCCTTGCTACCTCCCCACGCATGAGGAGCACGGGGCGCTCCCATTCAGGCTGATGACGGCACCAAACCCCTACGCCCTCAACGCAACCTTCTACGAGCAGGAGGAGCTGCGCGAAAAACAGGGGGGTATGCAGCTCAAGATGCATCCCGCCGATGCCGGGGTGAGGGGGCTCGCTGACGGGGAGCGCGTGGTGGCCTGGAACGACCTGGGGGAGGTGACTTTCCTGCTCGGCGTGACGGAAAAGGTGCCGCCGGGGGTCGTGGTCGCCGAGGGTGTCTGGTGGCTCGCCTATGCGCCGGGAAGCCGTTCCGTCAATGCGCTCACCTCGCAGCGGCTGACCGACCTGGGGGGAGGGAGCACCTTCTACGACAACCGGGTGGACGTGCGCCGGGAGGCTAAATAGAGATTTCCCCTCATGCTTTTCATGAACCTGCCGATGTAACAAGGAGCGCATTGCCAAAAAAGTGGAGTGGGGGGCGTATGGAACCGAGTAACAAGATCCTGTTGGAAAGCGGCACCAACGAGCTGGAGATCGTGGAATTCAGAATTGACGAGCGCGACGGCAAGGGAAACCTGGTCCCCTGCTATTTCGGCGTCAACGTCGCCAAGGTTCGCGAGATCATCAGGCTGCCCAACACCCGCAAGGTGGTGAACGCCAACCCGGCGATAAGCGGCATGATAAAGCTCAGGGACCAGGTGATCACCCTGATCGATCTTTCCACGGCGCTCAACAAGAACACCGACGGCATCCCGGCGGACCGGGTCATCGTCCTCGAGTTCAACAGGGTCATCGTCGGGATCCAGGTGCACTCCGTCTCGCGCATCTACCGCATCTCATGGGAACACGTGGAGCCGCCGGTCAAGGCCATACACGACGCCAACATCACCGGCGTGGTGAAGATGGAGGACCGCATCATCCTGATACTCGACTTCGAGAAGATCATCGGGGAACTCTCCTCCACCATGGCGCTCGCCGCACCCGGGGAGGAACTGATGCTGGCTCACTCGGCGCAGAACCGCAGCGAGAAGACCATACTGGTCGCCGACGATTCCAATTTCATCAGAAAGACCATGTGCGGCTCGCTGCGCGATGCGGGGTACCGGGTGGTCGAGGCGGAAAACGGCGAGGAGGCGTGGGACTACGTGACCCAGGTGCGTCAGAAATGCACCGAAGCCGGCCAGCCGATTACCGATCTCTTGAACCTCATCATCACCGACATCGAAATGCCGCGCATGGACGGGTTGCACCTCACCTCGCTGATCAGGAAGGAAGGAAGCCTGGACCAGATCCCCGTGGTCATCTTCTCCTCCCTGGCAAGCGACGACAACAAGATGAAATGGAAGAACCTTGGAGCAAGCGACATCCTTACCAAGCCCGACCTGCCCCACCTGGTCCAGAAGGCGGACAACCTTGTCCTTTGAGGAATGCCCCGAGCTGTCGGTAATCGTGCCGGTCTACAACGAGGAGGGGAACCTGATTCCTTTCCTCAGCGGCATTTCACGGCAGCGCGAGGTGCGCCTGGAAGTGATCGTCTCGGATGGGGCTTCCACGGACGGCAGCGTGGAAGCTGCCCTGAAGTATGCCGAGGACGCCCCCTTTACGGTCAGGGTGATCGGGGGGGGCAAGGGAAGGGGAGGACAGCTAAACCGCGGGGCCGAGATGGCGCAAGCGGCGACGCTCCTGTTCCTGCATGTCGATTCGGGTTTTGAAGACCCACTGGCGCTGAGAAAAGGGCTGGATGCGCTTCGGGTGGCGGCGCGGGAGGGAGGCAAGGTGGCGGGACGTTTCGCCCTTCGCTTCGAATTCGAGGGTGAGGCACCGCTTCCCTACCGTTTCTACGGCGCCAAGGCTACGCTGGACCGCCCCGGATGCACCCATGGCGACCAGGGTTTCATGCTGAGCAGGGAATTCTTTTACCAGGCGGGGCCCTACGACACCACGCTCCCGCTCATGGAGGACACCTTCCTCGCGGAGCGGGTGAGGGAGGTGGGGCGCTGGCTGCTCTTTCCGTCCCGCATCAACACCTCCCCCCGCCGCTTCCTGGCCGAGGGGCTACTCCCCAGGCAGACCCTGAACGCCGTCCTGATGAACCTTGCCGGCATCGGGCAGCTATCCCTGATCCACTCGCTCAAGAGGAGCTATCGCAGCCAGGACACCGCGCGAAGGCTCCGGCTGCAACCGTTTCTTGTCCAGATCGGGGAGAGGCTCGCCGCCTACCCGCCCAGGGAGAGGTGGCGCTTTTGGTGCCGGACGGGAAGCTACGTCCGGAGCAATGCCTGGCAGATCCCGTTTTTCCTCGACCTGCTGACCGGAGCGGTCAGTGAAGGGAAGGGTGGCAGGTGCCTCGCGCTCCACGACCGCCTTTTGGGAAGGGCGATCGACAACAGGGCAGGCAACTGGTGCGCGGCCCTGCTGACCTGGCTCTGGTTCCGCCTCACCCTCTACGCCTCCCACTAGTTCGGGACGGTCCGGTTCTCCGCGTGAGCCTCCAGGAAGGATTTCAGCGCCGCCGTCTCCTTATCCTCCAGTTCCAGGAACTCCACGCCGAAACCGGTGGGGAGCCCCGAGTGCACCCTCTTCCCCTCCTCGTTCAGCCAGGCGACCCTCCCCTTGATTTCCAGCAGTGCCGGCTGGTCCGTCTCCAGGTAGAGCGCCATCCTGAGCTTCTGGCTCTGCAGCAGCTGCTCCCGGGTGGCCACGAAGGCGCCGCCGTCGCTTATGTCGAGCACGTGGCCGCCGACGGGGCTTTTGCCGAGCAGGAAAAGGACCGGCAGCTGGCAGGGTACCCTGAGATCCCGCCTCTCCACTGCGTCGGTGTACGTGTGCGCCATCTCGAGGAACATGCGCCGGTCGATCGGCTTGGTGAGGAAGTTGTCGCAGCCGGCTTTTCTGGCACGCTCCCGATCATCCTCGTTCCCCGCCGTGGTCAGCATGACGACCGGGATGCCGGACAGGAACGGGTCCGCCTTTATGAAGGTGCAGCAGGCGATGCCGTCCATGGCGGGCATGTTCATGTCCATGAAGATCAGGTCGGGGGGGTCCTTCCTGATCAGCTCCAGCGCCTCGAGGCCGTTGCCGGCGGTGACCACGTCCACATGGGAAAACTTGAGGAAGCTCTTCTCCAGTTCCAGAATCAGCCTGGTGTCATCCACAAGCATTATCTTAGGCTTAGCCACGCCACCTCCCGTTAAAGCCAGCATTGCAACCGGCACATTAATCCGATATCGGCGACTCTTTGTCAAGCCGTAAAATCTTTCGGGGATTCCTGCCAGGCATCCCGAGCCGCCGGCGATCAGACGATCAGACGCACGAGCTCGGGTACCGATCTGATGCGCAGCGGGGTGTCGCAGAAATAGTCGCCGTCGAGCTGCACGGCCTTCGCTCCGGACAGCTCCAGTTCGTCGGCGTGGAAGAGGGTCACCTGCGGGGTTGAGGCGATTTTCCCCAGTGCCAGCAGCAGGGCGAGCTTCAGGTACCCCAGCCGCCCCCCCCTGATGCAGACCACCTGGAACCCGGGGGTGAACAGCTCGGCCTGCGGAGCCAGCACGAAGTCCCCCCCGTACCTGGCTGCATTGCAGACGATGACGCCGTGGCAGGAGAGGCTCCGGCCGCCGCCTGTGACCTGCAACTCGGAGCGGTCCCACGCGGAGAGGACCCGGAGCGCGGAGAGCAGATAGGCCCCCTTGCCGAGCACCCTCTTCTCGCCCAGGCGCACGCCGCGCACCACGGCTCCGTCGACACCGGCGCCCGCCATGAGGACGAAACGCCTCTTCTTCCCGTGGTATTCGATCTCGCCAACGGGGAGGGGGCGGGAAACACCGCGGGCGAGGCGATCGAGGGCGTCGTCCACCGAAGCGATCTTCAGCTCTCGCGCCAGCACGTTCGCGGTCCCCAGGGGGATCACCCCAAGCGTAGCCGCCCCGGGAACCAGGCCGTTCAGCACCCCGTTCACGGTCCCGTCCCCGCCGGCCACCACCAGCAGCGGGTCCGGCACGTCGGCGCAAAGGCGCGAGGCGAAAAGCGCGGGATCGGCGGCGCTTGCCGTCGGCATCAGTTCGGGCGCCATACCCCTTTGCCTGAGTCCCTCCATCATCAGGTCGACTTTCTTTTGCGAGTAACTTCCGGAGGTAGGATTCACGATCAGGAAACAGCGTCTGGGCAAAGGACAACTCCTCATCCGAACAAAATCAAAGGGCCGCATCTGCGGCCCTGGCAAGTTAACAAAAGCAGGCTCCTCTTTCCAGAGGAAAATTTTCCGGCACCCCTCCCCGGCGCGTGGAACAGGGAGGGCGCGATGGCGGTCAGGTGATCTGCTTGGGCGGGTCCTTGGGAGATTCCTCCAGCAACCCCTTGTCCTGCTGCTGGCCCAGGCGGCGCATGTTCTCCAGCATCGTCTTGAGCTTCTTCTCCACCAGGGAGTTGACGCTCCCCTCCGGGTAGGTCCCGTCTTCGGCAGGCTTTCCGGCCGGGACACCGGTGAGTATCTCGATTCCCTGCTCCACCTCCTGCACGCTCCAGATATGGAACATGCCGTCGTTGACAGCCTGCACCACCTCGTCGTTCAGCATGAGGTTGTGCTCGTTTAGTTTCGGGATGATCACCCCCTGGTCCCCGGTCAGCCCTTTGGCCTTGCAGACGTTGTAGAACCCCTCGATCTTGAAGTTCACCCCGCCTATGGGCTGCACCTGGCCATGCTGGTTCACGCTGCCGGTGACCGCTACCCCCTGCCTGATCGGCAGGCCGGAAAAGGCGGAGAGGAGCCCGTAGAGTTCGGCGCAGGAGGCGCTGTCTCCCTCCACCCCCTCGTAGGACTGCTCGAAGCAGATGTGCGCGGAGAACGACAGCGGCTGGTCCTGGCCGAACTTCCCCGCGAGGTAGCCGGTGAGGATCAGCACCCCCTTGTCATGGATGGGACCTGAGAGCTTTACTTCCCGCTCTATATTCACCATCCCGGCGCGCCCCTGGGAGACCCGGATGGTGAGCCTGGAGGGCCTGCCGAAGGTGTAGTCGCCCATGGTGATGACCGAAAGACCGTTGACCTGGCCGACCACGCCCCCCTTGGTGTCGCAGAGGATGATCCCCTGGGCCAGGTATTCCTGTATCCGCTCCTCTATCCGGTTGGAGCGGAAGGTCTTCTCGTGCACCGCCCTCTTGACCCAGCTCCGGTCCACCACCTGGGCGCCGCTTCTCTTGGCCCAGTAGCTCGCCTCGCGGATCAGGTCGGAGAGTTCCGTGAACTGCGAGGAGAGGCGCTGCTGGTCTTCCACCAGGCGCGATGCGTGCTCCAGCAAGGCGGCCACCCCGGCCGCATCGAAGTGGAGCAGCCCTTCCTTGCAGCAGTGGGCGGCGACGAAGAGGGCATAATCCTGCATCACCTCCGGGGTGCGGCTGATCCTGTTGTCGAAATCCGCCTTCACCTTGAAGAATTTCCGGTAGTCGGGCTCCAGGTAGAAGAGGAGGTAATAGATCCAGAGCGAGCCGATCATGATGATCTTGGCGTTGAGCGGAATCGGCTCCGGCTTCAGGGAGACCACCGTCATGAAGCGGTACTGCTCCAGCACGTCCTCGATCTTGATCTCCATGTTCCGGATGCAGCGCTTGAGCGACTCCCAGGCGAAGGGGTTGATCAGCACCTCGCGCGCGTCCACTATCAGGTAACCGCCGTTTGCCTTGTGCAGCGCTCCCGGCTTGATCAGGGTGAAGTTGGTGGTCGCCACCCCCCCCATCTGCATGATGTTCTCGATCCGCCCGAACAGGTTGTTGTAGGTCGGGTTCGACTCGAAGACCACCGGCGCGCCGTTCTCCGGGTTGTTCTCCACGAGGACGTTCACCTCGTAGCGCTCGAAGGTCGGTTCCTGCTTGGGCAGCTTCAGCCCCGGGATCTGGGGGGGAGCCACCTGCGGCTTGAAGTCCTCCAGGTTCAAGAGGAGGTCCTCCTGGACGCTCTCCAGGTACTCCTGGATCTTCACGAAGCCGATGTACTTCTCCTTGAGGGGGTTCAGGTGATGCCCCACCGCGGAAAGCCCCAGTTCACGGTCCAGTTGCGCCAGGGCGTCGCGGAGCAACTTCTCGTTCTCCCGGACCTGGCGCAGCGCGTCGTTCAGCTTCTCGGTCAGCTCGCGCCCGATGCCGTCCAGCCGGTCACGCTCCTCCTTCTCCAGCGCCTCGTACTCCTCCTGGGTGAAGTTGCGCCCTTCCTTTTGCGGCACGATGACCAGCCCCGAGACGGTGCGCTGCAGCGCGAATCCCCGCTCCCCCGCCTCCTTCTCCAGGACGGAGAAGATATCCCCGTTTTTCTCCTGGAACTGCTCGATGAGGGTTACCTTGTTGGTCTCGTACTCCTTGCTCTCCAGGGCGGTCGGGACGTTGGCCCGCATGTATTCCAAAAGCTCGCCCATGTCCGCTGCGAACTCCCGTCCCATGCCCGCTGGGAGCGCTAGTGCAAGTGGTGCGTCGGGGGTATGGAAGTTGTTGACATAACACCAGTCGGCGGGAGGGCAGGTGTCCTTCACCCATTTCTTCAGCATCTGCCGGATGGTGGAGGTCCTTCCGGTGCCGGGGTCCCCGGCGAGGTAGATGTTGAAGCCGTTGTTGGGCATGCCCAGCCCGAAGTCGATCGCCGCAAGGGCCCTCACCTGGCCGACGTACCCCTCCAGGTTGGCAATCTCTTCCGTGGTCTTGAAATTGAACAGGGCGGGGTCGCACACCCAACGGAGCTTCTCTACAGGAATGCGGCAATAGGTTTGCGGCATGAGGAGCCTCCTTGCATTGCGAACGTCATGAAGCACGGGCTAGTTGCGTGGCAGGTGCAGATCCAGAAGCGGGGCGAACCCGCTTCCGACGAGATCCTTCAGGTAAGGCATGGTCGGTTCGTCCCGGCACTCGATCCCCAGGGAGGTGATCCGGCATTGGGGCATGCCGCAGGGGTTGATGCGTCGAAAGGGGGTGGTATCGGTTGACACGTTCAGCGAAAAGCCGTGCATCGACACCCAGCGCCTCACCCCGACACCTATTGAGGCCAGCTTGCCGCGTTCGGTCCAGACCCCGGTGCGACCGGTGACGGTAAAGGCTGCGACGCCCAAGCGGGCGCAGAGTTCAAGGAGAAAGAGTTCAAGGAAACGGAGGTAGCGGTGCAGGTCGTGCCCCCGGCGCGCGAGGTCCAGGATCGGATAGCAGACCAGTTGGCCGGGACCGTGATAGGTGACGTCCCCCCCGCGGTTGACCCGGATCGCTTCCAGCTCCGGGTCGAGGAGGTTGGCGCAGTTACCTCCCGCGCCGATGGTGTAGACCGGCGGATGCTCAAGGAGCAAGAGCGTCTCCTCCCCCCCCTGCTGCACCTGCTTGACCAACCGCTCCTGCATCAGGAGGGCCTCCGCGTAGCCTGTCAGTCCGGCGTCGTTAAAGATCATGGGCACCTCGGAAGCGGCATAAACCGTTCTACGTTCTACGTTCTACGTTCTGCATCGCGGCCGCAGAGAGGGAGAACGGCTTCAGCCGTGAATCGCCCGGCTTTCGAGGTCGAGCGCCGCCTCCTTCATGGCCTCGGACAGGGTCGGATGGGCATGCATGGTGAGGGCGATGTCTTCGCCGCTGCCGCCGAAACTCATCACGGTGACCGCCTCGGCTATCATGTCGGAGGCGCGAGGCCCCAAGATATGCAGCCCCAGAAGACGCCCCCCCTCGGCCTCGGTCAGCACCTTCACGAACCCTTCGGTCTCGTCCATGCACTTGGCGCGGCCGTTGCCCATGAAGTTGTACTTCCCGCTCTTATAGGCGACTCCCTCCTCCTTGAGCGCATCCTCGGTCTTGCCGACGGATGCCACTTCAGGCCAGGTGTAACAGACACCCGGGACGCAACCGTAGTCGACCAGGCTAGGCTCGCCGCGCATCCGCTCTACGCAGACCGCCCCTTCCTCCATCGCCTTGTGGGCAAGCATGGGGCCTTTTATCAGGTCCCCTATGGCGTAGATGCCGGGAACGCTGGTGAGGTAGTCGGCATCCACGCGGACTCGTCCCTGCTCCATCTGCACGCCGAGCTCTTCCAGGCCAAGCCCCGCGGTCAGCGGCCTGCGCCCGACGGCCACCAGCACCTTGTCGCAGGCGATCTCCTGCACGCCTCCATCGACCTCCACCCGCGCCTTCAGCTTCCCTTCCTGGTTTTCCACGCCGGCCACCTTGGCCTCCATCATGAAGCGCATCCCCTGCTTTTTCAAAGACCGTAGCAGGGCTTCGGCCACCTGCCCGTCACTGCCGGCAATGAGGCGAGGCAGCATCTCCACCACGGTCACCTGCGCGCCGAGCCTGAGCCAGACCGAGCCGAGCTCGAGGCCGATGTACCCACCCCCGATCACGAGGAGATGCTCCGGCACCTCGGTGAAGCTCAACGCCTCGCGGGCAGTTACCACGGAGGCGCCGTCAAAGGGGAGCGAGGGGAGCTGCACGGCGTCGCTGCCGGTGGCGATCAGCACCTTTTGCCCCATGATCACCTGCGGGGTTTCACCTCCCTGCACCTCTACCTTGTGCACCCCGTTCTCCGCGCCAAGCAGCCTCCCTGTCCCGGCGACGCTGCGGACCTTGTTCTTCTTGAACAGGTAGGCTATGCCGTCGGTAAGCTTCTTTACCACGTCCTCCTTGCGCGCCATCATCCGGCCCAGGTTCAGCGTCGGGGGCGCCACCTCTATGCCGTGCCCGGCGAAGCGATGCCGGGCCAGGTGAAAGAGTTCGCTCGAATCGAGGAGCGCCTTGCTGGGAATGCACCCCTCGTTCAGGCAGACGCCCCCCAGCGTTTCGCGCTTCTCCACCACGGCCACGCTCATGCCCAGTTGCGCCCCCCTTATGGCGGCGACATAGCCTCCGGGCCCCGCGCCTATCACGACCAGATCGAAAATCTCTTCGGACATCATTTCCCCCTGCAAAGACTTTATGGCTCACCACTCGATTGACAGCCTCCCGATGATCCCCCCTTCCCCTTGCCGGAGGGGGAGAAAACTCAGGCCTCAAGAAGCATCTCCTCCGGCTCCTCGATGTACTCTTTCACCCGCTTCAGAAAACCCACCGCCCCCTTGCCGTCCACGATCCTGTGGTCATATGAGAGCGCCAGGTACATCATGGGACGGATGACGATCTCCGAGTTGATCACTACGGCACGCTCCTGGATGGCATGCATACCGAGGACGGCGCTTTGCGGCGGGTTTATGATCGGCGTGGAGAGCATGGAACCGTAGACCCCGCCGTTGGAGATGGTGAAGGTCCCACCCTCGAGGTCGGAGATGGCGATCCTGTTGCTGCGCACCTTTTCCGCGAACTCGTTGATCTGCTGCTCGATCCGGGCCAGCGTCAGCAACTCGGCACCCCGTAGCACCGGCACCACCAGCCCCTTGTCGCTCCCCACCGCTATACCTATGTCACAGAAGTTGTGGTAGACGATGTCGTCCCCTTCGATGCTCGCGTTCACCTCCGGGTACTCGGAGAGTGCCTGGCAGCAGGCGCGCACGAACAGGGACATGAATCCCAGCTTCACGTTGTGGCGCTTTTGGAAGAATTCGCCATGCTTCTTGCGCAAAAGCAGCACCTGGCTCATGTCCGCTTCGTTGAAGGTGGTGAGCATGGCCGTCTGCTGCCGCACGGAGAGCAGCCGCTGCGCGATCCGCTTCCTGATCTGGGACATCGGCTTGCGGACGATCCGCCCGCCGCTTTCCACCGGAGGGGGCGCCGGCTGGGCGGCGGCTGCGGGGGGGGCTTGCGGGGGCGGGGATGGCGGTGCAGCTGGTTTGGCGGCCTCGGCAGGGGCGGGGCGTGCAACCTCCATCTTCAGCAGGTCTTCCCTGGTCACCCTCCCGTTACGCCCGGTCCCTTTCACCTCCTGGGGCTCCACACCGAGTTCCCTGGCCAACTTCCGGCCGGAAGGTGAAATCGGCGGGGTCTCCCCTTTCTTCGGGACCACCTTGGCTGCACTGGCTGCGGGCGCCTCAGCTCCCCTGGCGTCCAGGGTGGCTATCACCGCACCGATCTTTACCGTCTCTCCCTCAGCGGTGAGGACGGTGAGGACGCCGTCGGCCTCAGCGGCCACCTCGAGGGTGACCTTGTCCGTTTCTATCTCGCAAAGAGCCTCATCCTTCGCCACGACATCGCCGCTTTTCTTGAGCCACCTGGCGATGACCGCCTCGTAGACTGACTCGCCAACCGCCGGCACCTTGATATCCATTGCTTACTCCCGCCTGAGAGGCCGTTCCACGTTCGATGTTCGATCTTGAAGCTTTTTTTTTGCCAATGCTTGCTGTCACAAATCCTTCGCCGCAGGGAGGAGGCCCTGACACGATGCTTCGGGAACAGGTTCAATCTTTCAGGGCCTCGTCGACGATCCGCTGCTGCTCGATCCGGTCAAGCCTGTGGGAGCCTGAAGCAGGGGCCGCGGCATCAGGACGCCCCACGTAGCGCGGCACCATGCCCAGAATTTCGGTGAGCGGCTCGTGGATGAAGCGCCAGGCGCCCATGTTGCGCGGCTCTTCCTGCACCCAGGTGTAATGCACTCCGGCGGGGTACCTGCCGAGTTCATCCTTGAGTAGGTCCGTCGGGAGCGGATAGAGCTGCTCGATCCGCACCAGCGCGCGCCCCTGCACCTGGTCCTTGGCTATCCTCGCCAGCAGATCGTAATAGATTTTCCCGCTGCAGATCAGCACCTGCTGCGCCTCCCCGCCGGCAGGGGGCCCGGCGATCACCTCGCGGAACCCGCCGGAGCTGAGATCCTCCAGCTTGGATACGCACTCCGGGTGCCGCAGCAGGCTCTTGGGAGTGAACAGCACCAGGGGCTTGCGGAAACCCTGCAGCATCTGCCTTCTCAGCACGTGGAAGAGCTGGGCGGGGGTGGTCGGGTAGACGACCTGCATGTTGCCGGCGGCGGCAAGTTCGAGGAAGCGCTCGATGCGCGCGCTGGAATGCTCCGCCCCCTGCCCCTCGTAGCCGTGCGGAAGCATCAGCACCAGACCGCTTGAGCGCCCCCACTTCGCCTCTCCGCTCACTATGAACTGGTCGATGACGACCTGCGCGCCGTTGGCGAAATCGCCGTACTGGGCTTCCCAGATGGTGAGCGCCTCCGGCGCCTCCAGCGAATAGCCGTAATCGAACCCGAGCACGGAGAACTCGGCGAGCATGCTGTCGTAGGCGCTGAAACGCGCCCCTTCGGAGGCGACGCCGGCCAAGGGGAAAAAACTGGCGCCGTTTTGCTGGTCGAAGAGGACCGCGTGCCGGTGGCTGAAGGTGCCGCGCCGCACGTCCTGCCCGGAAAGACGGACCGGCACCCCCTGGGAGAGGAGGGTGGCATAGGTGAGGGTCTCGACGTTTCCCCAGTCGAGCGCCCCCCCCTTCAAGACCGATTCGCGCCTTTTCTGCAGGATTGCCGCGATCTTCGGGTGGGCCGTAAAGCCGTCGGGGACGAGGCTCAGCTTTTCGGAGAGCTCCAGAAGGGAAGTGGCGGCTACCGCGGTCGCCACCGGCTCCCTGGTCACGCCGGGTTTCATGCCGCTCCACCTGGCCAGGAAGGCGGACTCGATGGGCGCGGCGCTTCGCTCTCCTGCCTGGGAAAGACGCCCGGTGACCTCGCTCTCGATCCCCTTCAGTTCATCCTCGTCGACCCCATCGGCCAGCAGTTCCATCTCGTAAAGGGCGTGCAGCTGGGGACGCAGCTTGATCTGCTCGTACATGAGCGGCTGGGTGAAATAAGGTTCGTCCCCCTCGTTGTGCCCGTGCCTTCTGTAGCAGATCACCTCGACCACCACGTCTTTCCGGTAGCGGTCCCGGTAGCTCACTGCTAGCTGCGTGACGTGAATCACCGCCTCAGGGTCGTCGCCGTAGACGTGGAAGACCGGCGCCTGCACCATCTTCGCCACGTCGGTGGCGTAATGGGTCGACCTGGCGTCTTCGGCCCCGGTGGTGAAGCCGATCTGGTTGTTCACCACGATGTGCAGCGTCCCGCCGGTGCGGTACCCCGCCAGTTGGGAAAGGTTCAGGGTTTCCGCCACCACCCCCTGTCCCGCGAAAGCGGCATCACCGTGGATCAGAAGCGGCAGCACCTTCGCCTCGGCGGCTTCCCCCATCCGATCCTGGCGCGCGCGGCACTTCCCCTGCACCACCGGGTCTATCGCTTCGAGGTGGCTCGGGTTCGAGGTGAGGGTGAGATGAATGGAGCGGTTTTCCGGCAGAAAGAGGTCGACCGAGAACCCCTTGTGGTACTTCACGTCTCCCTCGCCAACCACACCGTACTCCGCATTGTCGGCGAACTCCGCGAAAAGGTTCTCGTAGGGCATCCCGAAGATGTTGGCAAGCACGTTCAGGCGCCCACGGTGCGGCATCCCGAACACTATGTCGGTCACCCCAAGCTGCGCGGCCTTGGTAACGGCAGCGTCCAGCAACGGGATCAGCGCGTCCCCCCCCTCCAGTGAAAAGCGGGTCTGCCCGGGAAATTTCTTGTGCAGTTCACGCTCGAAGAGCGCGGCTTCCTTGAGCTTTTTCAGAAGCGACAGCCGCTGCTCGCCGCTTAGGACCCCCCTGTTGCCGACCGGCTCCATCCGGTCGATGAGCCACTGCCGCTCGTCCGGGTCCTGCAGGTGCATGAATTCCACCCCGACGGAGCCGCAATAGGTACTGCGCAGCACCTGCAGAATCTCCTTCAAGGTGGCGCTTTTTCTCATGAATCGCTTGGTATGGAAGGTTTTATTAAGGTCCGACAGGTCCAGACCGAAGGCGGAAAGGGACAGCAGCGGGTGTTCGATCTGGCAGGGCGACAGGGGGTCCGTGCAGGCGAGCAGGTGGCCGATATCGCGGTAGCGGTAGATGAGAGACTGGACTGCGGACTGTCTGAGAGCCTCCTCACTGCCCGGCGTTGCGGCTGCCGGGGGTTGCTGGGCTGTTCCCAGTTCGAATCCGGTGAAGAAGGCGCGCCATGCTTCGGATAGCTGTTCCGGCTCCTTCTTCCATACCTCGTACTGGTTCTCTATCCAGAGCGGGCTCAGATTGTCCAAAATACCCATCATCGGCTCCTTTTCATGAATAGACAGAGTCTAGCAGATGAAGGTTTGGTTTCAAGCCTCGCGTTTTTTGGCGTAACGCCAGACGTAGACCGGCTCCATGGTGATCATGCCGCCGTCCATCATCTCCTCAACCGTCGGAAGCACCGCCTCGACCCGCGCCCTGTGATCCACCACCTCGAGAACCATGGGGAGGTCGGTCGAAAGGCGCAACAGCCGGTCCGTGTGGTACATGCTGTGTGCGCCGAAGCCTGCGACGCCCCGAAGCACTGTGGCCCCCGCGAACCCCTCTTTGCGGAAGAGCTCCACCAGCGCCTCGTAAAGGGGGATGTGCTTGTACTTGTCCCTCTCCCCGATGAAGATCCTGAGCAGCACCTGCTCGCCCAGCATACCTTTCCTGTCGTCCTCCAGACTCATGTTCCTGCTGTTCATTGGCTGTCTCCCTACTTATTTGGATGTGTCTATTCCTGTGCTTTGTCGATCCGGAAATGAAACTCGCGGCGTCACGCTACAACGCTCTCGCTACTGCGATCCCGATCCAGGTGCAGGCAAGACAGGCTACAACGCTGACCAGGATGTTGGTAAAGGCGATCAGCAAAGCGCCTTCTTCGATGAGGCGGAAGGTCTCGAAACTGAAGGTGGAAAAGGTGGTGAGCCCCCCCAGGAATCCGATGGTGATGGCGATGCGCAGGGCGGGGGGGATGAGGGCGCTCCTGATGGAAAATTCCATGACGACGCCGATCAGGAAGGCGCCGACCAGGTTGACGGCCAGCGTGCCGTAGGGAAATCCGGTGCCGAATATCCGGTAGACGGCACCGGAGAGGAGGTAGCGGCACAGGCAGCCCAGAGCTCCTAAAAGCGCTATGTAGAACAACTGCTCCATGTGAGAAACCGCTCGGGACTGTGTTATCTGAAGGACCAGCCAAGGCTCACGCCGAAGATGTCGGAGGATGATTCCGGCTGGAAGTAGTAGTTTTGCACGGTTGCACCGGTCAGGGGATCTGTGGTCTGCACCAGCTTCTGAGGTGACTGCGAGAACCGGAACCCCTCGTAGAGCAGGGTCAGCTTGACGTTTCCGTAGGCGACCCCTGCCTCGGCGAACCCGCTCCACCTCGCGCCCGGGCGGAAAGTGGTCACCCCGGAGCCGGCGAAGTCGACGCTGTTTCCGGTGTAAAAGGGGTACTTGGCGCCCGCTTCGACGACGATCCCGACCTCGCGGGGCAGCTCGAACTTCCCTCTGCCCCCAATCCTGCCGTACACGGTCTGCCACCATTCGGTGTACCCTGAAACCGGTCCTTCGGCAGAACTGGTATCCTGCAGCGCCCGGAGCCACCACCTGTGGCCGATCCCCCCAAACGGTTCCAGCCGCAAAGACGCCGAACCGATCCGGTACCCCAGATCAAGCTCTTCCCTGCTACCGAAATAGCCGACCCGGGTATGTATGGGGAGCGATTGCGGTGCCTGGGTTTCCCCGTCATAGCCGACCTCGCCGCCGAAAAGCTCCCCCTTTCCCCTAAAGGTGACGGAGGATTCGGTCACCCCCCCAAGGACTGCCCCCAGTGAAAAGAGCGCCCCCCTCTCCTTGAGGAGTCGTCTGCCGCCGGCATGCTCGCGCCAGGTGAAATACTGGGTGGAGAGGCAGGGCGCCAGCTCTTCCAGGGTTGCAGCGGCAGCAGGAGTGCAGCAGACGAAAACAGCCGCCGCAGCAAGGAGTGTCTTCATCGCTATCCCTTGCCTATCCGGCTGGCGTCTCTTCTTTCTTTTTGCGCGGCGCGCGCGGCTTTTTCGGCTTTTCCTGGGTACCCTCGGCCGGTGCAGCCGGCGAAGGCTCCGGCGTTCCCTCTGCCGCTACCGGCGGCTTCTTCCGCGGGGCGCGTTTTGCCAGGGGTTTGGCTCCTGCTTCGGCCGCCGCCGGTTCAGCTGCAGCGGCAGTAGCGCGTGCTTCCTTCTCCACCTTCGGTGCCTTGGGGGCCTTGCCGCCCTTCGGCGCCCCGGCCACCTTCGCAGGCGGGGCAGCCTCCTCACCCTTGGGGATTTCCGCCGGTTCGGCAGCTTCTGCGCCCCTTTCGGGCTTGGCCGCTTTGGCCCTGGGGCCCCTGGCCGCTTTACCCCTTGCCGGCTCGGCGGCAGCAAGGCCGGGAGCGGCGCCCTCTTCTCCACGGACCTCCATGGCGATGCCGGCGACCACCGTCCCGAGATCTTCACCTGGGGCCGCTTCGTCAGCCTTGGCGCCCTTGGGTTTGCGGGGGGGGCGGGTTTTGGCGGCGCCCCTGGGGGCCTCCCCCTGCTCGGCAGGCGCGACCACTTCCGCGGGGACCGTGATCGCCCCTGCCGAAGGCTCTGCCGCGGCGTCGGCAGCGGGCTGCTCCGCACGCGTAGCTTTGCCGCTTCTTCTGGAGCGCTTCTTTTTCGCAGCCGCGGGTTCGGCGGAAACGGCGGTCGCAGTGATGACCGGCGTCACCTCCTGGACCGGGGTGGCGGCCTCTGCAGCCTCCGTCTCCGAATGCAGTTCCGATCCGGCCTCGTGCAGTTGCGCCTCGGCCGCCCCTTTGCCGCGCCGTCTCTTGCGCCGGCGCTTCTTCTTCACCTCTTCGCCCGCCTCGTGGGAGGCCTGCTCCCCGGCCGGCTCAGCCGCCTGCTCGGAGCTCGACATCTCGGAAGCGGCCGCCATCTCTTCGCCGGGAAGCTCTATTACCGCTTCAGCAGGATGGGCTGCCCCAGCCTCGGCGCCCCCCTCTGCCGCGGCGCCCTTGCCACGCTTGCGCTTGCGGCGGCGCTTCTTCTTGTGCTCTTCCGGCTCCGTCTCCACGGTGACCACGTGCTCGGCGCCGGAAGGCTCCTCCACCAGGGCGACGGGAAAGGGCTCGGCGTGGGGCGCGGCGGCCTCCGCTTCCTGCGGCTTCTTCCCCTTCTTCTTTTTCTTGCGCGCCTCGGCGGCGGGCACTTCCAGGACGGCGGCATCCTCCTTGGCCAGCGGGCGCGCGTATCCCGGTTTTTCCTGCGGCAGTTCCTCGTGTGGCAGTTTCTCCCTCTTTACCAGCTCCAGCTCCATCTGATTCAACAGGTAGGAAGGCTTTCCCTTCACCGTCACTTCTATGTCGTAGTCGCTCTCGATCTGCGAGAGCTCGTGCCTCTTGCGGTTCAACAGGTAATAGGCGACCTCGAGCGGGAGGCTCCCCACCACCTCGCCTATGGTCCCCTTTGCAGCGGCCGCATGCACCTTCCTCAGGAACGAAAGCGCCATCGCCTCCACGGACTTCACCTTTCCCCTGCCGTCACAGTGCGGGCACTCGAGCGTGCTGGCCTGGTTAAGCGTCTGGCGGATGCGCTGCCGCGACATCTCCAGGAGTCCGAACTCCGAGATGCGCGAGACGTTCACCCGCGCCTTGTCCGCCTTGAGCGCGCTCTTCAGCGTCTTTTCGACCTCCGAGTTGTGCTTTCTGTCCCTCATGTCGATGAAGTCGATGACGATGAGCCCGCCAAGGTCGCGCAGCCTAAGCTGCCTCGCGGCCTCCTCGGCGGCCTCCATGTTGGTCTTGAAAGCCGTGTCCTCGACCCCCTTCTCGCCGGTCGACTTGCCGGAGTTCACGTCTATGGAGACCAGGGCCTCGGTCGGCTCGATGAAGATGGACCCCCCCGATTTCAGCGGCACCTTCTTCTCGTAGATCAGGTCGATCTGCTCTTCCAGCTGGTAGCGGGAAAAAATGGGGCGCTTCTCCTGGTGCATCTTGACCAGCTTCTCGAAGGCCGGATCGATCTCCTTCAGGCAGTCGCGCACGTCCTGGTAGACATCCTTGCTGTCCACCAGCACCTCGTCGATGTCAGCGGAGAAATAGTCGCGGATGGTCCTGATGATGAGCGCGGATTCCTGGTAGATGAGACCCGCCCCCTTCATCGCCGTCCCCTGCTGGCGGATGCCTTCGTACAGGCCGATCAGGGAATCGAGGTCCTTCTGGAGTTCCTCGCGGGTCCTCCCCATCGCCTCGGTCCTGATGATGTAGCCGTAACCCTCGGGAATGGTCATCTCGGAGATGATTTCCTTCAGCTTCTTGCGTTCCCCCTCGCTCTCCACCTTCCTGGAAATACCTGCGGAATCGCTCCCGGGCATGAGCACCATGTAGCGGCCGGGAAGGGATACGTAGGTGGTGAGCGCCGAACCCTTGTTGTCTCGCTCCCCCTTCTCGACCTGGAGGATCAGTTCCTGCCCTCTTCTCAACACCTCCTGGATGCGCGGGCGCCGGTTCCTCTGGTCCTCGGGCACGTCGTCGCGCCACTTCCAGTTCTCCGGGTGCAGCTCACCCATCTGGAGGAAACCGAGTTTCTTCAGACCGATGTCCACGAAGGCCGCCTGCAGCCCCGGCTCCACCCTTACCACCACTCCCTTGTAGATGTTGCCGCGGATCTGCTCGTTACCGGCAATCTCCACATCCAGATCCACCAAGCGTCCGTCCTCGACGATCGCCACTCGCGCTTCCTCTGCGTGAAGCGCATTAATCAGCATCTTTTTTGACATAAAAACTCTATTCCCTTTCGTTTAGGGGCTGCTGTGCCTGGCCGCAACACGACTCCGGCACGCCTCACGCCTATTATTGTTCTCGACGGATAAAGCCGCCGAACTTCTTCTTTATATGCATCCCCCTAACAAGAAGGGGGTGTCAAGATTAATGAAAACCGAGTGATTATAGCAGAGTTTCCTCCTCCCGCACATAAAAAAACCACGGAAAGACACATAGGCGCTGCTCCCTTGTGCAATTACCTGTTTATGGCGCCCCTGATTTGTGGTATGCACTGTGGAAAAATCTAGCAAAGGTGACATGACATGCAGGGAGTCAGGATCGATACCACGCCGCTCAACCCGATTTACCTGGAGATGGGTGCGGCCGTACAGGACTGCCAACGACTGGAACTCTACATCTCCTTCATAGTCACCCTCCTGATAGAGCTCAGCGGCGGGACTCTGTCAGACCACGAATTCCGAGGATCTATGGAAGCCCTCGGCAGCCAGACGATGGGGCGCCTGATGGAGGAAATCAAGACGAAGGTGGGATTTACCGATGAGTCCGTGCACGCGCTGCGCAAGGCCCAAAGGGCCAGGAACTTCCTGATACACCGCTTCTACAACGAACGCTCAGACCTCCTGTTGACCCAGGCGGGACGGGAGAAGGCGCTTGGGGAAATAAAGGGGAAACGAGCAGAGATCAACCTCGCCAGTTCGATGCTGGACCCGGTCATGAACGACCTTATCAGGCTGAAGGGTATCGACCTGGACCGTTTCCGGTCAGAGGTAGAGCAAAGGTTCGAAAACTGAGCTTGCAAGACAAGGAGAACATGTAAATGCTGCGCGATTCCCAAACCATAGGCACCATGGCTCACGTCATCCAGCTCTCGGTAGCGCCGGTTTTCCTCCTCACCGCGATAGGCACCATGCTGAGCGTAATGACCAACAGGCTGGCGCGCATCATCGACAGGGCCCGTTTTTATGAGGCAAAGCTGGAGGGGGCCTCTCCAGAGGCGATCCCGAAGCTGCACGCGTCCCTGGCCACCCTTTCGCGCCGGGCAGACCTGATCGGGCAGGCCATCTTCTTGTGCACGGCGACCGCCCTGCTGGTCTGCACGGTGATCGCGATGCTGTTTCTGGGCGATTACCTGCTCTACGACATGTCCCTGCCGATAGCCATGCTCTTCATCCTGGCGATGCTGCTGATGGTGATAGGACTGATCAGTTTTCTGCGCGAGATCTTCATCGCCAAGGGGAGCCTGCATATCGGGCCCAACTAGCCGGCCGAAGGTCCCAGTCAAGCGACTCCTGCCTGAGAGGGGCCGCGGGAGGTGATTTACATGGTCCGTAAAAAGACCCCATCGACAGTGGGCATCCCCGTCTTCGACAGCCACTTCCACATCATCGACAGGCGCTTCCCGCTGGTACCCAACCAGGGGTATCTGCCGGACGATTTCACCTGCGGCCAATACCTGCAGCGCACCAAAAACATCCCCCTGGCAGGGGGCGCCATCGTATCGGGCTCGTTCCAGGGCATGGACCAGGCCTACCTGGTCGATGCCCTGTCCACGCTCGGCCCCCGATTTGTCGGCGTCACCCAACTCCCTGCAACGGTAAGCGATGATGAAGTGCTGAGGCTGGACGCGCTCGGCGTACGCGCCGTCCGCTTCAACATCAAGCGGGGCGGTTCGGAACGGGTGGAACACCTGGATGAGATGGCGAGAAGGGTTTATGAACTGGCCCGTTGGCACGTGGAGCTCTACGTGGACTCCGGCGAATTGGCTAACCTGGAGGCGGCACTGGTCGCGCTTCCTGCCGTCAGTATCGACCACCTGGGGCTTTCGAAGAGCGGCTTCAGAAGACTGCTCTCCCTGGTCGAGCGGGGGGTTCGCGTGAAGGCAACGGGGTTTGGGCGGGTCGATTTCGACGTGAAAGAGGCGCTAAAGGACATCTGCAGCGCGAATCCGGATGCGCTGATGTTCGGGACCGACCTCCCCTCCACCCGCGCGCCGCGTCCCTACCTCGATGAGGACCTGCTCCTGGTGGTGGACACGCTCGATGAAGGGCTGGCAAGGAAGGTGCTGCATGACAATGCCTCCGCCTTTTACCGCCCGAGGCTCTCCTGGGCACGGCCTGCTCCGGACTAGGAGCCTGACAGCCTCTGGCAAGCTGCCTGCAGCGATTCCAGGTGCCTGCTGTTGGAAATCGCGAGAAACGACTTCTCGTAGGACTCGTCTGCGAATTTCACTACGTTTTCCCGCATGAACCGGTCAAGCTTGGTCTCCAGCTCCATCCCTATCTCGAGCGCCTCCCTTAAGGACGGCGGACTTTCCTTTGCCTGTTGCACCAGGCAGCGGATATGCTCCAGGGTCTCCTCCGCCTCGGCAAGTTCCAATTCGACCGAGGCAATGACGTTGTCATGACGGAGCTTCGACATAAGCGCGAAAAGCCTGGCGCGGTTCTCTTCCTCCAGGGCGGTCTTCAGCCAGAGGTGAAAGATCTCCCTGTCGTCCTTGAAAAGAGCGGCGAAGAAGTGATACAGCTCGGCGCAGGCGAATTCCGCCTTTTCACATACCCCCAACACCTCGGTAACGCTCGAATCTATATCGAAGGCCATTTCTTCTCCTGTCATGCGCCAGGTTATTTTGAAAACCACCGCTGCACCCTTGAAGGCCGCGGTTGTATCCGTCGGTGCACCGCCAGGAGCATCTGGGATTACGATCCCCGGGTCAGGTGGGGCTTCTCCTTCAAGAGCAGAGCGTACCGGATGTGGAATTCTGTCGAAGAGGTGGTTGGCTACTCCCCTGCCAAGCGCAAAAGGGAGTCCGCGCGGTAAAGTGCTGCATCCGCTGCGAACCTGGACCGAGGGAACTTGCTGAGGAAACTGGAAAATTGCTCAAGCGCTTTCTGGTAATCCCGATCAAGGTAAGCCTGCCGGGCCTCCCGGAAGATCTCCGTCTCCCCCGCCATGACGGCCTGCGTCTCCCCGGGAGAAGGCGCGGCCGACGGTTTGGCAGCCTGGATCTCCCCGGGGGAAGGCGCGGCCGACGGCTTGACAGCGGCGCGGGGTTTACGGGGCAGCTTGGTTTTCTTGCTCTTTGTGGCTCGCTGCTGCGTTGCCGCCTGCCCGGCCTGCACCGGCACCAGCAGTCTGTCGCCGGGATGAATCAGGTCAGGGTTCTTGATGGTGTTGAAAAGGAGCACCTGGGGGAACCAGCCTGCCACCCCGATGTGCTTCCGGGACAGCTTCCTCAGCGTGTCGCCCCGCTTGACCGTCACCGTTTTCACAAGCACCCCCTTGCGAGGGTCGGCAGGTGCCTGCTCCAGTGCGGCCGGCTGCGGCGCATAGAGCAGCAACTCCCCGGCCAGGCCGGGAGTCGCACCCAGCGGCGGCAGAAGCAGACAACACAAGGTCAGAAGGTGGCGGTTTCGCATCTTAGTACCTGTTCCCGAGCGGGTCCTGATAGTTCAGCAGGTTCTTGAGCTGCATGTTGGTTCCGACTGCTGTCCCCGGTTTCACACGATAGGTTACCTTGATGTTGCGCTTCTCGCCAGCTCCAAGCTCGTCGAAACGCCAGGTATAGATTCCGTTGTCGGCCTTGGTGAAGGCAGGATCAGCTGCCACCAGCTCCAACTGGCCGGGAAGAATGCTCTGCAAAGTGACCTGCTTCGCTAGGTTGGAGCCGCGGTTGACGCAGTTCAGCTCAAGAGAGGAAACCTCCCCCGGCTTGAGCCTGCCGCCTTTGCCAGCCATGGCCAGCTCGAGAATCGGGCGCGAGTATGCCAGCTGGAGGTTGACAGAAGCAGCTCTCTCCGTGGCGTTCTCCGGTTCGAACAGTACCGACGCCGAGGCGACAGCGCCGTCGGCTGAAGAAGCCGGCGTGGTGAGTTCAAGAACGACATAGGCCTCTTCTTTCGGAGACAGAGGGCCGACGTGATTGATGATCGGTTCGTTGGCCTGCCTCTTGCCATCCCGGTTCATGTCGTCGAAGAAGGTGTAGCTGGCGTTGGCCGGAACGATCGATTTGATCGCATAGACTTCCCTGACGTTCCCGGTGTTGGTGACGATGAGCGGTATGGAAACGGTCTGCCCCGGAACGACCACCAGCTTCCCGGCGGTACTCCTTGCCGCAACGCCGCTCACCCTCTGCACCACACTCGTGGCCGAGACAAAGGATTCCTTCTTGTCCAGCTCGTTGTTGATGACGTCTGCTCTCAGGAAAAGCTCCTGGTCGGCCAATGCCTCCTCTTTTAGCTGGAAGGTGACGTTGAAGTCCTGGCTCTCTCCCGATTTGAGCAGCATGCCGTCAAGCACAAGGGCCGCGTTGGCTTCCTGCCTGAACCCTGAGGGGAGGAAGCTGACCGGCTCGTACTGCGGCGGGTAGTTGACCCTGACTGTGACCCCGCGCGCGGCGGCAGTGCCGATGTTCAGCAACGAGACCCGGTAAGAGATTTTCTCGCCCGGCAGCAGTTTCGTCTGGTCGCTCTTCACCACGGCACGCAGCAGCGGCGCGGAAGAGATAAGGAAGATCTCCCGGGACTGGGAGGCCTCCCTGGCAAAAGAGGAAACGATCTTTATCGGGTGGCTGCTCTGTTGGCCGTCTATCTTGCCGCGCGGCATGGCACCAACGGCAACTGCCCTGAATTTCTCGCCCACAGCGAGTGTAGGAGTGCTGTTGATGGGCGTGTCGGGAGCGCTCGCCGCGGCAAAGTGCATGTTGTATTCCGGCGGGAAACCGGATTCGAGGTAGAAGCTGTCGCTGCCGTTGCCGTTGTTCACGATGTCGATGGGGATCATGAAACGCTTGCCGGCTTCCTGCGTCTCGGACGTCGGGCCAATGACAACATCCAGATCGGCGTACTGGGCCACTTCCAGGTTGAAGACTTGGGTGACTTCTGCCTGGGGCGCGGCGGCCGCAGCTGCTTTTTGCGCTGCCGGATACTCGATGTCCATCTGCTGTAGCTTGGCAGCAGCGTCAGAGGCTGCAGCGGTTCCGGGATACCGATCTATGACATCCTTGTAGGCGGCGATTGCCTGGTTGCGCAATATAGCGGACTTCTTGCCACCCTCTTTTTTCTGTGCTTGTGCCTGTTTTTGTCTGGCAGCCTTATCAGCGGCAGCCTTATCAGCGGCAGCCCTATCAGCGGCAGCCCTATCAGCGGCAGCCCTATCAGCGGCAGCCTTATCTGCGGCAGCCTTATCTGCGGCAGCCTTATCTGCGGCAGCCTTATCTGCGGCAGCCT
>CAZFMI010000005.1:88936-114032 GCA_964519915.1 uncultured Geomonas sp.
TATCTGCGGCAGTGTCAGCAGGCGATTTGGCAACTCCCTTCGGCGCTACATCGAGGGGCTGACCCTTTTCATACCTTTCAGCCAAAGCGAGGAGACCGTCCTCGACTGTCGCCTTCAGAGGGCTTTCCGGGTACTCCCGAAGGAACTGTGCCATGTACTTTGCAGCTTCCTGCTGCTGCCCGGCTTTGTAATTGGCCCTGGCCAGCCAAAAGATGGCCATATCCTTGAGAGGAGTTTCGGGGTACTTCTTCAGAAGACCCGACATATTCTCAATGGCTGACTTATAGTCCTTTTTCTGATAGGCATTGAACCCGGATATGAAAATCTGAGAATCTTCGGAATCAAGCGAAAAGGCGGGCGCTGGGAGAATGAGCGCGATGAGGAGCACTACAGCTAGTATCTTCGAGAATGAAGCACGGAAAATATAATAGAAATGCACGTGATGAACCTTTCCGGGCGTAGGTTATACAGCGTTGAACGTGTCGGAAAGTATCACTATAGACAACTATTGTCAACGCAGAATGGCGGCGACCATTTCCCTGCCAGTGCTTGATTTGCGGAGCTTTCAGCGCTGTCACAGCACCCCGTGAATTATCTGGGGCATCTGCATGCCGACTTGTCACTGCCAATGGGAAAGGTTATTGCATTAGCGGAAAATAACCAATGCCCTCTTTTTGCTTTACCTGGCCTGCGATTTCAGTTACAGAGGGTTACCGGGTCGCAGACCGATTCCGCAAACATCTTGTGCTGTTCCAAGGGTTAAATGACACGACTGGCAATCATCGGCATCTTCTCCGCCCTCTTCTTTAGCAGCACGTTCGTCCTCAATCGCGCCATGAGCCTGCAGGGCGGCCACTGGCTGTGGACTGCAAGCCTTCGTTACGGCTACATGTTCTTCATGCTGAGCTTGTGGCTGATCTTGATCGGCAAGACGCGATTGCTAAAAGAGGTGTTTGCCGCCTACCTGAAGAATTGGTGTTTCTGGACCATCGCCGGCAGCACCGGCTTCGGTTTGTTCTATTCCCTCCTTACCTTCAGTTCGTCCTTCGCACCAGGATGGGTCGTCGCAACCACCTGGCAATCGACCATACTCGCCACCCCGATTGTGCTACTTTTATTCGGGAAAAGGGTGCCGGTGAAAGGAGTGCTTTTCACAGTCCTGATTTTCATCGGCATCGTGCTGGTCACTTGCGAGCAGGCAGCTGCGGCGTCCGTGCAGGAAACCTTGCTTGGCATCCTCCCGGTGCTGGCAGCCGCCTTCGCTTATCCGATGGGAAACCAGTTGATCTGGGAAGCCCGCCACGGTCACAAGGGGATCATACCGAGCATCGACAGCCCCGTCCTTGACGACAGCATCGGTCGTGTCTTGATCATGGTGCTCGGATCCCTCCCCTTCTGGATAGTGCTGACACTGTTCCTGCATCCTTCTGCGCCCACAAGCGGTCAGTTGGTCAACACCGCCATAGTCGCCATTTTTTCCGGGGTCATCGCCACCACGTTGTTCTTCAAGGCACGCCACATGGCCAGGACCCCTTTGGAACTGTCGGCCGTCGACGCCACCCAATCCACCGAAGTGATCTTTTCACTGATGGGCGAGATCGTCTTTTTGGGCGGAGCCTGGCCCGGCGCAGCAGGCTTCATCGGCATAACACTTTCGCTGCTTGGCCTGGTGCTCTACGTGAGGTCGCAGGCCGCGGTCGCTAGTGCAACCAACGATTAAAAAGGCAGGTGGAATTTGTCATCGTTGGCACCGTAAAAGCGATCAGTGCTCCAGCATGGTCAGACGCAATCTCAAATGAGAAGGAGGGGAACATGGCAATCAAAGAAGGGTGGCGTGGCAGGTTCTTTGACGATTTCGAGATCGGCGACATCTACCCGCATCCGTTAGGGCGGACCATAACCACAAACGACAACATCTGGTTCACGCTGCTCACCCAGAACACGGCGCCGGTCCACTTCGACCATCACTACTCGTCACAGACGGAGTTCGGCAAGCCTCTGGTGGATTCCACCCTCACCCTCGCCATCGTTACCGGGCAAAGCGTGACCGACGTCTCGCAAAACGTCTTCGCGAATCTCGGGTGGGACGAGGTGACGCTCCCCTACCCGCTCTTCGAGGGGGACACGTTGTATTCTCAGTCGGAAGTGCTTTCCAAAAGGGATTCGAAATCGCGTCCCAATATAGGGATAGTGACGGTGAAGACCACCGGGTTCACCCAGGAGGGGAAAATCGTGATCACCTTCAAGAGGACCCTGATGGTGTACAGGAAAGGTCACGAGCCGAAGATCAAGAGGCTTGAGCCGAAGGAATAACCAGATGGAAGTGCAAAGAGTCCGCAACAGCTGAAAAGAGAGTAAAGCGCCTTTATCTTTATCTTTATCTTTATCTTTATCTTTATCTTTATCTTTATCTTTATCTCAACCTCAACCTCAACCTCAACCTGATTCTATTAAGGAGGCGACTATACATGTCCAGCAAACCTACCAGGGAAGCGACCTGGGAGTTGATCAAAGAGCATCTTCCGAGCGACCAGATGAGGAGGCATTCCCTTGCGGTTGAAGCGGTGATGCGTCACCTGGCGAGAAAATGCGGTGAGGACGAAGAAATGTGGGGGGTGATCGGCCTGGCGCACGACATAGACTACGAGCGTTACCCCGACCAGCACTGCCAGCGCGCACCGGAGATCCTGAGGGAAGCCGGGTGGCCGGAGGATTACATCCGTGCCGTCGTCTCGCACGGCTGGGGCATCTGCAGCGGCGTCGAGCCCATGACGAGGCTGGAGAAGACCCTCTATACCATCGACGAGTTGACCGGCCTGGTGGCGGCAGCGGCGCTGGTACGTCCCTCAAAGAGCATCCTCGATCTCCCGGTGAAAAGCGTAACCAAGAAATGGAAGGACAAGGCCTTCGCCGCGGGTGCGGACCGCTCCGTGATTGAGAAAGGGGCTGCCATGCTCGGCGTTGAGCTCACCGATCTGATCGGCGACACCATCGAGGGGATGCGCAGCGAGGCGGAAGCCATAGGCCTTAAGGGAACCTTATAACCCTCGCCCTCTCCGACAGAGGATGGCTGGAGGCCGGGTGAGAGCTGCTAACAGCACCAGGTAGAACAGGAGGCAAGACATGTCGCCATCATTTCGCCCACGCGGCCCGAAGAACGTGCCGCCCAAAAGCGCCGAGGAGATCGACGAGATCGTCCGCAAGATGAGGGGAGAACAGCAACGTCCGGACAACTACCGCGAGCGCTCGCTGAAGCTGCACGGCTGGATCTGCGCCAAATGCGGCCGTGAATTCGAGCTCTCCAACCTGCATCTTCTGACGGTGCACCACAAGGACGGCAACCACAACTACAACCCTCCCGACGGCAGCAACTGGGAAAACCTCTGCGTCTACTGCCACGACGACGAGCACAGCCGCACCATCCTTGCCGATTACCTCGCCGGCAAGGACAGAGACAAGCGCTAAGGATGTTGGAGAGAGATTGAGATTGCGGTTGAGGGGGGACTTACCTTGACCTTGACCGTCCCTTCGCCTTCTGAAGGTTTGACAAAGCCCAGCCGCTTTCCCTACAATGTCCCGTTAATGTCCGGGCCTCACCCCACTTCTCAAGGTCTTAAAAGGAAGAACCATCATGCTGCACCTGAAAAAAGTCTCCAAGGATTTCGCGGGCAAGCCGCTTTTCACCGACCTCAGCTGGCATCTGAAAAAAGGTGAGCGTGTTGGTCTGGTCGGGGAGAACGGCGCCGGCAAATCGACGCTCATGCGCATCATCGCCGGGGAGGTGGAAAGCACCAGTGGCGAGATCCAGATCACCCGCGGCGGCACGGTCGGCTATCTGCCGCAGGACGGAATCGTCGCGAAGGGTCAGCCGCTCTTCGCCGAGGTGATGACCGCGCTCTCCGAACTGCAGGAGATCGAGAGGGAAATCGCCCAGCTTACCATGCGTCTGGAAGAGGAGCCGCACGACGCTCCCGGACACGACCAGCTCCTGGACCGCTTCGGTCATCTCCAGGAGGAGTTCCGCCTCAAGGGTGGCTACTCGATGGAGAGCGAGGTGGGGAACGTCCTGACCGGCCTCGGCTTTTCACCCGCCGACTGGGAGAAGGAATGCGGCGAGTTCTCCGGGGGGTGGCAGATGCGCATCGCGCTGGCAAAGCTCCTTCTGAAAAAACCCAACGTGCTCCTCCTGGACGAGCCGACCAACCACCTCGACATCGAGGCGCGCAACTGGCTCGAAGGTTACCTGCAGGGATACCCCTACTCGGTCATGCTGGTCTCCCACGACAGGTTCTTCCTGGACCAGGTATGCTCGCGCATCGCCGAGGTCTGGAACCACACCATTTCCGATTACCACTGCAACTACAGTCGCTACCTGGCACTGCGGGAAGAGCGGGTGACGGCGCTCAGGGATGCCAAGAGGCGCCAGGACGAGGAAGTGGAGAAGATCGAGGATTTCATCTCCCGCTTCCGCTACAAGACCGACAAGGCGGCGCTGGTGCAGTCGCGTATCAAGCAGTTGGAGAAGATAGAGCGGATCGTTGTGCCGCCGGAGCGGAAGAAGATCCGCTTCAGCTTTCCGGTACCGCCCAAGAGCGGAAAGACCGTGATGGAGCTCTCGGCCGTCAGGAAGGCTTACGGCTCCAACGTGGTTCTTGACGGGATCGACCTGACCGTGGAAAGCGGCGAGCGGGTCGCACTGGTAGGCCACAACGGCGCCGGCAAATCCACGCTGATGCGGGTTCTCGCCAACGGCGACGTCACGGCGGGGACCGTGCGCGACGGCCACAACGTGATCAAGGACTACTTCGCCCAGGACCAGGCGCAGGAACTGGATTCATCGAGGACCGCCTATGAGGAGCTCCTGGCGGACGCTCCCTTCGACATGGTGCCGCAGTTGCGCGACATACTGGGGGCCTTCCTCTTTTCCGGAGACGACATCCACAAGAAAGTGGGCGTCCTCTCCGGGGGTGAAAGAAATCGCCTGGCGCTCGCCAAGCTGCTTTTGCGTCCCTCCAACCTGCTCCTCATGGACGAGCCCACCAACCACCTCGACCTGTTCAGCAAGGAAGTGCTCCTGGAGGCACTCAAGAACTTCCCCGGCACTGTGGTCTTCGTCTCGCACGACAGGCACTTCATCGACGGCCTGGCCACCCGCGTGGTCGAGGTGGGTGGGGGCACAGTCGAGAGCTTCTACGGCGATTACGAGTATTACCTGGAGAAGACCGCCGGGGCGGGAGCCGCCCCGGCACAGGACGGCCTGGGGCGCATGACGCCGGCCAAGGGAGAGGACAAGAAAACGCCTCCTGCCGACGACATAGATCCCGAGCCGCGCATCTCCCGCCAACAGCAGCGCGAGCATGAAAAACAGCGCCAGAAAGAGGAGCGCGCCAGGGAGCGCAAACGGTCCGAAATCGAAGAGAAGATCGGCGTCAAAGAGGGTGAGCTCGCGCAATTGGAGGAGGCCATGGCGGCTCCGGATTTCTTCTCCGACCATGAGGCGGCGAGGGCAGCGGGCGAGCGGCACACATCGCTGGCCGCAGAGATCGGTGCGCTGTACGAGGCTTGGGAGACGCTGTAATAGGGGTTTTCCGGTGTTGACACGAGGCGGGGTTCAAGTACTCTTTTAAAGTTTCCTGGCCCACTACCCAAGTACCGGATATTCCTATGACTGAGAACATCACCATAAACATGCCCGAGATAGTCCCGCTCTACCCGTTGCGGGAGATCATCGCCTTTCCGTACATGGTGTTCACCATCTTTTTGAAGCAGGAGGACATGCCTCCCTTCGAGGAGGCGGTGCTTTTCAACAACCTGGTGGCACTGGTCAAGCTCAGAGAGGAGCCGACGGGGGAGCTCTTCTCGGCCCTGCACGAGATAGGCACCCTCTGCAAGGTGATGCAGATCAACAAGCTGGCAGGCGGCGGCGCCAAGGTGGTCCTGGAAGGCGTGATCAGGGTCCGCGTGCTGGCCATCGTGCAGCAGACCCCGGTGGCGCTCTCAAGGCTTGAGCCGGTCCGCGAGTTTGCCGAGAAGTCCATGGTCTCAGAGGCCCTGGTCGGGAGCCTGAACGCCCTCCTGAAGATCGCCCTTTCCTACGGCCGCCCCCTTCCCGACGACGTCATGAAGATGATCGACTTCATCGACAACCCGGCCCGCCTTTCCGACCTGGTCGCCCTGTACCTCAACCTCCCCATCGATGAACTGCAGAAGCTCCTGGAGACCATCGATCCCCTTGAGCGGCTGAAAAAGGTCTACATGCACCTGACCAACGAGGTGCAGCGCCTGCAGATCAAGGGCGAGGTGCAGGCGGAGGTGACCAAGAAGGTCGGCAAGAGCCAGAAGGAATTCCTGCTGCGCGAGCAGATGAAGCAGATCCAGGAGGAACTGGGCGAGGAGGATTCGCGCCTTGGCGAGGCGAACGAACTCAGGAGCAAGATCGAAAACGCCAGGATGCCGGAAGACGTGCGCAAGATCGCGGAAAAGGAGATGAGGAGGCTGGACCGCATCAACCCTGCCTCTCCGGAATATACCGTTTCCCGCACCTATCTCGATTACCTGACCACCATCCCCTGGCAGACCAGCACGCAGGACAACAAGGACATCAACAAGGCCGAGACGGTCCTAAACGAGGACCATTACGACTTGAAGAAGGTGAAAGAGCGGATCCTGGAATACCTCGCCGTCCGGACCCTGAAGGACAAGATGAAGGGGCCGATCCTCTGCTTCGTCGGCCCTCCTGGCGTCGGCAAGACCAGCCTGGGGAAATCCATCGCGCGGACCCTGGGGCGGAAGTTCATCAGGATATCGCTTGGCGGCATGCGCGACGAGGCGGAGATCAGGGGGCACCGGCGCACCTACATTGGCGCGCTCCCCGGCCGCATCATCCAGGAGATCAACCGGGCCGGCTCAAACAACCCGGTCTTCATGCTGGACGAGGTGGACAAGATCGGAGCCGACTTCCGGGGCGACCCTGCCAGCGCTCTTCTCGAGGTGCTGGACCCGGAGCAAAATTTTTCCTTTACCGATCACTACCTCGACGTCCCCTTCGATCTCACCAACGTGATGTTCATCACCACCGCGAACCAGCTTGACCCGATACCGGCGCCGCTCAAAGACAGGATGGAGGTGATCACCCTGTCCGGCTACACGGACGAGGAAAAGCTGAACATCGCGAAGAAGTACCTGGTGGCCAGGGAGATCGAGGAGAACGGCCTCTCGAAGATGGTGCCGGAGTTCACCGACGAGGCGATCTACCGGATTACCCACGACTATACCCGCGAGGCCGGGGTGAGGAACCTGCAAAGAAACATCGCCTCCGTTTGCCGCAAGATCGCCAAGGAGGTCGCACAGGAAAAGCCGCTGCGGACCCTGGTCAACGAGGAAACCGTCTCGGAGCTGCTGGGGCCGCCCAGGTTCTTCGACGAGGTCGCCTCCGAGAAGGACCGGATCGGCGTCGCAACCGGGCTGGCCTGGACAGAGAGCGGCGGTGACATCATCTTCGTAGAGGCGACCAAGATGAAGGGGAAGGAAGACCTGATCCTGACCGGCTCGCTGGGCGAGGTGATGAAGGAATCGGCACGCGCCGCCCTATCCTTCGTCAAGGCAAATTGCGTCGAGCTCGGCATAGAGAAGAAGTCCTTCGACGACACCACGCTCCACATCCATGTGCCGGCGGGGAGCATCCCGAAAGACGGCCCTTCTGCGGGGATCACCATTGCCACCACGATCGTCTCGCTTTTTTCGGGGCGCCCCGCGAAAAGAGACGTCGCCATGACCGGCGAGATGAGCCTCACCGGCCGGGTGCTCGCCATAGGCGGGCTTAAGGAGAAGGTGCTGGCCGCCAGGCGCGCAGGGGTTAAGAAGGTGCTGGCCCCGGCCAAGAACAAGAAGGACCTTGAGGACATCCCCGATAACGTGAAAAGCGAGCTGCAGTTCTTCTTCGTGGAGGACATCCGCGAGGTGTTCGTCCACGCGCTCAAGTAGCGGCGCACCTGCAACCGTACCCAGAAAGCCCCCGCGAACCGGGGGCTTTTTTCGCCTCTGCACCTCTGCCAACCGCACCCGCGCCGCGACGGCAATTGCGGCGGGAGCTCCCTTGTCCCCGCCTCGCCCCCTCCCCAAGCCTCTGTCCCATCCATTATTGTGCGTTGCAACTGCCATGGCTTGATGCTATCTTTTTGGTTCGATTGCACATTAATCCGACCAAACCGAGGTTGTCATGAAGGTAATGGTAAAACTAGTCGTCGTTCTCGCGATCTCGATCTGCGCCGCCACCTCGTTTGCCCAGGGGCTCGCCGACCGGGTGCAGGAACACACGCTGAAAAACGGCATGAAGCTGCTCATGGTCCAGCGTCAGAACTCCCCCACCGTGGCCGCCTGGATCCGTTTCAAGGTGGGCAGCGTTGACGAGCGAAGCGACGAGCGCGGGCTCGCCCACCTGCTGGAGCACATGCTGTTCAAGGGGACCAAGACGCTCGGCACCAGGAACTACGCGGCTGAAAAGCCGGTCCTGGACCAGATCGAGGAAACGGCCCAGAAGCTGATGGCCGAGCGGATCAAGAGGGAAAAAGGGGACCCGAAGCTGATCGAGCAACTGAGCGCGGAGCTGGCACGGCTGGAAAAGCAAGCGGAGAAGTACGTGGTCAAGGAGGAATTCGCCGACATCTACTCCAGAAACGGCGGCGCCGGCTACAACGCCTTCACCAGCAAGGACGGGACCACCTACCTGATAAACCTCCCGTCCAACAAGCTGGAACTCTGGGCGGCGATCGAGTCGGATCGGATGCAGAACGCGGTGCTCAGGGAATTCTACACGGAAAGGTCGGTGGTAATGGAGGAGCGGCGCCGTTCCTACGACGCGCAGCCCGAGGGGAAGCTCTGGGAGACCTTCATCGCCAACGCATTCAACGCGCACCCAAACGGCCAACCGACCATCGGGTGGATGTCCGACATCGAGAACCTGACCAGGACCAAGGCCGAGAACTTCCTGCAGAAGTACTACGCCCCCAATAACGCCATCATCGCGCTGGTGGGCGACATAGACCCGAAAAAGACCGTCGCGCTGGTGGAGAAATACTTCGGGGGCATACCTCCCGGGACCCCCGTCCCCCCCGTCCCGGTGGAAGAGCCGCAGCAGGCAGGCGAGAAACGGACCGAGGTAATCGGCGACGCGGAAGCGGAGCTGATGATCGGCTTCCACAAGCCGACCCTCCCCCACCCGGACGACTACGTCTTCGACGTGATCGACATGCTCCTGACCGACGGCCGCACCTCGCGGCTTTACAAGAAGCTCGTGCTGGAGAAGAAGCTCGCCGCCTCGGTCTCCTCCTTCGGGGGACCCGGCAGCAGGTACGCGAACCTCTTCATCCTGAGCGCTACCCCCCGGGCACCGCACACGGCGGCAGAGGTGGAGGCGGCGATCTACGAGGAGCTGGAGCGGCTCAAGAAGGAGCCTATGACGGAGAAGGAACTGCAGCAGATCCTGAACCACCTCGAGTTCGAGGAGTCGCGCCAGATGGCCTCCAACGGCGGGCTTGCCAGAAACCTGACCGAGTACGAGGCGGTTGCCGGGAGCTGGCGCTATCTCATAGAGCACCGCCAGAAGGTGGCCCGGATCACCGCGGCCGACGTGATGAGGGTCGCAAAGCAGTACTTCACGCGCCAGAACAGGAACGTCGGCTTCATCACCAAGGGAGAGTAAGGGTGCTTTAGATACGGGCACGGACCTGACACTGCAGATACAAAGGGGAACGACTGTAATGAACTCAGACAGCAAATGGTTCTTTGAAAAAACGACGCTTGTCCGGCTCACCCTGGCGGGGTTTCTGCTGGCCTTCGCCGCTGGGTGCAGCACCACCATGCAGGGTGGCAACGCCAAGAGCGGCAGCGCGCAGTACCAGGGGACCGCCCACCCGCGCGAGATGACCTTCCCGCAGCTTCAGTTCCAGCTCCCCAGCAGCGAGCGGGTGCAGCTCAAAAACGGCATGACCGTCTACCTGCTGCAGGACCGGGAGTTGCCGATCGTGAACCTGACCGCCTACCTGAACGCGGGGAGCATCTATGAGCCCGAGGAGAAGGTCGGGCTCGCCTCGCTCACCGGCGCCGCGCTGAGAAGCGGCGGAACGCAGAAGACCCCCGCCGAGCAACTCGACCGCGAGCTCGAGTTCATGGCCTCCTCCATCGAGTCGTCGATCAACTCCGATCACGCCAGCGTCTCGCTCTCCACGCTCACCAGGAACCTGGAGCGCACCCTCGCGCTCTTCTCCCAGGTGCTGCGGGAACCGGCCTTCGATCCGGCACGGGTGGAAATAGCCAAGAGCCATGCCATCGAATCGATCCGCCGCCAAAACGACGATCCGAAGGCGATCGCCGGCCGGGAGCTGGGGCGCAGCATCTACGCCGGCCACCCTCTTGGGCGCATCCCGACCGTCGCCACCGTGAACGCCGTCACGCGGCAGGACATGATCGATTTCCAGCGACGCTACTTCTATCCGGCCAACATGATCGTTGCGGTATCGGGCGACTTCGACAAAGAGCAGCTTTTGCAGAGCCTGGAAGCGCTTTTCGCGGGGTGGCCGAATCAGAGTGCCCCCTTCCCTGCCGTGCCTGCTCCGAGCGAGGAGATGGCACCTGCCGTCCTGCACGTGCAAAAGGAGGTGAACCAGTCCGTGATCCGGCTGGGGCATCTGGGGATCGACAAGAACAACCCCGATCTCCACGCCATCAAGGTGATGGACTACATACTGGGAGGGGGCTTCACCTCACGCCTCACGCAGGAAATCCGCTCCAACCAGGGGCTCGCCTACAACGTCGACAGCTATTTCGAGACCGGCCGCCGCTTCAAGGGCCCCTTTGTTGCCGAGACCGAGACCAAGTCGGAATCGACCGCCAGGGCGATCACCCTGCTTCGTTCCATCATCTCCGGGATGACCGAGGCGGAGGTATCCGAGGAGGAGCTCAAGCTTGCCAAGGATTCCATCATCAACTCCTTCATCTTCGGCTTCGAGCGGAGCAGCGCCGTGGTGACACAGCAGGCGCGGCTCGAGTTCTACGGCTATCCCGCAGGGTACCTGGAGAACTACCGCGACAACATCGCACGTGTCACCCGCGCCGACGTGCTGCGGGTCGCCAGGAAGTACCTGCGCACGGACGCCATGAAGCTCGTGGTGGTAGGGGACCAGAAGAAGTTCGACCAACCGCTTTCGGTTTTCGGAAAGGTGCGGGAAATCAAGCTGAACAACATCAAATAGGAGGGACGTATGGCAAATTGGAAATGCAAAAGCTGCGGATTCACCAAGGAAGGAAGATGCAAACCCAAAAACTGCCCCCAGTGCCAGGAGAAGGGGAACTTCGAGAAAGAGGAATAAAAAAGCAGGGACCAGGGGATAGGACCGGGGGGCGGCAGAAACTTGCCGGTCCCCTTTCCTTTTCCGCTCGGTCCCTGCTTCGCCGTCAGCGCTCGCTGAGCCCAGGACATCCCACTGCGCCATTCAAGGCTGGTGCCTTACCCCTCAGCCCCTGCCCCTACTCCCCCGTGAACACCGGCGGGCGCTTCTCAAGAAACGCCTTGATCCCTTCCGCGTAGTCCTTGCTGTCGTACACCGTGCGCCTGAGCCCCTGTACCCTTTCGAAGGTCACCGGCGCAAGCGGGTGCGCGCTGGCCAGGAGCCGGATCTGCTCCTTGATGACGCCGATGCTCAAGGGGCTGTTCCTGGTGATCTTGCTTGCCATGTTGTAGGTGAATTCCTCGAGCTCCTCGGTCTGTACCAGGTGATTGAGGAGCCCCGCCTTGCTCGCCTGCTCGGCGGAGAGAGGCTCCGCCGTGAAGAACATCTCCTTGGCGAAGTTCACCCCCATGATGTTCATGAAGTGCAGGATTCCGGAGACGTTGTAGGGGACACCGATCTTTGCGGGGGTCATGCAGAATGAGGAGGAAGGGGAGCCGATCAGGATGTCGCAGGAAAGCGCCAGGTCGCAGGCTCCCCCCCAGACGCTCCCCTCTATCATGGCTATCACCGGGATGGGGAGGCTCTGGATCGACCTCAACACGGTCACCAGCGGGTCGTGATAGGAAAGCGGGTCGCGACCGGGAAGCGGCAGCTCGTGCACGTCGTGACCGGCCGACCAGACCTTCGCCCCCCGGGGGGCGCGGATGACGAGCACACGCATCTTCCCCTTCTGCAGCGCCCCTATGGACTGCAGCATCTCGCTGATCAGCGCACCGCTCAGCACGTTGCGATGTTCGGGGTCGTTGAAGGTGATCGTCCCTATGTTGTCCTGCAACTGGGTGTTGATGACCGTCATCGGATTTCCCCTCCATTGAGACCCCGCCGATAGCTAAGGACGCCCCGCGAGCGCCGGCTCGGATTCCAGCAAAAGGACGGGAAAAATCAGGAACCGGACTGCAAAACATCCATTAGCCGGTCCAGCCGGTAACCGGCCGCAGCGGCGCTCTCCTTCAGCTGTGCGTGGAGAGCCTCCCCGCTTTGCTCCGCCTGCCGCCCCTGCCTCGAGTCGACCTTCATGAACCAGTCCAGGAGCAGCTCGAAACGCTCCTTGTTGAACCACTGCGCATCACCGTCATCATGCAGATGGACGAAGGCGGCAGCCGCCTGGTCCGAGAAGAGTGCGGCGCAGCAGCGCGACGCACTCTTCTCGCGGCAGTTGGAGAAAAAGGAGTCGTGATGCATGAGCACCCGCAAAAGCCTTCCGTAACCGTCCGGGGCGAGCTCGGCCGGCTCTTCCGGCTCGGCAGGCGGCAACCCCTGGAGCGCTTGCACCACCGGGCGAACCAGCCCAAGCTCCTCGAAGGTGTCGGCAGATTCCCCGCCGGTGAGCTCACCTATGCGGTGCAGCGCCAGGTAGGCGCAAAGGAGCAGCCACTTCTCCGGTGCCGGCGCCGCAGCGAAGGAGGGATCTTCGAGCGCCTGTGACACCTCGCTCCCGAAGCTCGCCAGCAGCAAGCGCTGCACCTTTTCCGGGGCCTGCGGCGCGACGGTGTTGTAGAACCCGGCCAGAAGCGGCTCCAGGGGGGGGAGCAGGTCCTTCCCTTTCGCTTCCGGCTCCAGCGCCACGGCCGCCGCCTTCGCCAGGAAGACGCGCAGCGACTCGTGAGCGGAGGCGTAGCGCACCTGCTTCACCTCCTCCTCGATGCTCTCGGCGCCTGCGCCGTTCAGCCGGTAGCAAAGGGCTCCCCAGGTCCCGAAGTCGTCGTCGTAGATCTCCTGGAAATCGAGGAAGGCGTGGTACTCGTAGGCCCCCATCTCCACGTAGAGCCCCTGGTCACAGAGGTCGCGGCCGTTTCTCAGGAAGCTCAAGCCGGTGGAGTAATCCCTGAAGGCGTAGTAGTGCCGGCCGTCGCTCTTGAAGCCCAGCGATTCTCCCAGCGTGGTCTGCACCAGCGAGGTCCCCCCCGCCGCGTCTTTTCTAAGCACCGCGCAGGAGGACCTGATCCAGCCTGCCGTGGAGGCAAAGGCGTTGTGGAACAGGATGAGCCCGCGGTCCCCGTCCGCCCTGTTGGAGTAGGCGAACACGTTCTCGTTGACGCTTTGGCCGGCGAAGAAGTCGTAAAGGGTGAACTGCTCGCTTCCGGAGAAGATGTGGCGCCTGCGCATGAGCGGGAAGATGTCGCTCTCGTGCCGTGCCACCAGGTGCTGGTCCACCGGCTCGTCCCAGTACGCCCTGCGGTACTCCATGCCGTACTTCTCGTGGAACCCCTCGATCTGCCCGTGCCCGACCATGGGAAGCCCCGGCATGGTGACCAGGAGCACTGTGGCGCCGAAATACTTCCCTTCCTTGCCGAACTGCTCCACCGCGGTCCGCTCGTCCGGATTGTTCATGAAGTTCACGAAGCGCTTCAGGATTTCCGGCTCGAACTCCAGCACGTTCTTCACCGTCTGGCGGTACTTCGCGTTCTCCTCCATCTTCAGCATGTTCATGAAGGCCGAGTTGTAGACCCGGTGCATCCCCAGGGTCCTCACGAAATACCCCTCCATGAGCCAGAACGCCTCGGCGAGAAGCAGCGTATCGGGTGCTTCCACCGCGACCCGGTCCACCACCTCGCGCCAGAACTCGTGGGGGAACACCTGGTCGAAGCTCGGCCGGTCCATGCCGTGTTCGGCCCTTGAGGGGACGCCTGTGCCGTGGCCCGGGAGCGGGAACCAGAGCCGCTGGTAGTGCTTCTTGGCCAGGGTCATCGCCGCGTCGAAGCGGATGATCGGGAACTGGCGCGCCACGTGGAGTATGGTACCGATCACCGCCTCGCGCACCTCGGGGATCAGGTAGTTCAGCTGCGCTGTGTCGTTCCAGGGGGTGGAGGTGCCGTCGTTGCCGTGATAGATGTAGCGCACGCGGCCGCTGCCGCGGTCCAGGTGCTTGAATACCACCGCCGCGTCACGCTTGTCCCAGTATCCGTCCTCTATGAAGAGCCCGATGCGGCCGTCGGGGGAGAGGTCCGGTCCGTTGAACTGGTAGTCGGGATAGGGAGGGTAGTCCATCTGGATGAACCAGTCGGGGTGCTCGACCGTCCATTTGGAGTAGAGCCCGGTGTGGTTGGGAACCATGTCGCTTGCGAGGCGGATGCCGCGAGCGGCGCAGCGTCCTTTGAGGTTCTGCAGCGCCCACTCACCGCCGAGGTCTGCCGCGATGACGTAGTCGTAGAGGGAATAAGCCGAGGAGATCGCCTCCTGGTTGCCGGCTATGCGCTTGATGGTCTGCGAGGAGGGGGAGCGCTCCCAGATGCCGATCAGCCAGAGGGCCGAGAAGCCGTAGCGTGCCAACCGGTCCAGCTCCGCGTCCGGTATCTGGTCCAGGGTGCGCACCTCGGTGCCGTAGGTCTTGGCAAGCTGCCCCAGCCAGACGTAGACCATCTTTGCGATCATGACGACGTTCGCCATCCAGTCGGCGTCCCGGGAGAAACGCTCGTACTCGGGATATTCGTCGCCGCCGCGGCGCGCCTTGCCGAACTTGAGTACCTTGGGCTCCCCGGGGCCGCCGAAGAAGGCGCGCCCTTCCTGGGAGACTATGTCCAGGGCCGTCACCAGCTCGCCCAGCAGCTCGCGCGGCAGGATCGAGCCCCAATGCTCCCTTATGTACGCGATCTGCCCGGCGAGGGAGTCGGGTGAGGCCTTCACCGGGGCGCGCAACAGTTCCGGTAGAGCCACACCGATCGGCTCGAAGGGGGGTGCCTGGGCAAGCCGCCGGTCGAGCTCGAGAGTCACCCTGAGGTAGGGGGAGGTGGCGGCCAGCTTGGATGCGTCGAAAATCCTGCGGAACGGGTCCAACGCCCGATTCTCGCCGTGGATGAGCATCATGATGAGTTCTGCCGAAAGCGCCTGCCTTCTCCCCAGTTCCTCGTCGTCTCCCGCCAGGAACCCTTCCGGGGTGTCGTCGCCCAGGATCATCTGCTGCGAGGGGAAGAGCTCCATGAAGCGGAAAAGCGTCCTCCCTGCGTCGCCGGAAAAGTCGGGGTAGCCGGCCTCGGCAGCAAGCGCCGCCAGCACCCCGGGCTGCTGGTTGTCGCAGTACTGGCCGATCACGTAGCGGTACACCCGGCTCAGTATGGAGTACAGGTGCAACAAGCCGGGCTGGATCGCCGTCTCGTGCGGTGCCGGCTGCCGGTTCAGTTTCGCGGCGAGACGCCTCGCATAGATGATGCCGGGAGCGCTCCCCAGTTCGTCCAGCAGGGCGCGCAGCTCTATCCTCTCGCCGCAATCGGCGGAGATTTGTATCTGAAAAGGGAAATAGTCCGAGTTAATAAACCTCTGCTTCATCAAGCACCTCGTAAGCAAAAAGCATGGTAGTGGTCCCGCCCCGGCCGGGCGGCACAGTCAGATATGATACATTGGAAACCCGCGACTGTCTTTAAAAAAATTATTATTAAGTTTTCGAAATTTTAGATTCAACTCCACGCCACCCGGGGATTTGCCCTTGACACATTTAGCTATTTCACCTAAATCTAGTGACTGAATCAGCAAAAGCTCCGTTTTTACATAGGATAACTGTCATCATAGCATCCAGCCTGTTAAACCTCTTCCGACAGCATCGCAAACCACTCGTCGCGCTGCTACTGATAATCACACTGCTACCTGCCGCACGTTTTTCTTTTTTCCTTGCGTCAGCGGCGGGAGACGGCCGGCGCGTGGAGCTGGTGGAGCTCGGCCGCGGCCGCACCCTGCGCGCCCTGGCCGGGGAACTCGAGCAACGCGGCATCGTCTCCAGCGCACGACTTTTCACGCTGTACGCGCGCCTCATGGGAGGGGACTCGCGGGTCAAGGCGGGTACCTATCAGTTCCACGACGGCATGCGGCCGGGTCAGATACTCTCCAAGATGCTCACCGGCGACATCTACCAGAGGATCTTCGCCCTTCCCGAGGGTTACTCCAGCCACCAGGCCGCCGAGATGCTTGAGAAGCGCGGCATCTTCAGCAAGGAGCAGTTCCTCGCCGCTTGCAGCGATCAGGGGTTGCTGGCGGAGCTCGGCGTCACGGCGCCCAGCGCCGAGGGGTACCTCTTTCCCGGCAGCTACAACATCCTGCCCGGGAGAAGCGAGCGCGAGCTGGTGCACGAGATGGTCAAGCGGCAGCAGAAGTATCTGAACGGCGGGGTGAACGGACGCGGCAAGGCGATGGGGCTTTCAGAGAGGGAGCTGCTCACGCTTGCCTCGATGGTGGAAAAGGAGGCGGTGCTCCCGGCCGAGAAGCCGCTGATCGCCGCCGTATTCCATAACAGGCTGAGGCTCGGCATGCGGCTGCAGAGCGACCCCACGGCGCTCTACGGGGTGCGCGCCTTCGCGGGCAAGGTTTCACGGGAGGATATCCTGAGGCAAACCCCTTACAACACCTACCTGATCCCCGCCCTCCCCCCGGGGCCGATCGGCAATCCCGGTCAGGACGCCATCGAGGCGGTCCTCAACCCGCCGGCGGTTCCCTACCTGTACTTCGTCGGACGCGGTGACGGCAGCCACCAGTTCTCCAGCGACCTGCCGTCCCACAACGCCGCGGTGAACAGGTACCTGAAGTCCGCGGGAAGAGCCAGATGACGGGCCGCATCCTGTTGGTGGAGGATAACCTGCGGCTTGCCGGCATGCTGCAAGGCTTCCTGGAGTCACTGGGACACCGGGTGAGGGCTCTGGCGGACGGCGAATCCGCACTCTCCTTCCTGCAGGCGGAAAGGGTCGACCTGCTCATACTCGACCTGAAGCTTCCGGGCATGAGCGGCGTGGAACTGCTGCAGAGGGTGCGCGGCATCCCGGACCTGGCTGAGATCCCGGTCGTCATCATGACCGGCGTGTTCCGCGGCGAGGGGTATGCCAAGGCCGCCTGCAAGCTCGGGGTGAAGGCGTACCTGGAAAAGCCTTTCGGCAAGGAGGCCTTCCTGCAGGCGGTGGCAGCCTCCCTGGCACAGGCTCCCCGCCGCAGGGGGCTCGACGAGCTCCTGATCGAGCTGTTCAGAAGCGGCAAAAGCGGCACCCTCGAGCTTTCCGGGGGGACCCGGGTGCTCCTTTTCGGCGGCGAGCCGGCATCCTTCTCATCACCGAGGTTCCTCCCCTTCCTGGTTTCGGCCGGGCAGCTGCACCGAAGCGACCTGGAGCATTACCCCCTGGAGCGTTCCGGCAGGCTGCCGCTTGCAGAAGCCGGCCTCTTGAGCTACGACGAGTTGCTTGAGCTGTCGCGCCAGTTCCTTTCCCAATCGCTCATGGAGGCGTTGCTGCAAAACCAGGCGGCGAGGTTCCACCCCGAACCGGGGCAGATAGAGCTCCCGCTCACCCCGGTTTCGCTGCCGCGCCTGCTGCACCAGTACGCAAGGGCCTGCTCCGACCGGTTTCCCGCCGCCACCTTCCTTAAGGAGCGCGGCGCGCTTTACCCCTACAGGACCGCGCAGTACTTCCGCCTTGCCAACCTGCTCTGCATGGGGCGTGAGGAAATCGAGCTCTTGGAGCAGCTGGGACAGGGGAAAAACGTCGAGCAGTTGGCCGGCTACGGCGGCGGGGGCGGCAAAGCTGCCTTCCTCGACTTCCTGACCCGGATGGGGATGGTGGCGCTGGCCGCCGCCCCAACTGCCGACGAGGAAGCAGGTTTCCCGCAAAAGACGCTCTTCAACCGCCCCATTGAAGAGGCCACCGAGCCTGAGTTGGGGGGGGTGAGCTTCGAGGACCTTGTGGACGAGGTCTCCGATTCGATCGAACTCGTGGTGGGTGAGACCGGGATGGCCGCGCCGCTTTCCGCCAGCGAGATCAATTTCGAGCAGGAAGTCCAGCGCGATTACGCGGCGATCCAGAACAAGAGCTATTACGAGATATTCTCCCTGAGCCAGGCCTCCTTCAGCTTCGCCGCCCTGAAGGAGGCGTACTTCGCAAAGACCCGCCAGTATTCCCCCGAGAAGTTCATGCAGCTTTCGGGAGACACCCTTTCCCGGGCCCAGGACGTGCTGTCCCACTACGCGAACGCCTACAACACCCTCTCCAGCGTGGTGGCCAAGGAGCGCTACGACGAGATGCTGAACGCCAACATCATCGGGGTGGGCGGAAAGCAGGACGACGCCCTCCAGGCGCGCATCCAGTTCCAGTCGGGAAAGGTCTTCCTCGACATGGAGGATTTCAAGAACGCCGAGCGCGCCCTTCAGGACGCCTACACCCTCGACCCCCAGGATGCCCAGACCAGCGCCTACCTCGCCTGGTCCATCTACAAAAACCCCGGGAACGGCGGCTCGCAGGTCGCCCTTGAAAAATGCCGCATGCTCCTCTCGAAGAGCCTGCAGATGGGTCGCAGCGCCGAGGCGTTCGCCTTTCGGGGGTGGATGCTGCTGGACGAGGGGAGGGACGGCCTGGCCGAGGGGGAGTTCCAGAAGGCGCTCCGCCTGAACCCGCAGCTCCGCCATGCGCAGGGGGGGATGCGGCTCATCAGGGAGCGGCGCGAGGCCGAGAAGAAAGGGCTCTTCAAGCGGATCTTCGGCTGATCCGCGGGGGGAGCGTCCCGCCGCTGCGAAGCCCGAGGCGGCAGCTCAACAACACCCGGCACCACCAGATCGAGACCTGCGCCAGGCAGGTTTTTTTTCGTCCACCATTAACCCCTCTTCTGCCGCACCTCCATTCCGGTGCGGGACACCGTAGCTCCCCCGCCGCCGTGCCGGCCACTTCATGCTCTCCCACCCTCCCCTGCCGGATCCCCCCCCCGCAGTTAGCTGAGAGATCGGCTTGCCAACCAATCATTAGCCGCTATTATTTCGAATGTTTTAATTTTTGGCCATTTCCAACTCCCCCCATCTCGAAGAGGCGCGGCAGACGAGGGATCGCGGGTGCCCCCCAAAGCCGGGCACCGGACGCCCGGTAAGCCCAAACAAAGAAGAAGGAGGATGTCATGAGAAAGATGGTTTTCCTGACCGTGGTGCTGATGATGGTCGCTCCGACAGGACATGCTGCGGGGCCGGCGGGCGAGGTGATCAAGATAGGGATGGTCAACGACCAGACCGGCGCCAACAAGGGGTCGGGCAGAGGGATGAAGGTCGGTGTCGATGCCTACTTCAAGGCTGTCAACGCAAAAGGTGGAGTGAACGGCAAGAAGGTGGAACTGGTAACCATAGACGACCAGATGGTGACCGAGAAGACCGTGGACGGTCTTTTGAAGCTCGTGGACGAGCAGAAGGTTTTTGCGGTGGTCGGCTCCGTGGGGACCTCCAACTGCGTTGCCAGCCTACCCATCGTCAAGGAATACAAGCTCCCCTTCATAAACCCGAGGACCGGCGCCTCCGAGCTGCGCGCCCCGGTACTCAAAGAGGTGATCCACATCAGGGCGAGCTATCAGCAGGAGGTCGACAAGATCGTGGACCAGCTGGTAAAGCAGGGGGCGAAACGCTTCGCCGTCTTCTACCAAAACGACGGCCTTGGGACCGACATCCTCAACTCGACCGAGAATGCCGTCAAGCGACACGGCCTGAGCGTCGTGTCCAAGGGCTCCTTCGAGAGAAGGACCACCGCCGTGACGGCCGGCCTTGCCAGCATCATCGCCGGCAAGCCTGACGCCATCATCGTGGGCGCGGTCTACGCGCCGGGCGCCGAGTTCATCAAGCTCGCCCGCAAGGAAGGGGTCACCGCGCACCTCGCCGCCTGCTCCTTTGCCGGCGGTTCCAACCTGGTGAAGGCGGTCGGTCCCGCGGCCGAGGGGCTCATGATGACCCAGGTGGTGCCGGAACTTGACGACCTGTCGCTGCCGATCACCAAGGAGTGCAAGGAGGCGATCGAGAAGAATCCTGAGGATGTAGGCTTCAACACGGTCAGCATGGAGGGGTGCATGGCGGCGAAATCGATCGTCATGGCACTGGAGAAGGCGGGCAAAGCGCCCACACAGGCGGCGTTCCTGCAGGCCTACGAAGGGATGAAGGAGGCCGACATGGGCGGGATCAAGCTCACCTTCTCGCCTGACGACCACCAGGGGCAGGACAACGTCTACCTGCAGGTGGTGAAGGACAACAAGCTGGTCTCTTTCAAGGGGAACTAGCGTCTGCTCAAGGGGAGGGGCGACCCGAGGCAGGCAGGGGGACCGGTGTCATGCGCCGAAAGCGTGGCGCCGGTTTTGCTGATGAGACCAAATTTCCGGGGGCGTTGCAATGACCGTCAAAAGCAAGCTGCTTGGCAATATCGCGCTGACCATCGTCGGGATCTCCGTTATCGCCGGGATCGGGCTCTTCTCCATAGCCAAGGTGAAATCGAGCATAGAGATCCTCACCGGAAAATCCACGCCGCTGCACCTGAAGATGCTGGAGCTGCAGCAGACCGTGGAAAAGGTCTCGGCGGACTTCATGCGGCTGGAGATGACCACCGCGCCGGCCGAGGTGGGACCCCTCTCCGAGACCATCACCACCAGGATCAAGAGGATGGAGACCCTGAACCAGGAGATCGCAAGGGGCGGCGCCTCTTCCAGCGGCGTCGACACCGACGTGCTGCGCGAGATCGAGAGGACAGTGGTGCAGGTGGCCTCCCAGCGGCTGAAGGACATGGCCCTCTTCAGAAACGAGATCGCCACGGTGAACGCGGAGCTGCAAAAGGCCGAGACCAGCGTCTCCGGGCTGCGCAAGCAGATAAGCCATATGGGAAACAGCGCCCTTTCCGCGATCAACTCCTCGCAGGCGGCGAATCTCCAGGTGAACAGCAGCATAAAGAAGCTGCTCACCCTGCAAAGCCGGCTAAAGGACATCAACATCATCCTGAGCGACCTGGAACTGGTGAAGAACAAGTTCAAGATAGCGCCGCTAAAGGAGCGGCTGAAGAACACGGTGGAGCTTACCCGCAATATCGAGGTGGACCCGGGAGACAACCCCGCCATCAGGGAGGTGAAGGGGGTCGCAACGGAGATCCTGAACCAGATCGGCGCAGAGGAGGGGGGGCTCGTGGCGTTAAGGCTCGAGATGCTGAACAACCCGGAAAAGGCGGACGCCGAGCAGTACGCGAACAAGAGCCGCGAAATCCTCAAGCCGCTGGAGGAAAACAGCAAGAAGATCTTCAACACCATCGACACCCTGGAGCTGCAGATCGTGAAGGACCGCAACAACGTGGTCTCCTCCCTCGGTTTCCAAAACGCAGCCAACGGCGTAATGGAGGCGGGAAGCAGCATCAGCGTGGACGTTAAGGAACTGAACGCGGGGGTGCGCCAGATCATGCTGAGCGCCACGGACCAGGAGGTGGGGAGGCTCGCGGCCTCGCTCTCGCAGACCCAGAAACGGATCGAGGGCAACATCGGGATGGCCGGGAAGCTCCTGCTCGACTCGGGGCAAAAGGAGCTGGCGCAAAGCATCTCCGAGGTCTCCGGCACTATACGCCGGGCCGGCTCCTCCATCCAGAAGATCGAGAAGACCAAGCTCGGTGTCATCAGGAGCAACCTCGCCATGCAGAGGGCGCTCGACTCGGCGCGCGGCATCTCCAGGGAGCAGGCCCAAAGAAGCGAGGAGCAGGTGAGGAGCATCGGCGAGAACCAGCAGCAGATCCTGACCGGCGTCCGCCGGGCCGTGGAGAACGCCACCCTCCTCTCCTACGTGATGATCGCTGTTTCGCTGCTGGTCGTGCTGATCTCGCTTTTGATCAGCCTGCGCATCATCGACTCGATCACCAAGCCGCTTGGCCACGCCAAACTCGTCACCGCCGAGATCGCCGGCGGCGACCTGACCAGGAGGATCAAGCTCGACTCCAGTGACGAGATCAGCGATATCTGCGGCAGCATCAACAACATCGTGGTCCATTTTCACGAGGTGATCGCCCGGGTGTCGCACAACACGGCACAGGTCGCCTCCGCCTCGACGGAGCTGTCCTGCGCGGCGGAGCAGATGGCGTCCGGTGCGGCGCGGGTCGCGGGGCAGGCGGCGACGGTCGCCACGGCGAGCGAGGAGATGGCCGCCACCTCCAACGAGATCGCACTCAGCTGCACCCAGGCGGCGGCAGGCTCGCAGCAGGCCAACGATGCGGCAGCCGCCGGCGCGGAGGTGGTCAGGGAAACCGTTCACGGCATGAACCTGATAGCGGAGAAGGTGCGCGAATCCGCGGTCACCATCGGGGACCTGGGGGAGAAATCGGTGCAGATCGGCGCCATCGTCAACACCATCAACGACATCGCCGACCAGACCAATCTGCTCGCGCTGAACGCGGCGATCGAGGCGGCGCGTGCCGGCGAGCAGGGACGCGGGTTCGCCGTGGTGGCAGACGAGGTGCGCGCGCTGGCCCGCAGGACGACCAGCGCCACCAGGGAGATAGGCGAGATGATCAAGGCGGTCCAGCAGCAGACCAAGGGGGCCATCACCGTGATGGAATCGGGGGTGGCCAGCGTCGAGAAGGGGACCGTCGAGGCCGCCAAGTCCGGCAGGGCGCTGGAGGAGATCCTGCAGCAGATCGGTTCCGTCGCCCTTCAGGTGAACCAGATCGCCACCGCTGCCGAGGAGCAGACTGCGACTACCGGCGAGATCAGCAGCAACATCCAGACCATCAACGAGGTGGTGCAGGACACCGCGAAGAACGCGCAGGAATCGGCGGCCTCGGCGCTGCTACTCTCCCGCCTGGCCGAAGAGCAGCAAAAACTGGTCGGGCAGTTCAAGCTGACCTAGCCTTGCTGACGGCGGGCCGGCACTCCCGTCGACACAGGTGCAGTATCCGCTGCCGTGCCGTCCGGCCTCCCATGCCTCCGCTCCGCAGCGGCAAGCCCCCGTCCCTCCCCGAAGGGGCGACCGCGATGCCGTAACGATGGCCGCCGCTCTCCCGGTGCCCGGCCAAACAGACAGGCAGAGGTGGCAATCATGGTCAAGATACTGCTCGAAAACCCGCTGATGCTGCTACTCATGGTCGCTGCAGTTGGGTACCCCCTGGGCCGCATAAAGATATACGGCATCACCCTCGGCGTAGGGGCAGTCCTGTTCGTGGGGCTCGCCTTCGGGATGCTCCACCCCGACATGAAGGCCCCCGCCATCGTCTATATCATGGGGCAGGCGCTCTTCGTCTACACGGTAGGGCTCTCGGCCGGCCCCTCCTTCGTATCCACGTTCCGCCGCAACGGGGTGATGAACAACATGTTGGCCGGAGGGGTCCTCTGCGCCTCCGCCGCGATCTGCGTCGTGCTGCAAAAATATTTCATGCTGAAGCCGGGGATCGCCGCAGGCATTTTCTGCGGCTCCATGACCGCCTCGCCGGCGCTCGGCGGCGCTTTGGAGTCGATCCGGCAGACGGCGCCGGAAGAGCTCATGGAGGCGCTTCTGGCAGAGCCGGTGGTCGGCTTCTCCGTCGCCTACCCCATAGGGGTCATCGGCCTGATGCTGACCATCAACATCTGCCAGAAGCTCTGGAAGATCGATTACCAAGCCGAGTACAGACAGCTGAGAAGGCCGGAGGACAGGGCATCGCTGGTGCACTGCACCATAAAGGTGCAAAGTGTCGATCCTTCAGACACCACCATCCGGATGCTAAACGAGCAAAACGGCTGCGACCTCCTTTTCAGCCGTGTAAAACGCGGCGACGACTTCTTCTTTGCCACACATTCCACGATCCTTCAGCCAGGGGATCTGGTCATGGTGGCCGGGGCCCCGAAGGATATAGAGAAGATCGCCACGCTGCTTGGCGAGAGAAGGAGCAAGGACCGGCTGGGATTGGACAGGACCGAATACGAGTACCGCAGGATCTTCGTCTCCAGTCCCCAGGCCATCGGACGCAGCATCGGCGAACTGCACCTGGACCAGCGCTTCGGAGAGGTGATAACGCTGGTGCGCCGCGGCGACAACGAGTTGCTGCCCGATGCGGAGACGGTGCTGGAACTGGGCGACGTCATCCGAGTGCTGGCGCACAAGACCAACATGGACGAGGTGACCACCTTCTTCGGCAATTCCTACCGCAAGGTGAGCGAGGTCGATGTCATGACCTTCAGCCTCGGCCTTGTCATAGGGCTCATCCTCGGCCTCCTCCCCTTCCCCTTCCCGGGAGGCGGAAGCATGCAGCTAGGCTTTGCCGGCGGTCCCCTTATCGTCGGCATCCTGCTTGGCACCTTCGGCAGAACGGGGAAGATGGTCTGGAGCCTCCCCTACAGCGCCAGCATGACGCTGAAACAGGTGGGACTGGTGCTGTTTCTGGCCGGCATCGGGACCCGCTCCGGCTACAGCCTGCTCACCACCTTGAGTAACGGCGGAGGCGGGAGCATCTTCATCACCGGTGTCTGCATCACCGCGGTCACCGCCTTCCTCGGTCTTTTCATCGGACACAAGATCATGAAGATACCGATGTCGCTGGTGGTCGGCATCGTCGCAGGGATGCACACCTCGACCCCCGGGCTCGGTTACATCAAGGAACAGACCGGCAACGACCTGGCGGACCAAGGTTACGCCTGCGTCTTTCCCTTTGCCACCATCGGGAAGATCATCCTGGTGCACATCGTGCTGGTTGCGACCGGACAGGGGTGAGGGGATGGCGCGAGCCCACAGCAACCAATCCCCCAAAGAGGCCCGTCGTCAATTGCGACGGGCCTCTTTTTTTCCTGGCAGCCGGCGTATTCGGGGCCTGCATCCGCGTATACCTTTACCATACAGGCCACTCCCCCCCAAAAAACCGCCATCAACGTAGAATTCCGGCAGCTTTCCG
>CAZFMI010000006.1:0-108204 GCA_964519915.1 uncultured Geomonas sp.
CGTTCATGTCGTGCAGAGAGCCGTTGACACCTGTTGCGGCCGGCAGACCGGCGAACGATGCACCTGCTACACCCAGACATCCGAGAGCTACTACGCTTGCCAATACCTTTTTCATTTCTCTTCTCCTTTTGGTTGATGATCAACCTCGTTATAGTTAGTCCCCACCCGGGACTAAAACCCGATCACTTCGGACTGATATAGGTCTAGAGCAAATTGCATACCCAGCGGGATCTTCTGCAAAAAAAACGGTGCCCCTCGCGTTCACCCGCTTCCAAGTGAAAGTAATGCAAGCGTTTTTTCTTTTTATTTTTTCGCGCCCCGGAAAGGAAGATGCTAAGGCAATAGTGTTACGCTCCCGTAACAGCATGGACCCCGGCTAAATCGCGTAGAGGGACACGGCGATTTAACCGAGGGTGACCGGAAGGACGGCGGCAGGGAGAAAACAGGGAGAAAACAGGGAGAAAACAGGGAGAAAACAGAGGGGAAAGCAGCGAGGGACAGGGGTCCCTGGCGGAGCAGGCGCGTGAACGAGATGGGAATTACGAAGCGGTGACAGGGGGGGGCGCCGAAAAAGACGGGGGGCCTCCCCCCGGTGCGGCGGGGGGAGGCTGGAGACGGGAGGAGGTCAGCGGAGCCGGCCCGGAAACTTGTCCCTGGCGCGCAGGAGTCCCTTGGCTGCGCCGGAGTTGTAGCTCTGGGTATTCCCGGCGACGGTATGGCAGTTCACCGTGCAGCTTCCGGCACCCGCAGCGGTGGTCGTGTACGACGCCGCGGCGACCCGTGTCCCTTCGGCATACCCCTTTTCGAAGTTGATCAGGTGGGCGTTGTTGGCGGCGGTGGCTCCCATCTTCCAGGCGGCGCCGTGCGGGTCGTGGCAGGCGAAACAAGGTATCTGGCGGTCCCTCACGTGTGCCGCGTGCTCGTTTGCGCCGGCATCGTTGAAGGCGCTGCCGGCACCCATCACGTACTCCTCCGCGTGGCAGCGGAAGCAAAGGGCATACTGGCTCTTGTTGTAGCTGCTGGTGGCAGCCCCGACGGCAGGCATGTCGTACTGGCCGATCAGGATGTGAGGGTATTGCGACCCGTGCGGCCCGTTCGGCTCGCTGCCGCCGGCCTTGGTGCCGAGGTTGTTGTTATGGCAGTCGGTGCAGTAGATCCTGGTCATGGTCAGTTGCAGCTCGGCGAGCAGGCTGGCTCCGAGGGTTCTGCGGTCGGCGGTGACAGGGTGGAAGGACGGGTTCAGGATGTCGAAACGGCTGGCCTGGTCCGTCTCCGCTATTACGCGGTTCGGCATGGGTGCGAACCCGCCGGCGAACTTGTGGGCATTGCCGCCTGCATGGCATTTGAAACAGATGTCGTATTCGTTGGTGGCGATGCTGCCGAGGTCGCTTTTGCGCACCCCCTTCAGGTTGCCGTTGATCAAGGGGGGCTGGGACAGCGGCGAGGTTTCCGCGGTGAGCTGGTGCGGGTTGTGGCAGTCGACGCACTGCACATGGTAATTGACCGCGGGCAGCGACTCCTTCTCGTCATGCACCTTGTCACCCTTGATGTCGGAGACCGGGTGGCGGTACTTGTCCAGCCCCATGAGGGACTTGATGTTGGCCGAACCGCTGCCGACGCCGTTGTGGCAGTTCTGGTAGCAGGTGTCCTCGAGCTTTGCGCCGCGCAGCAGGCGCACCGGTCCCGGCGCGCTGTGAACGACGTGGCAGGTCACGCAGCCGTTGGCAAGCGAAGGGACGCGCGCCGGGTTGTGGGCGGCGGAGTCCCATTCCGTGGGCCGGTGGCAGGTGGTGCAAAGAGGAGACCCCGGGGTGTAATTGGGCCTGTCGGGGGTGGTGTTGTTCATGACCAGGAAGTTCCCGTACTGGTTGTCATGGGGGTCGTGGCAGGAAGTGCACTGCAGCACCGCCCCTCCCTCGAGCCTCACCCTGCCGCCGAGCGTGGAGGGGGAGGCGAGCTGGCTTTTCAGGGCAAGCGCCTCGGTGTACTCCACCGAGATGGGATGGTCGTCCCGCAGGTTTATGGTGAGGTTCGGGTTGCTGGTGGCGGTAGTGGGCATCTTCACGTCGGCCAACGTCCCGCTGCCGACGAACTGCCCCAGCGCAATGGTACCGTCATGGCAGCTAAGGCACAAACGCGAGGCGCCGGTAGGTTTGCCGGTCACCGCCACCGCGTTAAGGGTGGTGGACTCGTACAGCCTGTACTCGGTCTCCTCGGGGGGGAGGGGCCTGCTCCAAAGAGGCAGGCCCGAGGCGGCCTTGTGGGGGACATGGCAGAAAACGCAGATCCGCCTCTCGTCGCTGAAGGTAACGCCCTGGCGGCCCGAGGCGCCCCCCTGACCGCCGCTTGCGGAAAGGTTGTGCGGAGAGCCGACAACGCTCATCTTGGCGTGCGACGGCGGGCAGGCCGCGACCAGCAGTATTGCCGGCAACAACGCCGCTGCGGCGAAACGCCGCGCCCCCCTCCACCTCGTTTTAACGTCCATCAAATATCACCTCGTACGGATCTGCAGCTACTTCGGCTGGGCGTCCTGGTCGTCGCTTTCGGCGCCGGAGAGGAGCCTGAAGACCTGGACCCTGTTGTTATAGGTGTCGGAGACAAAGGCGTAGTTCTTGTGGATGAAGATGCCGGACGGCATCCAGAAGTACCCGGCCCCGGTGCCGTTGGCCCCGAAGCTGAAGAGGTACTGCCCGGTTTCGTCGAAGAGCTGCACCGTGTCGAGCAGCGCGTCACAGACGTAGACCTGCCCCTGGGCGTCGACGGCGATCCCCTTCGGCTTGTTCATCTCTCCCAGCGCATCCCCCATCTCCCCGAATCTTGCGACCAGCCGCCCGTCGGAGCTGAACACGTTGATCTTGTAGTTCAGCGGGTCGTTCACGTAGAGCTGTCCGCTGTGGTCGATGGCGAGGTCGACCGGCCTGTTGAAGAAGCCGTCCCCCGCCTTGGAGGCGTCGATGGTCAGCTTTTGCGCGCCGGCGCCGTCGACCCCGAGCACGCGCCCCATGCCGGTCTCGGCGATGTAGATCAGCTTGTTGACCCTGTTGTACGCGATCCCGGTCGGCCTTGCCACCTCCCGGAAGAAGGGGGTGACCTCCCCCCCCGCCAGATCATAGCGGTAAACGGTGTCAGAGGCCGAGTCGGTGATGAAAAGCCCGCCGCGCTCGTCCTGTGCCAGCCCTATCGGCGAGAGGAAGGGGGCGCCGTGGGGGGCGGAGATCCTGGCATAAACCCCCTTCTTGGTGTCCATCAGGTGCACCACGCCCAGCCCCGAGTCGGCGACAAAAAGCCTCCCGGCGTCGTCGAACAGCACCCCGTGGGGCTTCACGATGTTGTCGGGCTGCGCCCCGGTGAAGATGTCCCGGACCCGGTTCCAGAAGCTCGCGGTGATCCCGGCATCCCTGGCAGTGGAGACGCTCTTCACCCACTGGACCTTCGCCTGCATGGGGGCCTCCGGCCACTGCGGGGCGCCGGCCCGGTCGTTTTGCAGCAGGGGGAGCGAAGGCCGGGCGCAGGCGCCAAGCAGGAGCATCGTGCCGAGCGCCAGGCACCACCACCCCCTGCCCAACCGCAACTGCTTGCTGTCAATGGTGCTGCTGGAACCTTGGCGACGCATCAGAAGCTCCTCGCTAGAGTGATCACGACGGTGGTGTCTCGGTTGGTGGTGTTTTCGGTGAAGCGGTAGATGTTGGTCGCGTCCAGGTTGACGCTCAGCTTGCTGTAATCCGCAGCCAGGCCCACCTTTGTCACAACCGTATTGCCGTTGCCGTGCCTGCTGCGGGTGTCCGTCACCGACAAGGCTGCGGAAGTCCTGAAAAAATCAAGCAGCCGGCCGCCGTAGCTGACGGAGGCGTTCAGGGAGTTTTCGCCGTAGCTCGCTTCCCCGGTGCCGCTGCCTGGATACATGAAGTAATCGTTGAACACGTTGAACGACACGTTGTCGGTCAGGCTCAAGCTGGTGTTGTAGTTCAGATGCGCCCCGACCTTGGAGAACTTCTGGGCCGCGTTGTCCGAGTAGAGGTAGTCGGCGCCCAACTTGGTGTCGCCGTAATTGGCATTGGCGCGCAGGCTGTAGTTGGCCGTTTCCTGGAGCGGCGCGGCGTCGACCTGTCCGGCGAGCAGGGTCTCCTTTTGAACGGCCACGTTGCCGGTCAGCGTGTAGCGGTTTCCCAGGTAGGCCAGCATGAAACCCGAACTGTAGTTGTCCGATTGGTACTTGATGTTCGGGTTCAGGTCGAGCAGGTAGGAGATCAGCAGCTCCTTCTCGGGGTCGATGGCCCCTCCCACCAGGATCTCGATCCGCCGGAGGGGGATGTTCACCCGGTAATCGAGGCCTTCGACGTAGGTGGTATCCGGGTTGAGGCTCCTGACGCTGACAACGGAGTTCAGGGTCCCCTGCCGGTCCGGCACGATGAATTCCCCCTGCTGCCCGACCCGGTGCGGTTCGTCACGGACCGCCGACTGGGAAAGCAGCAGCTCCTGATCGGTTATCCGGCGCGAGTACGAGAAGTTCAGCGCTAGGTTGCTGCTTTTCGGCAGCATCTTGGTGTAGGTGAGCCCGGCGCCTGTGCCGTAGGAGGTGCTATCCCCGCCGTGAAGGCTGCTCTTGCTGTAGTCGCCGGAGAGCGTGGAGGTGACGCTCAGGAACAGCCGGTGGCTGAGTGAGCCCCCGAGCGAGGTGGTGGTCTGGGTCTGGGTGGCCCCGGTGAAGTCGGCGGTGGAACTGTCGGTGAACTGGTAACGCAGCCCGCCGGTCAGCGCCTTTCCCAGGCGGGCCTGCAGCGCTTCCGAGTAAAGGAACTGCCTGTTGGGGAAATCGACGGGCCTCGACTCGTTCAAGGAGAGCAGCGTGTTCAGTTGGTAGTTCCGCTTCTCGTCCAGGGAACTCGCGTTCTCCAGGCTGATCCTGTATGACTTGCTGTCCCGCCCGCCCGACGCCTCGGAGGTGTAGCCAAGCGAATAGGAGGACTTGCTCAGGTCCAGGTAGTTGTGGTTGCCACCCACCCAGATCGAGTCGGAGGTGGCGTTGTAGTCGGTGGGCAGGCCGCTCGTCTGGGAGTTGACATGCCCGTAGGCGAACTGCACCGGAAACATGGAATGAAGCAGGCGCCCCGAGAAAGAGGTCGTGCTGCTGGTCACCGTGTAGGACGGGGTATAGCCGTTGGCGATGAAGGAGGTGTCGCGGGAAGTGTTGACCACGAACGGGGTGAAGCTGTTGACCAGGGCGGTGGCCATGATGCTGTACTGCGACCTCAGGGACGATTTCCCCTGGCCGGCAATATCGCTGCGGTAGGCTCCCCCCGCGGCGATGTCGAGGGTGAGCAGCCCCGGGTCCAGGAGCGCCGCGACGGTCCTGAAGGTGTAGCGCTCGCTAAGGGTCTGCGCCGAGGTGCTGGAAGAGGCGCCGGCGTGCTGCGCGAAGGTGTAGGTCACCCCCACCGACTGGCTCACGTCACCGAAGACGAGCAGGCTCGGCTGGCGGATCACCTGGACATTGCTGGCCGCAATGGCCCTGCCGCCGGACACCGCAGATATCAGGGCACAGAGAAGAAGAGAGCGCAGTCGCATGTCTTTAGCGGAGAAAATAAGCAGCGGAGCCGGCATGGGGGTCGTGGCAATCCATGCAGACCATCCCGTTGGTGGATACCTTGTCGTGCATGGCCTGGGCCAGGCGCTTCTCCTGGTGGCACCCGATGCACAACTTCGCCTTCTCGACCTTCAAGAGCGCGGGGTAGTTGGCGGAGTGCGGCTCGTGGCATTCCAGGCAACTGCCGACGGCGGCGGGACCGTGCGCCATGTTGCCGTCCACGATGGTGGGGTGGCAGACAAAGCAAAGTTTGTCCTTGGGCCTGATCAGCCCGGATTCCTGGCTCTTGTCGTGGCATCCGTTACAGCGCTTCTCCTTGTAGGGGAGGTGGCTGGAGCCGGTATCGACGCGTTGCGCCGCCGACTTGAGGGTGGCATCTTTCTCCTCGACCGCCTTTTTCACCTGGTATTCCTGGCAGAACTGCTCCGGCGGAGGCAAAGTCGGGACCCCGTCGAAAATCGTCGAGGTGACCTTGTGCACGGTAAGGGGGTCGCATCCGCACAGCACTATCAAGGCACAAGCAATCCAAAGAATAGACCCCAGCTTATTTTGCATCGGTACTCCGGTTTTCGGCAGATGTCCGCCCGTTGTTTTTCGGCTCCCAAATGGGAAGAGGGGCCGGCCGTCAGGCTACTTTTGCGTCTTGCCATCCTTTGTCTCGGGGGACTTTGCCTCCCCCTTGCCGTCGAGCATCTCGCCCATGCCGTAGACGGATACCGCCTTGTTGATGACGCTCTGGAACTGGTTGGTCACGAATATGAGCTGATGCAGCTTGAACCCGGGGGCAGCGTACTTCTGGAACAGGTCGAGATGCTCCCTGGTGGTAACGACACCGGCAGGAAGATTCAGGGAGCCTGCCGGGAGACCCGTAACCCCGAAGTCGCCCAGGATGCGCTTGTCCGAGTTGAACACCTGGACAACCTGGTGCCCGGCGTCGACCACGAAGATGTTGCCGTCCTCGTCGACGTTTATCCCCCTGGGGCGGGTGAACTCGCCCGGCACGTCCCCGAGCCTGCCGAAGCTCGACAGCATGTTGCCGTCGAGGTCGTACTCCTTGACGGTACCGTTACCCATGTTGACCACATGGATGTTCCCTTTGCCGTCCACGGTCATGCCGTTTGGCAGGGCGAGGTTCTTGGTGCGGTCCGGGTTGTTGCCTATGGTGTTCAACGTTTCCCCGGTCTTTCGGTCCAGCACGAAGAGGAGCCCGGAGGCGTTGTCCATGGTCAGCAGAAAATCCTTGTACACGGCGACGGCGACCAGGTTCTTCTTGGCGAGCCCGCGCGCCATGGACCTGAGGTACTTCCCATTCTCGTTGTAGACCGCTATGTCCTTGCGGCCGGAATCTGCGACGTACACGTTCCCCTCGTCATCGACAGCCACGCTGACCGGCTTTCTCAGCTCCCCCGACCCGGTCTCTTCGCTCAGGTTGCGCATGGTCCGCTCGACCAGATCGACGATGACCACCTGCCCGGACTGGACGTCGCAGATGTACAGCTTCCCCTTCTTGTAGGTGAGGCCGTAGGGCTTGTTCAGCGTTGTGACCGTCTCGCTGCCGCCGACCAGCAGTTTCCCCACCCCCCCCTTCTTCTCGCGCAGATCGGTGGAGTTCGTGAATCCGGTGAGGTACTGGACACGCGGCACGTCGGGCGCCGGCGGGAAAAATACCGGAGCGATGGCGGCCTTCTTGCCGGCACACCCGGACAACGCACCGGCAAAGCACAGAACAACGATGAGCTGCTTGCACACCCTACTGAACGCGAGACCTGTAACCGTCATGTCACTGCTCCTTTTGCACTAAAGTACTGTCTCCTGCCGAAGCCTGCGCGGCATCATTCGGGACGATACACCACCGGCTTTTGCCGGTCGTAGTTGAACTTCTGGTGACAACCGGGGGCGCAGCTTCCCCCGGTGCTGCTGGACACGAAGTTGATGGGGATCTTCCAGTCGCCGAACATGGCGCCGTCCTTGCTGATCAGCTTCTCCCCGTCGCTTGCGTGCGGCTGGTGGCAGATGCGGCAGGTGCGCCCCTTCCTGGTGCCTACGTGCACCACATGCAGGTTGCGGTTGCCGTTTCTGAACTTGGTATAGATGGTGGTCTCCGCGAAGCGGAGCAGGTTCTTCTCGTGGCACTTGAGGCACGCCTCGTAGACCCCGTCCTGATACGTCGCGTAGAGTTCGGCAGGGTACTTGCCGCGCAGCAGCCTGAAGTTGTCGGAGCCGTGCGGATCGTGGCACCCCTTGCACTCCCCTTTCTGGATCGGTCCGTGCAGGAACTTCTTCCCCTCGAGCTGGGTCTTGATGTTTTTCAGCGCCGGGGTCCCGACGTTGTCCTTGCCGTGGCAGTTGAGGCAGAGCTCAAGCTCGGTGGAGGGCAGGAGCTTCGGCCCCTTGCTGAAGTGCGCCGAGTGGCAGTTGGAACAGCCGCCGGGCGCCACCACCGGTTTGTGCGGCACCTTTACCTTCCCCACCTGGGCGCCGATCTTCCTGTGGCAGTTGACGCAGAGGTCGGGGGACTTTTTCTTCAGGAACATCGAGACCCCCGAGCCGTGCGGGTCGTGGCAGGCGGTGCAGGGATCCTTGGCCACCGGGGGATGCACGAAGGAGGCTTCCTTCATGGAGGCGGCGAAATCGGCATGGCACTGCAGGCAGAGGTTCCGCACCGGCCCCTTCATGAGCTTTTTCTCGTCGGATTGGTGCGGGTCATGGCAGGAGTTGCAGGCGCCCACGGCGGCGGGCCCGTGCATGTAAGCGGCCTTGAAGGGGGCGCCGTCGTGGCAGTTCACGCAGAGAGGGGTCCGGTCGTCGCCGACCTCCAGCAGGTAACGGGCGTTGCTGCCGTGCGGCTTGTGACAGGAGGTGCAGTCTCCCTCCTTCACCGGCGCGTGCTGCATCTTCTTGTTGCCGCCCAGGTCATGGCACTCCTTGCAGAGCTTCTCCCCCTTGGCGGCCAGGGCGAAGCTCCCCCCCTTTGCCGGGTGCTCCTTGGCGAGCGGGGTGTGGCAGGAGCCGCATTCACCCTCCTTGACCGGCGCGTGAGGGAACTTGACGGCAGGGAGCGCGGCATGGCATTCGTTGGTCACGCAGGAGGCACCCAGAGCCGGACCGCTCGCGAAAAGAAGCAGCCCGGCGATGGCGGCAGACAGGAGAGAGAACATTTTCATGGGAGTGGCGTCCTATCGGAGAGTGACGGAAACTTCGCTTTTCACCAGACGGCAAAGGGGGAGATGCCTGCAAAGCTGCCACCCCGGATTCGACCGCCCACCCCCGAACGGAGCAGCGGCACTCTTCCCCGGCTGGAAAAAAGAAACGATCGTCTATTCCACAAAGCAATACAGTAAACAACACATGCGGGGCGAACACGCGGGCCGATGTAGAGTAGCTATTTGCAATCGACAAAGCGAGGAAAAATTCCACCCGTTTTTAGCAGATCCGGGAAAACTTTTCAATATGAAATGTTTAGCCCTCCTCACCCCGACCCGGATGCCGGGGCAAAACCCTCTTGCGCCGCGAGTTCCGGATGAAAATCATCAACTTCCTCTTCGCGGCCGCCGGAAAACGGGGACAGCCCCCATGCCGCAGTGCCAGCCTGGCAGCGCGGCGAGGTTTACGGGATGCGGGAAATGTGGCAGGTATGTTGAGCGCTAAGTGGAAGCGCCGGCGAAGCGGTGGGGGCGAACTACCCCTCCGGGTAGTCCGAGAGCGCCATGAAGGTCTCCTTCAGTTCGAAAGAGAAGATGGAGAACATCCTTTCCGCGAGGCGGGCGGTGAGAAGCGGCGGGTAGAGCGGCACGGCCAGACGATAGATGAGGTCGAGCATGCCGTCATGGGGGTTTTCCTCCAGGAACAGGGCGCCGTACTGCAGGACCGGCGCGAAGAGCAGCGCCTCCTCCATGACGGCGTCGTCCTCGCTGAAGTAGGGGAGGATCATCTCGAGGGAGAAGCAAAGGCCCGATCCGCCGGCATCCTCGGAGATGCTCAGCAGCACCTCGTCCTGGGGGGAGCCGAACTCGAGGGATTCGGGGGACAGGTTCCCCGCGGGAAGCACCATCACCTTGCCGTGGATCGGGTCTATCCCGTAGGGAGCCCCCCTGCCGGAAAGAAAGCGCTCCAGCGCCTGATACCCTCTGGTCTGCAACCTCCCCATGCCGCGGTAGAAGGCGGGGCGGAACATGTCGCGGTTGGCGATCAGCTCCTCAAGCGGCACGAACTCCTGCTCCGTCGCCGAGGGTCTGGCGCTTCTGATCTCTGCGTTATTTACAACGAGCTTCAGGTGCGACCTTTTGCGCTCGTCCTTATCCTTTGTCATCGACTGGGCTCCTCCTGGTGCTTGCCTACTGTTTTAATACACCTCGGGAGAGACGGGTGTCAAGGATTCCCGCCGATGGGGGACAAAACAGATACGCAGAGGACGCGGAGCAAACCGCGGGGACGTCGGGAAATCCGGTTTCGGGTCAGGCGTTCAACCTTCGCCTTTCCAAAAAGATTTCCCTGCGTCCTTTGGCGGATGCTTCGCGTCCTCTGCGCGACAGTTTCCGGATCTGTGTCCCTTGGCGCCCTTTTTCCTAGAAGAAGCGTGCCCCGCCCTTCAGGTCCGAGACGCTGATGCTCACGTTGCCGGCGTCGACCCTGGCCGGGAGGAAGGAGGGGTTGCAGCCGCCGGTGGAGGCGCTGCCGATGCGGTTGACGTTGAACTTCATGTTGCAGTTCTTGCAGACCATCTTGTCGCCCTGCTGCTCGTACCCCTTTTTCTCCCTGTAGCAGGCGTCGCAGGCGTCGAACGCGGTGTGCAGTGCGCCGTCGCTCCCCTTGACGATGAAGAAGGTGATCTCCTTCCCCCCCTCGGCCAGCTTGAAGTAGTGGGCCTTGCCGTCGCTCACCTTGGATACCGGGATGGTTACGGCGCCGTTTACCGGCTTGACCTTCTCGGACTTCCCCATGCCGGGGATGGAGAAGGAGAAGGCCACGGTCGCCGCGACGAGCAGCGACAGGGAAACCGCGATGGTGTACTTGAAACCGTTTCTGTACTGCTTTGCCATGAAAAGCTCCTTTGTAGCCTGGGAAGGCAGGTTTTTACCGCAGAAAAGCTTATGAAACCGGTGCAGGGTCCGGGAGAGCGTCAGGGTTTTGTGCCGCAACCGCCAGGGCCGCAGCCGCCGCAACCGCCGGCCATCCGGTTGCCGATGTCGCGCCCGACGATCTCCCTGAACTGCCCGGGGGTGAGCACCTCCGCCACCTGCGAGGCGAAGCCGGTGGCGGCGACCGCCTTTGCCAGCCGTTCGGGTGCCACCTGCTTGGAATCGTACCCCGCCACGACGACCCCTGCTTCGAGATCCACCTCTGTGGCCGCCACCCCCCTCTCGGACTGCAGCGCGGCCGTGATCTTCTGCACGCAGCTGCTGCAGGTCATCCCCGAGGTACGCAGCACCACAACCTTATCCGCCGTGGCGCCCAACCTCACGTAGAAGGCGAATACTGCGAGGATGACGACTACCGCGAGGATGAGGGAGGTATTCAGTATCTTGTTTTTCATGACCATGGCTCCCATTCGGCCCGAGCACCGAGGTGCAGCAACCAGCGAACGGACAATGCTCCTACAAGGAGCGTGCCACCGGCGCAAACGGCTGCAACCGCAAGGGATCGCTTGGGTCGCAGCCGGGGAGGGATGCGGAGCGCCTCAAAACTGTGGAATATGCCGCAGCTAAGCGTAGGATTTTCCACACTCAGCCGACGGCCGGCAGCAGCACGGTGAAGCTGGCGCCCTTCCCCGGCTCGCTGTCCACCTCCAGCGTCCCGCCGTGCCCCTCGATGATCTTCCTGGTGATGGAAAGCCCGAGGCCGGTGCCGCTCCCCTTGGTGGTGAAGAAGGGTTCGAAGATCTTGCCGATGGCGTCGGGGGCGATCCCCGGGCCGTCATCGGTGAAACGGATCTCTATGGACCCCTTTTCCCGGTCGAAACGGGTGGAGACCAGCACGTGCCCCCCTTCGGACGCCGCCTGTATCCCGTTCAGCATGATGTTCATGAATGCCTGGCGCAGCTTTTCCGGGTCCGCCACCAGCTCCGGCAGCCGGCCGGCGGCAAGCTTCAGCTCGACCTTCTCCCCCCGGGCCTGCGCCGACAGGAGCGTCACCATGTTGGCGAGTTCCTGGTTTATGTCGCACCCCCTCTTGCTGGTCGGCTCGGGGCGCGCCATCCTCAGGAAATCCTCCACCACGCGGTTCAGGCGGTCGGACTCCTTCACCAGGATCTCCAGGAACTCCCCCTTGCTCCGCGCGGAGGTCCCCTCTTCCATGAGGATCTCCGCAGTGCCGCGGATGGAGGCAAGCGGGTTTCTTATCTCGTGGGCGAGTATCGCGGAGAGCTCTCCCAGGGCCGACAGGCGCTCGGCGCGCCTTAGCTGCTCCTCGATCTTTATGATGAGCTCGGACTGGGTCCTCAACTGCCGGTAGGAATCCTCCAGCCCCTTGGCCGTCTCCTCCAGCTGCTCCCTGCGGGAACGCTCCTTTTGCGAGAGCATCCCGGTGATCCCCCCCACCACGTTGTAAAGGAGCACCTCAAGGTACTTCTCCATCTCCATGGCGATGTGCCCCCCCCACTGGAACAGGATATGGGGCGCGTAGCAGACGGTGACCAGGATGGCGCAGCCGATGCCTCCCCGGAACCCGAACCAGAAAGCGGCCAGGATGATGGGGATGTAGTAGAGGCGCTGGAAGATGTCATGCAGCACGGCGAGCCTGAGCGGCGTCAGGTAGTGCAACAGGCTGATGCCGACGACACAGGCTGCAAGGCCCGCTATTCTTAAGAGCTCCGTCTTCTTCATACCACTGTCGCTCACTCCACCCACACGATGCACGACACTGGGCAAAGCTCCATGGCCGCCTTCTCTATGGTCTCTTCGTCCGCCCCTTCAGGGTCGAAGCACTCCGACTTGCCGTGCGGGTCAAAGCGAAAGACCCTGGGGCAGTTCTCTATGCAAATGCCGCAGCTTATGCACTGCTCCTTGTCCACATACGGTTTTCTTGCCACCTTCCCCCCTTTGCACTGCTGGTTGCCCTTTGCCGGCCGGCCTTCCCGGCCAAGGGACAATATAACCCAGATGGGGAGCATCTTCACAATGAAAAAAAGTGGGACTTGACATCCGGCCGGCTCCCCACAGACTAGATTGGTCTTATCCAATCGATTTGCCGGGAGGGGTGCGAGATGCCGGACGGGGCGAAGAGGATGTCGGGAAGGATCTGCCTGGTGACAGGTGCGACGTCGGGGATCGGCGCCGCCACCGCGCTTGTGCTGGCAAGGGAGGGGGCGACGGTGGTAGGCGTGGGGCGCGACCCGAAAAGGTGCGCGGCCAGCGCGCAGAGGATCGCGCGAGCTACGGGAAGCTCGGTCGGCTTCCTTCTGGCCGACCTCTCGGCGCAGGAAGAGATCCGCGACCTGGCCCGGGAGTTCCAGTCGAGGTACCCGCGTCTCGACGTCCTGGTGAACTGCGCGGGAGCGAGGTTCGACGAGCGGCGCCTCTCCAGGGACGGCTACGAGATGACCTTCGCCCTGAACCACCTCAGCTATTTCCTGCTGACCATGCTCCTGTTCGAGCAGATGAGCGGCGGGGGGCGCATCATCAACGTCGCCTCGGCTGCGCACGCAAGCTGCCCGGGGGTCGATTTCGACGACCTGCAGGGGGAGCGTGGTTACTGCGGGAAGAAGGCCTATGCCCAGTCGAAGCTCGCGAACCTCCTCTTCAGCTGCGAGTTGGACCGGCGCCTGGCCGGGACCGGGGTGACGGTGAACGCGGCCTCCCCGGGGAACGTGCTGAGCCGCTTTGCCAGGAACAACGGGATTTTGAGCTGGGCGAGGCACATCGCGGGGTCGCTGAAAAGCGGCGCCCTGGTCACCCCCGTGAAGGGAGCGGAGACGGTCGTCTTCCTCGCCTGCTCGCCGGAAATGGAGGGGGTGAGCGGAGGGTATTTCGCGAACTGCCGGGAGGCGCGCCGCTCGGACCCCTCCCGGGATCTCTCGGCCGCGGAGCACCTTTGGGAGGTGAGCCTCGCATTGACCCGGATAAGGGGGAGCAGGCGAAAGGAGGAAGCGTCATGAACGGTTTTAGGAGGAGAAGGGGAGAGGGCATGCTCTTAGCCGCGCTGTTGCTTTTAGGGAGCGGCTCTTTGGGGCGGGTGGGGGCCACCTACTACCCCTACCCCATGTACGAGGAATACTGGGCCGACCAGCCGCACCCGGAAAGGGGGGGAAACGGAGAGGCACCGGCACCGGCACCCGCTGCGAAGGGAGCGCCTGGGGCAAAGGCGCCCAGCGCCTGGCAGCGCGTGCCGGGCTTTCTCTTTCCCAAGGAGCTCGGCTACGGGGTCGCCATCGGGGTCCCCTACGACATGTTCTACCTGTCGGGCTCCTATTACCTGCTCGAGGGGGAGAGGTGGTCCCGCGCCCCGTCCCATCGGGGGCCCTGGAGGCCGGTGCCCCGGACCAAGCTCCCGCAGGTCTTGCTGAAGCACGACCTGGCGGAAATCCGTCAGTTGAGGAACCGGGAGTTCCGGGAGTACTGGGAGAAAGGGGAGCGCTACAAGGGGAAGCATTTCCGGCCCGGGGGGAAAACGAAGGGAAAGAGGCCTAACTAGGCCACGATGGTTCCCCCTCAGGTGAAGCCCGCGCCGACGGTGCAGGCGAAGCAGTGATCGGCGGCGGGGATCGGTGTCCCCGGCGCCGGGAGCTCGCAAAGCTCTGAGACCAGGCTCTCCTCCCCTCCGTGGAAAAGCCCCTGGGCCAGGTGGAAGTCGCAGTCGTAGATCCGCCCCAGCCAATCGACGGAGAGCTGGTAACGGCACATGAGGCCGGCGACGCTGCAGGGGTTGAAGCCGGCGGCGAGCTTTTCCAGGTACCCCTCCAAGTTCCCCGAACCTTCCAGGAATCTCCTGAAGCGCCCCAGCGGCACGTTGGCAAAGGTGTAGAGCGAGTTGAAGCTGATGCCGTGCCTGCGCATCAGGTCATCCCTGAACTTCTTCTCGGCCGGCTTTTGCGGCGGGGGGAGAAAGGCGCCGGACGGGTTGGAGACCAGGTCCAGCCGCAGCGGGGTGCCGGCCACGCCGTACCCCAGGGCGTTCAGCCTTTTCAGGGCGGCGATGCTCTGCTCCCAGACCCCCGTACCTCGCTGCGCCTCCGTCTGGGAGGCGTTGGTGGCGGGGAGCGAGGCGACCAGCACCACCTGCAGGTCCCGGTACAGTTCGCAAAGCTCCACCCCCGCGCCCCGGTTCAGGGCGACCAGGTTGCTGCGCAGGATGAGCCTCGGGGTCAGGGGGGCGAGCGAGCGCACCAGGTAAGCTATTCCCGGGACCAGCTCCGGCGCCCCCCCGGTGATGTCGATGCTCTCGAAGGGGAAGCGGCGTGCGCAATCGATCACCGCATCCATGGTGGCTCGACCCATCGCCTCGGTCCGGGCGGGCCCCGCCTCCAGATGGCAGTGCCGGCAGGCCAGGTCACAGTTAAGCCCTACATTCACCTGCAGGGTCGTGGTCCGGTCCCGGCAAAGCGCAAGGTCATGCCGCAACAGCGCCTCCCTGAACCCTCCCCCCTCTTTTCCCGTATTCCCTGTCTGCATCCGTCCTTCCTAAAGAGAGAGTTTCTCGGCGATCTTGCGCATCTGCACCCCGTGCACGAGCGACGCGCCGCCGCGTATGGCGGTCACCACGTGGAGCGCCTCGGTCATCTCGCCCAGGTGGGAGCCCTTCTCCAGGCAGGCGCGCGTATAGGCGTCGATGCAGTAGGGGCATTGCACCGTGTGCGCCACGGCAAGGGCTATCAGGGCCTTTTCCCGTTCGGTCAGCTCGCCGTCGGCGAAGACCTCCTCGTAGTAGGCAAAGAACTTCCTGGCAAGCTCCGGGGCGTCCTTGCCGACCTCGGAGAAGCTCCCCAGGTCCTTCGGGTCGTAATAGGTTTCCATCTCCACTCCTTCGTGCTTCTCATGTAGTTGGCCGCGTCGGCGGCTCCACCGCCGCTTTGCTCCGGTTGCCTGCCTGCCGGCGCGGCGCCAGCATACCTAAAATCCCCTGCGGGGTAAAGGGCAATCCCTCCCCCTCCCCCCGCGGCCGGGTCCACGGGCATTTTGCTCATTAAATACTCGCGCCCCTGCGCAACGGTAAACGGGCGCGGGGCCAGCAGCAAAGGGGGTTCAGGGAAGCGTGAGACAGGTGGCTCCCCGCTTTTTCATGAAGGTTGCGACTTGAAATGGCAGCGGCAGTCATTATACTTGAGCCGGATCAGACTAGCAATTTAAGGGAGGGATGCATGGAGAATGACGGCAGGAGGAAATTTCTCGGGGTCTGTCTGGCCGGAGCAACGGCCGCGGCAGCCGTTGCCGCCGGCTATCCGGTCTTCCGGTTCCTGGCGCCCAAATCGGGACAGGGGGGGGCGCAAAAGCTGGTGATCCCGGCGGGCGAGCTCAGGGAGGGCGAAGCGAGATTCTTCGAATACGCCGGAGCCTCCGCAGTCCTCGTGAAGACGCAAAGCGGCGAACTGGTGGCGCTCTCCGCCGTATGCACCCACCTTGGCTGCATCGTCCAATGGGTCAAGGAGAAGCAGCAATTCCTCTGCCCCTGCCATGCCGGGCAGTTCGCCATCGACGGCAGCGTCCTCTCCGGCCCGCCGCCAAGGCCCCTCGCAAAAATCCCGATCGTCCAGACAGAAGGGAACATCACCGTCGGGTAAGCCCCCCCCTTTTCGCATACGGAGGTTAAATGTCCTGGTTAAAAAGGCTGTACCGTTGGGTCGACCTGCGCATAGGCGTGGGCGAGATCGCGGATAAGGAACTGACCGGCTACCTGCTCCCACGCAATATCAACGAGTGGTACTCGCTTGGGAGCATCCTCCTGGTGGCCTTCGCACTGCAGGTGGTGACCGGGATGCTGCTTTTGGTCTACTACGTGCCGGACGCGGACAAGGCGTTTCAGAGCGTCAACTTCATCATGAACGAGGTGCCGTACGGATGGCTGATCCGCCTTTGCCATGCCGTGGGCTCCAACACGATGATCGCCGTGCTCATCCTGCACATGCTCTCCACCCTGGTCATGGGGAGCTACAAGAGCCCGCGCGAGCTCAACTGGGTCACCGGATTCCTTCTGTTCTCCCTGGTACAGGGGATCTCCCTGACCGGCTACCTGGCGCCCTGGAGCCAGCTCTCCTTCTGGGCCACCACGGTCGCCACCAACAGCGTGAGCGCCCTGCCGGTCGCGGGCCCGGGCATGGTGGAGTTCCTGCGCGGCGGGAAGCTGGTCGGCCCGTCCACGCTGGGACGCTTCTTCGCCCTGCACGTCGCCTTCCTGCCGCTGGTGATAGGGGTGGTGATCGCGGTGCACGTCTTCCTTTTGAAGCGGACCGGCATCTCGACCCCACCCTTCGGAAAGAGCGACACGAAAAACGCATGGCAGGGGGACAGCTACCGCTACGAGAGCCATCCCGGCGGCATACCGTTTTTCCCGCACTTCGCCCTGCAGGACCTGACCTCGATCTGCATCTACCTGGCAATCTTTTTCGGGGTCGTCTTCTTCTGGCCGACCATGCCGTTCACGCCCGACGCCTTCGTGCCGGCCGACCCCTTCAAGACGCCGGCGCACATCAAACCCGAGTGGTACTTCCTGGCCAACTATCAAACGCTGAAGATCCTGCCGAACGAACTCCTGGGTCTCACCGTGCAGGGGGTCGCCATGACCTTCCTCGCCTTGATTCCGTTCATAGACCGCTCGCCCGAGAGGCACCCCCTGAAGCGCCCTCTCTTCCTGACCCTGGTGGTTGCGGGGATCGCTCTTTGGATCGGGCTTACCGTATGGGGGCATCTGTCATGACCTTTTCGAAAGCGAGCATCCTCGTAACGACCGCCCTGGCCCTGATGCTGCCGGCCAGCTCTCCCTGCGCGGAGCTGCCGGAGACGGTCTGCATCCAGTGCCATGCCTCCCTTCCCGACAAGCTCGGTGCGCCGGTCAACCTCTGGCGCAAGAGCATCCACGCCGAAAACGGCATCTCCTGCAACAGCTGCCACGGCGGCGACCCGAAGAACGCGCCCGAGGCGATGAGCCCGGCCAGGGGCTTCATCGGGGTCCCCAGCGAGGTGGACACCCCCGGCTTCTGCGGGCGCTGCCATCCCGGCGTGCTCAAGGATTACCAAGCGAGCGCGCACGGCAAGGCGCTCGGCAAAGGGGGGCCCACCTGCGTCACCTGCCACGGCAACCACGACATCGTGAAGGCCTCGCTCGAGATCATCAACGAGAAGAGTTGCAGCCGCTGCCACAGCTTCGACCGGGCCAGGATCATCAGGGACGCCATGCAGCAGACCGAGGCTCACATCCAGGGGATAGACAGAAGGATCAGCGGCTTTCAGGCGACAGGCGTCGATACCGAGCGCCTCGGCAAGGCGCTCTTCGCCGTGAGGAACAGCTTCCACTCGCTGTTTCACGAGGTGAACGTGACGCGGGTGAAGTCGGAGTCGAGCCGCATCAACGCGGAGCTGGCGAAGCTGGACGAGGATTTGAGGGTGATCGAGGATTCGCGCGCGAAGCGCAAGGTGGCCGGGGGGGTCGTGGTGGCCGGCCTGCTGCTGGTTGCGTTGTTCACGCACCTTCTGAGAAAGACCTTCAAGTAACGCTAGAGTTTTTTCAGCCCGAAGACGAACCGGTCGTACTCCACCTTTCCGTCCGAGGTGAGAGGATGGGTGATCTTGGCCAAAGGGGTGGCCGGCGGGGGGCCGTACAGTACCCCCGCCGGCACGTTCTTGGTAACCACGCTGCCGGCGACGACCACGGACCCCGCGCCGATGGTCACGCCGCTTAATATGGTGCAGTTGGGGCCGATGAAGACGTCATTCTCGATCACCACCCGCCCGGTCCCGCGGTCCAGGCAGCGGTCACCGAGGTAAAAGTGGGCGAAGATGGTGCACCTAAGCCCGATGGTGACGTTGTCCTTTATGGTGATCCTTTCCGGATGGTTCTCGTCGATGTAGACCAGCTGGCTGATCCATACGTTGCGACCGATCTCCACCCCGCGCCTTTTGTGCAGCCACGGCCTCAGGGAGTAGCCTCCCGGAAACACCATGGCCAGCTTGCCCAGTACCCTTTGCAGCAGCCTTTTCTTCATGTGGCTTCTCCGGCCACTGCGCCATTTTCGAGCGACAGCCGCTGCTTCTCCTCCACGAACGCCGCCACCTTGCTCACCGAGTCCAGGTTTTCCGGGATGAGCTCCTCGTCTTCGACCGCCACCAGGTACTGCTCCTGGATGAACGCGACCAGTTGCAGGATTCCGGTGGAATCGACGATCCCCTCCTTGATGAAGGAGCTGTCGTCGTTGAGTTCCCCTGCGTCACCGAACAAGAAATTGTCCACGATGAAGCTCCTGATGTCTTTCTGTAAGCTCATGTGCGTCTCCTTTCATGGTTGGGGGTTGATCAGTCCCAGGCGATGTCGTCCACCAGCAGGGGCGGAAGATGCAGATACCGCGTGGTGCTTCTTTTCACGTCGATGTCCCTGAATACCGACCGGACCTGCTCCGGGTTCAGGCCGACCACGCAAGCCACGCTCTCCGCCGGTATGCCGTTGTTCCTGGCGAAGAGGCAGAGGTCCATCTGCTCATAGGGGAGCGAAAAATAAAACTCATCCTGCCCCTGTGACAGCGAATAGGTGTCGGTCGTCGGCCTTCTTTTCCGGACTTCCTCGGGGATCCCCAGGTACTCCGCCAACTGGTACACCTGCGACTTGTAAAGGTGCGCGATGGGCTTTATGTCTGCTGCGCCGTCTCCGAGTTTCACGAAAAACCCCTGGTCGTACTCCAGCCGGTTGGGCGTGCCGGCGACGGCGAAGTTCAGGCGGTCGGCGTGGTAGTATTCCAGCATCTTCCTGATGCGCTGCTTGAAGTTGGTGGCAGCGACGATCTCCAGGTAGGGCTTGAAGGGAAGGCGCACCGTGGAGGTGGCGCTCTGGGCATCCTGCGCCACCACATAAAAGAGGGTGAAGCCGGGATGATCGATGTTGTTCGAGATGACGATCTTCGACTTCCATCCCTCCCCGTAGCCGGGGACCACCATCCTCACGGCCTCGTCATACTTCCGGTAGAACCCCACGGCTTCCAGTATGCCGGAGATGTCTTCCACGGCCGTCTCGATCCCCAGGGAGGCGGCCACCATGCCGCTTAATGTCAGCGTTTCCTGCGCCGAATGCCGCTCGGGCATCTCAAGGGCCACGACCCTATCCCTGCCGAGGGCCCGGACGGCGAGGGCGGCCGTCACGCTGCTGTCGATCCCGCCGGAGAGCCCCACCACCACGCCGCGTCTTTTCACGCGGGTCAGCATGAGTTCGCGGATCCTGGCGCAAATCCTGCCAGTCTCACGCTCCGGGTCCAAGCGAAGCACCTCCTCGCCAAACTCTTTGCCTTGCTTCATGCAGCTCCCTCCTTAGCGGGTGAAGTTTCCGCGCCGTCTCAGACCAACGCGGTGGCCGCCAGACAGGCGGCCCGGTCTATCTTGCCACTGGCATACTTGGGAAGCGCCGCCAGGAACCGGACCTCGGCCGGCACCTTGTACCTGGGGAGCCTCGCGAGGCAGCCCCCCAGCAGCGCCTCCTCGCTTGGCTTGCCGCTGAGCGGGACAGCGACTGCCACGAGCTTCTTCCCCAAAAAAACGTCGTCCACGCCGATTACCGCCACCTCCAGGAGAAGCCCCGTCGACATCAGCACGTCCTCCACCTCACGCGGGTCGAGGCGGTGTCCCCCCACCTTCAGCAGATCGTCCTTCCTCCCGGTGACGTAGAAGTATCCTTCCCGGTCCCGGTACCCCATGTCCCCGGTGTGGTAGCCCTGGCCATCCAGCACACGCGCGGTCGCCGCTGCATCGTTCCAGTACCCCATCATGATGTTGGCGCCGGATGCCACCAGCTCGCCGCAGGTCCCCTCGGGAACTTCGCGCCCCTTCTCGTCGAGGACCCGCAACGTCACCCCCGGGATCGCCCTGCCGATGGAGTCGATCTTTTCCCGGAGCACTTCCGGCTCCACGTAGGCGAGCCGCGCGGCAGCCTCGGTGGCCCCGTACATGACATAGAGCCGCGTGTGTGGCGGGAGGACGTCCAGGAGCCTCTCCTTGACCTCCCGCGCCATGTGCCCGCCGGCCTGCGTGCAGTAGCGCAGGGAAGGGAGCTTGTCCCTGAAGGCCCGAAGCGGGGAGCGATGCAACAGGTAGGCGTAGGTGGAGGGGACCCCGGAAAAGCCGGTAACCCTCTCCTGCGCCATCTGCCGGATAACGGGTCCGGTATAGGCGAATTGGTTGTTGACCACCACGGTACCCCCGACGGCTACGTGGGTGTTCAGCAGAGACTTCCCCATCACGTAGAAAAACGGGAGCACCACCATCTGGATGTCGTGTTCGCTAAGCCCCAGGTACTGGATGATGGAACAGGTGTTGGCGACGATATTGCGGTGGGACAGCATGACCCCCTTGGGCCTGCCGGTCGAACCGGAGGTGTAGATGATGCTGGCAAGGCCCGATGCCGCCATGGCGACGCCTATGTCGGGGTGATCCGCGTCGTGCACCGCCTCCTGAAAGGAGATGATGCTCGAGCGCCGTGAGCCCCAGGAAAGCGAGGGATCCTTTACCAGCATCACAGCTACTTCGAGCGCATCGGTGTCCACCCCCTGCACCAGGCGCTCGGCGTCGCTTGTGAAGATGATCCCCTTGGGCCTTAACTCCCCCAGGATCTGGCAAAGGGCGTCAGCCCGGATGTCGCAGTTGAGCGGGACCGCCACAGCTCCGGCCTTCAAGATGCCGTAGTAGCTCACCAGGTACTCGACGCTGTTTTTGAGCAGCATGACGATCCTGTCGCCAGCCGCCACCCCTTGGTCGAGGAGGGCGGCAGCCAGGCGGTTGGCCCTGGTGTTGATCTGGCGGTAGGTCAGGCGCTCGTCCCCCTGGATGAAGGCGACCTTTTCGGGGCGGATTCTGGCGCTGTTCTCCAACAGGTTGTGGACTGCCGGCTCCATGCCTGGCTCCTTTTTCATATCAGGGTGCTCCCGTAGACTATCCGGTCCGGCCGGACCGGAGCCGCCGCCGTGAAGGAGGACGGGCCGATGAATTGCCGGTGCAGTATCTGGGTCGAGAGTGCTCCGATCAGTGCCATGTTCTTGAATTCTCCCACCCCCCCCGGGCCCGAGTCACGCACCTTGGCGTAGAGGCGGCTTACCATGTCCGCGTTGAAGTAGCCGGTCTCATCGAGCGATTGTCGGGAAAGAAGATCGTCCGCGTAGTCCAGGGGCGCTGCCGGGGAGAAGAGCTCCCTTATCGGCGCCCGGTACGGCTGTTTCTGCCTCCTGGCGATCCCCTCGGGTATCACCCCCCTGAAGGCGTTTTTCAGCAGGTACTTCTCGTTCAGCCCCCGGAGCTTCCATGTCGCCGGGAGCCGGAAGGCGAAGTCTATCACCCGGTAGTCCAGGAAGGGGTGGCGCATCTCGACAGAGTGGGCCATCGCCACGCGGTCACCCTGGGAGGAGAGGAGGAAATTGGACAGGAATATCTCCATTTCCAGCACCTGCGCCCTGGCGAGGAGGTCCCGGCGTGGGAAGCTCTCCGGCAGCCACCGGGTCAACTCCTCAAGCGGCCGATACCCTGCCAGCCGCGCCCGGCAGTCGCCGGAGAGGAAGGCGAGATTCTTCCGGCCGCCCTCCCAGCGCACCGAGTGGGAGAAGAAGGGATCGTCCGAGCTTTCACCTGATATCGAGAAGAATCCCTGCAGGAAAGAGCGCCCCCGGGAGGGGTTCTGGAAAACGTAAGGGTAAAGCCTCTCCAAAAGCAGCGGACGGCGGGTGGACTCCGGTTCCCTTCCCCAGTAGCCACGGATCTTCGCCTCCTTGAAGATGTTGTACCCTCCGAGGATCTCGTCAGCCCCCTCGCCCGATAGGACCACCTTGTACCCCTCCGAACGCACCAGCTCCGAAAGCATGAACATGGGGACAGGGGAGGTGCGCAGGGTCGGCTTCTCGCAGTGCCAGACGGTCTGCGGGAAAAGCCGGCGGATCTCGGCGTTCTCTATCAGTACCTGCCGGTTGTCGCTTCCAAGGAAGCGGAGCATCTCCAGCTGGGAGGAGCTCTCGTCGAAGCTGCCGTCCTCAAACGCCATGGAGAAGGTCTTCAGATGGCTTTCGCAGTTGCGCGCTATGAGCGCGCTGATGATAGAGGAATCGAGCCCCCCGCTCAAATATGCGCCCACCGGAACGTCCGCCCGCAACCTCAGGCGCACCGAGTCGTTAAGCAGCTCGCGCAGGGCCTCGGCCGCCTCGGGGAAGCCGAGCCGGCAACATGCCTCGGGAGGGTGAAACGGTATGCGCCAGTACGGCTTTGGCTCCGGGCACCCTTCCCCCAAAAGGAGAAAATGCCCGGGGGGGAGTTCCCGGATGCCGTTGAAGAAGGTCCTTCCAGGCAACGTGGTCCAGAAGACGAAGAGTTGTCCCAAGGCCTCGAGATCCAGTTCCCTCTTCCCGTCGACCGCCAGTATCGCCTTGATCTCTGAGGCGAACAGGAACCTCCCTGCCGACCAGGTGTAATAGAGGGGACGGATCCCCACCCTGTCCCGGGCGAGAAAAAGCTCCCTTTTGCGGCTGTCCCAGATGGCGAAGGCGAACTGGCCGTTGATCCTCTCCAGGCATGCGGCCCCGTACTCCTCGTAAAGGTGCAACAGCACCTCGGTGTCGGTCCGGGTGACGAAGCGGTGCCCCTTGGACAGGAGATCCTCTTTCAGTTCGATGTAGTTGTAGGCTTCACCGTTGTAGACGATCCAGAGCTCGCCGCTTTCGTTGCCTATCGGTTGCGTGCCCCCGTCTATGCCGATGATGCTCAGCCGCAGGTGCCCCAGCGCGACGTCGCCGTCCAGATACACCCCCGACTCGTCCGGGCCACGGTAACGAAGCGGCGAGATCATGGAAACGATCTCTCCCAGATCGGGGTTGTTGGCTCCCTTGTTCACTATTCCTGCAATGCCGCACATTCGTCCTCTCCCCTTGACGCTCCGTTGCCAACCCTCGCGCAAAAATGATTAAACTATACCAATGTAATGGCACGATTCAAACAAAAACGGGGGCGCGAAGGGGATTCGGGCAGCTTGGCATAGCCAAAGGAGGTTAAGAGAGCTGGGCCGGATCTCTCATTGGTGTGACAACCGTCACAAACATTTTCAGCCGGAGCTGCTACCGTCTCGCAAACAGGTTCAGCAGATACACGACAATACTAAACCATCCGCGAGGGTGGGACGGAAAGCCTACAGGGTCTCTCGCCAGACAGCCGGGTCGCCGAAATATCTAATCGATATAGAGGTCCCGGCTTTTTTGCGTCCAGCCGGGAAAAACGCGCGGCACCAAGAGCGCCCAGAGAAAGGAGATCTGATGACGTACCGACAGCAACAGCAACCATCCAGAGATGGCGTCTACAGGGGAGCAGAGCCCCCGGCACTGACGCAGAAATTGAGGAGGAAACAAGTTTTATGGCAATAACAACGGTTCTGAACGGAAGAAAATTTTTCTCGCGCATCGCCTTATCGGGCCTGCTACTGCTGACCATGGCAGCAACGCTTCATATCAGCGGCTTCACCGCACAGGCAGCCGACGCAAGCCTGTCGTGGACCGCGCCTACCACCCATACCGACGGCACGCCCCTCACCGACCTGGCCGGCTACAAGGTGCACATCGGCTCCGCCTCCCGGCAGTACGACCAGAAGCTGGACGTAGGCAAAGCCACGAACTACACGGTGTCCAACCTCACCGACGGCGGCACTTACTATTTTGCGGTCACCGCGTACAACACCTCCGGAGTGGAGAGCACCTACTCCAACGAGGCGAGCAAGACCTTCGCGGCCCTGCCGGCTACCCACGTAATCACGGCAACTGCAGGAAGCGGCGGCACCATCACGGCAATCGGCAACAGCAAGATAAACGTGGCGAGCAGCGGCTCGACGGTGATAACCAGCGTCACGGTCAACGACGGCGCCAACCAGGCCTTCAGCATAGCCGCGGCATCGGGCTACGGCATAACGGACGTGAAGGTTAACGGGACTTCGGTCGGTGCGGTCTCCTCTTACACCTTTAACAGTGTGAAGGGTGCCCACACCCTGAGTGCCACCTTCGCGGCCAAGACCAGCAGTTACACCATGACGGCGTCGGCCGGAACCGGCGGGACCATAACTCCGTCAGGAACCGCGACGGTTGCCGCCGGATCCGGCATGTCGTACACCATTGCGGCTGCGACCGGTTACAAAGTCGCCGCAGTGACGGTGGATGGCGTATCGGTCGGTGCGGTCTCCTCGTACAGCTTCAGCAACATCAACGCAAACCACACGATCGCCGCGAGCTTTACTGCCAGCACCACCAGCACGACCGGCAGCACTACCTTCGCGGTCAATAGCGGCGGCGCACAGTACGCAAGCCCGCAAGGGGCCACCTACCTGGCAGACAGCAGGTATAGCGGCGGGAACGTCGGCACCACCGCCTCGACCATCAGCGGCACCACGGAAGGAGCGCTCTACAAGAGTGAACGCTACGGCAATTTCTCCTACAACATACCGGTCGCGAACGGGAGCTACTCGGTGACGCTCAAATTCGCCGAGATCTATTTCGCGGCCCCGGGCAAGCGGGTCTTCAGCGTGACGGTCAACGGCCAGACGGTCATCAGAGACCTGGACATCTTCGCCAAGGTCGGCAAGAACGTAGCCTACGATGTCGTCATCCCGGTGAACGTGACCAACGGCGCCATCAGCATCAGCTTCACAAGCAAGGTGAACAATGCCAAGGTAAACGCCATCAGGATAGCACCTGCAGCAGCTGCAACCCCCATCTCCGGGAGAGTGGTATTTGCCGATAACGCAGGCGGCTCCCTGTATGCCAGCTCCACCGGTATCACCTATGCGGCCGACAGCAAATACACCGGCGGCACCGTGGGTACTACCACATCCGCCATCAGCAACACCACTGACGACCGCGTGTACCAAAGCGAGCGGTACGGCAGTTTTTCCTACAATATTCCGGTGGTAAACGGGAATTACCAGGTAACTCTGAAATTTGCGGAGAACTACTGGACCGCAGCCGGCAAGCGGGTCTTCAGCGTCAAGGTCAACGGGCAGACCGCGATAAGCAACCTCGACCTCTATGCCAAAGCAGGCAAGAACGTGGCCTATGACGTCGTGATTCCGGTCAGCGTGACAAATGGCACCCTCGGCATCAATTTCGTAAGCCAGACCAACTACGCTAAGGTAAATGGCATCGTTGTGAAAAGCATGTAACGGCTGTAAGAAGGTTGAAAACTGTGCGGCCAACGGCATGGAAGCCGGCGAGAGTGCCGGCAACCCCCTTGCGTCTGGCGCAAAAGTTCACTACTGTATCATATGAGGAAAAATTAATGGTTATAGAGACAAACATGAAACGAAGAAGCAGCTTTGAAAGGATGACGTTGACTGCAGCGCTGCTGATTGCGCTGACGGGTTTCGCGTCGGTGGCCGGAGCAACCTACCAGCTACCTGCCGCCCGCGCCGTCAAGTGGGAGGGCAATGTCGGCGTGAAGGGGGATATCCCCGCCAGGACCACCATCTATAAGACGCTGAGCCCCTCCGGCGGCAACGATGCGACGGCAATTCAGACCGCCATCAACAACTGCCCCACCGGCCAAGTGGTGAAACTGAGCGCGGGCACCTTTTCGGTAAGCAGCCCGATTACGCTCAAATCAGGTGTGACCTTGCGCGGGTCCGGAATGGGGAGCACGGTGATAAAGGGCACCTCCGGGATGCCCGGCGCCTATCTGGTCGGCATCAAGAGCTCGAGCTATTCCCTGGGCACCCCTGTCGCCGTCTCATCCGGGTTATCAAAGGGCTCCACCACCATCAGCACATCCACCGCACACGGCCTGGTTGCCGGAGATGTCATACTCATCGACCAGTTGAACAACGGCCAGGACACCCCCCCGGTAACCAATGCCGGCAAGGCGGCTTGCACCTGGTGCGGCCGCTCCAGCGGTACCAGATCGCTCGGACAGATGGTACAGGTCGTCTCAGTCCCCAGTTCCACGACTGCCACCCTGGAAATGCCCCTGTACTGGAACTACGATTCCAGCTTGGCGCCGCAGGCGACGAAGATCAAAGGTATCACCAAGGATGCCGGCATCGAGGAGCTGACGGTCAACAACCTCGTCAGTGCCAGTTCCAGGCAAAGCGGCAGCGGAGGCACCATTGTCATGACGGGTAGCTCGAACTCCTGGCTTTACAAGGTAGAAGCCATAGGCTCCTATCAGACCATGGTCAGGATTTATGGCAGCTATCGCAACACGATCAGGGGAAGCAAGTTCCACGGAGTCGCGCCAATGGACGGTTCCCAGTACGGTTCCGGCAGAGGCTACGCTGTCTGGCTCAACCCTTATGCGTCCGCAAACCTGATCGAGAACAACCAGCTCTATGACCTGACCGCGGTATTCCTGATCAACGGCTCCGTTTCCGGCAACGTCATCTCGTACAACTACATATCGGACCTAAATGGCGCCCCTGCGAACTGGAACAGAGGTATCATCGTCTTCCACGGCGCGCATCCGATGATGAACCTGGTTGAGGGCAACATCTCTGATGGCAGGCACGTGGCAGACAACGTCTGGGGAAGCTCCAGCCACAATACCTTCTTCCGCAACAGGCACAACCTCACCCCGGGGCTGACCGGCGGGACATGGAACGTCGACATCCAGAAGAACCAGCAGTATTACAACATAATAGGCAATGTCATCGGCAACGCCGGCTACGAGAACTTCTTCGAGTTCCATAACCAGGCCATAACCATCAGCTCCGGACAGAAGTCGATTTACCGGTTCGGTTATACCAGTGACGGTGACAGCAGTGCTTCCGGCAATGACCCCAATGCCTACTACACTGCGCTGCGGCACGGCAACTGGGATAGCTTCAACAGGACGGTAACCTGGAGCGGCCAGGACGACCGCGTTTTACCGCCTTCGCTCTACCTGAAAAGCCAGCCTGCTTGGTGGGGCTACCCCCAGTGGCCGGCAATCGGTCCGGACCTATCGCCGATGTCCCCTCCCGTGGGCGTGATCGGCAAGGGGACCCCGTGGGACGGCAAGGGGATTCTTTCCGCTCCGCTTGCACTCCAGGTCCAGTAAGCATCGCCAAAGGGAGGCACAAGACGGAATCTGCGGGTGGATTCGACGTCATGCGCCGTGGAGGAATTGCCCCTCCGGGCCGAACGGCCTCCGTAGCTTGCAGGAAGGTGTCTTGGCGCCCAGCGCCATGCCCGGCGCACAATGAGAAATGACAAGACATGCTGCAGGTCGTCTTGTCACAGATTGACGGAAAAGTCCTCGCCTGGTGGCGGGGACTTTTTTTTGGAATGCTCCGAGGTGACGAAAAACAGGGCGCTTGCGCCGACAGTTCTCACATGCCCGGTTTGCCGGGGCGTTTATGCCGGCGGTAATACATCATGAGCAGGTATTTCAAGACGTCGTACAGGTTTGTTCGGTACAGGAAGTCTTCCACCTTTTTTTTCACCTTGCTGTTCCCCGGGTTGATGGGGAGCAAGAGGGTTTCGGGCCACAAGGCTCCAGCGATCCTGTTTTGCAGGAGGTAGTCCGGCTTTGTCCGGTATTTGAAGGGCACCCCGAGCAGGAGCTCGATGTAGCGCCGGCAGCTGTAGGGGCAAACGACCTCGAATGCTGTTTCGTACTCATGAAAGGACATCGCGGCCCAAGAACCGACCCGATGTTCCCAGTGCAAAAGGTCCAGGATATCGAGGTTGCATTCCTGCGCCAGATTCTTCAATGAAGTCAGCCACCCTTCAAATTCCTGTAAGGCCGTGGCGCTGTGCGACAGCAAAGACATCTCGGTTATCGATTTGCCGGTGATCAGAAAGTCCGGCAGCTTCGGGTACCTCGACCTGTCCCTTTTGGTGATTTCTGCGCAATTACCATAGATGACGGTGAGATCCTTCTCCTCCAGTTCGAACCGCTTGTAAATCGCATAGGCGTTAGACATCGTGGATCTGCGCGCCGTGAAAACGTTGGCGTTGAAAAGCTGCTCAAAAGCCCCGTCCACTTCTTCCTCACGCACATACAGATGGCTAAGACCGAGGGTGTTGCATAACATGGACGGTATGGACAGGCTCGTGTCGATCTTCTCCTCCCCATTGCGGATGTGGGTGAAGTACCTTATCTTGCCGGAGTTCCTCCTGCTTGCAGCCAGTAGCACTCGGCTATCGAGCCCGCTTGAAATGGCAAAGGCGAGGTTGCTGAATCTGTAGCTGGCGCTGTCTATAATTCCGCTCAGCAGTTCACCGCTTTTTGCAACACACTCCTCAAACGGTACCGTTGGCAAACTTTGGCGGGGCCAGTAACGGGCCTGCTCTTTCTTCTGCAAATGAAGGTAGTGATTCGGCATCAGATGGGAGATCCCCTTAAAGAGAGTAACCGAGCCGGGGTACCAGTACTTTTGCGACGCGAACAAGGCCGTTTTTGCCAGATCGGACCGGATGTTTTCGTCGACCGGAATCTTGAGGCATTGCGCCAGGATATGCGGCTGTGAGGCGCACCATAGATTGCCAGCAGCATCCTTGCAGTAAAATATCTGCCGCATCCCCGCTGCGTCGCTGAACATCCTCAGTTCATCACCTGTCTTTGCTATCACTACATACCTTCCGCACTTGTCGCAGAGCAGCGAAAAGAGGTCGTCCGGTGTTGCGGCATCCCTCAAAAGCCCCTGGAGGATAGCCTCGTTGCCATCTCCGGGCCGATACGGATCGAGAAGGTATCCCAACAGCACCAACCAGTTCCCCCCCGAAGATGCTTTGGTGACTTCCAACTCCGGGTGTGAAGTGAGGCAGTATCCGTCCGCAACGGCGATGGAATGCCCGGGGATGCAACCGGCGCTGCTGCGCGGGCCCAAGAGGTACTGCCTCCTGTAGAGATGTTTTTGCGTTTGCATGCGAACCTTCCTGTCAGCCTGTCCCGACTTATCGTCACGCCTTGGGGACGTAAACGATATACGGCCTATGAATGTTGTTTTCCCGCGCCTGCAGCATCAAACTCGGGCGTCAGGGGTGAATACAGGGCTGCGATAGTTATCACGAACCACAAGAGGCTCAGCCTGCTGATCATCGCTTCGGTGCAGTTGTAAAGTACCGCGGTGATGATGAATACGACCAGAAGGATCCCGAAACTTCTTTCCACCAAAAGCACCTTCTTCAACTTGCTCCCTGTTGCGACGATCATCGCCAGAAGCAGCCCCACTCCCACCACTCCGCCGTTCAGATAGGTTTCCAGATATCCGTTGTGCGCCTGGATAGGATGGAACAGGTATTTGTCCCAAAGATTGTCCGCCCGACTCCCTAACCAGAAGCTCTGGTACCCGGTTCCCACAACAGGATTGACAGGTTCCCTCAGCAGGTCCATCCAGAGCTCCGTTCTTCCGGTGAAGGTGCTGTCTCTGCCGAAACCTTCTGCGACCACACCTATCGCTTCAGGGAAATGGTACATGGCAAAAATTATGATGACGGCGGTCAGCAGACTGTACATCCCCAAGTAGCTGAGATGCTTGACCACAAAGGGGAGCTTCATGGCAAGAAGGAGAAAGACTCCCACGATTACGCAGACGAGCGCGGTAGCGGAATGTGCTATGAATATGAGCCAGCCGGCCATCAGCAGCAGAACCCATCTGCTGGAGGCGTCGCACCGATCCGCATCCTTGCCGTCGGCTTCTCTGAAATGGATCATCTCCCAGACTAGAAACAGGGCCGAAACAAAGGTAATCACTCCCAGCTTGTTCTTGTTGGTAGCGACTCCGCAATAGGAGGGGAGCATGCTGTCGTCATAATACATTCCGAGGCTGGGGATGCTATATATCAGCAGGATGGAAAGTGGTATCACCAGATGGACGTATCTTGCAAAGATAGCTCTGACAGTCTGTACAGGATCCTTTTCAGTGAGGATGAGCAGTACCATCAGTACATTGCCCACTTCCTTGACGTACCGCTTCAAGCTCACGAAGGGATAGTCGGACCAAAGAATGCTTATGCCGCAATAGACGAAGAAGGCAAAATACCAGCGGTTCATGTTGATTACTTTCGCCCATACCGGTTTCCTGATCCACAACGCCACCGCTGCTGACGCTATAAGGACGAGGAAGATGCTCCGGTCCAGGGGACTCCCTTCCACAAGCTCCTCAGGGGAATCGAGTTCCATGTTCAGCCCCAACCATCCGGAGATGTACCTCGAACCGATGATAAGGATCCACAGCAGCGCGATCCAAGACGCCCTGGACGGCATTGGGCGCAGTTTCCGGTCCCGGGCAAAGAGCCACGCAATCAAAAGGATGTTGCTGAAAAATACCAGCTTCGAGAGCATGAGAGGCTTCCCCTTCGGGCACCGGACCCTTTAACGTCGGTTCCTGCGATTCACTCCGCTCTGTCTCGCTGCACCTCCCAACCGAGGTAGGCAAGGATACGGCTGGAGTGATCACATAACTTGATTAGATAACGGACGACCATGTGTTTGCCGAAAAACAGCGCTATGGGCAATGCCAGCGTATACAGCGGCACCGCGACAAGCGATCGCAGGAGACTATCGATCGGGCGGTGGGAGCGCTTTGGGAAATTGCTGCCCCGGTTCAGCGCCCGACGCAGAAGGTAGCTGCATCTGCAGCGGGACTGCGGGACCAGCTCTGAAACAGCGGCTTCGTTGCACCACACGAAGACCTTGCCTCGCTGCGTCATCCTTCTGAAGAAGTCCACATCCTCGCCACCGGTGGCGAATTCGTGCCTGAAGGGCTGCTCGAGTTCACACAGGACCTCTCTCTTCAAGAGCACGTTCCCCGTGCGCATCTCAGGCCAGTCCAGCCTGTACCCTGACATGTGCGTCGGCCTTTCGAAAAATCCACCCTGTAGCACCCATTGCGGCGGCTCGTGTTCGAAATATGGCTTCACAGGCCCCAGCACGCCATCTGCAGCGTGTTTCCTGCATGCCTTGAAGAGGTTGCAGAGCCATCCTGCACAGGGGATTTCGTCGTCGTCTATGAAAGCGACATAGGCTGTTCGGGTGCTGTTCACCGCCCTGTTTCGTGCCAAGGCGATATTTTTTTCCGGTTCCACGCAGTACTGCACCGGGCGTGAACTGGAGGCGGCAAACTCCGTCACGACCTGCCTGGCGGACTGCAGGGAGTCGTTGTCGACCACAACAACACAGAAGCTGAACAAGCCTTCCGTTTCCTGTTTCTCGACCTCCTGCAACAAAAGCCGTAATAAGGGGGGCCGCCGAAAGGTGCAGATACACACACTGATCTCTTCATGTCCGGCATGCATACCTTCACTCTCCTATGCACATCCCGATGCGTCACGCCCTGCGAAAGAGTATCTTCCTTAAGCGCAACATCTGCTCTTTGCGTCGAAAGGCGACCAGTTCCTCGGATATGGGGCGCTCCATCCTGGTGAGCGCTCCCCATAGATATCCAGAGAACAAGAAAACCCCTCCCAGGATGTAGGGCCTGTTCTTCATGTGGTAGACGCTTCGAAAGACCTCCCATAAGGGGTGCCCTCCCAGGTAGTAATCCTGCCTGCCGAACCTGAAACGTGATCCCAGCACACCGCTATTTCCGGTCCCCATCGTCCTGTGATGATGAAAGTTTCTTTCGGAGAAGGTCCTTGTCCTCCAACCTCTCATGCGGGCGGTCGTTACAGCAGTCCAGTCGACTCCGCCCCCCTTTATCGGGAGGTAACCGCCGATATCTTCGAAGCATTCGCGCCTGAAAATCTGGCATTGTCCCGATACGTGCTCAAGACTTACGATGTCGTAGTTGTATCCTGTCGATCCGTTCTCGATAAAGGCAGTCCCCGCAACGCCCAAAAGCGGGTCCTCGCTGAACTTAGTGAGAAGGAATTCGAAATGATCCTCAGGAAACGAGATGTCGCCGTCAAGGTTCCCTATCACATCGAAGGCCAGGGGCTCCACCCTCGAGTACCCCGCTTTGAAGGCGTGAACCTTGCCGGCAAAATGGCGTTCAGAGCGCTCCGGCATCCGCACTAGCTCGATCCAGGGATTTACTGCGGCGTACTTTCCCACGATTTCGTCGGTGCCGTCGGTCGAACCGTCACTGACAATCACCCATTTCACCGGCAGGACCGTCTGTTTGACCATTGAATCAAGGGTCAGCTCGATGTAGCTCGCCTCGTTTCTGGCTGGGGTTATCAGTACGTAAGCTGGAAGGTTGGCCACTGTCTTCTCCATGTCTGCCGATGCAGACCGTCTCCGGGATTTTCCCGATGGTGCACTCAACACCTTGCCGCAACGATACCCATCCGTCTGTGTCTTTGCCAGCGCACGTCTTCAGCTGGCGGTTGCGCGGGAGGGACAAGAGCTCTTTACGGCGCGGCGCGCCCTTTGCCGTTATCATTCGCGAATCCGGTCGTCTTGGAGTCGCACCTGCTGGACGTCCTCGAGGGCGTCATCCAGGAAACGACTGGCAACCTTTGTGAAATCATCAGGCACATCAGTGACGTAGTAGCGGTGTTCCCCTCTCTCAGTGGACGCACGGAGAATCCCCAGGCTGCGAAGGGTTTCGGCGATGGTGCGGGCGGTCTCCTGCCCTGAATCGACCAGGGTCACCCCCTCCCCCATCACTTCGGAAATTATCCCGCTAAGCAGCGGATAATGTGTGCATCCCAGCACCATGGTATCGACCTCCGCCTTCCTGAACCCCTTGAGGTAGGTGCGGGCGGTGAGCACGGCCACCTCGTTGTCCACCCACCCCTCCTCCGCAAGAGGAACAAAGAGAGGGCAGGCGCGGGTGATGACTGCTATGTTGGGATCGATTCCATTTATGGCCTTGACGTAGGCCTCGCTCCTGATGGTGGCCTCGGTTCCGATTACCCCCACCCTCCCGTTCTTGGTCACCGTAGCTGCGCGCCGGGCTCCAGGCTCGATCACCCCTACGATGGGGATGCTGAATTCCGACTTGAGCACTCCCAGGGAGACCGCCGATGCCGTGTTGCAGGCCACCACCAGGAGCTTGATATCGTGTTTGACGAGGAATGAGGTGATCTGCCGGGCGTAACGCGTGACAGTCACCGGGGATTTTGTCCCGTAAGGAATCCTGGCGGTGTCTCCGAGATAGGCGGTGTGTTCATGAGGGAGAACCTTGAGGATCTCGTTGAGAACGGTCAGCCCTCCCACCCCTGAATCGAATATGCCGATGGCTTTCGAATCCATGTTGTCCCTTTTCTGCTCACCTTGGTGTGGCCAAGTCACGGGTTGGTGCGGATTTCCAGCTCTGACATGATCTTGTCATAAGTCCCGAACACTCTCTTTTTCAGCTTCGGCACGGTCAGGACCAGCCTTTTGGAAGTTGTCCAGCCGAACAACTTTTTCACCAAGAGGTACTTGCTGCTCAGCCTGGGAGCCGTGAGACACCCGCCAAGATCCTTGGCTAGGTCATCGGCTCTTGCCAGGATCTCCTTCTCCTCGGGATAGAAGAATATCAGGCAGTTTTGCAGATGACCCAATGCGGCCGCCCTGGTTCTCCCGCTATCCTCCCGCTGCAACAGATACCCGTAACAGAGCTTTAGCGACAGGAACAACGATTCAAGGGCTTCGTGCGAATAGGTCTTGCTGAGACTATCGGCATTGGCCTGCCTGTAATAGCATCTTGCCTCGGGCACGAACTTTATCCCCCGGCAGGCAGCCACGGCCCGCGCGAAGTATTCTCCGTCATCATTCAATGTCAGCCGTTCATCCCAAGGGCCTATCTGTTCCGTCAAACGGCGGCTTACCAGCCACACAGCCGGATTCATCCAGACCCGGTCGTTGAATCTGGTTATGAACCATTCCACTGGAGACATATCGTTCCACAAACTCGTGGGCGTGAATCTGGCTTTGTGCACGCGAAAGTAAAAGGAGCCAAAGGATGAAGAAAGGAGCACCGAAGGGTCCTTGATATCCTTTGCGTGCCGGAGTTGTCGCGAAATCTTGTCGGCAGCCAAGAGATCATCCGCGTCAAGCCATTGGATGAATTCGCCCTGAGCAAGAGATAGCGCCTTATTGCGCGCAACACTCGCACCCATGTTATTCTGGGAAACCACTTTGACGCGCCCAGACTGGAACTTCCTCGCGATCTCGTAGGTCCGGTCAGAAGACCCATCATCGACTACGATGAGTTCGCATTCAGGCCAGGTCTGGTTCAAGACGGATTCGATACACTGGCCGATCCATTTTTCTGCGTTGAATGCGGGGACCAGCACGGACACCAATTCACCCATCTCATATCTCCCACTTTAGAAGCTGAGCTTGGTTCTGATCTTGAGCAAGAGTTGCGAGCTTGTGATATCTGTTTTTTCGGCAAGTGTCCTTATAGAGTAACCTGCGGCCAGAAGGGCTATACAGGTGTTGGCCACCATGTACATGGTTTGGGATAGGTATTGGGGTGTAATAAAGACTATTCCAGTTGCCAGTGCAAAACCGGCAAGCAGCCGGACATTTACGACAGCAAGGGTAAACTGGAAGTTGCTTCGATCAATCATATATATCAGGATCAGGTAAATCAGGTTCATGCCGAAATATGCCATTCCGATCCCCACCAGACCGAAATAAACAAGTCCAAGCCAAGACAGGCCCAGGTTAAGCACGTTGGCAAAAAGTTCCGTATAGAAAAAAAGTTTACCTTTTGCCTTGGCTCTGAGCATGAATCCCATCGGCCACGTAACCACTTGAAGCATGACGCCTAGTATCTGCCATCTCAAAATGTCGACTGCCCCCATGAATTCAGAAGAGTAAAAGATGGCAATGACAAGCGGGGTATACGTCATTATCGCGAGGATGCCAGGTACAGCAAGCAAGAGACCCACCTCGATCTGGTCGTTGATGAGGGACCTGCAAAAAGCGTTGTCGTGAGACCCTGCCGAAAGCCGCGGGTAGAAATCGGTAATCATAGAGTTCAAGATCACGTGGACGTATATGACGGATAACATGGTTGAGGCATGGTAAACGCCTGCGGCCCCCAGCCCCTCGAATCTGACGATAAAGGTCCGCAGCAAGTAGTGGGTACAGGGTGTCAGGAGCGCTCCGAGCATCAGGGCCGAGCCAAGTTTCAAGAGCGGCTTCGCCTCCGATAAGGATTCTCTCCATCCGGAGGCGACAGTTGCCAGAGTGATTCTGCGGCTAAACCACCATGAAGTAAGGATACCGGTGGCAGCAACAACAACGAGGTAGGAAGCAATGCCTTTTCGGCCAAAGTAGTAAACGATGGGAATGCTACAGACAGTGCCCATGAGGGCACCGATCATACTTACCTTTGCCAGATCCCGGACCCGCCGCATGCCTTGAATAAGTGCGGTCTGTCCTCCTGACACAGCGCCAAACAAGGTCGCCAGAGAAAGAAGTGCAATATCGTGTCTATGAAGAGCATTCCCAAAGGTAAATTCGCTGGCCCTGCCGCTTAGGACGAGCAAGCCCAATGATCCGGCTATACCCGACAGCAGAGCCGCTCGCCTAATACTGGTAGCGGTTCGCGAGACCCTCTGCCCATCACCTGTGCCGAACGCTTCTGCAATTTGCCGCACGCCGCTTTCACGGATCCCCATGCCGGACACGGCACTCGCCATGCTGGTTATGGTCATGTAGATCCCGGTCAACCCCATCCCGGACGGCCCCAGGATCAAAGCGATCGCCTTAACGCGGACGATACCCAAAATAGTTGTGATTACAGATGACGCTCCCATGATGAAGGTGGATTTGAGGATTCCGCGGTAGGACGGATCTGTTTTTTGAGCATTACCATCGCTACTTCCCATCTTTGCCTCTCTGCTCATGGCCTTGAAAATGGTTCTCAAGGAGGGCGGATAGCGCCAGAAGCATCCATGCCTGGGACCATCTCATATATGAGATTTTGTTTTTATATAAAGCATGGAGTTGGAAGTAGAAGTACCCCTGTTGATCCCACATGTTGTCCATTGCCCATTTGTACACAGCGTAGGCCTGCTCAACATTTCCTTCTTGCAGTCCCTTAAGCTCCAATAATGTTATTATGCTTTGTGCGACGCTGTGAATATCGATGGGATAGGTCTGATTGTGAAAGTACTTGGGAGCACCATCATCTGCGAAGAAGTGATTGCGGTAAAACTCCAGCCCGCTCCTGATATGCGGCTCAAACTCAGCTGTCTCTGCGCATAGGCAAAGAGTCCTCAAGGCGCAGAGGTTGTATCCGGTGTGGAAATTATCAACCCATCTTTGCGTCGACAGCTCCCCATAGCCCCAAGAGCCGTCATCATGCTGTTGCGCAGCTGAATACCGCGCCACCTTTAACGCCCGTTCTAGGTAAATTTTTTCACCACTGTATTTGCTTATCCTGGAAAGCAGAGCTGCACCCAGAAAGTTGGCGTTATGAATAGGGACGCGCACGTGTGGAAGTGGATATGCGAAGCACGCTTGGGATTCTCCCTCTGCCCAGTACAGCTCGTTCAGTAGATAATCTGCAGCACTGGTCGCCATCTTCAGACATTGGATATCCTGGTTGTATTCATAAGCATCGAGAAGTGCATTAGAGACAAAGGCAGTACAGACCAGGTTGGCTGCTCCCCAGGGAACAAGTTCGCCCCGGGTCTGCCAAGGGAAGCTGTACCCCCAACTCCAGTATGAAGCATCTGGAGATCGCATATTAGCCAGCAGTGCAGTCATTTCTCGTATTAGATCTTCTGTCATGAGTATCCCGCTTCTGGATAACCTGACGAAAGCGGAGAGAAACAAAGCTATAGCTTTTGGATTTTGCTGTTTAGGCACCAGCAACATCGGTCGAAGATTTATCGGCAGGCGCTTCAGTATCTGGATCATGGCCAGCCTGCAAATCTTGCTTTTTTTGAGGGGACTGGCTAGGTAGAGGCGACTATTTAACCCGTCGTACGGGTCAAACCCCGACCAGTTGTTTTTCTTGCAGTAGGTAAGAAGGCCCTCCAACGACCCTTTCAACATTGCCAGCAGATCGTCATTTTTCGCCGTGTCATCCATGGAGCCTCCATCTCCGCCCTCAACCAGTCTTTCGACGTGGGTCCGCAAGCCAGGCAGTCTGCAGGACGGGAACTATGCGGTTGAAGCGGTAGAGGCTGTCACAGGTCCTGTAGAATGAGATGCAAGATGTCCACTATCTGCTGCAGTGCGGGCCTGCTAGTCTTCTTGAAATCTTCGGAGTGATCCCTTTTCCTGAGCTCTATCTTTGTCGGCAGTTCTTCAGAGCTGTCAATGATCGTCAACCGGCCACAATCGGCGAGATGTTTATCTACAGAACCGATATCGCCGCGGAAGATACTGTAAACCGGAACCCCCAGAGCCGCTGCTTCGCGATTCATAGTGCCCCCGCCGCTTATCACGAGGTCCGAGTACCATATCAAGTTAAGCCCGGGGATGACGCGATGGGGAATCAGCACCTTGCCTGCCTGCAGCAGTTCCGGCCATTTCTTCCTCACATAGCCGGCCTGCCCGTCGTTGCGTGGCAACATGATCATGCTCACCTGCTCTGCTTTTCCCAGCCAAGCCATGGCAGCTTCGAAAAGTTCTAGGCTTTCGGGCTTGAAGTAGTGCGCTTCCGTTGCGGGAGGACGGACGATGACAATCACTTTCCGCGGATCGATGCCAAGTTCCTCGAGAATACCCTGCTCGGGCTGGAAGCCCGGCACGTAAACATCCTCTTTCAAGCCCGAATACCGCCGAATCTTAGCTGAATGATTCGCCACGGAGCTTTCGGGGATCATTTCGGGAATGATCAACCAGTCAGGACGGAAAAAGGGGATGTTCTGGGCGAATTCATAGTCCGTCATCATCACCGTGGGTATCCGCAGGAAGGAAGACAAAATCATCTGTGATCGCGATCCATGAGAAAGCGCAAGATCTGGAGTTCTTCTCATCACATAGGTTGCAAGCTGTGTGGACCTAAACAAAAGACCCATTCCTTTCATGAATTTGTTCTTGCCGTAGTGGACGCCGACCTTCTGGTAATCCATCCCGTAAAGGTCAGCAAGCTTACAAACCTGGAAGCAGTCTCTGGCCGTTAGCATTACCTCATACCCTCTTGCCTGAAGCTCCCGGATAATCGGCCGGAAAAAAGGGACATGTGGCGAGTTATCCATATCTATCCAAATCACTTTTTTGTTGTTTTGCATCTGGACCTCTTTCACCTTGTCTGAACCAAGCCAATCGGTAGCATTCAAGATCTGAATAATCTTTTATAGACAAAGTCAGGGATGTAGTACTTTCTCTTATTCAAGATCACGCCCAGAATCGAGCAGCCGCTGGCCTTAATCTTGTTCTTAATGGCTTCTGCAGTCTCGCGCCGAGTCCTGTCTGCTTCTACGACGATGATAGTGCCGTCTATATGGCGGGAAGGGTCCAGAAATTCTAAATTGGTTGCATCCGATGAAGAGTCGATCAGTATGAGATCGAATTTATCCCTGAGCTTTTCCCACAAACTCGTTATCATAGTGATGTCTTTGAAGGGAGGAGCCAAGGATGCTTGAACCGATATGGGAGCAAAATAGAGTTGGGAATCACCGAACCTGAAGAAAGCCTTGTCTGGAAATTCCCCCTTTTCCAACATATCCACCCACGCATATTCGCAGGTGAGATTGATATTTATCCTTCGCTCAGGGTCCTTGTAAGCCGGATCCAGAATCAGTACGGACTTCCCATGTCTGTTCACCGCAGTTGTAGCAAACTCGCGCATTATCGTCGAAACCCCCACCCGTGGACCGCAACCTATGAACTGAATAACTTTGTATGCGGAATTGCCCAGCAAGAGTTCAATCTGACGTTGCAACTTCGCCATCTCGTCTAAGAGAGAAAGTCCAGGAGTTACCTGCGCCTCCAAGGCGAGCTGTGAAGATACCGCAGAGCACGTTTTCTCTTTGCATGCCTGTTCTAGAGCGTCATGAATGTTGCTCATCTCAAATCCCCTGTTAGCACAAGAAGTGTCTGTACAACGAGTCGCAGGCACGATCACGGAAAAGAAATAACGCCTCCTTCTATGATCACATTTTCGTCGACAATGTTGGGATTGGCTTCCTTAACCTGTTTGATTCTTTCTGCATCAACATCTCCGTAAACCTCTTTGATGAGTTTTGCCAACGTATCACCCTTTTGAACCACCCTTTTAACAGATGCTTTTGCGCCCATCTGGCCGACAATGCGCTGCTTCGGAACAGGCTCCGGGTGTGCAGCGGGTGACGTCTTAGGTGACTGCATCGGGAACGACGTGATATTTTTTAGAGTTGCTACCCCCTTGGCACCGACAGTCCCTATAGCGAGCACTGCCATAATCAGCAAATACAGCCCATACCTCAAATACAATGGCCTGTGCATGCCGAAGTCGCGAGTTATTTCCCTGACTATCCCGACACCTATTCTTTTCTTGCCATAGCCAAATGCCGTGATGAGGCTGTTGTCGCAAAGCACGTTGATAACCCTTGGAATGCCTCGCGCAGTCTTGACAATTTCCTTCAAAGCCCCATCGCTGAAAATCAATTTCTCCTTGTGTCCGGCCGTTTTCAGCCGATGGTGGATGTACGTGACTCCTTCATCGGTTGTGAACGGATAAATGGTTGCCTTTACTGCAATCCGCTGCTTGAGCTGCTTCAGCTCATCCAGGTTCAAGGTTTTTTCGAATTCGGGTTGTGCACTAAAGACGATCTGTATGAGCTTCTCGGTAGCAGTCTCAAAATTTGAGAGCATACGCAGGTTTTCCAGCGTATCTATCGGCATGTTCTGAGCTTCGTCAATCAGAAGCAGTACATTGCGGCCTTCCCTGTACTCGTCCAAAAGCTTCTGGTGAAGCTGGCTTACCATATGACAGACCTCGCCCGATTGTGGAACAATATCCAGCTCAGAAAAAACGTACCTCAACAAGTTGGAATAGGAAATGTTCGAGTTGAATACATATATTACCCTAAGATTTTTTGCCTCAGCTTTCTCAAGATATGCTCTGAGGATTGTAGTTTTACCTACGCCTACGGCGCCCGTAATCAGGACAAAACCCTTTCTTTTTTCTACACCATATATAATGGAGGCAAGCGCCTCTTTGTGTACGTGACTGAGATACAAAAAAGAGGGATCAGGAGTTATCTGAAAAGGCTCTTTTTGAAGATCATAAAAATTGAGGTACATGGCTTATTCCTTTTTCCACGGAACTGTTACCAAGACGGGCAGTTCGAGGTACTTCTCCACGCTTTCTGGGTCAGAGAACGTGCGAGCCATTCTTTCTATGACATACGCATATACCAAGCCGGCAACTACGCCGATCAGCGCACCCAACAAGATGTTCATCCGCTTATTCGGCTTGATCGGCTTGACAGGAATAACGGCTTTTTGAATGACACTGATGTTTGACAACTTCAGCCTGTTCATAACCTCTGAAATCTGCGCCTCTTCATGCCGATCAACATACGCGAGGTAGTTTTTTTCGTTGATGCCTATTTGCCTTTTCAGGTCTTGAATCCGGTTTTCTGTCCTGTCCAGCGCTGCAATCTCATCATCCAGCTGTCTTAGTTGGGCCCTCAAGGCATCAGCCTTGGCATTTTGGGATCTCAGCTCCGCCTCAGCTCTAAACAGATCCGTCTCCATGCTTTGATATACAGGGTTGGCTGTCTTTACCTTGCCAACAATCATCTCTTCCTGGTCCCTCAGGAACTTGTTTACGATTTCCAACTCCCTTCTGGTATCGGCTAGAAACTTGTTACTGTCCTTGTACTTTGTCCTCAGCTCCTGCTCCTTTAGCTGAAGTTCCAAGAGCTTGGATTTGGCCTCTATTATGATCCTGTCCCTTTCTGTCTGCGTGTACCTGTCCTTGTTGTCGGTTATATATTTCATTTGGCGCTTCAGCGACACGATCTTGCTCTGATTTTCTCTTACGTTTGACGACGCTACCTTGTACGCTGAATCGAACTCGGTCCGTTGCCTCAAAAGGAGACTCCTTTGTTCTTCTATCGAGAAAACCTTGTTTCTTTGCTGGTATTCCTGCAGCTCTTTTTCAGATGCTTTCAGCTTGTTCTCGAAGGAAGCAAGCTGGCTGCCGATGAACGAGGACTGAGGGTCACTGTGCAATGCCAGATGTTTTTCCTTGAACGCCTCAATCAGGAGGTTCACTGCCTTGGCCGCTATTTCAGGATCGTTGTGCTGGAACGAGACTGTAATCACATTCGATTTCCTTACCCCAGCTACCTGCAGGTTCCCCCCGAAGGTCTGCACCGCTTGCTCCAGGCGCACCGGATTAGGCGCCGACGCGCCGGAAAGATGCGGATAGATCGCCTCCATTTTCAGTATGCCGATCACCTTTTCCGCCAGCTCTCTGCCGGTCAGAATCTGAATCTCGGCATTAACCACCTCATCCTGGCTAACCACCCGCGGCAGACTGTTGGTGTCCCCCCCCATTCCGGGCCTGGCAGTATTCTCCCGAAACATCTTGACGAGGAGGCTCGCCTTCGCTTCAAAAACCGGCTTCTGGCGGACAGTAAACACTGTAACAACCGTTAACAGCAGCAGGAATATGCCGAGAATCGCTTTCTTATGTTTAAAAACTATGGTCAAAGCATTTAGCATACTCATATATTTCTCGCTCGGTCTTTATTTTGCTCCCAGCAGCAGAGGTTTATGTACTTAATTAAGGTCATATCCTATGCCGATCGGCAGGGGGACGTTCTTTCTGATGTACGTGTCAATCCATTTATTGACGTTGGCTATTGCAGACTTAGGAACATATACTATGTCATTGGGCCTTAGAAGAATATCCTGGGCTGAACCTTCCCCAAGCAGGACATTTTTCAGGTTCACATGGATTGCCTTCACACTCCTATCATCCGCTCTTCGCAGCACGATTACCTCCTCCGGTTTTGCAGACTCCCTCATACCTCCAGCCTGTGCAATAGATTGCAGTGCAGTCGTCGGCCCGGTCAAATTGACCAGACCAGCCCTGTTGACTTCACCATCGACATACACCTTGTCTGTGATGGATGTCCTCACAATGACAGCTATTCTTGGATTGGTGAGCTCTGGGGCGTAAGCCTTCGTCAATGCCGTAGTGAGTTCTACCGGTGTCAGACCTGCAGCAACGACGTCATTAACAAGCTGCAAGGTTATCTTGCCGTCAGATCGAACCGTGAGGAGTTCGTTCAACTCGGGATTGTAGAAAAATTTGACATCCAACTGGTCACCAGGTTGGATCCTGTATTCCTTGGCAGTATAGGTAGCGGAGCGGTCCTCCTCGACCCTATTCATCACCCGAGAGGAGCACCCTACAATCATTGTCAAGGCAGCAAGCAACGCGACTTTTATGATGCGCATTTTTATCTCTCCTCTTCGTCAAGTCCTGTCCGACCGCCGTCAGGTCTATTCATCACGTAAAAACCCGGTTCGAGTATCCAGTGCAGGAATTGTCGGCTCGCCCGCCTTCACCCCACATGCCGGTAGGCAAATTCGCCCAACATCCTGAGAACCTTCACCGGCAATCTCTTGAGTACTTCCCTGCAGGCCTTGAGGTTCCGTTCCCGGTCGCAAACAAAACGGCTTCTCGCCAGATCATACCTGTAGTAATTGAGGCTCGTCATTGTGCCGCCCCAACCGTTTTTGAAGTTCAATAGCCCTTCATTGTCCAGATCCGTTCTCCCCAGGCTAAAATAGTCGAAGCCTTCTCGACCGCACTTCTTCATGGTCTCCCAGAACAGCAGGTTGTTGGCACGCAGGTGTTGGAAATCCGTATCAGACGCTCCGTACTTATATATGGCGTTTCTGCCGAAATGGAGGCAGACCATACCTGCCACCGTAATGTTGCCTTGCCGTGCTAGCGCCGTGAACCCTAGACCTTTTGCGATAACGTGTTCGTGCAATTTTTCGAAATAACTTCTGGGCTGCGGCGGAAGTCCTTGCCGCCTGCGCGTCAAACAGTGCAGGTGATAAAAATCCAGCAGTGCTTCCAATCCCCGGCCGATGTCGATTGTCACCCCCTCCTTGACCGCCTTTTGGATGTTCCTGGCCGTGCTGTTCCTCAGGCGCGACAGCATCACCGCCTCGTCGTCTGAAAGCTCGACGACGTGATGGGCATATACTTTGGAAGGCTCTGCATCTCCGAGACAGGACTCTCCTCTGAATTCTATATGGCGCCACCTCCTGATCCGGCCGTACTCCAGCAGATTGTCGAACAGCAGCTTGAAATCCCCGGGGCTCTCAATCAAGGCGCCGCAGTAATCCGAGAAGCTCACACATACGCCACGCCTGCCTGTGATGGCGCTGTCCACCTCTATTACCGGCAAGCACCCTCTGCAGTTTCCCCGTTCAGACAGCACAACACAAACCGGTTTATAGCCGTAGCTTTCAGCGAGAACCCTGGCCCAGCTTGTCGAATGGAAAATGGTGCTGCCCTTAGCATCCTCAAGCCAATCGCAGAGTTCAGTACTCTGCAAAGGGTCTACAATATCGACTCTTTGACTTGGCATTATTGACACTATAGCGACCGTGAATGGCGCTTAATTTCACAGCAGACGTACGAGATCTGCTCACTGGTGAGTTCGGGAAACATCGGCAGGGACAGCAGCTGTGAAGCACTTGATTCCGCTACCGGGAAACTTCCCACTCCCTCGCCACGCGACGCATAGGCCTGCTGCAGATGGATCGGAACCGGGTAGTGCACACCACACTCTATGCCACTTTCGTGCAATACCAGCCTCAGCCTGTCCCTGTCTGCAGTGCGCACCGCATAAACATGATAGACATGCCGTGCATAAGGCATTTCCTTCGGCACACTCACGGCAGGCACATCGTCCAGCATCTCATGGTAACTTGAGGCATGTTCACGGCGTACGGAGTTCCAGGCGGCCAGGTACTTCAGCTTGGCGCTCAAAACGGCACCCTGAATACCATCCATGCGGCCGTTGATCCCCACCAGCTGATGGTAATATTTGCGCGACTGGCCATGGTCGCGCAGCATCCTGATCCTGCTCGCCAATGCTTCGTCTTTGGTCACCACGCACCCCGCCTCTCCGTATGCGCCAAGGTTCTTTCCCGGGTAGAAGCTGAAACAGCCTGCATCCCCGAGAGACCCTGCACGCTTCCCATTGTACTCGGCTCCGTGTGCCTGGCATGCATCTTCAAGAACGGCAACACCGTGTTTTTTCGCTATGGCGACGATTGCGTCCATGTCTGCGGTCTGGCCGTAGAGATGGACAGGCAAGATCGCCTTGGTACGCGGCGTGATGGCCTGCTCCAACAGGGCCGGATTCATGGTGAGGCTGCTCTCCTCGACGTCCACAAATACCGGCCTTGCACCGCAAAGAGAAATGGCCTCGGCTGTGGCGATGAAGCTGTTTGGGGCGGTCACTACTTCGTCCCCTTGCTGGACGTCGAGCGCCATAAGCGCGAGCCAAAGCGCCTCAGTCCCGCTGCCGACCCCTACGGCAAAGTTGCATCCGCAGAAATCCGCAAACTCTTCCTCGAACTTTTCGACATATGGTCCTCCGGAAAAAGCGCAAGCTGCGAGGACATCTTTTATCGACTGCTCCACCTCGTAGGCGATGGAATCATATTGAGCTTTGAGGTTGAGAAATGGCACTTTCATCATCTTTCTCCTTGTCGATAAAGCGCAGCACCCTCGCCGGGTTGCCTGCCACAATGCAGTATGGCTGAACGTCCTTGGTCACCACGCTTCCGGCCCCGACTATGGCGTGCTCCCCTATGGTAACTCCGCACAGAATCGTCGAACTCGACCCTATTGAAGCGTTCGTTTTTATAACCGTCTTCACACAGGTCCAGTCCTCCTCGACCTGCAACTGGCCAGAGGCCGTCGTTGCCCGGGGATAAAGGTCGTTGATGAATGTGACGTTGTGACCGACGAACACGTTGTCCTCAATCACCACGCCCTCGCAGACAAAACTGTGGCTGGATATTTTACAATTGTTACCTATCTCTGCATTCTTCTGAATCTCAACAAATGCCCCGATCTTCGAGTTATCGCCAATGGTACAACCATAGAGATTTATGAACTTCCCGAGTCTCACGTTTGCCCCAAGCCTTACGTCTGCCGCTACTGCCGAAAAGTTTTCTCGCATAACCTTTCTCCTTTTATCCCCCGGAAGGTTTTCATCCTTCAGTTAAGCCGGACCAACGCCCCCCCGTTGCTTAGGGACTTCTTTATCGCCTCCAGCATCCTGACTACCCTCAACCCCGCATTGCCGTCGTTTTTGGGTGTCACGTTGTTGTTTATGCAGTCTATGAAATACGCGGTTTCTCCCTGCAGCGCCTCGACCTGGTTTACCCTTGGGGCCCACATGTCTCCGCTTCTGTAGCTGAGCCTGAGCCCATAGGACTTCTCTTTCGGCTCGCTGTTCAATGCGTCCATGCCTTCGACTCCCTTGTCGTAGACCCTTATCTTCTCGTCACTGACAAGGTCGTTCCAGACAAGCATCTTCTTCTGCCCGCCGATGAGAGTGGTTCTTATCTTGACGGGGGACAGCCAGTTGACATTGAGGTGGGCTATCACGTTGCCGGGGAAATAAATGGTTATGTATGCGACATCTTCAAGGTTGTTCTGGAAGTGTGCAACTCCCGTGGCCGTTACTGCCGTCGGCTCCATGTGAAGAAGATGATCCATGATCGACAGGTCATGCGGTGCCAGATCCCAGACAACGTTGACATCCTTCTGAAACAGGCCTAGATTCACCCTGATCGAGTCGAAATAATAAAGATCACCGAGAATTCCGTCATCGATGAGTTCCTTTATCTTTTTCACTGCACCGGTAAAGAGAAAGGTGTGGTCGACCATTATCTTCAGCTTTTTCTTATCCGCCAGCTCGATCAACTGCTCGGCCTGGGCCACACATGCCGTAAAGGGTTTTTCTATGAAAATATGTTTGCCGTTGGAAAGTGCCATGTGGGCTATTTCGAAATGGGATGACACCGGCGTAACGATGGCAACGACGTCAACATCCGGCGCTTTTATCAACTCGCGGAAGTCCTGCACCATGCGCACGCCGGGATAGCTTTGCCCTGCGCGCCACAGGGACCTCTCATCGGCATCACTGATCGCCACGATCCTCGCACCGGGGGTTATATGAAAGTTTCTGGCCACATTCGGTCCCCAGTAGCCAAAGCCGATTACGCCTACGTTAATCATATTTCCACCTTGAGCTTGACGATACACTAGTAGGCCCCCCTGCATCGAAACACGGCAAGCGGGGTCTGCAGGATGATCTTCAGGTCCAGTGCAACGCTCCACCCCTTGAGGTACCTAAGGTCGAGCCTCACCATCTCGTCGAACGTCGTCTTACTCCTGCCGCTGACCTGCCAAGCCCCGGTGATGCCTGGCTTTTTGCCTATGAGCCGGTTACGCTGCCAGCCGGAGTACTGCTCGAGTTCATAGTAGATGGGAGGGCGTGGTCCAACCAGGGACATGTCTCCCATCACTACATTGAAAAGCTGCGGCAGTTCGTCCAGGCTGTACTTCCTCAGAATTCTCCCGACGGGGGTGACCCTTGGATCGCTGGTTATCTTGAAAACATCCTGTTCGTCGCCAAATTTTCCTTCGATCAGTTTCGTCACGAACTCCCTGTGGATGTCGTCCCTGTTGCCGACGACCATGGTTCTGAACTTGAACAGTTTGAATTTCCTGCCGTTTAGCCCGATCCTTTCCTGGCAGAAAAATACCGGGCCGTCGGAGGTCAGTTTTATGGTGAAAGGCAGCACGACGAATGCCGGTGCAAGCAGTAGAAGTCCCGTGACACTGCCGAGCAGGTCGAGCGCTCGCTTTACTACCATCCCGCCGGTCTCCCTGACACTTTTGCATCGGATCTCCGGGAAAAAGAGCAGGTCGAAGGCCCCTTCTTTGCCTCCGGCTTCCGGATAGATGCGGAAGCTGATGGTGACACGGCGTGCCACCTCGTCATTGAACATCTCCTTCAGCTTTTCCCTTATCTTCCCGGCTACGGCACGCTTTGCATCAGCAACCTTTTCAGCCTCCACCTCGGTCAGAATGACGCCAAGGAGCGCGCCGTCCTCTAGAACCCCACAGATATCCGTGTCCCTAAGGCAGCCAGGTACTCCCTTGCCGAGTGCGTCGTATATCTGACCGCGGCCATCTTCGTCGCTGACATAGCCGGTGTTTAGAATCATGACCAGCAGCGGCTTTTTCGCTCTTTCTGCCCGCCTTCTCTCCTGCACCAGCTTCTGATGGAAAAGGGGCTCGGGATAAAACCCGTGATCAGGAAGAATCGGGGGGTTATTCCTGTGCAAGGTGAAATTGCGCCACCACGATCTATGTCTCCACTGTTGTCTCGCCATTGGTTTGCCTCACTCAGGCAAAAGAAACACTGCACATTCGCTGCTAACAAAGCCTCAGCTTCTGCCACCATTGAACAATTCACTGCGCCTTTAGGTTAAATAAAAATGACTTGCCGGTGAGGATGACGCATGTCGAACCGGGGAAATTCTTAAGAAATTCTAATTTCGAAATTATAGATAGCTTGCTCTGGATGTCAAGGCACCATATCCTGCGACAATGCTTCCCACACAGGCGAGTGCACAGGCGGTGTTACAGAAGTTGCATTTTCTGTTTGAACGTCGGCTTCAGCAGAATCGTTCTGTTTTGCAGCATCTCGAGATCACCCTCTTGAACCATTCGGTGCAGCAATCTCGTGACGGTCTCGCGGGAAACTGATGTGTAGCCGGCGAGTTCTTTGTGAGTAAGCCTGAGGGCTATGACGACACCGCGGGAATCCTTCACCCCGTGCAGTTGGCTCAGGTGATTGAGAATCGACCGCAACCTCTGCTCGGCATCCGGCAGGGTGATAGCCTTCAGGACCAGTTGCGCCTCGCGCAAGCGCCTGCAAAGGATCGCCACCAGTTGCAGAAGTACCTTCTGGTTCTGCAAAAAGAAGCTCTGGAAGGTGTCGTTCGATATCAGGCCTATTTCGGAGTCTTCCATGGATATGACCGTCGCCGGAGCGGTCTTCGCGTCCAGCAAAGCCATCTCGCCGAAGATGTCGCCGCGCTTGTGGACGGCGAGGATACGCTCGCTCCCTTCACTTCCCAGATGGACCACCCGAACCTTGCCGCTGAAAACGATGTACATGTAGTTCGGCGTATCTTCTTCAAGAAGAACGATCTGATTCTTTTGGAACCTCTTCTCTACGATCCGACGCTGCACTTCTTCGAATTCCTGCGGGTCCAAGTGCGAGAACAGCGGTATGCTTCGCAGCAGTCGGTCTCGGCCAAATCCATTCGCCGCCTTTTCCGCTTTTGTCAAAACAAACCTCCCTTCCAGGCTATGGCTCTCCAGACTTCGTCAGGTCGCGTGACTCGGCAATCACTGCACCGGCAAGGAAGGCGGTATCGCCAAAAGGCAGCCGGCGATAGTGGCGCCTGGCAACACCGCCGTCTTTCTATTTGGAGAGGCGCAGGGTAGCCCTGGCAACCTTATTGAAGGCGGCATCGAGTTGGCTCGAGTCCTTCGCGTAAGCATATATGCCTGTGGGCTGGTTTGGGTTGTAGGTGTCGACCCCGCGGACGTTCGCTATGCGTCTCATGATGTTTTCACCATGTTCCCGGCTGTCATACCCGCAGTCAGCACGCTCCAAGGTGGACAGCCGCTCGCCCAACCCGACGGTGAATACAGTTATCGATTCGCTGCGCGCCGTATTGGCTATATTCTCCGCCATATTTCGCGCGCCCCTATTCACGTGGCATTTCAACCCGCCTTCCGCCTCCGGGTCGAGTTCGCGGATCCCGTTGAAGCTGGCCAGCTTTACCGTGCCGCTCCAGTCCTCCGTTGGCAGATCCTTTAGGCTATCCGCCAAAGCATGCTGCTCCGAGTTTAGCCTGTCCACTCGATAGATCTGTTCAAAGACCCTGGCCTGGGAAGAAACAACGCCGCGCACCGTGCTTTTCGCACTGGTAAAGTTTGCGGCTATCCCGTTGGGAGCGCCATCAGCGAAAAACACGATGATCCTTTGTCTGGACCGTACCGCTTCGGGTACGGCATCCAACTGCTCCTTCGCCAACCGCAACGCCTCCTCAGCTGTCGTGACCCCCGCTGCCTCCAGGCTGTCGCCTAGCGCCTCCTTGATCTTCTCCTTTTCGAACCCCCTTTTCCCCGTGATCTTGGGACCCTCCACGGCACCGGTCGCGAAAAGGATCAACCCGATCCGGTCGTTATCGGGGTTGAATAAATGGACGAAATTAACAGCCGCTTGCTTCAGGTCCTTGAAGGTCTGTCCACTTGGTTTCAGCAGGCTCTCCGAGCAGTCCAGCACAAGGACCAGGTCAACGGGGGCAACGATGCTTGTCGCGCTTGCGCCGACCGTGAAGTTGCTCCAACCCACAGCCGTTGCAAAATAGGTGGGGACCGACGCCGTCGTGCTGACCGTCACCGTCCAGGACCTCTCGTGATCATCGTAACTAAAGGCCGTTTCAAGCGGGCCAACAGAGGCTTTCAGCAGGTCGTTCGGATAGTTGGTGGCGAAGAACCTGTCGGCCGCCGCGTCTGCGGCAGTTTCGCCCTGCGCTGCGACCTTCGCCGCAGCCAGCGCCGCCGCATCTACGGCAGCACTGAGCTTCGTCTTCACCACGTATGCCATGCCGACATCCAGCGCAAGGCCGGCAATGGCCAGCAGCATCAGAAGTACCAGGGGGAGCAGAACCAGCACCTGTCCTTTATCGTTTCGCCTGCCACGTTCCATGATCCTCTCCTGGAAAAAGAAGAGCCTAAAAGACGGTCCTGGAGTAGAGCTGCTCGCCAAGCAGGTTGCCGGTGAAGAGCCCCTTATAGTTGTAGAACACCTCCACCACGTAGGCGGTCTGGGTCGGACCCAGGGCAAGTGAAGCGAGCCCCAGTGCCTTGGGGTTTGGTTCTGACGCCGTTACCGTACCGACCCGGCTGGCGACGTCGTGCTTCAAGCTGCCTTTCTCCCACCCATCCTGGGACTGGATGGTGTCCCCCTGCACCACCGTGATGAAGATCATCCCGTTTGCCTTCATATCCAGCGGCTGGGCCGTGACGGCCAGGGCATCCATTATCTCCTGCTTCCGTTCCTGCATGCCCGGGGAGGGTCGCGACGCCAGGTTGGCCCCTTCCCGGCTCATGTTGGAAATGCTGTTGTGCGCGCGGATGGCGCAGGCGAAATCGTAGATGCCAAACAGCAGCAAGACGAGAATCGGCAGGACGATGGCGAATTCGACGCATGCCTGACCGCTTGTCCTTTTACTGCGAGCCTCAGGCTGCATGGGGCACCTCAAAACTCAAACGGCTCGTTGGTCATGGTCGACTTGACGGTAAAGGTGTACTCCCCGCCGCTTATGAACGGCTTCAGGACGGAGGTCAAAAGAGGACAGGTGTAGGTGAGACTGACGACGATGATGTCGTCCTTGGCTCCAGGGTCTCCTTGCGCAGCACTTCCGGTGTAATTGTCAAAGCTCAGGTCGCCGGGGGAGAGTACCGCGACCCTCGGGTCCTTTGGCTCGTGGAGGTTCTTGTCGTAGAGCCCCATGGACGCGGCCCTGATCTTCTGAATCAAGGCGTCCCTTCGGTCCTTCCCCAGGTCACTGCGTCCGGTGACCGCATACCGGGCCCCTTCGCGAACCGCGTGCTGCATGGTGAGATTCACATAAAACATCCATCCCAGATCCACCATCCCGAAGATCAGGATGAAGAACAACGGCGCCAGGAGAGCGAACTCTACCAGGGTTTGTCCTTTCTTATCCTTGAACATGACGGATCCCCTTTGCAGATGCCCCCAACGCGAAGCAAGAAACAGGCAGACCAGACCCACGCCCAGCAGCATGTTTCTCAGCTCAAAAGCAGAAGGGTAGATTAGTTTCATCCAATTTCAAGCCCTTCCACCGGAAAAGCAGAAGAGCCTGAGCGGGGTCGGCGGAGCCGGGCTGGAGAGGAAAAAAATCGCTTGCGCATTCTTCGCCTCGTCGTAGTATTTGAAAATGTTTTTTAATGTTTGCCTTTTTTAATATTTCTCCCCCTGCTTGGCTACCGCGCCTGCAGATGCGCGGCCGGCAGCAGGAGCGCCGCTCCGCCAAGCCATCCCCCCGGCGGGGCACGCGGCAGATCCGCTTCACCAGGAAACTTCACACCTTCCTGAAGGTGCACAGGTCACCCGCAGGAGTAGGACATCACACACGAGCTGCATCAACTCAGAGCCCAAAAGGAGGAGGTTATCATGTCATCACAGTTAAAGCAGATGCTCGAGAAGGCCGCTTCGACCTTGAAGAAGAACAACGGACAGGGGCTGGTAGAGTACGCGCTGATCCTGGCGCTGGTCGCGATTGTCGTCCTCACCGCATTGACGGGAATCGGAACGAACTCGAACGAGAAATTCAAGCTCATCAACAATGCGATAAACACAGCGAAGTAGCGAGCGCCTTGCGGCACCCGGAGCCAAGGGGTCACTTCGGTCCCTCCTGCATCGTCGGCAGTTGGCCCGGGCATTTTCCGTTTCATCTGCAGGGGGGCACCCGCTGCCCCCCTGCAGATACCTTCAGCAGCAGATGTAAGTACATTGGCAGCAGCTGGAACAGATGGAGGGAAAAGCAGATGCTCTCGCGGACCCGTTGTTCCGACGCGTCCTGAGCACCCTGCTCCCGCGGTAATCGCTTCAACTTCTCTTGGAAATAAATCGAGCGCCGGCATCGAAGAGCGATGACGGCTCGAGGTAACGATACGTTGACCGGTGGGCGCTGCCGCGCCCGGCTATCCGGGGGGAAACACCGGCCTTCCCCGGGCCGCTCCCCCTGTGCACCTCTGTTTCCCGACCGCCGGTCTCATTAGAAGAGGAGGTACCGACCATGGCACGCCCCAACGCGGTAATCCTGGCCTCGGCCTTTGCACTGTTTTTCGCCGTGCTCGCCGGCTGGATGTCATACAGATACCTGCAAAGAGAGATGAGCAGCGTGAAGGCGGTACAGCCTCAAAAGATCGTCGTTGCGGCGGCGGATATTCCGATCGGCAGCACCATAAAAGAGTCCCAGCTAAGAGTCGTCTCCTGGCCCAAGGACAGCATCCCGCCGGGGAGTTCGCAACGGACGGAACAGCTGGTGAACCGGATGGCCATCCGCCCCATCACGAGCGGCGACGCGGTCACGGAAGCGAAACTGAAGCCCAAAGAGGGGGCCGCGGGTTCGGGGTTCATGACCTACGTGGTGCCGCAGGGACACAGGGCGGTCACGGTAGCGGTGAACGAGGTGGCCGGAGTCGCCGGTTTTCTCACCCCAAGCGACCGCATCGACGTCATCGTGACGACTCCCGTACCGGACAACGAGAAGGAGAGCGTCAGCAAGATCATTCTGGAAAACGTCCCGGTACTGGCAACGGGGCAGGTGACCGACCAGAAGGAAGGAAAGCCCGTGGTCGTCCCCACGGTAACCCTGGACCTGCTCCCCGAGGATGCCGAGAAGATCGTCCTTTCCTCCAGCAAGGGCTCATTGCAGCTGCTGCTGCGCAACTTCTCCGACATTGCGCGGGTTGAAACCAGAGGCGCCACGATAGCCAAGGTGCTGACCGGCGTCGAGCGCCCCCACCCGCCCAAGGTCGTTACGGCTGCCGCGCCGGCGCGCCAGGTCAGAGCCGCTCCCAAACCGGCGACCGTCGTGAAAGCGTCCGCCCCCTCCTACACGCTGGAGATCGTCAGGGGGACGGAGAAGTCATCCAGGCAGTACGCCGAGTGACATCCGCAAATTCCATCAACCGAGGTCGCCCATGAACCGTGGTCACGCAAACAAGTACCTCATGCTTCTTTTCCTTTCGCTTTTCATCCTGCCAGGTATCGGATCGGCACACGCGGCAGGCGTCCCAACGACGGTGGTGGTCAACAAGAGCGTCGTCTTGAACCTCACCAACCCGGCGCGTTACGTCACCATAGCGGACAAGGAGATCATCGACGTCCCGGATCCGATGCGGCGCAACCAGTTGCTGATCAACGGGAAGAAGATAGGGTCGACCAGCCTGATCGTCTGGGAGGAGAACGCCGACAAGCCGATCTTCTTCGACGTGCGGGTGGTTGGGGACCAGGAGGCCATAGAGGCGCAGATCAGGGAGCGCGCCCCGCACGACTCGATAAGCGTGGAGTACGCCGGGGAAACGGTCATCCTCTCCGGAAAGGTGGCCAACGAGATCACCGGCAAGAAGGCGGAGGAGATCGCCAAGGCATACGCTGCGAAGGTGCTGAACCACATCACCATAGACGAGCCGCTGCAGGTGCTTTTGCAGGTGAAGGTGGCTCAGGTGGACAAGAGCTCCCTGAAAAAACTCGGCATAAGCGCCGTCGTAAAGGGAAACACGGCAGAGGGGTTCAGCAACCTGGTCGGCGCCCCCACAAGCGTCAGCACCACCAGCGCCTCCGGGACCAGCATAAGCACCAACGGGCTAAGGGGGATCGCAGGTACCGGCCCGGGCGTCGGCTCCTTCGACCCGCTCGACCCCTTCTCGATAGGGGTCTCGTACTTCCCGGCGGGAGTCGGCGTGGTGCTCCAGGCCCTGACGAGCAAGGGGCTCGCCAAGATCCTGGCGGAGCCGAACCTGCTGGTGAAAAGCGGGCAGGAGGGGAACTTCCTCGCCGGAAGCCGGATACCCTACAGCGTCGTGATCAGCACGGGAGGGGCGGCCACCACCTCGATCGTCTTCGAAACGGTGGGGATCAAGGTGAAGTTCAGACCTGAGGTGATGGAGAACGGGCTGATCAACCTGAAGATCGACCCCGCCGAGGTGAGCAGCATCGCCGGCACCCTGGCGGTGAACGGCTACCCGATCATAGACACCAGGGATGTCCGCACCAGCGTGGAACTTCGGGACGGGGAGAGCCTGGTCCTGGCGGGGTTGCTCCAGGAAGAGCAGATCAAGATCATGTCCAAGATCCCCATCCTGGGCGACATCCCGATCCTCGGGGCCCTGTTCCGATCGACCCAGAACGACATAAGGGAAAAGGACCTGGTCTTCTTCATCACCCCAAGGATCGTCAAGCCGGCGCCCCCCGGGGCTGCAATGCCCCTGCCGACGGACCGGCCGCCGGACCCGCAAGAGGAGCGGGAACTCGACTGGATGCCCACGGGCAGGTGAACGGGCAACAGGGGCATAACCAACAGACGGAGCTGACAGGCGGCGCAGGATCAAAAGGCTGCCAACGCCGCGATTAAAGCCCGCGACAAAGAGGCTTGCGAGACATGACCACCCAATATTCCATAGTCGTCATCGACCCTGACAAGGCTGCCAGGGAATCCATAGTCTCCACCCTGAGACCGTACGCCGGCTCCATCACCCTCGCGGGCTCCGTGGAGCACTTCACCAATACCGCGTCGAGCACCCAGAGGCAGGCGCCGAACGTGGTGTTCCTCGGGGTGGACGACGTCCGGCAAGGGGTACTCGACATACAGAGCATCACGGAGCAGTGCCCCAGGGTCTCCATCATCGCCTGCTCCTCGGAAAAGAACGTGGAGGGATTTCTGGCGCTGATGCGCGCGGGGGCGGTCGAGTACCTGCTGCGCCCCATCAACCACGACGAACTGCGGAAGTCGCTGCAAAAGGCGGGTCGTTTCCTGAACCCCGTGCCGGTCGAGGAGACCCCTGCGGGAGAGATCATCGCCGTGTACAACCCCATAGGGGGCATGGGAACGACAACGGTCGCGGTAAACCTTGCCGCGGCCCTGGCCGAGGGGGATACCAAGGTGGCGCTGGTCGACCTGAACCTTGAGGCCGGCGACATCAGCACCTTCCTGAACGTCAACCCGGCCTACACGCTAAGCAGCGTAACCAGCAACATCGACCGGCTCGACGCGAACTTCCTGATGAGCGTCATGGCCCGCCACTCCTCCGGCCCGTACATACTCACCGAGCCTCTCGATGTGGACGACGCGGTTTCCATCACCGCCGAGCAGGTGCAGCACGTAATGGAGGTGCTGAGGAGGATCTTCACCTACGTCGTGGTCGACTGCGTGGGCCCGCTGTCGGGCTGCAACATGTCCATCTTCAAAAGCTCGAACCTGATCCTTTTCACCACCACGTTGAGCCTCCCCACCTTGAAGAACACCCAGAGGTACCTCTCGGCACTCGCGAGCAGGGGGTTCGGGCATGACAGGGTGAAGCTCGTCGTCAACAGGCACCTGCCCAAGGCGGACATCCAGGTAAAGGACGCGGAGAAGGTGCTTTCCATGCCGGTGTACCAGGCCATACCCAACGAGTACGCCGACGTCGTCGCCTCCATCAACAAGGGGATGCCTCTGGTGAAACTCGCCCCCAGGTCCCCGGTGAGCAAGGCGATACAGGGGCTTGCCGAGCGCATAAAGAGATGACCCCGCTTGCAGCACGGCGGCAAACAAGGCCGCCGGCGCCGGGAGGAGAACCCCATGCTGCCGGAAAACCTGACCAAGATAATGTCCGCGCAGAGCGCGCCGCCGGCCGAGAGCGAACTGTTCCAGGACATGAAGATCCGCATCCATCGGCGCCTGATCGACAGCATCGACCTGGCCAAGATGGACCTGATGAGAAGCAGCGAGATGGTGAGCCAGATCCGCAGCGTGATCGAGAACCTGATCGCCGGCGAGGGGATACCGCTGAACCAGATGGAAAGGGACCGGCTGGTGCAGGAGATCCAGCACGAGACCTTCGGCCTCGGGCCGCTGGAGCCGCTTCTGGCGGACGACGGCATCTCCGACATCCTGGTGAACAACGCCTCCAAGGTCTACGTGGAGAAGGGGGGGAAGCTTCTAAAGACCGATGTCTGCTTCCGGGACAACGCACATCTCATGCAGATCATCGAGCGGATTGTCTCCAAGGTGGGGAGAAGGATCGACGAGTCCTCCCCCTACGTAGACGCGAGGCTCCCGGACGGCTCCCGCGTCAATGCGATCATCCCCCCGCTCGCGCTGGACGGCCCGGTGCTCTCCATACGCCGCTTCGGCCAGGAGCCGCTGACCATGAGGGATCTCCTGAGACTGGAGACCCTGGACGAAAGGATGGCCCTGCTTTTGGAAGCGGCGGTGCAGACGCGGCTCAACATCCTCCTCTCCGGCGGCACCGGCACCGGCAAGACCACCCTTTTGAACGTCCTGTCGGCCTACATCCCCGAAGACGAGCGCCTGGTCAGCATTGAGGACTCGGCGGAGCTCCACCTGAAACGGGAGCACGTGGTCCGGCTGGAGACGAGGCCCCCGAACCTCGAGGGGCGGGGCGAGGTGACCTCCCGGGAGCTGTTGCGAAACGCCCTCAGGATGCGCCCGGACCGGATCATCATAGGGGAGGTGCGCGGAGCCGAGGCGTTCGACCTTTTGCAGGCCATGAACACCGGGCATGACGGCTCGCTCTCGACGGTGCACGCCAACACCACCCGCGACGCCCTCTCAAGGCTGGAAACGATGGTGCTGATGGCCGGCCTGGACCTGCCGGAGCGGGCGATCAAGGAGCAGCTCGCCTCGGCACTGAACCTCGTGCTCCAGATGGTCAGGTTCTCCGACGGGACGCGCAGGGTGGTCAAGCTGTCGGAGATCACCGGCATGGAGGGGAACACCATCGTGATGCACGACGTGATCACCTTCGAGCAAAAGGGGATCGACCGGGAAGGGAAGGTCATCGGCCGTTTCAGGGCCACCGGGGTCAGGCCGCGTTTCGCGGAGCGCTTCAAGCTCTCCGGCATCGAGCTCCCCCCCCATATGTTCGACGAGTAGGAGTAGCTCATGATTCTTCCCATCGCGGCACTGGTTTTTCTCAGCGTCTTCTGCCTCCTGGTGGCGGCGGGTTTCTCTCTGATCGAGAGGCACTCCTCCCCCAAAACGGAGCTGAAAAGGCGGCTGCAGCGGATGGCAAGGCAAAAAGGTTCCGAGGTGCCGGAAGAGCTGCGTGTGGCGCTTTACAGCTGGGCGAACCGCGCCGAACGGTTCCTGGCCCGTTCGCCGTTCACCAGGAACCTGGCGACGAAGCTGGACCATGCGGGTATCCAGTCAGGCGCAGTGGCCTTCGTCGCGCTGACCGCCTCGGCAGCGCTCGCTCTCGCAGTGCTGGCCGTGACGGCAAGCGGGATGTTGCTGCTGGGGATGCTTGCCGCAGCTACGGCAGTGCTGCTGGCCGCATTGCTCCTCAAGATCAGGACCCAAAGGCGCAACGCCAGGTTCACCGAGCACTTCCCCGACGCCCTTTCCATCATCTCCCGCTCGCTGCGGGCCGGCCACTCCTTCACATCGGCCGTGCAGTTGGTGGGGCAGGAGATCCCCGCGCCGGTCGGGCCGCTTTTCCAGTCCGCCTACGATCAGCAGCAGCTGGGATTGCGCATCACGGACGCGCTGGCCGGCATGAACCAGAAGATAGACAGCCTCGACATGAGGTTCTTCACCACCGCCGTCTCCATCAACTCGGACGTGGGCGGGAACCTCTCCGATACCCTGGACAAGCTCGCGCTCACCATCAGGGACCGGCTCAGGATCCGCCGGCAGGTGCAGGTGTACACCGCCCAGGGGCGCATGTCCGGCTACGTGCTGGGAGCGCTCCCCGTACTGGTTTTCGCCATGTTCAGCGTGATGAACCCGCAATACGAGTCGGCACTCTTAAAGGAGCCCCTGGGGCGCTACGTGCTGCTCTTCGCCGCCCTGATGCAGGTCGCGGGGCTCCTTATCATCGCAAGGATCATAAGAATACGGATATAGGTGCGCCCCATGCTCTACCTGATCGCTTTATCAGTATTCGCTTCCGTCATGCTGCTGGCCGTAGCCTTGTCCCATCGCTTCCTTTTGGGGAGAAGCACCGTGGCGCGCAGGCTGGAAAGCTTCTTTCCCGACAAGAGCGAAACGATCACCCGCCCCGGGGAGTCCGGCGCCTGGGCCGACAAGCTGAGCCGGCTGGGGGCACAGGTAAAGCTCCCCGAGAAGGAGCAGTCGAAGTACGTAAGGATGCTGGTCGCGGCAGGGTGTCGCAGGGATGCCGTCTACCCGTTTTTCGGGAGCAAGGTGCTGCTCGCCTGCGCGCTGCCGCTTCTTTACCTGCTCCTTCTGGCAGGTCCCGCCAATGCCTATTTCTCCAGCCGGGCGATCCTTCCCATGGCGGCGTGCGCCATCGTCGGTTACCTCGCGCCAAGCTACTGGCTCCTGAAGCGGATGAAGAAGCGCCAGGAGGCCATTTTCCACACGCTCCCGGACATCCTCGACCTGGTGACCATCTGCGTGGAGGCGGGGCTCAGCATGGACGCCGCGCTGGTGCGGGCGACGGAAATCCCGCAGTTCAGCGAAGACCCGCTGGCCCTGGAGCTGAAGGTCGCCACCATGGAGGTCAGGGCGGGGAAGAGACGCATCGACGCCTTGAAGGACCTGGCGGAACGCACCATGGTGGACGACGTGAGGCTTTTCGTGACCATGCTGGCCCAGACCGAACGCTTCGGGACCAGCCTGAGCCAGTCCCTGCGCAGCTTCGCCGACGAACTGAGGACCAAGAGGAGACAGATCGCGGAAGAGGCCGCTGCAAAGACCACCATCAAGATCATCTTCCCGCTGATACTGTTCATATTTCCCGCCCTGCTGGTGGTCATCCTGGGCCCGGCGCTCATCCAGATCAACAAGGTCCTCAAATGAGCGGCTCGAGCGGCAGCCGAAGGGCAAAAAAGGGCGTAACCAAAAGGAGGTGATCCCATGCAACCAGATTTCAACACGTTCATCCTTCTCGTCATCGCAGTACAACTGGCGCTCGTCTACGTAAAGCTGGCCAAATCGTAACGGCGAAGGCCCCTTGCCGGGGGATCACGAGCCTCGGCAAGGGACCATCCAGGATCACGAACATCCGGAAGGTCCGCTGCAATTAGAGGGGGAATATATGCTGCGTTCAGTTCGCTCACTCTTTTTCGGGTTGCTGCCGGTTTTGATGCTGTATCTGTCAGGCTGCGGCGGAAGCGGCAATTCCACCAGCGATCCGCTCGGAAACACACCCGCTTCGAGCAACCAGGCCGACCAGACCGGCACCCAGACCGCAACTCCGGTAACGGCTCAGGATCCGGTGTTCGCCCTGGAGCTCTCCACCGACCTGAAGCGCCCGACCGATCTGAGCTCGCAGCCCCAGATAGACTCGGACAACGGCACGGTGCTCCTTACGGCGAAACTGCTCAATGTGGCGGGGGGCGTATTCCTGGACCCGCTGACGAACCAAAGGACAGAGGCGGGCTCCCCGGTACCGAACCAGGCGGTGAACTTCAAGGTCCTGGCCGGCCCCGGCGCCATCAGCTATGTCACCCCGCTCACCGACAAAAACGGCGAGGCGAAGGCGGTCCTGGCGACGGGAAACGTGCCGTCGACCACCAACGTGATCGTGGAGGCGTCTGTCACGGTCGACGGCAAGAACTACCACGGTTACACCGGCTTCCAGGTGGTCCGCGGCACCGGGGTGATCATGTTCACGGACGCAGCCGGCCTGAAGCCCGGGGAACAAAGCAGCATGCTCGCCCCCAAAGAGAAGGAGGTCGACCCGACCGTCACCGAGTCGGTCACCTTCCTGCAGTTGATCCCCTTCAAGCTGACCGATGCCAACGGCAATCCGCGGGCGGGAGTGCCCGTCACCCTCTCCGTCTACAACAGCACCGGCGACACCAGCGACATAGAGCTGGACCCGGTGGCCGCTGCCGGGCCGGGTAGCCAGACGGTAACCACCGACGCCGCCGGCATGGGAATCTTCAACGTCTCCGTCACCATGTTGTCGCCCGAGCTCGACTCGTTCACGGCGGGATCAGTCGTCTTCAAAGCGGTCACCAACGACTCCAACCCCATCACCGGCTATGTCGGCGGCTCCTATGCCCTGGCCTCGTCGGCGCGCCCGCTCACGATAACGCCCTCGGCCGCGGGGTTCGAGACGGCCACCGAGCTTGTCTTTAGCGTCGGCGGAGGCGCCAAGCCGTTCACCGTCACCTCCAGCGCACCGGGGCGGGTCACGGCAGCCCTTGGGGCCGACGGCGTCACGATAACGGCCGGACTGGCCGACGCCTCCCAATGGTCCGGGAGCGTGAAAATCACGGTGAGCGACTCCGCAGGACAAAGCGCGACCGCGTCCCTGACCAGGTGACCCGCTGCACCAAAAGCCCCAGCGACACAGGAGAAAATGATGCAACGACTACTCATCTCGACCATCCTGATGCTGATCCTCGCCAGCGGGTCCGCCCGCGCCGAAAGCATCTCGGGGAAATTCGGCCTAACCGGAAAGGCAGGGGTCCTGGTACCGCTCAAGGACCGTTTCATCAGCAGCAGCGCCATAACCGGCAAGGCAGAGGGACAAGCCGACTTCGCCGGCGGGGGGGGCTTCATCTACGGCATCGGCGAGAACCTCGCGCTGGAAATAGAAGCTCTGCGGGTGCCCAACCTGGACGTGGAAATCGCGGGAAGCAAGGTGTACGAGGCCTCCCTGACCGATCTATCGCTCGGGCTGCAGTACCGCTTCGCCCCGAACAACCGCCTCGTCCCGCTGGTGGGGGGAGGCGTCGACTTCATCAAGGGGGAGCTGGAAGCCACCACGGGTGCCGGCTACAGCATGGAGTGGACGGTGGGGGGTCACGCACACGCGGGAGTGGACTATTTCTTCACCCCGGGGATCGCCCTCGCCGCGGAGCTGAGAGGGATCTACGCGGCGCGGGGAGACATCAACGCCGGGGATGTAAAGGTCGGCAAATACGACCCGCTGAGCTTCGTGGGGACGCTCGGGGTAAGGCTGTTCCTTCCCAAAAGCGCCTTTCGCTAGATGAGGGCGGTCAACGGCAGAAACGGCCGCATCATCGCCAGCGAACTCCGGGTGGCGCACACCCCCTGGGCGCGCGCCAGGGGACTGCTGGGGAAAAAGGCGCTCCGGCAGGGGGAGGGGCTGCTGATACGGCCGTGCCTGGGAGTGCACACCTTCTTCATGAAGTTCCCGATCGACGTGGTTTTCCTGGACCGCAGCAACCGCGTGCTGGCAACGGTAGAAAGCCTGAAGCCGCAGCGGGTGACGCGGCTGATGCCGGCATGCGGCAGCGTGCTGGAAGTCGCCGCAGGCACCGTGGCGTTTTCAGGGACCTCGAGGGGCGACGAGATCGAGATCGGCTAAACGGGAACGGCCAAAATGGGAAAACCGCGCCAGCTAAGAGAGATCTTCATCCCCTCCATCGCGGACCTGCTCTTCGCGACGGTGCTGCTCACGCTTTTTTTCTCCACCAGCACCGGGCTTCTTGCCGACGGCGACACCGGATACCACATCCGCGCCGGCGAGCAGATCCTCAGAAGCGGCTCCATTCCCAGGCTTGACATGTTCTCCCTGCACACCCCTCCCCTCCCCTGGACCGCCCACGAGTGGCTCTCCGAGGTGTTGATGGCGGCGGCGCACCACCTGTTCGGGCTGTCCGGCGTGGTCGCCTGCTCCGCGCTGCTCCTGGCAGGCACCACATCCCTGTTGTTCACGATACTGAGGCAGAACCGCGGCGGCATCCTCCGCCCCGTCGCCATAACGCTCATCGCCCTCCTTTCCTCGCAGACCCACTGGCTGGCCAGACCGCACCTGTTCTCCCTGCTGCTGATGGTCATCTTCCACTACCTGATCGACTCGTGGCATGTCGGCCGGGCGAACCGCCTGTACCTGCTCCCCCTGCTCATGCTCCTGTGGGTCAACCTGCACGGGGGTTACCTCGGCGGGTTCATCCTCGCGGGGGCGTACCTGATCGGCAACCTGGCGGGGGTGCCGCGCCTTCATGGCGCGCAGCGGGGCGCCAGGCTTGCCAAGCTGCGGCAGCTCGCCCTGGCCGGCGCGGCCTGCCTTGCCGTATGCCTGGTCAACCCCTACGGCTACGCGATACTGCTCTTCCCGTTCCGGCTGGTACTGGACGGGTACATGATGGACCATGTGGTCGAGTTCCTTTCCCCGGACTTCCACGGCTGGCTCCCGTTCAAGTACCTGTTGCTGCTGCTGATCGCGGCCCTGGCACTCTCCAGGAAACGCCTGGAGCCGAGCGAACTTGTCCTTGTCATCGTCTTCACCAACATGGCCCTCCACTCGACGCGCTACATACCGCTCTTCGCCCTGGTGACCGCGCCGATCCTGAACGGCCGGGGGGATGCGGAGGATGAGGCGCTAAAGGGGGGGCTCGCGCGGTTTCTGAAGGAGCGCTCCAGGAGGATGGCCGAGCTCGACTCCAGGACCGCCGGCCATCTCTGGCCCGCTGCCGCGCTCGTTGCGGTCGCCGCCGCCCTCTGGCTCGGAGAGCCTTCGCACGCCTTCGATGAAAAGGCAAAGCCGATAGCCGCCTGCGAATTCCTGATGCGCCAGAAGATCGCCGGCAACATGTTCAACAACGACGAGTTCGGCGACTACCTGATCTACCGCTGCTACCCCCGCTACAAGGTGTTCATCGACGGGCGGCTGGACATGTACGGCTCGGAGCGGCTCAGGGAATACCGGCGCGTCACCGGCTTCGAGCCGGGGTGGGAGTCGGTCCTCGAGAAGTACGGCGTCACCTGGATGCTGATACCGGCCGGTTCGGGCCTTTCCAGGTTCCTGCTCAAGGACCGCAACTGGGGGCTGATCTATTCGGACCCCGTCGCCGACATCTTCGTCAGGAAGATCCCCGAGCACCGGGATCTCCTGGCGCGCTACCGCCCCGCCCCCGCCGCAACCGGCGGCACGCCCCAGTGAGCGACGCGCGGTTTAAGCGGCAAGCCCCACCGCGGGCGCCAGGAAGGTGCTACATGCAAACGAGCCTATCCGGCGACAAAAACGGCTACGACGAGAGGATGGCGCTGGGGGCCTCGCTCTTTTTGCACGCGCTCCTTTTCATGGTGCTGAGCAGCAATGCGGACTTCACCCCGCTCCTTGGGCGGGAGACGCGCATCGACCTCCTCTGGCTCGCGGCAGCACCTGCGGCACCGGCCGCTTTGGCGAAGTCTTCACCCGGCCGTTTGGCTCCCCTCTCCCGGGTGCTCCACCGGCGCCCTCTTGCGGCCACGCCCAAAGCGCCCCCTCCCTCCGGAGTATTGCTCACTCCCGGCGCCAAGGCCTCTCTACCTGTCGACGGCGCGAGGCAGGGGAGCCGGGGGGGAATCCCTGGGGCCATCGAACCCTTCGCCACCGGCACTCCCCCTGCATCGGGGAGGGAGAAGCCGGGGGCGCATTCCGCCGCCGTGACCCAGGAGAGAGAGGCGGCGAGCGAGGCGGCCCCTCAGGCGGCTCCCCCACCCGTGCCGACCACGGCGCTCCCCCGCCCTCCCGCTGTCCATCCGGCTGCAGACCCGGTGGCGTCCCCCCCCGGCAAGACGGTCCCTGCCGCAGCAAAGGTGGCGGCCAACGAGCCCGGTCCGCAAACGGCAAGGCTGCCGGTAGACGCAGCGCCGCGCCCGACGAGCGGCGGGAACCCGGCCCGGGAGAAGGAGGAGCCCCCGCAGCATGTGGCGCGGCCGGACCGTCTTAGCCCGGCGGCGGGGACGCCGGACAAGGAACCGCAGCAGCCAAACCCCGCCCCCCAACCGGAGATGCGCGGCCTGGTGGTCGCCTCGCTGCAGGGGGACCTGAAGCTGATAAGCTCCGGCGACAGCGTGAAAATCTCCGTGCTCTTCAGGGAGCTTCCCAGGTCCCGCAGGAACAGGACCCCGAGCAGGTCCGAGGCCAGGCGCCTGCAGAACATCACCCCGGTCTGCGCCGAGGGGCCGGGCCGGACCAGCGAAGCGGTGATCGAGAAGAGCGGGGAGGGAGTCTACGTCTTCAGCGCCGAGCCGCGCGGCGCCGCAACGGCACAGGCGAGTTTCACGCTGAGGATCTACGACTCCGGCACGGGGAAAAAAGTGGCCGAGTTGGGCAGGCGCAGCATATCGCAAAAGAGCGTCGTGGCGAAGGTGCTGATGCCGGAGGCGCTCCTTTGGGACGACGATTCCGCCTTCACCGGCAGCCTGCAGGACTCGGAGAGCACAACGAAATTCAACTCGCAAAGCGGCCTGTACTGGAAGGAGTACGACGATTAAAACATCCTGCCGATCGCACGAAGGGGGTTGCCATGCTTCCGGAAACGACGATTGTCATCGCCGCCTACAACGAAGAAGAGAGACTGCCTGAGTCGCTTGGAAAGATCCTGGCTTACCTTTCCGGCACCCGGCATGCAGCGGAGGTAGTGGTCGTAGACGACGGCAGCACGGACAACACGGCGGCACTGGTCAGGGACCTGGCCAGGAGCATGCCCGGCCTGAGCCTGATCAGCTACCCGCAGAACAGGGGGAAGGGGTACGCCTTGAGGAAAGGGGTGCAGTCGTCGCGGGGAGCATTCGTCCTCGTGACGGATGCCGACCTATCCACCCCCATCGAAGAGCTGGAGAACCTCAAACGGCACCTCGCCCAAAAGTCCCACCAGATCGCCATCGGCTCGCGGGCCCTTCCCGCGAGCGACGTGGTAAAGGCCCAGCCCGTCTGGCGCCGGGGCATGGGGCGGCTTTTCAACCGCCTGGTGAGGCTGCTTGTGATCGACGATTTCAAGGACACCCAGTGCGGCTTCAAGCTCTTTTCGGGAGACGTGGCCAGAAGGCTCTTCAGCCAGGCGCGCATCGACAGATTCGCCTATGACGTGGAGATACTGGCGCTCGCCAAAAAGCACGGCTACCCCGTCGTGGAAGTGCCGGTAAGGTGGAGAAACTGCGCAGCCTCCAAGGTCAACCCGGCCCTCGACTCGCTGCAGATGCTGACCGACCTGGCCAGGATCCGCCTTTCCACCGGCAGGACACCGGACAAGGTCCTGGCAGGCTTCGAGGAGCTAGGCTCCGAATCCGCCAACCCCTGAAGCTGTTTTACCCCGCCAAAGCCGGCGGCGGGAGCGTCTCCCGCCGCCCTCCCCTTTGGCTGTCGCCCTCCCCTTTTCCTGCCGTTTCCCCCTTTGCAAAACCGCACCCCTCCCAAGCCGCAAAGCCCCCCCGCACCAGGAAGCCAGCACCCGCACATTTCATTAAAGTTGCCGGTACCGCTGCCGAAGAGGTCGGCATGTCTATAACGATGGTTGTCGCAACCGTCATACATCGCCACCACCTCTCGCAGGCGCACCAGGAGCGGAAAAAAATTGACTCAAACATCTTTTGCCGCCGACAACCGCATCACGCTGCATGGGACCTGGTCCAGGGAACAGGCGACAGCCCTCCAGAGGCTGTTGTCCGACCGGCTGGCACAGCTCCTGGAGAGGGAGCCGGAGCCCGCCTCGCTGGACCTCTCCGGGATAGGTGAGCTGGACGCCTGCGGCTGCCAGTTGCTGGTCCTTTTCATGGAAAACCTGCGGCGCCGCGGCATTTCCCCCGTCACCTGCACCCTCAGCGAGCAGGTGGCAGACCAGGTAGCCCTGCTCGGATTTTCCGACGCCTTCTCCGTCGTGGACACCCCCGGAAAACTGTAACCCCTGTGGACGCACTCCGCCGCCCAAAACGAAGCAACAGAGGATCTGCATGACAACTCCAACTGGCGAGCCTGACGGTATCGACCTGAAACGTTTCAACCAGGTCTTCTTCGAGGAGTGTGCCGAAAACCTGGCCGAGATGGAGCACATACTCATCGAGCTCGGGGAGCGGGAGCCCGACCATGAGCAGTTGAACGCCATCTTCCGCGCCGCCCATTCCATAAAGGGAGGAGCCGGGATTTTCGGATTCGACGACATGACGGTGGTGACGCATGTCATGGAATCTCTGCTGGACCTGCTCAGAAACCGCGAGATCCCCTTTGCCCCCGGCATGATCGACCTGTTCCTCGAGGCGGGAGACGCGATCTCCATGCAGCTCGCCGGACACAAGGAGGGGAAACCGGTCCGCCAGGAGGCGATAGACCAGGTGGTCGGGAAGCTGCAGCAGCTGAACGAGGGAGCCTGCGCCAAGGGGAGCTGCAAGAACCCCTCGCCGGCTCCGTCCCTTACGGCCAGGAGCGCGGCCGGCTCCCTCCTCCCCCTTCGCTACCGGTTGACCTTCACGCCCGACCCCGAGATCTTCAACAGGGGTATCCGGATGGAGAGCATCATCTCGGAGCTGGCCGCCCTAGCGCTCCCCGGCGAATTCGCCTGCCGCGCCTCCCTTGCCGAGGTGCCGCAGCTGGAGGATTTCGACCCCGGGCTATGCATCACCCGCTGGCATTTCACCCTCGCCACGGCGGCAGCCAGGGAGCAGCTCTTCGAGGTGTTCATGTTCGTGGCGGACGAGGAGCAGCTGCAGCTGGAGGAGCTTCCCTTTGCGGGGCAAGCCGAACTCCCGCCATCCGCCGCGGCGCCCCCCCTCTCCGAGGCAGAGACCGCCTCGGTCGGCAGACGCGCCTACGACAGCAACGAGGCGGCCCCCGGCGCCTTTGGCCGGCGCAGCGTCGAGGCCGAGTCCTCCATCCGCGTCAACGTGGCGAAGGTCGACCAGTTGATCAACCAGGTGGGCGAGCTGCTGATCACCCAGGCGATGCTCGCCCAGATCGTCATGGGGCTCGACCCCATACAGCACCAGGCGCTGCAAAGAGGGCTCGCCCAGCTGGAGAGGAACACCCGCGACCTGCAGGGGAGCGTGATGTCGATCCGGCTGGTACCGATCAGCATGGTCTTCAGCCGCTTCCCGCGCATGGTGCGCGAACTCGCCGCCAAGCTCGGCAAGCAGGTGGAGCTGAAGACCATCGGCGAGAGCACCGAGCTCGACAAGGGGCTCATCGAGAGGATCACCGACCCCCTGTGCCACCTGGTGAGAAACGCGCTGGACCACGGGCTGGAGTCAGCGGAGACGCGGGTGGCCAATGGGAAGGAGCCGACCGGGACCCTTTGTTTGCGCGCCTCGCAGGTCGGGGGGAGGATCGTCATCGACGTGATCGACGACGGCGCGGGGCTGAACCGGGAGAGGATCGTCGCCAAGGCGCAGGAAAGGGGGATCCCCTGCTCGGAGTCCATGAGCGACGAGGAGGCCTGGCAGCTCATCTTCGCTCCCGGCTTCTCCACGGCAGAGGAGGTGACCGACCTCTCGGGACGCGGGGTGGGGATGGACGTGGTGCTGAAGAACGTGCAGGCCATCGGCGGGAGGGTGCAGATCGCCTCGGAGCCGGGGGAGGGTTCCCGCTTCACCATCAGCCTGCCGCTCACCCTGGCCATCCTGGAGGGGCTCTCCGTCGCAGTGGGGACGGAGAAGTTCATCATCCCCATCAACGTGGTGATCGAATCGCTGCAGCCAAAGCCCGACCAGCTAAAGAGCGTGAACGGCAAAGAGGTGGTGCAGATCCGGGGGGATTACCTCCCCATCCTCAGGCTGCACCGGCTGTTCCACCTCGAGCCCGAGGTGCTGGCCCCGGAGCGCGGCATCCTGATACTCGTGGTGGCCGAAGGGGAGAGGGGCGCCATCATGGTCGACGCGCTCTTGGACGAGCAGCAGGTGGTGGTGAAAAGCATCGAGACGAACTACAAGAAAGTGGAGGGGAGCGCCGGGGCGACCATCCTGGGAGACGGGCGCGTAGCTCTGATTCTGGACCTGACCGAGCTTTTCATGATGCACAGGAAGTCATAAAGCGACCAAAGGAGGCTGGAAAACCATGCAGAGGGCCAATGCTGTTTCCGGGCAACAAAGCGGGGGTGAAGGGTCGTCGGAGTACCTCACCTTCACGCTGGGGAGCGAGAGCTACGGGATCGACATCCTGAAGGTGCAGGAGATCAGGGGGTACGACTGCGTCACCCGGATCGCCAACACCCCCCCCTTCATCAAGGGGGTGATCAACCTGCGCGGGGTGATAGTGCCGATCGTCGACCTGCGCATCAAGTTCGACGTCGGGGAGGCGACCTACCACGAGTTCACGGTGGTCATCATCATCAACGTGATCGGCAAGGTGGTCGGCATCGTGGTGGACGGCGTCTCCGACGTCGTTGCGCTCCCGGCGCAGAGCATAAAGCCGGCGCCGGAGTTCGGGGCCTCGCTGGACACCCGCTACATCACCGGCCTGGGCACGCTCAACGATGAGATGCTGATCCTGGTCGACATAGAGAAGCTGATCGGCAGCGACGAACTGCAGATCGTGGATACCACGGCGGAAAATCCCCTAAGCGAGGTGGCAAGCGTATGAAAACAGCGGGCTTTAAAGACTGGAAGATCCTGACCAAGATCCTCAGCATCTCGGTGGCGACCATCGCCATGATGGTGCTCGGCGTCATGCTATACGTGCTCCCGTTCATGCAGAACAAGCTGATGGACGAGAAGATGCAGGCGACCAAGTCCGTGGTCGAGGTGGCACATGCCGTGATCGAGGGCAACTATGCCGCGGTGAAGGCCGGGACCAAGACCCTGGAGCAGGGACAGGCGGACGCCCTGAAGCAGGTCGGCGAGCTGAGGTACCAGGGGAACGAGTACTTCTGGGTCAACGACATGGACACCAAGGTGCTGATGCACCCGATCCGGCCGGAGATGATCGGCAAGACCCAGCACGAGAACAAGGACCCCAACGGCAAGAGGCTCTACGTGGAGTTCGTTAACGTCTGCAAGGAGAAGGGCGAAGGGGTGGTGGACTACATGTGGGCAAAGCCGGGAAGCACCCAGGCGGTCCCCAAGATCTCCTACGTGAAGATGATGAAGGAGTGGGGCTGGATCGTTGGCAGCGGCATCTACGTGGACAACGTGAAGGCCGAGATGGACAGGATGAAATGGCAGATCATCGGGAGCACCGCAGCCCTCGCCCTGCTCATCTTCGCCTTCGCCTGGTTCGTGGCCCGCAGGATCAAGGACGCGCTGGACCAGGCCATCGCCGCCTCCAAGCGGATCGCCTCCGGCGACCTGACGGCGCACATAGAGGTCAAGAGCAAGGACGAGACCGGCGAGCTCCTCTGCTCGCTGAAGGAGATGAACGAGGGCCTGGCGCGGATCGTCGGCGAGGTGAGAAACGGCTCCGTGTCGATCGCCACGGCGACCGAGGAGATCGCCGCAGGCAACTCCGACCTTTCCCAGCGGACCGAGGAGCAGGCAAGCGCCCTCGAGGAGACCGCCTCCAGCATGGAGGAGCTCACCTCGACGGTGAAGCAGAATGCAGACAACGCACAGGCGGCCAACCAGCTCGCCATCAACGCAAGCGGCGTCGCGGTCAAGGGCGGCGAGGTGATCAACAGGGTGGTGGTCACCATGGAGTCGATCACCGGCAGCTCCAAGAAGATCTCCGACATCATCGGGGTCATCGACGGCATCGCCTTCCAGACCAACATCCTGGCACTGAACGCGGCGGTGGAGGCGGCGCGCGCGGGCGAGCAGGGGAGAGGCTTCGCCGTGGTCGCGGCGGAGGTGAGAAGCCTCGCGCAAAGAAGCGCGGCCGCGGCCAAGGAGATCAAGGCGCTCATCGAGGATTCGGTCAGCAAGGTGCAGGACGGGAGCCGCCTGGTGGAGGAGGCGGGAAGGACCACCCAGGACATCGTCACCAGCATCAAGAGGGTGACGGACATCATGGCGGAGATCTCGGCCGCGAGCCTCGAGCAGTCGAGCGGCATCGAGCAGGTCAACACGGCCATCACCCAGATGGACGACGTGACCCAGCAGAACGCGGCGCTGGTCGAACAGGCTGCGGCCGCGGCAGAGTCGCTCGAGGAGCAGGCTCAGCAGCTGGTGTCAGTGGTGGCGCGCTTCACCCTGGAAGAGAGCCACAAACAGCAAGCGACCCAGGAAAAGCGGAAAGTCGCGCGCAACGCCCCGGCAAAGCAGAAGGCACCCGAGAAAAAAACCAGGCCTCTCACCGCGGCAGGGGCGGCAAGGACGCCGGACCAGCGCCCCGCCAAGGCTGCGGCCGCCGATGCAGCAGAACTGGACGACGACTGGAAAGAATTCTGAATAGACCAAGTGAAGGGAGTGCGGCGCCCCCCCTTGCGGGGGGGGGTGGCGCCGCGCCCCCCGACGGGTTCCACTACCGGTTGACCAAGGACGATTTCGCCCGAGTCCGCGGCATCATCTACCGGCTTGCCGGCATAGCGCTGGCCCCCGGGAAGATGGACATGGTGTACAGCCGCCTGGCGCGCAGGCTGCGCGCCACGGGTATCGATTCCTTCTCCGAGTACCTGGACATCGTCGGCAGCGGCAACGGAGAGGAGGTGGAGGAGTTCATCAACGCCCTCACCACCAACATGACCTCCTTCTTCCGGGAGCCGCACCATTTCCGGATCATGGCGGAGCACCTGGCGCGCCGCCCGGCCGACAAGGGGGTCAGCATCTGGAGCTGCGCCTCCTCCAGCGGCGAGGAGCCGTACTCCATCGCCATGACCGCGCTGGAGGCGCTGGATCCACCCTCCCCCGCGCCCGCCATCCTGGCCACGGATATCGACACCAGCGTGCTCGCCAGGGGGAGGGAGGGGGTGTACCCGGTCGACCAGCTGCAAAAGATCCCGGATCACCTGCGCAGGCGCTACTTCCTGAGGGGAGAGGGGAGAAACGAGGGGCTGGGCCGGGCGAAGGACGAGCTGCGACAGCTGGTGAAGTTCCGGCAGCTGAACCTGCTGGACGAGAAGTGGCCGATGCGCGGCAAGTTCGACTTCGTCTTCTGCCGCAACGTGATGATCTACTTCGACAAGCGGACCCAGCACGCGATCCTGGAGAGGATAGCCCGGGTCCTCCACCCCGACGGGCTTTTGTTCGTCGGCCACTCCGAGAGCTTCCACCATACACAGGACCTGTTCAGGCTCTGCGGCAACACGGTCTACACGCTCAGGGGGTGACACCCCGGGTGCAATGAAGCTCTCCAAGGAAGGGAAATGCCAGCCGACCCGTATCACTGCAAGGGGAGCTATTTCGACCCGGAATTCGGCACCGTCGCGGTGAAGATCGGGGCAGGCGAGTGCTTCGCCACCGCCGAGCCGGTGGCGATCACCACGACCCTGGGCTCCTGCGTCTCGGTCTGCCTCTATGACAGCGAGCGGGGGGTGGGGGGGATGAACCACTTCATGCTCCCGGAACTGCTGCAAAGCGCGAAGGCCAGCCTCTGCACCGGGGCCTGCGACTCCGGCTCCGTCAACTGCGCCCGCTACGGCGCCTGCGCGATGAGGCAGCTTTTGCAGCGGCTCGAGGCGCTGGGGGCCAACCCGAGACGGCTGGCGGCGAAGCTCTTCGGGGCGGGGCGGGTCATGGCCATGGCGACGGACATAGGGGGCAAAAACGCCGCCTTCGCCATCGAGTACCTCAAACGGCACGGCATTCCGATCATGGCCTCGGACCTGGGGGAGTGCTGTCCGCGCAAGGTGGTGTTTTTCCCGGCCACAGGGCGCGCATGGGTGAAAAGGATGCGGGACCTTCCCGCAGGAAGATCAAATGCCGATTAAGGTCCTCATAGTAGACGATTCAGCGCTGATACGCTCCCTTCTTTCCGAGATCGTCAACGCGGAGCCCGACCTGGTGGTGGTCGGGACGGCGCCGGACCCGCTGGCGGCGAGGCAGCGCATCAAGGAGCTGAACCCGGACGTGCTCACCCTGGACGTCGAGATGCCGAAGATGGACGGTCTCGCCTTCCTGGAGAAGCTGATGCGGCTTAGGCCCATGCCGGTGGTGATGGTCTCGTCCCTTACCGAGAAGAGCTCGGCCGTTACGCTAAGGGCGCTGGAGCTCGGGGCCTTCGACTACGTCACCAAGCCGAGGATCGACATCCGCAGCGGACTCATGGAGTACGCGCAGGAACTGACCGAGAAGATCCGCTTAGCCCACCGCTCCTTCCGGCGCGGCGGCGCGGCGAAACGCGGGGCGGCCCCGCCGGTCCAGAAGAAACTGACGGCCGACGCCGTCCTCCCCACCAGGCACGAGCATTTCTCCACCACGGAGAAGGTGATCGCGGTGGGGGCCTCCACCGGCGGGACCGAGGCGCTCAAGACCTTCCTGGCGGCGCTCCCCCCGGACTGCCCGGGGATCCTGATCACCCAGCACATGCCGGAGACCTTCACCCGGACCTTCGCGGCCCGGCTGAACGGGCTCTGCGCACTGGCGGTGAAGGAGGCGGAGCACGGCGAACGGGTGCTCCCGGGGCATGCCTACATAGCGCCCGGGAACCGGCACCTGATGCTCGCCAGAAGCGGAGCCAACTACACCATCGCCCTCGGGGACGGCCCCCCGGTATCCCGGCACCGCCCCTCGGTGGACGTCCTGTTCCGCTCCGCGGCCAACTGCGCCGCGGCGAACGCCCTGGGGATCATCATGACCGGCATGGGCGATGACGGAGCCGCCGGGATGCTGGAGATGCACGGGGCGGGGGCGAGGACCCTCGCCCAGGACGAGGAGAGCTGCGTCGTGTTCGGGATGCCCAGGGAGGCGATCGCACGTGGGGGAGTGGACGAGGTGGTCCCGCTTCCGGAGATATCGGGGCGCCTGATCAGCTGGCTTTCCTCGCACGGAAAGAGAAGTTTCAGGGTGTAAGGGTGCATGAACGACCGGGGCCACCGACAGGCAAAGGGATAGGCTTGAAAATTTCGACCAAAAAAATCTCGGCAGTCCTGCTGATCAGCGCGGTCGGCATCGCAGTGGTGATGACCATCGCCAGCCACGTCATCCTCAGGCAGATCCATGAGGAAGCGGTGCGCCATGCGAACCGGCAGCAGGAAAGCAGCATGATGATTTTCCGGGAGCTGATCGGCCGCAGGGGGCATACCTTCCGCATCGAGAACGGCAACCTGACCATCGGGGACTACTACATCCTGAACGACAACAACGAGATCCCCGACAAGATATTCAGCATCACCGGCAGCAGGGCCACCGTGTTCCAGGGGGACACGAGGATCGCCACCAGCATCATCAGGCCCGACGGCAGCCGCGCCATCGGCACCAAGCTCACCGGCCCCGCCTACCAGGCGATCTTCCGGCAGGGAACCCGCTACCGTGGTGAAGCGGACATACTCGGCGTCCCCTACTTCACCGCCTACGACCCGATCAGGGACACCGAAGGGAGGATCATCGGCGCCCTCTTCGTCGGGGTGATGAAGAGCGAGTACCTCGCGCGCTACGACCGGATCAACCTGAAGATACGGGCCATAAACGGGAGTCTTGCGGCCGTCTTCGTGATGCTGGCCATCCTGCTGATCCTGGACCGCCGGCGCTCGGAGAACCTGCTGAAGAAGCAGCTGGGCTTCCAGCAGCTGCTTTTGGACACCATCCCGAGCCCGATCTTCTCCAAGGACACCGAAGGGCGCTACAACCTCTGCAACAAGGCGTTCCAGTCCTACGTAGGACACGACAGGGAGGAGCTGATGGGGCGGACGGTGTTCGAACTCTGGCCCAGGGAGCTGGCCCGGCAGTATCACGAGATGGACCGGAAGATCATGGAGACCCCGGGCATACAGGTCTACGAATCGCAGGTGAAATATGCGGACGGCACCCTGCGCGACGTCATTTTCCACAAGGCAGCCGTTTGGAACGAGAAGGGGGTTCCGAGCGGGCTGGTCGGAGTGGTGCTGGATATCACCGAACGCAAGGCGGCCCAGATGGAGAGCAGCAAGCTGGAGGCGGAGAGGCATCACTCCCGCATGGTGGAGTCCATGATGCTCCAGTTGAACCACGACCTGAACACCCCGCTCACCCCGCTGTTCGCCCTGCTCCCCATGATCAGGAGGCAGGTCACCGACCCCGGGCTGGAGCGGATGCTGGAGATCTGCCAGCAATGCTCCAACCAGATCAAGGGGCTCGCGGAGAAATCGCTCGACCTGGTCCGGCTCTCGTCGGCCCGTCCCGCGCTGATTCCCGTGAAGCTTGCCCACGCGGCCAGGCACGCCCTGGGCGAGGTGGGCGAAGCGCTGGCCCTGCGCGGGGTGAGCTGCCGGATCGATATGGACCAGGAGCTTCAGGTGCTGGCATCTGCGGACCAACTGACCCTGTTGTTCAAGAACCTGCTCAGCAACGCGGCGCGTTACGCCGCGGCAAACGGCAGGGTGCTGCTCGGCGCGGACAAAAAGGACGGGATGATCCGGGTATCCGTGCAGGATGACGGCGTGGGACTCGACCAGGAGCACCTCTCCCTGGTCTTCAACGAGTTCTTCAAGGCCGACGCCGCCCGTCACGACCTGAACACGCAGGGGCTTGGCCTGGCCATCTGCAAGAGGATCGTGGCCAACCACCATGGCAGGATCTGGGCCGAGAGCCCCGGGAAGGGATGCGGGACGACGATTTTCTTCACCCTGGAGCAGGCCGGCGGGACCGTGGGGGTGACGGGAGAGAACACAGCAATTGCGGGAAGCTGCCAGACATGATGCATATCTCCATAGCACAACTGAAAAAGCGCACCGGCATTACCGTCGGTTTCATCGTCGTTGCCGTACTTTGCATCTGGACCATGGGGGTGGTCCCGGAGCTCTGGGGGGCAGCCGGTGCGGCAGGGCTGCCGGAGAGGATCTCTTTGCAGCAGTCGGTGCTGACCCTGATGCTCTGCCTGCTGCTCGTGGTGCTGACCGGCATCCTTTTCCGCCACCTGGACTGCCTGAAGGCGGCGCAGGACCTGGTGAACGGGCAGAAGGCGGAGCTCGCCATCAAGGCGGCCCAGATAGACGCGGTCAACGACGCGATCTTGCAGGTCGACGAGGAGGGGCGCCTGGTGCATTTCAACCAGGCGCTCTGCCGGCTGACCGGCTTCCGGCCGGAGGAGCTGGCCGGCATCCGGCTGCACGACCTGGAGCCGCCGGAATACGCGGAGCTGGTAGAGCCGATGCTGGCGAGGCTCAAGGAGCGCGGGGAGGCGACCTACGAGAGCGCCTACCTTTCCAGGGAGGGCGCGGTCATCCCGCTCGAGGTGCATGCGCACGTGACACAAAGCGAGGGGCGCCCGCTGATCCTGAGCATCGCCAGGGACATCGCCCACAGAAAGGCCAACGAGCTAAAGGAGCTGAGCCGTCTCAAGACCCTGGAGCGGATAGCGACGGACGCCTCGCTCGAGGAGCTGCTGGTCTGCGTGGTGCAATACGTCGAGCAGGGAATCCCCGGCTCACTTTGCTCGCTGCTCCTGGTTAACGAATCCGGGACCGGGCTGCGCCACGGGGCGGCCCCCTCGCTTCCCGAACAGTACAACCGGGCGGTGGACGGCCTGAAGATCGGCAAGGGGCAAGGGTCGTGCGGTACCGCCGCCTTCCTCAGGCAGCGCGTCGTGGTGGAGGACCTGGAACCCCACCCCTACTGGAAGGATTTCCAGCCGGCCCGCGATGCCGGCCTCAGGGCGTGCTGGTCCGAGCCGGTATTCGCCTCCAACGGCACGCTGCTGGGGACCATTGCCGTGTACCACCGCGAGCCGCGCGCCCCTGGAGAGGGGGACCTCCAGCTCATCGAGTCGGCGGCGCACCTGGCCGGCATCGCCATCGGCCGCGTGAGGGCCGACGAGGGGCGCCGCGTGCTGGAGGAGCAGCTGCACCACAGCCAGAGGATAGAGGCGGTGGGCCAGCTGGCGGCCGGAGTCGCCCACGACTTCAACAACCTCCTGACGCCGATCATCGTCTACGGAGACATGCTGCTGCGCCTTTGCCCCGAAGGGAGCCAGCAGGCCCGCATGGTCGTCTCCATGAGCAGCGCCGCCCAAAAGGCGAGCGACCTCACCCAGAAACTCCTCTCCTTCGGGCGCAAGCAGGTGCTCCACATGGACCTTTTGGACCTGAACGAGGTGATCGCCTCCTTCAGGGACATCATGCGCGCCACGGCGAGAGACAACGTCTCCATAGACCTCAGGCTGTCACCGGGGGAGGTGAAGGTGCAGGGAGACCGCGGGCAACTGGAGCAGATCCTCTTGAACCTGCTCCTGAACGCACAGGACGCCATCGCCGGGGCGGGATCGATCTGCCTGGAGACCGGGCACCTGATACTGGACGAGGAGTTCCACAAGCAGCACCCGGTCGCGAAGCCGGGCCATTACATCCTGCTCGCCTTCTCGGATGACGGCTGCGGAATGGCGGAGGAGACGCTCAAGCACATGTACGAGCCGTTTTTCACCACCAAGGAGGTGGGGCGCGGCACCGGGCTCGGCCTGGCCACCGTGTACGGCATCGTCAAGCGCCACGGCGGCTGCATCGACGTCAAGAGCCGCCCCGGGGAAGGGACCAGGTTCGCCATCTACCTCCCGGCCAGCTCCGGCAGCGTCGAGCCGATCATCGCCGTCCCCCCCCCTGCCGCCGCCCAGCACTGCAAGGGGGAGGCGAAGACCATCCTGCTGGTGGAGGACAACAACATGATCCGCGAGGTAGTGGGGGATCTGCTGGCCTCCTTCGGGTACCGGGTCCTGGCAGCGGAGCGCCCGTCGCAGGCGCTCGACCTGGCGGCCGGGCACGGTGCCATCGACCTGCTGGCAACCGACGTGGTCATGCCGGAGATGACGGGGCCCGAACTGTACGAAAAACTGCTGGAAAGGCAACCATCCCTGCCGGTTCTCTACATCTCGGGGTACACGAGCCATGTGGTGCCGCCGGATGAGCAGCGCCGGGATGCGATCTTCCTCGCCAAGCCGTTCACCCTGGAACAGTTCATGGCCAGGGTCGGGGAGATGCTTGTCTCGGCTCCGACGAGCGGGAGCGACGCGGGGCCGCTGGACCACACAACCATGGCGAAACTGATCGGAACGGTCACCAGGACAGCAACGGACAGATATCAAAACAGACGAGGAACGCCAAAATGAGCAACCGGATCATGATCGTAGACGACAACGAGTACGTAAGAGCTTCGGTGGAGATCATCTGCAGCACCGCCCAACTCGGCCTTGCCAGCGCGGCGAGCGGCCCGGAATGTCTCGACCAGCTCGGGTCGGGGTTCAAAGGGGTGATCCTGATGGACATCATGATGCCCGACATGGACGGCTGGGACACCATCCGCGAGATCGTGGAGCGGGGGCTCTACAGCGGGAACGTCATCGTGATGCTTACCGGCATGGGAGAGCCCGACGCCAAGATGGACGGCCTGCAGGAGTACGTGTCCGACTACATGACCAAGCCGTTCGGACCGGACCAGTTGCTGGAGTCGCTGGAGTATTACCTGACCCTGCTCGACACCCCGGTGCACAACCATGGGCGTTAGGAACCTCGTGGTAATCGGGGTGTCGACCGGCGGCCCCCTCACCCTGAAGTCGCTGTTCAGCGAACTGCCGCCGCTGGACGCCGCCTTTCTCATCGTGCTCCACATCACGCCGCAGATGGACTACCGGATCGCCCAGGGGCTTGCCGCTGTCGCCTCCATGCCGGTCACCCTGGCCGAGGAAGGGGAACAACTGAGAAACGGCAACATCTACCTGGCGCCCGGTGGGTTGCACCTGAGGCTGGACGGGAACTCGAAGGTCGTGCTTTGCGACGGACCCCGGGTGAACTACGTGCAACCGTCGGTGGACGTCACCATGCTGTCGCTCACCAGGCCGCTCAAGGGCGCCATGATAGGGATCGTGCTGACCGGCATGGGGAAGGACGGTGCCGAAGGGATCAGGCACATGAAGAACATGGGGGGGGTCACCATCGCCCAGGACCAGAAATCATCCACCATCTACGGCATGCCCAAAGCGGCGGCGCAGACCGGCGCCGTCGACTACGTGCTCCCCCCCAGGAAGATAGCCGGAAAGCTCATGGAACTGCTGAAGCAGATCGGCTGACCCGCGCCCTCCCTCTCCCCCATCGCTCCTCGCCCGAGGCATGCTTCCCCTCCCCCCGGCCGGCGCCGGGCAGGGGCGCCCGGAGTTCCCCTTGTAGTATCCGCCGACAATCTATATAGTCAGCGGAAAAATCCATTCATGAGGAAGTGGGCGGCACCGATGGGATCCATCAAGAGCGGAACCAAGAGATACCGGCAGATCAACCTTGCCTTTTTCATCGCCGGCTTTGTCACCTTCATCACACTCTACGACGTGCAGCCGCTCCTCCCCGAGTTCTCCCGGGAGTTCGGCGTGGCGGCAGCCTGGGGAAGCCTGCCGCTCTCCATTACGACCTGCGCCCTGGCCGTCTCCATGCTCTTCGCCGGAACCATCTCGGAGAGCCTGGGGCGAAAGAGGGTCATGGTCGGCTCGCTGGTGACGACTTCGCTCCTGGCGCTTTTCACCTCCCAGACCGACACCCTCTCCGGGTTGCTGGGGGTCAGGCTGCTGCAGGGGGTCGCGCTGGCGGGGCTCCCCGCCATCGCCATGGCGTACCTGAGCGAGGAGATCGCCCCCGCCTCGCTTACCTCGGCCATCGGGCTCTACATCAGCGGCAACGCCATCGGCGGCATGACCGGCAGGATCTTCACGGCGACCATGACCGAGTTCGTCTCGTGGCGCGCCGCCCTGGGCGCCATCGGGATCGCCTGCCTGTTGCTGAGCCTGTATTTCGCCAGGGCCCTCCCCCCTTCCGAGAACTTCAAGCAGCGCCCCTTTGCCGTGCGCTACCTGTTCAGCTCGCTGTACAAGCAACTGCAGGACCCGGGGCTCCTCTGCCTCTACGGCATCTCGTTCCTCATCATGGGAAGCTTCGTCACCCTTTACAACTACATCACCTTCAGGCTGCTCGGCTCACCCTACTACCTGAGCCCTTCCCTGGTAAGCCTGGTGTTCCTGGTCTACATGCTGGGATCCTTCAGCTCGTCGATGGTCGGCGGACAGGTTGAGCGCTTCGGGCGCAGCCGGATGCTTTTTCTCACCATCTGCACCATGGTCACTGGGGCGTTGGCGACGCTGTCCCGGGACGTCGGCAGCATCGTGGCGGGTATCGCCATCTTTACCGTCGGCTTCTTCGGCGCCCACACCATAGCCTCCGCCTGGGTCGGAAGCAGGGCGCGTCAAGCCAGGGCCCAGGCCGCCTCGCTCTACCTCTTCTCCTACTACCTCGGGTCTAGCGTGTCCGGCACCGGCGGCGGACTGTTCTGGTCCTGGTACGGGTGGGAGGGAGTGGTGCTGCTGATCACGGTGCTTCTCGCGCTTGGGCTTTGCCTTTTGAAGTGGCTCACCCGCTTTGCGGAAGGCAACAGGGGGGGGACCAACCTCGACGCGCTGCGCAGCTGACCTCTCAAGTTTCAGGCACGGGCACCGATACGTTCCCTAGCAACGGGAACAAGGAGCAAAAAAATGCCGGACCTGATACGTGTGGCAAACGGGGTAGCCATACCGCTGGAAATGCTGGGAACCTGGGATCGGCTTTCGGAGCTGGCCGCCAAGTACGGCCCCGTATTCGAGGCGGACCTCGGGCGTCTCGGCTTTAACCTGCGCCCCATCTACAACCTCAACAATTCCATCGGGGGCGACCAGGCCATCGCCTTCGGCACTACCACGTCCAGCACCCTCCAGTTCGTCCTCCGTCCCGACATCTACCACGCGATGGTAGGTAGCATAGCGCATTGAAACCCTCCAGAGGCTCCGCAACTCCCGCCGCCCCCCCCGATCCCCCCTGCAAAAGATAAAAAAGATCCACATTGGCACAATCGCAGTTTTATGACTTAGGTCAAGGTCGCCGGAGCCGATTGCCGCTACTGTGGGTCCATCGAAAGACGGACGCGGCACCCACGGGCAACCGGGGTACCGGATCAAAAAGATATCAAGATCGGCAACGGGAGAACGGATGAAGAACTTGTTCAAAAGCTTGTTTGGGATTTCAACCACAACTGACAACAGTGCAAAAAAGGAGGAGACGATGGAGAACATGTTTTGCTATCAGTGCGAGCAGGCCGCCAACGGCGGTTGCTCCAAGGTAGGTGTCTGCGGCAAGAAGCCGGACGTTGCCGCCCTGCAGGACCAGCTGGTCTACTCGATGAAAGGGATCGCCTTCTGGGCCAACCTGGCCCGCGAGAAAGGCGCCAAGGACGCAGCCATCGACCGCTTCATGCTGGACGGCCTCTTCACCACGGTAACCAACGTCGACTTCGACGTCGAGGAAACCGCCAAGCTGGTGCGCGACGCCGCAAGCAACCGCGACAAGGCACAGGCGCTCTTCGAGAAGGCGAACGGCGGCCCCTACACCGGCCAGGTTCCCGAAGCAGCCAAGGCTTTCGCCCCCGGCAGCACCGCTGAACTGATAGCGCTCGGCGCGCAGCACGGCGTCAAGGACGACTCCATCGACGCGGACGTCAAGTCGGTTCAGGAGATCATCATCTACGGCATGAAGGGTTACGCAGCATACGCCCACCACGCACTGGTGATCGGCCTGGAGAACGACGAGATCTACGCCTTCACCCACAAGGGCCTCGCCGCCACCCTCGACAAGAGCCTCGGCCTCATGGACTTCGTCGGCCTCTCCATGGAGTGCGGCCGCATCAACCTGGTCGCGATGGAACTCCTCGACAAGGCAAACACCGACAGCTTCGGCCACCCCGTACCGACCCCGGTCCAGCTCGGCACCAAGAAAGGGAAGGCGATCCTGGTCTCCGGCCACGACCTCCGCATGCTTGAGGAGCTCCTGAAGCAGACCGAGGGCAAAGGCATCAACATCTACACCCACGGCGAGATGCTTCCCGCCCACGGCTACCCCGGGCTCAAGAAGTACGCGCACCTGGCCGGCAACTTCGGCGGCGCATGGCAGGATCAGGCGAAGGAATTCGCCGACTTCCCCGGCGCCATCATCTTCAACACCAACTGCATCCAGCGCCCGGCTGAGAGCTACAAGGACCGCCTCTTCACCTGGGGCCTCGTGCAGTGGCCGGACGTCAAGAACATCAGCGGCTGGGACTTCGCCCCCGTGATCGACAAGGCCCTTGAGCTTCCCGGCTTCGAGGAGAAGCTCAGCAAGGAGATCCTCACCGGCTTCGGGCACAACGCGGTGCTCGGCGTGGCCGACAAGGTCATCGATGCGGTCAAGGCCGGGGACATCCGTCACTTCTTCCTGATCGGCGGTTGCGACGGCGCGAAGAGCGGCCGTAACTACTACACCGAGTTCGCCGAGCAGGTCCCGAACGACTGCGTGATCCTGACCCTTGCCTGCGGCAAGTACCGCTTCAACAAGCTCGACTTCGGCGACATCGGCGGCATCCCGCGCCTGCTGGACATCGGTCAGTGCAACGACGCCTACTCCGCCATCCAGATCGCCGTCGCACTCGCCGGCGCCTTCAAGTGCGGCGTGAACGAGCTGCCGCTCTCCTTCATCCTCTCCTGGTACGAGCAGAAGGCGGTGGCGATCCTCTTGACCCTGCTCCACCTGGGCGTCAAGAACATCAAGCTCGGACCGAGCCTCCCGGCCTTCATCACCCCGAACGTCCTCAACTTCCTGGTTGAGAACTTCAACATCGGGCCGATCGGCACCGCGGAAGGGGACCTGAAGCAGATCCTCGGGTAACGATCAGAGAGCACAAGAGCACGTGAAGCAAAAGGCGGCCCCCGGCATCGACGGGGGCCGCCTTTATTTTGGATGCTCTTTCCGCCAGCTTCTTCCGCTGGCTGCCCCTCCCTCCCCTACTCCGGCCGTTTCCCGCAGCGATGCGTCAGGGTCCCCATCTCGGTCACCTTCTCCAGCAAAGACGTCCCCGGGACGAGCCCCAGCTCCTTCCCCGGCTCCAGGGTGGTTATCACGGAAAAGCCGATCATCCGCGTCGTCCCCTTTTCCCCTTCGTCTTCCTTCACCCGTATCGACCAGGCATCGTGGAAAACCAGGGGACGCCCCTCCTCGTCCCTGCCGACGTAGAGCATGATGTGACCGGGCTTGAAAAGCAGGCTCTGGAAGGGGACCCCCTCCCTGCCGATCAGCTCCTGCTTCTCATTGGCCCCCCTCTTGGCAAGCTGCAGCCGCCCGGGGAGAGAGCCTATCTGGTCCGACGAGGTACGGGGGAGCCAGATCCCGAAAGGGAGGAAGAAGTCGCGCAAAAGGGCCGAGCAATCCCTCAGATCGTGCTGCTCGCCCCAGCCGTACGGCTGGCCCAGCATCTGGTCCCCGATCAGGGCGATGTTCTCCTTGGTGAACTCCAGAGGGAAAGGGGCGGCAACGTCGACGGGGACACGCACCTTCCTCAGTTCCGCCTTTCCCCCCTCCCCTGCCGATGCGACGCTCACCTCCCACCATCCATCCCCTCGCCCCGCCAGCGGCAAGATGGTGCCGATCTTGGCGCGGTAGACGGCATTCCCCCTCCCGTTGGGGATAGGGGCGTAGTCCCTGGTGATCGCCAGGTGCGCCCCCCCCACCAAGGTGCTGACCTGATCGGGATCGACCAAGGCGACGTCCCGGGCCTCCAGCCAGCCGTTGCTGTAGACCGTCTCGACGAAGAGCCAGACCCCGTCCCGCGAGGCGTGCAGCACCCGCAGCGGCTCGTTCAGCTTCACCTGTGGGTAGGAGAGCATGTCGAAGGGGGCGGCATCGGCGCGCTCGTAAAATGGCATCGAGGTGGGAAGCGCCCGCAGGTGCCCCGGGGCAACCGCTATGGCCGGATCGTTCCGGGTGGGGAACTGGTCGAGGGCGCAGTTATCCAGTAATTCCCGCATCAGGGGGGGTGTGATCCGGCGCTTGTTCACCAGGAACCACTTCCCCCTGGCCTGCTGTCGCATGAAACCCCTGGATTTCCCGGGGTCTTCCAGGTGGGTTTTGGAGCTCCAGGGGAGGTGGAAGTTCCGGCGAAACTCCTCCAGCTGCGCGGCGCGGCAATGTGGATCGACGGCGAGACGCTCGCCGGCCGCTTCGGCCAGTCCGGCCATCCGCTGCGGTATCCGCCTCACGTCCTCTATCTCCGGCAGGCGCTGCAAGGATGCGCCGCCGCCCCCATCTTTCCGGGGCGGGCCGGCGCAGGCGACTGGAAGCAGCAGTATGCAGGCCAGACGCGCCGCGGCGCCCCACCCTCCGGGCACCCTTTCCGAGTCACGATCCATCTCCCCCTCCGCATGCCGTTTGCCAGCTCCCCGTACCCGCCCCCCACAGCACCGGCCGGGGCGAGCGGCGCACCGCCGGAAAGTTTACCGGGTCAAAGCGCGTTTGTTGCGATTTTAATCAAGGAAGGGGCACGCGAAGGAGGAAGGGGGAGTCAAAAAAGCAGGCCCCGGGTTTGCGCCCGGGGCCTGCTGGTGGCTGAGATGAACGATATGCCTAGTAGATGGTCAGGGTGACGTATTTCGCCGCCGACACGTTGCCCGCCGTGTCCTTGGCCCAGGCGTAAAGCTTCTTGATCCCCTTGGTCGCGAAGGTGTAACCGGCAGGCTTCGAGGCGGCCCATCCGGTATTGGAGGGGAGCGGAACGGTCGCGCTCTCCGTAACCAGATAGGAGGCCACGGCGAGGTTGTCACTGGCGGTGTAGGAGGTGATAGGCACGGTCAGCGCGGTGGTGGTGGCGGGGACCGTGAAGAGCGTGACGACCGGCTTGGTGGCGTCCGCATAGACGGATGCCGTCCTTGCCGGGGAGACGTTCCCTGCCGCGTCCTTGGTCCAGGCGTAAAGCAGCTTGGACCCGCCGCTGGCGGTAGTGTAACTGGCTGGCGCGGTCGCGCTCCAGCCGGTCGCGGTCGCCAGGGGAGCCGTGGACGTTTCCGTGATGCGGTACCCTGCGATGCCCGAGCCGCCGATGTTGTCGGTGGCGCTGAAGGCGCGGACCGGGATCACCCGACCGGCCACCAGCGCGTCGACGGTGAAGGTGTTGACCGCAGGCACGCTGGTCTCGATCACCACGGTGCCGCTCCTGGAAAGCGATACGTAGCCGGCCGCGTCCTTGGCCCAGGCGTAGAAGGTATTGGAACCAAGCCCGGCAAAGGTGCAGCTGAGCGTTGCGGTGCTCTTCCAGTTGAGGTCGGATGCAGCCGGCGCGGCGGAGCTCGTGGTAACCAGATAGCCGACCAGCTTTATGTTGTCCGTCGCCTTCACGGTCACCGGCACGGTCAGCTTGTTGTAAAAGGCCGGAGCCGTGACCGCCGTCACCACCGGCGGGGTCTGGTCGATAGCCACGGCAGCTACCTTCGCCGCCGAGACGTTGCCCGCCGTGTCCTTGGCCCAGGCGTAGAGCTTCTTGACCCCCGTGGTCGCAAAGGTATAGCTGGAGCGTGGCGTGGCGTTCCATCCGGTGTTGGAGGGAAGCGGAACGGCGCTGGTCTCGGTGACCAGGTACGAGGCCACGGCCAGGTTGTCGGTGGCGGCATAGGCGGAGATCGGGATGGTAAGGGTTGTGGCATATGCCGGAGCCGTGAAGAGCGTGACGACAGGTTTGGTGGCGTCGGCATAGACGGATCCGGTCCTTGCCGGGGAGACGTTCCCTGCCGCGTCCTTGGCCCAGGCATAAAGCACCTTGGCGCCGCCGATGGCGGTGGTGTAGCTGACGGGGACGGTCGCGCTCCAGCCAGTCGCCGTTGCCAGAGGAGCCGTGGCCGTTTCCGTGATGCGATAGCCGGCGATGCCGGAGCCGCCGGCGTTGTCGCTGGCGCTGAAGGCGCGGATCGGGATCACCTTGCCGGCGACCAGCGCGTCCACGGTGAAGGTGTTGACGGCCGGGATGCCGTTTTCGAGGGTGACGGTGGCGCTCCTTGAGAGCGATACGTTGCCGGCGGTATCCTTGGCCCAGCCGTAGTAAGTGTTGGAGCCAAGCGAGGTAAAGGTGCAGCTGAGCGTGGCGGTGCTCTTCCAGTTGAGGTCGGAGGCAGCCGGCGGGGTGGAGCTCTTGGTTACCTGATAGGCGGCGACCTTCACGTTGTCCGTCACCTTGAGGGTCACCGGCACGGTCAGGCTGTTGTAATAGGCCGGAGCCACGATCGCTGTCACCAAAGGAGCGGCCTGGTCTATGATGACCGCGGCAGCCTTTGCCAGCGATACGTTGCCTGTGGTGTCCTTGGCCCAGGCATAGAGCTTTTTCGATCCCGCCGTTGCAAAGGTGTAGCTTGCCGGTGCCGTCACGCTCCAACCGGAGTTGGAGGAGAGAGGGGCGATGCTGCTCTCCGTTATCAGGTAGGATGCCACGGCGACGTTGTCGCTGGCGGTGTAGGCCGAGACCGGGATGGTAAGGGTAGTGGCAAGCGCCGGGACGGTGAAGGCGGTCACCAGCGGCTTGGTGGCGTCGGTAGTGAGGGTGACCATGACGTTGGCCGTCATGGTAGAGCCCTTGGCCGAGATGGAGCTGATGCCCCTGTTGCTTACCGCCCCGCTGTAGTACTTGGAGCTGGGGACGGTGGCGGAGCTGAAATCGCTGTTGTTGCCGCTGTAGTAGGTAGTCAGGTAATTCCCGCGGCAGCTGCTGGAGGAGCCGCTTGCCAGCATGTTGCAGACCGAGGTGCTCGCCTGTACCGGGACGACGCCCTGGGGCACTCCGGAGACGTACCGGTTTATGTTGTTGCTTCCGAGCGTGCCGGCGGTGATGTCGATGTGGGTGATCAGGAGCCCCCCGGCATACCCTGAGGCGAGCCCGGTGATCCCCTCGTCCCACCCGCCCGGTGTGGGGTGGCGGTTCTCGGCGAGCCAGTACTCGCTGCTGCTCGTGGTGGGATTCAGGAGCTTCAAGGCGTTGTCTGCGGACGCGAGCGCGCTGGACAGCGTTACCGGGCCGCTCGAGGTCGGCGTAAGGGGCGCGGTCCACCCCAGGTATTCGCGGGACCAGGCGTCGAGGGCGACGGGCGTGGTGCCCCCCTGCTCGCCCGGGACCCTCCCCCAGCTGCCGCTGGCCATCAGCGAGAAGTGGCCTAGCCCGGCGTTGAAGGAGGACGTATCGTACAGGTCCGGCAGCCCGCAGAGTGCGTGACCCAGCTCGTGCGCGATCACCCCCATGGGGTGCTGCGCATCGCTGTTGTTGAGTTCGCCGTTCAACGCCCAGTTGGTGATCGTGATGGGGCCGCCCGTGACGCTGCCGCTCCAGGCGTGGGCCCAGACGTTGGGGGTCTTGGCGCTGCCCGAGGCCTCATAGCCGGCATAGATGAGGTAGACCTCGCCCGTGGCGGGGTCGAAGCCGCTCAGGTCCACAGTGGCCGCGGCCTGTGCGAGGGCATGGCTGATAATGGTGGTCTCGACGGAGTAGTTGCTGCTTTGCCCTGAATTGGGATGGTTGTCGGCAACCGTCACGCTGACCACGCCGGGGTGGCTGCCGCCTGAAAAGGCGGGAACGATGGAAAGGTTGCCAAAGGAGTTCTCCCGGTAAAAGTTGGCGACGGACTTGACCCCCGGCGTGGTGTCGAAAACCTTCTGGTACCAGCTGTCGGGCGTGGTAACAAGACTCCGGTTGGCGAAGTTCACCAGGATAACGAGCAGAGAGCGTGTCCCGGCGACCGGCACAGGCACCCAGTCGCCCGGGCCGGCCAGCGGGGCGAAAATCTGGGACCCGTCCGTCTCGCTGCCGCTGGAGAAGGAGGGACCCAGGCGGTTTTTCAGCTTTTCGCGTATCGAATCTGTTTGCTTTTGCTCCCTTTCCACATCCCTTTCAGGCTTCACCCCTTTGGGGAGGAAGGAGGGGGCATATTTCCCCGTGGGGTCGACCTTGATGCCCGACCCCTTCAGCGTGCCGTCGGGGGACTTCTCGGCATACTCCCATTGCCCCGAATCCTTGTTCTTGAGCACCGTATGCCCGCTGTCCACGGCCTCGACCCACCCCTGGAACTCGTCGCCTTGGATCTTCGCCTTGAACTTCGCCCCGTCGCCCTGTTCAATCTCCAACTGCTCAGGCGCGGCGGGCGCGGCATAAGAGACGGACCACGAAAAGAGAAGCAGCATCATGGTGAAGAGAAGTCTGGTTTTCATTGGTACTCCTTTGCCGGAAAGAATCCGTCCCCCGCGAGGCAACTCCGTGGGAGGCCGAGCAAGCTACGGCCATGCTATTCAAAGGGTGTACCAAACGAAATGGGGATGGAGCCCGGGCGTAACCCTCCGTAACAGCGGCAGAAAAACGACATCAACCGGCAGGCGGGAGCACTCCGCTTTCAAATACAGCTGTTCAAAAAAAGTACAGCAAGCGGCAAAGTGGACAGCGGAGGGCTTTCGGGGCGGGAAACGGGAGGGATTTCGAGCCATGAACGACAAAGGCCGCCTCTGGCGGGAGGGCGGCCTGTCGACGTGGTCATGTGAGGGTCGTCAATCCTTCTTCTTGTCCGCAACTGCATCAAGGACGCTCTCACAGATGATCTTCTTGCTCTGATGCATGTCCGAATACTTGAACCCGCCCCCCAAGGTGGTAGGCGAGCAGACGTTATCGGGCGAATTGGCATTCACCAGACATATGGAGCAGGTCACGGTCGGGTTGTCGGTCAGGCTCTCGACCTCTTTCACCAGACCTTTGCTGTGCAGATAGCAGATGTGCTTTTCGTGTTCGCCTGTGCAGACGCATGTTTCTTTTGGCTCCATCTGGACATCCCCCTGGAAATGATGCCTTGCCGTTACGGTTAACCAACACCCTGGAACATGCTATCGCTTTTCGCTTATTCTGTCACCCCGCAATAACCATATCCCCCTGCCCGGAGCCCCCTACTTCTGCAAAGGCTTTTTCTTCTGCTTGAGCGACTCCTTCAGCCTCTTCTGCGCCTGCGCTATCAGCATCTGGTGGGTCCCTTCGCTCCCCTCCCCTTCGGCCGGGCGGCGCTGCAGGTAGCTTCCGTCCGGCTGCATGTCCCAGGCGGAACGGTGGTCGGCATGGTAGCAGTCGAAAATGGCGCGCAGTTCCCCGGTCAGCTCCGGCGCGGTAACGGGGCAGAGGATTTCGACCCGCGCCTCCAGGTTCCGTTTCATGGCGTCGGCAGAGGAGATGAAGTACTCCTCCTGGCCGCCGTTACGGAAGTAATAGACCCTGGCATGCTCCAGAAAACGCCCCACGATGCTCACCACGCGGATGTTCTCGGAAAGCCCCGGGATGCCGGGCCTCAGTCTGCAGGTGTCCCGGACGTAGAGGTCGACCTTCACGCCCGCCATCGAGGCGCGGTACAGCGCCTTCACGATGTCGCCGTCTTCCAGGGCGTTCATCTTGAACTGGATCACACCTCCCCCTGCCTCTCCATGCTGCTCCGCCTCGCGCTCGATCCGCGCCAGCAGCGCCTTCTTCAAGAGCTTGGGCGCCGGCATGACCGCGCGGTAATTGCGCTTGGCGGAGAAACCGGTGGTGAGGTAGTTGAAAAGCTCGGTGACGTCCTGCGCGAGCGTATCGTCACAGGTGATCAGCCCGATGTCGCTGTAGATGCGCGCCGTTTCCGTGTGGTAGTTGCCTGTCCCGACATGGACATAGCGCCTGAGCCCCCGGTAGTCCTGGCGCACCACCAGTATCACCTTGCAGTGGGTCTTCAGCCCCACCACGCCGTAGGTAACGTGGATGCCCGCCTCCTCCATGAGCTCCGCGAGACGTATGTTCGCCGCCTCATCGAAACGGGCCTTCAGTTCCACCACCACAGCAACCTGCTTGCCGTTTTGGGCCGCGAGCACCAGGGCGTCGATGATCCGGCTCTGGCTCGAGGTCCGGTACAGGGTCATCTTGATGGCGCGCACCTTGGGATCGATAGCAGCCTCCCTGAGGAACCTCTCCACCGAGGTGGAAAAGGAGACGTAAGGGTGCTGCAACAAGATGGCGCCTGCATCCCGGATGGTATGGAAGATGTTGCGGGTGGTGAGCAGTTGCGGGTGGTCGATCGGGTGATGCGGCGGGTCGTGCAGCCGCGGATAGTCGAGCTTGGAGATCTCGAACAGGTCCCGCAGGGCGAGCATCCCCGGCACCTCGACGACGTCGTTTCCCTCGTCTAATTCCAGTTCGGCCGCCAGCCGTCCCCGATGCAGCGGCTCCATCCCGGCCCCGATCTCGAGCCGCACGATGGGAGCGAACTTGCGCTCCTTCAGCTCCGACTCGATCATCGCCATCAGGTCGTCAGCCTCCTCCTCGTCCTTCTCGGTGTTGGCGTTGCGGGTGACCCGGAAGATCTCGCAGGAGACGATCTGCATTCCCGGAAACAGCATGTCCAGATTGTTCGTCATGACCTGCTCGAGCGGGACGAAGCGGTCCCCCTTCCCCACCCTGATGAAGCGGGGAGTGCCAAGGCCTACCGGCACCTTTACCCGTGCCAGCGACACCTCCCGCGACTTGGGATAGCGCAGGGCTACCAGCAGGTTCAGGGAAAGGTTGGAAATGAAGGGGAACGGGTGGGCCGGGTCGATCGACTGCGGCGTGAGGAGCGGGTAGATGTTGTCGTAGTAGTGCTGGCGCAACTGCTTTTTTTCCTTGGGGGACAAGGTGTCGTAGCTCTCGATGACGATACCCTTCGCCTCCAGAAGCTGCCTCACCGCCTTGAAGGCGTCCCTCTTTCGCGCCTCGATCTCCCGGACGGCACTGTTGCACTCGGCCACCTGCTGGCGCGGGGTGCGGCCGTCCAGCGTCAGTTCGTGCAGCCCGGCTCCGATCTGCTGCTTCAATCCGCCGATGCGCTTCATGGCGAACTCGTCCAGGTTGCCGCTCACGATGGCGATGAACCTCAACCTTTCCAATAGCGGCGTCCGCTCGTCCATCGCCTCGTGCAGCACACGGCGGTTGAACTCGAGCCAGGTCAGCTCCCGGTTCAGGTACCACTGGCTGTCACCCAGATCGAAGGGGCTCCCGGTTTCGGCCGCCACACCCGGTCGTTTTGCCTGCGGCTTCGCGCCCCCTTTCACCTTCGCCGGCTTGGGCTTGGCACTCTTCGTTTTCGCCGCTTTCGCCGTTTTCGACTTGGGGGCCTTGGCCGGAGCGGGGCTTGGCTTCGGCGCTTTCTGCTTCTGCGGCTTTTTCTTGCTTGCGGCGGGTTTGGCGGGGGTGTCGGACGGCGGTTGATCGGAAAGCTTTCCGGCGGTTGCCTCTTCGCGGCTGCCCGGCGCGCCGGCGGCCACCAGGGGCATGGATGGGATTTCCAGCCCGCCGGCCGGAGCATTTTGTATTTCCCGGGCCAAGCGAATGAGTTCCGGTTCTTCTATCTCTTCGGGAACAACAGTCTTAGTCTCCATTACCTTAGATCTCCGGAGCTGTAGGAATGCAGTATTGTTGCACTATTTCGTAACAATGGCAACTCGCGGCGACATGCGGCGCAGGCAGAGCCGGCCGCAGACAATAGAAGGCCCCCGTACCGGCAGCTCTTTACCAGTTGCCGATACGGGGGTCTTCTCAGTGTGAAGCCTCTAGTTGTATGAGCCGGCGGAACCGATCACCCCCCGGCTGGATTCCTCCGCCCCCCCTTGGCCGCTCTCTTTCTCAGTATTTTCATTACCTCGGCAGAACTCAACTCGACCTGCCTTCTGCGCCGTTCCACGATAATCACCACGGGGACTTCCTCTCTTTTGGGATCGCTTTCACTCATGGTACACCTCCCAGCTGCTGCAGTGTCTCACACTCAGCAGCGTGGCCAATGATCACTATTTTATCGTCAAACCCCTTTCCGCACAAACTCAAAGCTCGCACAGCGCCCTGTGACATTTGCATATGAGAGTGAGCCCTCTATACTGCATAGGATCGAAATCCCCCCTTACCGACTGAGGATGCGCATGAAGATTCTTCTGCTGGCTATGCCCGATGCGGCGAACAACTTTCACCGCATCATCAAGGTGCCCAATCTCGGCTTGTGTTCCATCGCAGCACATCTCACACGACATGAAGTGAAAATAGCCGACCTGGTGCTGGTGCACCGGAACATCCGCTCCTGGCTGCAAGGTTTCCTGGCGGATTTCCAACCGGAGGTGATCGGCATAAGCAGCATGAGCTTTCAGTACGACTCCGCCGTCACGGTAATGTCCATCTGCCGTGAGGCCGCTCCCCGGGCAAAACTGGTGTTGGGCGGCTACCACGCCACCTTGTCCCACATCGAGCTTACCTCCGGTTCGGCTCCCCCCCCCTTCGATTACCTCATCCGTGGCGAAGGAGAGGAGGCGTTCGCCGCGCTGGTTGGTGCCCTGGGGGGAGAGGGGAGCTTCGAGGAGGTGCCGGGGCTTTCCTGGGCCAGGGACGGGGTATTCCGGCACAACCCGGCGGCGAAGCTGCTCGACATGCAACAGCTGCCGCTGCCCGACCGCAGCGTGCGCGTGCTGGACCACTTTGCATACTTCGACCGCAAGCTGGACTGCGTGGAGACCTCGCGCGGCTGCACCATGACCTGCACCTTCTGCTCCATATCGGGGATGTACGGCACCAGCTTCCGCTGCCATGCCGTGGACCGGGTGATCGCCGATCTCAGGGAACTGCAGCGGCGCGGCACCCAAACGGTACTGCTGGTCGATGACAACATCACCCTGGATGCGACGCGCTTCGCCATGCTTGCCCGGGCCATAGTGGAAAACGGACTGCACAGCATGGAGTACCTGGTTCAGGCATCGGTGGCCGGCATCGTGTCTGACCCGGACCTGATACCCGCTCTGGCCAGGGCGAACTTCGCCATGGTCTTCCTCGGGATCGAGTCGGTGCTGCCGAAAAACCTGGCGCTGTTTCGGAAGGGGGATATCAGGGAGAAGACCGGGCAGGCAGTGCGGCTTTTGCGCGAGCACGGCATCGGGGTCATGGGCGGCTTCATCGTCGGCAATCCGGACGACGGCCGGGAGGAGATAAGGGAGGTATTCCGCGCGTCGCGAAGGCTTGGGATCGACCTCCCTTACGTGCAGTGCGTCACACCGTACCCCGGGACGAGGATCAGGCAGGAGTTGCTGGATGCCGGCCTGGTCACCAACCCGGACCGGCTGAGCAGGTACACCGGGTTCATCTGCAACGTGAGAACCCGGCACCTGACGGCCGGGGAGTTGAACCGCATCATGAACTGGGAAAACCTGAAGGCCTTCTTCAGCCCATCCATGTTCATCGGCAACTACTTTGTCAGGAGGAGGGAGAAAGGGGCCCTCAAGGTAATGCTCAACAACCTCGACCTGATCCGTGGGTGGTTCACCGGCGACCAGTTCCGCTCAAGGCACAGGTTCTGACCCCGCAGCTCCGCAGCCTTTTGCCCCGGATCCAGCTCTTCCTGCCCCCGGCCCCTCTCAGGTTTTCCTCAGCAAGAAGGCGTGAGCGGACAGGCCGGCACCGTAGGCGACCATCACGCACCATGCTCCGGGACGTATCCCGCCCTGCAGGATCTCGTCCAGCACGAACCACACGGTCGGCGACGACATGTTTCCGTATTGGGAGAGGACCTTGCGGGTGGCCCAAAGCCTCTCCTCCGGGATGCCGATCTCGTCCCGGACCGCGTTGATGATCTTTTCCCCGCCGGTATGAAGCGCCCACTCCCCGATGTCTTCCACCCTGAGCGAGTGCCTCGACAGCAGGTCGGCAACCACCTCGGCCGCCGCCTTTCTTACCAGCTCCGGCAGGTCGGTGGAGAGCTGGTTATGGAGCTGGCCATGCTTGTGCACGAACCGGATCGCTTCCCGCTGCTCCGGCACGTAACGCCCCGCAGATGCCACCATCTGGAAACCTGCCGGCTTTTTCCAGAGGACGGCTGCCGCTGCCCCGTCGCCGAACAGGGCGTTCGACAGGATCAGGCTCAGGTCGTTGCCCATCTGGAAGGCGGCGCTGCAGATCTCGACCGAAACGCTCACTATGACTGCGCCGCTGGTGGCAAGTATCGACTCCGCCACCTGTAGATTGGGGAGGGCGCCACCGCAGCCGCTCCCCACCAGGTCATACAGCCTGGCACTGCAGGAAAGCCCCAACCGCTGTGCAAGATAGGTCGACACGCCGGGGCAAATGTAGCCGGTACAGGTATTCACCACCAGCCCATCCACCCGATCAACGCCTACACCCACCTTGTCCAGGGCCTCGAGCACCGCCTGCGCGGCGAGCTCCACCGACTGTTCGGTGAAGCGGGCCACGCGCTGGTCCGGCGTCTCGTTGAAGATGTGGGCCGGATCATCGACGGCAAAATGCCTCTTGTGGATGCTTGGATGGGAAAAGGTGGCGCGGATAAGCCCGAGGCTCCTGGGGGTCAGCCTCTCCCTGAAATGCTCTCTTATCAGATCCGCGGCGATTCCCTGATCGACGCTGAAGGGGGGCAAGGCGGTGGCGATGGATGCGACGAAGGCTCCACCGCCCGGCACCCGGGATATTTCGTTGCCACTAGCCTTGCTCATCCGCCTCCCCCCTCATGCCCCACAGCTCGCCCGAGTACATGCCGGCGAAAGCTTCCTTATAAAGTTCCAGCATCTCGGCACGGTATCTCTCATCCACCCGCACCGCCTTCTGGGCCCAACCTGCGCAGTAGCCGCAACGCGAGCAGTCCGTCTCGCGGCAGTTTATCTCCCTCATCCCGGCGAGGAACCCGTCCAGCGCGCCGTTGTCTACATAGACCGGATCGCCGTCGACAGCGGAAATCAGCCCGCGCTTTTCGGCGAGCCGCTTGAGACGCATAAGCCCGGAAACCTTGACCGCACCGGGGCGGAAGAAGTACCTCGCCAACCTCAGGAAGTCGCCCCAACTCCCCGGCGCCCTCCTGCCCCCCTTTTTGTACCCGTACGGCTGGATCAAATCCAGCAGGTTTCCCGAAAAGCGCCCTTCGGCATACGCCCTCACCCGCTGGGCGAGTACGGCGGTAGGCGCCCCGCGCTCGAGTATCTTCAAGGAATGGAAGCCAAGATCGGCGTAGCAGGCGGTATCCTCGGGCCTGATGAACTCCGAACGGAGATAATGGGACGGGTCGATGAGCTTTTGCGCCGAACACCTGAGGGCGCAGTAATCGATCATGAAACCGCGGCTGGCGTGCCCCTTTTGCGAAGCGTGGGAGAGGTTCACCATGTGCTGTCCCGAAAGCGGGCAGAATATCAGGCAGTTCGAATTTGCTATCAACTGGAGTTCCAGTCGCACCGCCTGCCGTATCGCCTTCAGCATGGCGAAGTCGCGATTGACCGCGATAGATTCCAGGGTGATGCAGTCGGCTCCCAGATCCTCCCAAAACCTTGCCTTTGCCACGCAGTCGACCCGCGCATAGACGCCGACCCGCACCTTTAGCCGCGGATGCCGCTTCTTGATGATCGGCAGCAGAAAGGGAAGCGAGACCGTGACCGCCGTCACGCCGCACCCCTCCACGAAGTCGAGTAACCGCTCGAGCCCCGCCTGCCCCTTGCGGGTGTATTCCCGGTTGTCCATGCACGCGGGGTTAACCAGGTAGTTGAAACCGATCCCTTTTCCGGCGGCATCCTGCACGTGCGCCCTGAACTGCTCCGTTGCCAGGGGGGCGAGCATGAAAGAAGCCCGCCCGCCTCCCACGCTGTCCGAAGGCAGTTTCCCGAACAGCTCCGACACGGGAAAGCCGTCCAGGGCAGGCAGGAGGTCGGGTTGGAAGTTGGTGGCGACGGAGAACTTCATCTGATGTCACCCGAGAGCACCAGCAGCCAGAAAGGCTCCTTGGATATGGTGAACGAAGCGGCTCCAGCCCTTGAGGCAAGCCTGGCGAGTTCCCCGGCGGTGAAGGATTTCAGCACCGACAGCGGCCCGTCGTAGCGGGTCATGCGGTTTTTGGTGAAGATCCTGGTCAGGATGTAGATCAAGGCGTAGGCGACCCAGCTTCTCCTCAGGTCCATGATGATGTAGCCACGCCTCGCGACACGCAAAACCTCCTGTATCAGCCGGATGGCTTCGGGATCTTTCATGTGATGCATGGTCTTGCTGCAGAGGACGAAATCGAAGCTCCTATCCGGGAAGGGGAGATCGAGACCGTCTGCTGTCCTGAGCTTTATCTCGGGATATCCAGCCGCCACTTTGCGCGCTATCTCGATGCTCCGGTCGTTGATATCCACGCCGGTTATGGCAATCCCGATCCCTTTCTTCCTGGCCCATTCCGCTATGGCAACGGGGAGATCCGCCGACCCGGTGGCGACGTCAAGCACCGTGACAGCCTCCTTCCCATCGATCTTCGCCGAGAGGTGTTTCAGGAGCGCGCGCCTGTCGCCAAGGTAGCGGTTCACCACCCTTATGTCGGCAAGGCTACCCTCGAGCTCCTCCGCACTGCATACCTCGGGAGGAAGGTCAAGAAATTCCAGCCCGTTTCTTTTTTCAGGGGTGATCGACATGACCCGGTCCTCTTCGCGCGCCTGCTATTTTGGCCACCTCGGGCTGGTGAGCTCGATGCGCCAGATCGTCCCCCCCAGGGCGAGCGGCCCCTCGAACTTGACGAATGCGGGCACCTTTTCCAGGACGGTCCAGATGTGGTTATCAGGTGGTGTACGGCCAAGGAGCGCGGCGGGGAGCGTGAGAAGCCCCAGCTTCGGCTTGAGCACGTAGTGTGTCGCGCTCTTTTCCAGGTCGCCGATGAACAACTTGTCCTCCCCCGAAGGCACCATCTCCAGCTCGACCACCTTCGGTGCAGGCGTGAAAGCGACCATGTGGACCGTCTCCCTCTCCCCCTTCGGCAGGTTTTTCATGACCGTAGGAACCATCCCGTTGTACACGTCGGCGGGCATATCGAGCTTGCCTTCCATGACCTTCCCGCGGCCGTCCTTCCCCTTCACCTCCACCCAGTATTTACCGCCGGCCCGCTCGAGGGAGACCTCCATATCTTCCTCAAAGGATTTGCCTTTCTGGATCAAGCGGTAGCTTTTCATGACAAAGCTGCGCTGCTGGGTGAACACCACACTCTCGTCGTGCAGCGACCCATCCTTGAAATAGAGCACGATGCGCGTCTCTATCTCTCCAGCGCGGGGGGTCTGCAGAAAGTCGCCGGAAGCGATACGCCTCCCCGACAAGTCGCTAAGCTCCAGAAAGCCCCGGACCATCCCCTCCGTGAAACGCACAGGCACAGGTGCGGCCTGTGCAGGCTTAGCGGCAACAAAGGAGAAGAGCAGCAGGCAGAGAAAAACAGTGCTGGCGAGCCGGGAAGTGAACCATTCGGGATGAATGCCGTATCCGCAGTTCAAGATCTTCCTCCTTGGGAAGGTTGTTAGTAAGATGACTGGCACCAGTGACAGTGACAGTGACGGGAAAAAGCATTGAAGCATTTTAGCACAATATTCTCTGACGTCCTTTCCCCGTCACCCCCCTGGCAAACCCCGCGTAGCGCCAAAATGGGGTCGGCAACCCCAGCATGGTCCCCAGGCGGCGCAAAGGGCCCAGGGAGTTGGCCCGGGTCTCGGAGAGGAATATGCACCTTGAAGCGGGCGACACCCCCTTTTGCAGGGCCTCCATTGCTTGGTGCGGAGTCAGGTCCCGGCTGAAATAGAAGGCGGGCATCAGCAGATCGTCCTCGGCGGCCAGCATCCCCTCCCCGATAGCCAGGTCGCGCAGCCCCGTCCCGGGATAGATCCTGACACCTGTGGTGATGAAGGCGCTGTCTTTGCGCGCCATGCCCCTGTTCATGAAATTGATGGTACCCGCCAACGTGGCAGCATCCTCCCGCGGTCCACCGACGAGAAAGCACCAGAGCGCGCGGATGCTGGAGCCGGACAGGAGTTCAGCGGCATGATAAACGTCCCTTTCGGTGAACTCCTTCCGTAGCGCGGCCAGGGTGACGTCCGACGCACTCTCAGGCGTTACCACGAGGGAAGTCATCCCCGCCCTTTCCATCAGCTTGACCTGGTCACGGGTCAGACCCTTGGGAGACAGGGATGAAACACTGAACCTCGCCTTCAAGCCGCTCCTCAGGATTTCTTCCAGCAACGTTTCCAGATACCCCTCTGGTTCGTTAAAGACGCTGTCGACAAACTCGAATTCCCTCGCTCCGGTGTGGCGCATGGAGCTGCCGATCTCCTCGACCACGGCGGCTGCGTCCCTGAGGCGCCAGCTTCCCCCTTCTATCCCCCGGTAGGTGCAGTACAGGCATCGGTTGGCGCACCCTCGCTTCCCCTGGACGGGGAGGACAGGCTCCAGCCGGAGATATCTCCCGGTATCGACCCAGGCATGCATCCGGGGCACGACGAAGTTGTCTGAAAACTGTGGCGCATGCCCTCCGCCGTACTCGTTGCAGCCGGTCCTGCAGACCACCCCTGGCACGTGTCCTGCGCGACCCTTCCCGGTGTTCTCGAAAAAGGCGACGGCGGCCCTTTCACCCTCCCCCACCACAGCGTAATCCAGGTCGAGGTACTCAAGGACCTGAAGCGGCATGATGCTGACTCCGGCTCCTCCCAGCAGGATCCGGGCGTTGCTGCGAGCCTTTATGAACTCCACCAGCACCTTCACCTCGGGCAGAAAGGATCTAGGCGAGAGGAAATCGCAGTTGTCGAGATTCCTGACCGAAAGGCCTATGCCGGAAGGGCTGAAGGACTTCAGCTTTTCGCCGATTGTTTTGAGAGGGTCCCTCTGAAAGCAGAGGTCGAGGAACTGCACTTCGAAGCCGGCCAGGCTCAGGGATTCCGCAACCCAGGCCGCACCGATGGGAACTGTCGGTTGGGGCGCCGATTCGTTGTTTGTACTGATAATCAGTATACGTGAAGTCAAAGCCCCCCCCCTGGTATGACATAGCTGCATCAAAAGCTGACAAACCGCCGATAAACAAAAGTATTGAACCCAATAACCACCAGGAGTAAAATGATTTTTATGGGAGGAAAAACTTCCTGAACAAGCTAACCACAACCTTAGCACAACTCCCGGTGCAAGAAACGGCATCTGGAGCTGGTAACTGGCGTTCAAAAGGCCAGGCCGAAAGGCTCTAAATCTCATCCGTTAAGGCATGAAAAGACCTGAAAAAGGGTGTAGGAGACGATGCACAAGACACCCCCCTACGGATTGAGCAGGCCCCACTTGAACGTCAGTTATTTTTTTCCTAAAAAGCTCGGTGACTGACTCATCGGGCTTTTTTTATGAGAGCATTCCAGGTGCAAACGGCAGCCGCAGGTCGCCGAGAAAGCGCAGCCGCGGCTCCGACTGCCTGCCCCACCGCCTCCTGGGCCCCGCCAAGGATGTTCGGTGCCAGGAAAAGGGTAATGTTAACAGGTTTCTTCAATTTTGCTTCGCCAAAATGGCTGCGCTTTCTGCTAGAATCTCCGACATGAACTCACCATTAAGGGAATGCCCCCTGTCAAACACGGAAACGCTTCGCTATCGCGTCTACGGCACCGGCCCCAAAACCGTCCTACTGGTACATGGCCTTGCCGCCCGGTCCGAAACCTGGACCGATTTGGTGCCGCTGTTTCCTGCCGACCGATACACCGTCTACCTGCTCGACCTGCTGGGATCAGGGGAATCGTCCAAACCCAAAGTCGCCGACTACTCCATACGGGCTCACAGCCGGAGATTGCTGCGTTTCCTGGAACAGGAGGGGCTCGCCGGCGTGACGCTGGTGGGGCATTCCCTGGGAGGAGCGGTAGTTCTGGTCTCTGCCATCGAGGCTATGATCAAGGGGGACAGCGACACGCTCTCGGCCATGGTGATAATCGGCGGACCAGGCTACATACAGCGCCTACCTTTCATGGCCGAGATATTTCAGCGGCGCTACGCGGCGGCACTTTTCATCGCACTTTACGCCCCCGACCTCTGGATCACGCTCGGGCTGAAGATGGCGTACTACGACCACCGGCTCGTGGACCGGGAACACATAGCCAGGTACGCCCCCTGCTATCGAAGCCGGGAATCCAAGCGGGCGCTGGTCGAGACCTGTCGCCGGCTGGTCCCCGTCGACCAGGAGGAGATCGCCGCCCGCTACAAGGACCTCACACTTCCCGTTCTGCTTCTTTGGGGGCGTCACGACCAGATAGTCCCCCTGTCCCAGGGGGTCAGGCTTGAAGGCGCCATTCCGCGATCACAGCTCCACGTGATCGAAGAGTGCGGTCATAATCCTCAGGAGGAAAAACCTGAACTCACTTTTTCCATCATCGATAAATTTCTTTCCCCAGTAACTACTTAAGGCACTGGCAGAGGCATCGCTCTGCGCCGGCACTTACTAGCAACGGATATGCAGGTTGATCTTGGGTAAAGAGGTGATATGTTTTTCCAGGCCCGGTACAGATTGAGGCCGGATACACATCAACAGTAAAATAAGGAGATAGAGTATGAGAGCACGCTGGATAGCGAAGATCATCGTTGGCATGTCAGCGGTCGCCCTGCTAGCAAGCGGTTGTGCGACCAACCCGGACGGAAGTTACGAGTACCAGAGAACCGGATTGGGCGCATTGGGCGGTGCGGTACTTGGTGCGGGAGCGGGCGCGCTTGTCGGCGGCAAGTCCCATCGAGGCAGGAATGCAGCGATCGGCGGGCTTACCGGTGCGGTAGTCGGCGGCGCAGTCGGCAACTATATGGACCGGCAGGCTGCAGCGCTGAAAAAGAGCATGCCGGAAGCTGAGGTTATCCGCGACGGGGACAAGGTGTACGTGGCGCTGCCGTCAGGGATCTTGTTCGACCTTGGCAAGGATGCATTGAAACCCACTGCGAAGGAATCGCTGAGCAAGGCAGTACCTACCCTCAGGGACTCCCAGACCACGATCATGATCGAGGGGCATACCGACTCGACCGGTTCCGACGCCATCAACCAGCCTCTTAGCGAGAGGCGAGCGAGCCGGGTCCGTGACTACCTCGTCTCGCAGGGTGTTCCGGCGTCAAAAATGGCGGCAGTCGGCTATGGGTCCAGTCGTCCCGCGGTTTCCAACGACACAGAGGCAAACCGCGCCCTGAACCGCCGCGTACAGATAGAGCTCACCCCGAACGAGAAGCTAAAAGCACAGGGAAGCGGCAGCAACTGATGTAAAACCAGCGGGACACCCTTACCGGGTGTCCCGTTTGTCCCCCGCCTGTTTCACAAACGTTCCCTTCCGGTACTCCTCGAAAGCCGTCGCCAACTCCTCCTGGGTATTCATCACTATAGGGCCGTACCAGGCCACAGGTTCACCGATCGGTTTCCCTGATACAAGAAGGAAACGGACAGGTTTTCCCTGGGTGGTAACCGACACCACGTCGCCGTCGCTGAAGAGGACGAGGTTTTCCGGACCGCACTCGCACGGCCGCTCCAGGTCGAAGTAATTCACCCCTACCACCTCATGCCCGAATGCGTTCCTCTCGTGATCGAAATATGCCTCGCCATCGACGACGTACGCCAACGCCGTGTAACCGCGCTTGATGGGATGGGTGAAGGCGGAATGTTCGGGCATTATCACGTCCAGGTATTCCGGGTCGACCACCACGTCCTTTACCGGTCCCTGGACGCCGCCTGCCTGGCCACAGATGACCTTTACCCGGATACCTTTCAGGGTCACTTCCGGAATCTCGGAGGCGACGATGCCACGATAGCGGGGCGCCATCATCTTATCCGATGCCGGCAGGTTGGTCCAGAGCTGGAAGCCCCATAAGAGACCGGATTGGTCTCCCAACGGCATCTCCTGATGGATGATTCCGCTGCCTGCCGTCATCCACTGCAGATCTCCCGATTCAATAACCCCCTTGTTGCCCATGCTGTCGCCATGCTCCACCTTGCCGTGCAGCACGTAGGTGATCGTCTCTATGCCCCGGTGCGGATGCCACGGGAACCCCTTCAGGTAATGCGGCGGGTAGTTCGAGTGGAAGTCGTCAAACAGCAGGAAGGGGTCGAGCATGGGGGCCTGGTAATAGCCAAAGGCACGTTTGAGGTGGACCCCAGCCCCCTCGACAGTCGGCTTGCTCTTCCAGACCTTGCTGATCTTCCTTATCATTTGAGCGTCATCCTCTTCCTGAGACGGCTTCTCTTTGGCTGCGCCTTCCTGTTCCCGGACCTTTACGAGTTCATGTGGAAGCGGCTCCTGCCGCTGTTGACAAGATCATGCCAGCAGTTCAAGCAAAGCCTCCGCAGCAGGTGCGGAGGATGCCGGGTTCTGCCCTGTCACCAGCATGCCGTCCACCTGGACGTAACTCGCCCACACTCCTTTGCTGCTGAAGATGGCCCCGCGCTCTTTAAGCCGGTCCTCCAGCAGGAAGGGGACCAGCCTTGTTAAGCCGATAGCCGCCTCCTCCGCGTTGCTGAATCCCGTTACGCGCCTGCCTTTCACCAGGTATTGCCCATCTTTCCCCCTGGCATCAGCCAGCACGGCAGGGGCATGACACACCGCACCTACAGGTTTTTCCGCCTCCACAAAGGCCTCGATCAGCGCAAGGCACTCGCGATTGCCGGCAAGATCCCACAGGGGGCCATGTCCTCCCGGGAAGAAGATGGCGTCGTAATCCTCCACGGAAACCGCACCGAGTTCCAAGGTCTCGTCAAGCTCAGCCTGCGCGAGGTGATCCGATTTGAAGCGCCGCGTGGCTTCCGTCTGATTCTCAGGGAGGTCACTCTTCGGATCGATCGGGGGCTTGCCCCCAGCCGGCGACGCGATTGTCACAACGGCTCCAGCATCACGGAAGACGTAGTACGGAGCGGCAAATTCCTCCAGCCAGAAACCTGTCTTCTCGCCGGTGTCACCAAGCCTGTCATGTGAGGTCAGCACCATCAGAATGTTCATCGCGAACTCCTTTTCTCGAAGTTGAAGTAAGGCATCGACAATTGGGTAACAGCCAATAAGGCGGCTATTCACACCTGTATGGATGTACAACATTTGCCCGAAATATCAACAGTCGGCAGCGCCGGAGGACGGCAGGGCGGGATGCAGGAGGCTTCACCTCCGATGCCAGGAGTTTTGCCGAGAGGGACGGCTGGGAGCTCGCATAGCGACAGCCCGCATTTACTCAAGGGAAGCTGTACCAGGGCGTATCGGGCGTGGTCACCGGTCTTGCCTGGCCCGCAGGGGGTACCCGCTATATCGGGGGGGGTGAGACTTATTCGACACGAGAAGGGCCATATTTGCGGGACGCGCGCTAGAAGTCGCTTATCTTTCCGGAGCCAACCGCAAGATCTTGGAAGAATTGCCGGGCTCCCTGAAGGAAGGGGTGGAAGTGCATTTCGAAAGGCAGGGACGTCGCAAGCTGGCCCTCGGCAAAGGGAGAGAAAAATGGGATGCGTCATGCCGGAAGTTCGATCGAGAATTCGGCGCCATCTGGCGTGTTGTGCACGGAGAGCGTGCCACGCATGTTCTTCTCCACGATCATCCTGGACATGTACAGCCCTATTCCGGTCCCCTGCGACCGGAACTTGGTGGTGAAATAGGGGTCGAAGATCCTGTCTATTATAGCTTCGTCGATCCCCCCCCCATTGTCCCTGATCTTGATGATGTTTCTGCCCTCCTGGTAATGGCATGCTATCTCTATGGCAGGTTCCGGCGTGTCTCGTTCGATCAGCACGTCCCTGGCGTTGTTCAATATGCTGAGCACTGCCTGGGAGAACGCGATGCCGTAGCCTGTCATAGGGATGGTGCCGCGGCTGACGATTCTCACTGCGATGCCGCTTTGCTCGTAGCTCGCGCGCACCAAAGACAGAGATTTCTCCACCATCTCTAACGGGTCGAATTCCCGAGGCTCCCCCTCGGGCATGAAGTAGCTCTGGAATTCGTTGATGGTGCCGGACAGGTACGAGAGCAGCTCCATGCACCTTTTGACACAGGCATCGAACGACTCATGGCCCAGTTTCCCTTCTCTTGACTCAAACAGGCACCCCTGGATCAGCAGGCCGATGCTGTTGAGCGGCTGACGCCACTGGTGACCGATGTTGCCCAACAGCTCTCCCATCGCCGCCATGCGCGCGTTGTTGCACAAGATGACATCCTTCTGGCGGTTTTTTTCCACCTCTTCGGTCACTCGTTGCTCAAGGCTCAGGTTCAGGGCTTCCAGTTGCTCCTGCTTAACGGCGAGGGCCTCTTCTGCCAACTTCCTTTCCGCGATTTCCTTCTGCAACTCCTCGTTGGTCCGGGCCAAGTTCAGGGTACGTTCTTCAACCCGCTTCTCAAGCAGCTCATTCGCCTCCTGTAACTCCTTTGCCAGGAACCGGATGCCGATATGCACCCCTACACGGGCCAGGACCTCTTCCCGATGCAGTGGCTTGGTGATGTAATCGACAGCCCCGGCCTCAAATCCCCTTACCTTCTGTTCCGTTTCCGCCAGTGCGGTCATGAAAATGACCGGAATGTGGCGGGTGGCCTGGATGCTCTTGAGCCGCTGGCAGGTTTCAAAACCGTCGATTCCCGGCATGAGCACATCCAGCAGGATCAGGTCGGGACGGATCAGGAGCGCCCGGCTGATGCCGCTTTCACCATCCTCTGCCACATAAATGCTGTAGCGGTACTCCTCGAGAAGATCCGAAACGATGGCAAGGTTGTTGGTGTCGTCGTCTATCACGAGGATTGCCGGCCCCGGCTGTTTGTTTTTTGCAATGTTAGCGCTCATCGTTCTCTCTCCGGGGGCCTCCGGAACGCCAAGCCATAGGTGTTTTCGGGCGATGCAGTTCTGAACCGGGCAGCCTTGCGATGTTGAGCTGGTGCGTCATGAGGCTGAAGGCATGTGCCACAGTGCCGAGCAGATCAATAATGAGCCTGGCGCCACCAGGGATCTAATTCCTGCAAGTCACCAGATTGTATCATTTCTGTTGCGCCCTTGCTCTTTCGAAATGGATGGAACGAGAGCCGAAAGGGAGCAGTCGGAGCGCTCCCTCACATGCGGCTCAGGACCAGAATCACAGGCAGTCATTGTCTACCTCTCAGATACTGCTCCACCAGCGCGACTACCCCTTTTGCCTTGAACTTACCGGCTAATTCACGCAGCAGTTCGGCAAAACGGCTGTATTTATGGTCCTTCTCTTCCAGACGGGCCGCCCAGGTTCTAATTCCCCGCATGTCCCCCATCAGTGCCAACCCATGCAGCTCCATGAGTTCTTCAAGCGGTGGCGCCTCCACTGGTTCTTCCAATTGCTGTGCCTCCACCACCTTCTTCGAAACTTCTTTGATCGGCAGCGCCACCTCCCAGGTCAGTTGCAGCTGGGAACCGATCTTATCCAGCAGCAAATCAAGGCGAACAGGTTTGGCGATGAAATCGTCACAGGCATCCACGAACGCCTCTTTACGGGCGCTATCCGTAACAGTGGCCGACGTCCCTATGATCCTGGTCCCGGCAACTTCAAGAAGTCGCCTCATTTCCTGAACCGTGTCCAGGCCGTCCATCTCCGGCATTACCAGATCCAGCAACACAAGATCCGTCTGTTGTTCCAGCACTTTCCGCACCGCCTCGCGGCCATTCTCGGTGGTGTAGACCTGAAAGCCCAACGGCTCCAGCAGCGCGACCAGCATGGAGGTGTTGGTAACGTTGTCGTCGACTATCAGAATACTCCTGCGCTTCCCCTGATAGCCGCAGATGGCCTCCCCCGCAGTCTCTGCGGGGGCCTCGCCTGCCGATACCGCCGGCAAGGGTAGTTCCACCCGGAAGGTGCTCCCCTTCCCTGGTTCGCTCTCCACCGTGACCGTTCCCTGCATCAAGTCCACCAAGCGTCTGGTAATGGTGAGTCCCAGACCGGTCCCCTCCCGAAGCTCTCCCGCATCCACAAGCTGGGTGAAGGGCTCGAATATGGTTTCCAGCTTATCCGGTGCAATTCCGATTCCGGTATCGGCAATCTCACAAGAGAAGACGCCCGAACTCTCGTGGTAGCGGACACGTACTACCACGCGACCTCTGCGCGTGTATTTGACTGCATTGGAGATCAGGTTCAGCAGGATCTGTTTGAGCTTGCGCTGGTCTCCACGCACGAATGCAGGTAGAGGAGTCTCCTCCTCATAATGGAACCCGAGGTCCTTTTCATCCGCCTTGATCTTCGCGATATTGAAGACCTGTCCCAGCAGTGCGGACAGATCGAACGATAGTTCTGCCAGTTCCATTTTCTGTGCCTCGATCTTGCCCATATCAAGGATGTCGTTTATGAGTGACAGCAGATGCTCGCCGCTGCCGCGCATGATTTCCAGCTGCTGCCGTTGCGCTTCTGTCAAATTGCTCTGGCGCCTGAGGATTTGGGCATAGCCAAGTATGGCGTTTAGTGGCGTGCGCAGTTCATGGCTCATGCTGGAGAGGAATGTGCTTTTTGCCCGGTTCGCCACCTCGGCACGTTCCTTGGCATCCATCAGCTCAGAAGTGCGCTCCCTGACTAACTCCTCCAGATTTGCGCGATGCCTCATCAGCTCTTCTTCTGCCTTCTTCAGTTCGGTAATGTCACGTATCGACTCGATCACCGCAACCACCTTCCCCTCGGAGTCGTACAACGGTGCAGTCATCCCCATGGTATAGGCATCGCCACGTTTGAAGCTGCGCACCCGGCTTTCGCCTATTATTTTGTCCCCCTGGACGAGGACACGCAGGTAGAGCTGCTTGATCTGATCCGCTTCCAAGGGAGCCAGCACGAGGTCGATCAGTACGGGCCGTCTTTCGCCGTAGAAAGCTATGGCATACTCGCGATTTGTCTTGCCCAGCATATCGTCGGCCTTCGCGCCGGTGAACTCCTCTGCGGCTCTATTCCAGATGACGATGGCTCCTTGCGCGTCGACAACGAAGGTCGGGTCGGGGAGAAAGTCTATTATGTCCGCCAGGCGCCTCTCGGAATCCCTGAGTGCCCGTTCGGCAACCCGCCGCTGCAGGATTTCGAGGTCCCGCTCCTTTATCTTCTCCTCAAGCTCAGCCGCCTGTAACATCAACAGTTTTTCCCTCTCACGGTGATAGTCGATCCTCCTTTTTAACTCAGAAGGGGCCATTCTAAGTTCGGCAATGATCTCGGCATAGACCTGCTTCAATGTTTTTTCTTCCGCAGGGGAAATGATCTCGCTCTTCAGGAAAGCCTTGCGGGCTGCAGCAGCACCTATTACGCTCGCCAACTCGATTTCGGCTTCGTTGTACAATTCAGCCAGTTCAGGAAGGGAAATTAAGGCTCTTCCTTCAAGTTTGGAGGCGGAGACGCAAGCGGCCATCATAGCGCCGGATTTCTCAGCGGGGAAATATTGGGAGTAGAGCTCCTCTATCTCCTTTGTCTTCTCCGTGAGTTCGATTGCGGCGTCAAAGCGTTGAGTCTCAGGAATCGGGGGGGCCGCAAGCGCACCGACAAATTGTTCGGCGATCACCCGCTCTTCTTGCTGTTGTGTGAAATACAGCGATCCTAGGACGTAAAGGCCGACGTTGAATAGCATCGACCACATCACTCCATGGCTCATGGGGTCTAGCGCAGTCACCCCCAGAAGATGTTCCGGTCGCAGCATTGCCAAACCAAAGGGGCCGTCTAGCAAAAGGGATTCATGCAAAAGCCCCCCCTGCACCAGGGTCGGGAGTATCAGCGTGTGGCACCAGAGCAGAAAGCCACTCCCCATTCCCAGCAGCGCGCCAGCAACATTCCCCTTTTTCCAGAACAGACCGCCAATGATGGCGGGAGCGAATTGAAGCACAGCTGCGAAGGAAAGCACGCCGATGTCCACCAGGATGAAGTACCGCCCAACCAAGGTCTGAAACAGGTAGCCTGCAAGAACAAGCGCGGCGAGGGCAATCCAGCGGCACTGCAGCAGATACTGTTTCAGCCCCCCCAACCGCCGGACCGATTCTATTACCGGCAACAGCAGGTGGTTGGTAACCATAGTGGAGACCGTCATCGAACTGATCACGATCATCCCTGTCGCCGCGGAAAAGCCTCCCAGTAATACCAAAAACGACAAAAAGGTCTGCCCGGAAGAGAGCGGCAACATGAGCACGTAATCGTCGGCGTGGTTCACCGGATACCCTGCCAGGAGTCCGACCATCGTTATCGGCAGCACGAAGATATTCATCAGGAACATATAAAACGGAAAGAGCCACATCGCGGTGAGGATATGCTTCTCATCGACGTTTTCGACCACCGACATGTGAAATTGCCGCGGCAAAAACATCACTGCCGACATCGAGAGCAGCAGGTAGGTGATCCACGAGATGTAAAAGGACGGCGTAGTCTGGCCGCTGGAAAGGGTGCTGCTCGATGCGGTTTGGGTGAACTGGTTGAATACATCGCCGAAGCCGTCAAACAGGACATAGGTCACGTAGTATCCGACAGCAAGAAAAGGGATCAGCTTGAACAGGCTTGCAGCAGTCATGGCTACGACGATGCCTTGATGCCGCTCGGTAGGCACCAGCCTTCTTACGCCGACAACGACAGTGAACAGTATGATGAACACGCTAGCGATGAGCCCAATATCGAGGTCGCCCCAGTGAGCATCCGCGGTGCGGGTGAAGAGTTCGAAAGTAGAGATAATGGATTGCAACTGAAGGGAAAAATACGGGATCACGGCGAGCATGCTGATCACAGTGACTAAGGCAGCGATTGTAGCGGACTTGTTGTAGCGCAGCGAGATGAAGTCGGCGATGCTTGTAATTTTAAAGGTGTTCTTAATCCTTACCATCTTCCGCAAGATCAGCCACCACAAAAGGGCGGAAAGTGTGGGCCCGAGGTAGATGGTAGCAAAGAGCAATCCCGTCGAGGCCGCTTTGCCCACGCTTCCGTAGAAGGTCCAGGCGGTATGGTATACGGTGAGTGAAAGTGCATAGATGATGGGATTGTTGCAGACGTCCTTTCCTGTTGCGGCTTTTCGTTCCACCCAAAGCGCGACAATGAGGAGAAGCACCATGTAAAGGGAGCAGACCAAAATCAGCAAAGAAGGGTCAAACATGTCAGCCCCTCCTACCCTCGCCGTCCTGGTCAGATTCCTTGCCTCGTATGCTTTTCTGAGTAAGGAACAGGGTGAGGATTAAGACCGTCCAAAGCCCGTAGACATACAGGAAGGTACTCATCAAGCCGTTGCCGCCGGCAATGGCAAGAAAAGGCCAATTGGCAAGAACAAGCAGGATGCAGAAGAGCAATATTTGAAACTCTGGTTGACGGAATAATCCGCGGACTCTCCTCATAACGGCCTACCCCTTTGGTCGAATTTCCACATGCCCAATTATAATGGAAACCGATTCTGCGGCCTATCAATATGTGGATGTCATAATGTTTGCAGAAATAGATCCTTTGGCAACGTCCTTCTTGTTGCTGGTAGCAATGGACGCTTGTGGTAGAAAAAGCGAAAAGCCCCACCAGGGTTTCCTGGTGGGGCTTTTCAATTAAATTCCCTGCGGCGA
>CAZFMI010000007.1:0-41230 GCA_964519915.1 uncultured Geomonas sp.
TGACCCTCTGCCAGAAGATCACCGGCTTCCCGCACAACCGCGTCATCGGCCAGGCGGGCGTGCTCGACTCGGCACGTTTCATCACCTTCATCGCCTGGGAGCTCGGCGTGTCCGTCAAGGACGTCAACGCAATGACCCTCGGCGGCCACGGCGACGACATGGTGCCGCTGGTACGTTACGCCTCCGTGAACGGCATCCCGGTCATGGAACTCCTGGAGAGGAAGTACAAGGACAAGGCAAAGGCCAAGGAAGTCATGGACGCCATGGTCAAGAGGACCCGCGGTGCGGGCGGCGAGGTTGTCGCCCTCTTGAAGACCGGCTCCGCATTCTACTCCCCGGCTTCCTCCGCCATCGCCATGGCCGAGTCGATCCTCAAGGACCAAAAGCGCGTTCTCCCGACCTGCGCCTACCTGAACGGCGAGTTCGGCGTCAACGGCTTCTACGTCGGCGTCCCCTGCGTCCTCGGCGAGAACGGCGTCGAGCAGATCCTCGAGTTCGAACTCGATGCGGAAGAGCAGGCGATGATGGACAAGTCGGTCGCCGCCGTCAAGGAGCTGGTAGGGTCCATGAAGTAGCTTCGGGCTGATAGGTTTTACCTGGGGGTAAGGAGGATTCCCCTCCTTGCCCCTTTTTTGCAAAAGCAGAGCTAAGGTCCCGTTTTTCGCGGCAACTGTTACTTGCATTTTGTATACGGCATGTGATATAAGACCATATTTTGCACAGCCTGAAAGGGCATTTAAGTCAAAGGAGCTACGTGGATGGAGAAAAAACTGCCGACAATCGAGATAATCGAGAAGTACTGCAAGGGGTGCCACATCTGTGTGGAATTCTGCCCCACCAAGGTCTTGGAGATGAAGGGTTTCGTGGCAAGTGTCAAGAACCTTGAGGCTTGCATCAAGTGCATGCAGTGCGAGCTTAGGTGCCCTGATTTTGCAATCAAAGTAACGGCTTAATTATTCTTAGGAGGTATTGAAAGTGGCTAAAAAAGTTGCATTCCTTCAGGGGAACGAAGCTGCCGCACAGGGTGCACTGTACGCCGGTTGCAGTTTCTTCGGCGGTTATCCGATCACACCCTCCACCGAAGTGGCAGAGGTGATGTCCGTGGAACTGCCGAAAATCGGCGGTAAATTCATCCAGATGGAAGACGAGATCGCTGCCATGGCATCTGTCATCGGCGCTTCGCTCACCGGCGCAAAGGCCCTGACCGCTACCTCGGGTCCCGGACTTTCCTTGAAGCAGGAGCTGATCGGTTACGCCTGCATCGCCGAGACCCCGGTCGTCATCGTCAACGTCATGAGGGGCGGCCCCTCCACCGGTATGCCCACCGGCCCTTCGCAGTCCGACGTGATGTGCGCCAAGTGGGGCACCCACGGCGACCACGCCGCCATCTGCCTGGTTCCGGCTTCCGTTCAGGAGCTGTTCGAGGAGACCGTGCGTGCCTTCAACCTCGCCGAGAAATACCGCATGCCGGTAATGGTCATGCCTGACGAGATCGTGGCCCACATGCGCGAGCGCATCGTGTTCCCCGAGCCGGGCGAGCTGGAAGTCATCGACCGCGCCGCTCCGAGCGTTTCCCCGGCAGAGTACAAGCCGTACGACACCAGCTTCGGCGACGTCCCGCCGCTGGCCGCTTTCGGTTCCGACTACCGCTTCCACGTCACCGGCCTCAACAAGGGGCAGGACGGCTTCCCGACCACCAAGGCGGCCTGGGTGCAGGCCGAGGAAGAGCGCCAGATCCGCAAGGTCGACGCCAACATCGACGAGATCGTGACCTTCGAGGAGTACCAGCTCGAGGACGCAGAAGTCGCCATCATCGCATTCGGTTCCACCTCCCGTTCCGCCCGCTTCGCAGTAAACGAGGCGAGGAAGCAGGGGATCAAGGCCGGTCTGTTCAGGATCAAGACCTTCTGGCCCTTCCCGGACAAGCAGATTGCAGCCCTCGCCGGCAAGGTGAAGGCCTTCATCACCCCCGAGATGAACCTCGGCATGTGCACCGGTGAAGTGAAGCGCTGCGTTGAAGGAAAGGCGACCGTGGAAGGGATCTTCCGCGTAGACGGCGAGCCGATCAACCCGGGGCAGATCCTCGAAAAGATCAAGGAGGTTATGTAACATGTCTTTTGATTACGATAAGTACATCCGTCCCGGCAAGCTGCCGCACATCTGGTGCCCTGGCTGCGGTCACGGGATTGTCATGAAGGGGCTGATCCGCGCCATCGACACCCTGGGTCTGGAGAAGAACAACACGGCCATCGTCTCCGGTATCGGCTGCGCGTCGCGTCTTCCCGGCTACCTGGATTTCTGCACCCTGCACACCGCCCACGGCCGTGCTGCCGCTTTCGCCACCGGCGTGAAGATGGCAAAGCCGGAGATGAACGTGATCCTGGTCGGCGGCGACGGCGACGGCACCGCGATCGGCGGTAACCACTTCATCCACGCCTGCCGCAGAAACATAGACATGACCTACATCATCATGAACAACAACATCTACGGGATGACCGGCGGGCAGTTCTCCCCCTGCACGCCGACCGGCGCCAAGGCTTCCACCACCGTCTACGGCAACCCGGACCCCTCCTTCGACATCGCCAAGCTCGCCATCGGCGCCGGCGCCACCTTCGTGGCCCGCGGCACCGCGTACCACGCGACCCAGATCGACAAGCTGATCGCCGAGGCTATCCAGCACAAGGGCTTCTCCGTCGTCGAGATCCTGGACGACTGCCCGACCACCTACGGCCGCCGCAACAAGTTCAAGTCGGTCATCGAGATGATGAACCGCCTGAAGGAAGTCGCCGTCCCCGTGAAGGCCGCAGAGAAAATGACCGCCGAGCAGCTCGAAGGCAAGATCCTCACCGGCGTCCTCTACAAGGAAGACAGGGGCACCCACTACACCGCCGAATACGCAAAGGTCATTGAGCGCGCCAGCAAGTAATTCATAAAGGAGAAGATCAGATGTCCCAAAGATATGAAATCAGATTTTCCGGGGCTGGCGGGCAGGGGCTCATCCTTGCAGGCGTCATCATGGCGGAAGCCGCCTCGATCTACGACGGCAAACAGGCCGTCCAGTCCCAGAGCTACGGCCCTGAGGCCAGGGGGGGCGCTTCCAAGTCGGAGGTCGTCATCTCCGATTCCTCCATCGACTACCCGAAGGCAACCGTGGTTGACGCGCTGCTCGCGCTGACCCAGGAAGCCGCAGACAAGTACTCCCACGACCTGAAGGAAGGCGGGGTGCTGCTGATCGATTCGGACCTGGTGAAGAACATCCCGGCAGGCAACTTCAAGACCGTCGCCTTCCCGATCATCAACACGGCGAAGAACGAGGTAGGGCGCGAGATCGTTGCCAACATCGTGGCGCTGGGCGCCATGGTGGCACTGACCGAAGTGGTAACCAAGGAAGGGGCAGAGAAGGCAGTCCTCGCCCGCGTTCCGGAAGCTTTCATCGAGCTGAACAGGAAAGCCTTCCAGATGGGTTACGACAAGGCGATCGCAGCACGCGCCTAGCGTTCAGAAGCAACGGAAGTGACATGAGGGCCCGGCGCAAGCGCCGGGCCTTTTTTTTTAGCAAAAGCTCGCAGACAAAAAGGGGCGGGACAAACGGCAAAAGCATGGCCGCAGAGGATCACGCCATCCCTTCCCCGATCACCGTTTCTCGGATTCCCTCGGAACCTCTTCGCGGCGCACGTTTTTCCCTGTCATTGAAGTTTGAGGGATGATCCGCTATAAAGAGAGTGTCTTTAACCTCTTGCTGGTCAGCAAAGGAAGGTTTCCATGTCACTGGAACTCTGCCACATGGCGCTCAGACAGACGCTCGACCTGATCGGCCTCACCGACGAAACCCTGCAGGGGTTTTCGCACCGAAAGTTCACCAGCGACGAACTCTACCGCGAGGTGCTCGGGAAGCTGCTGGGGGGGAGCGGCCGCCGCGGCCCGGCAAGCATCCTGATAGCAAACGAGGGATCAGGCCATACCTGCTGCAACGGACGGGTCTTCCATCTCAGGCACGAGCAGTTGCTGGAGCGCTCGGAGCTGATCACCATCGACCCCGATTCGAGCTACGCCACGAGCCTCGTTATGGTTGAGGGGGGGAGCGCCGCCGTCGCAATCAACTGGATGGACGTCAGCCCCTCCGTCGATGAATTCCAAAATTACCTCCCTCCGCAGGTCGCGGAGGCGGTCGAGGAACCGATCCTGAATTTCGTGAGCTGCCGGATCAGCGGCGAGCCCCCAGGCGTCATCGTGGCCTTCAACTACCCCGGACGCGCCACCGACTACGATGCCGACGTCCTGAGAAGCGCAGCCGTGGTTATCGGTTCGCTGGTCACCGCCTCCAACTTCATGCGGGAAACGGAGCGTGCCTTCAACTACACCATCGAGGCGCTGGCCAGGGCATGCGAGGCCGCCGAAGAGGATACCGGCAGGCACATCGTCCGGGTCAACCGCTACTCCGGCGCTCTTGCCGCCAACATGGGGTTCAACATCCATTTCGTCGAGGACATCTCCATCTCCGCCCAGATGCATGACGTCGGCAAGATTCGGATACCGTCGGAGATCCTGCTGAAGAAGGGGTTGCTCACCCCCAAGGAGATGCAGTTGGTGCGGCAGCATCCGGCGTTCGGCTCGGAGATCATAGGGGACGCGCCGAGACTCAGGCTGGCCCGGGAGATCGCCATCTCGCACCACGAGAACTGGGACGGCACGGGCTACCCCAAGCGGCTGAAGGGGGAACGGATCCCGATTGCAGGGCGCATCGTCAAGGTGGCGGACGTCTACGACGCCGTTCGCTCGAAGCGGAGCTACAAGGGGGCCATGACCCACCGGGAGGCGCTCGCCGTCTTCAAGGAAGGGGACGAGAGGATCAACCCCGTCGCCCATTTCGATCCTGCCGTCCTCGCCGCGTTCTTCAGGATCGAGCATATGTTCGAGCTGATCTACGACAGCTCCGTCCCCAAGATCGGGATGAACGGCAGCAAAACCGGCAGACGCCATAACCGTTAGCCGCCGGGACGTGGAGGAAACCCGGGGAAGTCCGGGGAAAGCGCATGCGGAAAACCAGAGAGGGTGAGGGAAGCCTAGCTGCCGGCTTTGCTGCTCCTGAACGCCTCCACCCGGTGCTGCATGATGACCTGCTGCAGTTTCTCCGGCGGGAACTCCTTGTCGTAGAGCAGCGCCCGATCGATTCCCAACTGCGCCGCGTTCATCGTCGCCACCCTCAGCGCCTCGTCCCACCCGTGCATGCTCCCGCCGCAGTCCGCCGCAACCTGTAACGGCAGGAAAGCCTGGATTCCCCCCTTGACGGCGTTGAGCGCCAGCTTGATCTTGGTAGAGTCCCTGAGCTCCTCCCAGCGGTTCGCACTGTTGTGCAGCCTGTTGGTCGCCTGCAGGGCGCGCTGCAGGGCAGCGGGCAGGCGCAGCCTTTTGCAGAAGGCGGGAACCGCCTCGGCTCCGAGCACGTCGTGCCCGTGATGCTTCGGGTGGTGCTCAGCCGGGGTGTAGAGCTTGCCCAGGTCGTGGAAAAGGGCGCAGAAGCGTGCAGTGGTATCGGTAGAGAGCTTCGCCATCCGCTCAAGGACCTGCATGGAGTGGGTGAACAGGTCTCCCTCGGGGTGGTGCTGCGGCGGGCCGGCCGGCACCTCCGCCATGGCGAAGATCTCCGGCAGGAAATGGGCGCCGATGCGGAACTGCAGCATGCGCCGGAAAAAGCGGGCAGGGTCTTCCTTGGCCAGCCCCTTGAGCATCTCCTGTGAAAAACGCTCCACAGGGACCTGCTTTAAGGCGAGGGACCAGTCGCCGTTTTTGAGCGCCTCTTCCGCCTGTGTGTCCAGGCGCCACCCTTCACATTCGAAGCGGAAGGCGCGGAAGATCCGCAAGGGGTCATCGCTTAGGCTGGTAGGGGCGCAGGTTCTCAGCACTCGTCCTTCCAGATCCCGCCTGCCTTTGAGGGGGTCGCTCAGCGTGCCGTCGAAGGAGAGCGGCATGGCCATGGCATTGATGGTGAAGTCCCGGCGCGACAGGTCGGCGGCAAGGTCGGCGACAGACGGAAGCCGGGTGACCTCGACCTTGCCGAAATCCCTGTGGAAGAGAAAGTAGATGTTGGGGGTGCTTTTCGACTCGACCAGCCGGAAGCCCAGAGACGTGAGCTCAGATGAGGGGACAGCCGCGGCGAGATCCACGTCCTGACACTGGACCCCCAGCAGGATGTCCCGCACCATCCCCCCCACCAGGAAGATGTTGGGGTGCAGATGCTCGGGGAAAAACCTCTTCAGTCTGAGGATCAGCTGGTCCATGGAAACCCCGGGAAGGCAAAAGCCTCGACGCAAAGGCGCCAAGGCGCGGAGCCGCAAAGGGAAAAAAGGGATAAGGGACGATCGGGAGAAGACGCAGACAAGATGAGAACTTTGGAGGCGGAAGAGGGTTTTGGGTCCACCCAAAGTCCTTCTTCGCGCCTCCGCGCCTTTGCGTCCTAGTTCTTAGCGTTAGGCCGCGAAGCGGTCGGGCCGTCGGGTTCGCGCATCTCTGCTAACTCTGCGCCAGGGTGCTTCAGCTTCGGATTTTCTCCAACAGCGCGACATCCTCTACATGAATGGTCTGCGGGAACATGTCCACCGGCTGCACTTCAACTGTCCGGTACCCCAGGCGCGACAGTATGTCCAGGTCGCGCGCGAGCGTTTCCGGCGAGCAGGAAACGTAGATGATGCGCGGCGGGTTGATGGCGGCAACGCTCTTCAATACCTTCTCGTCGCACCCCTTCCTGGGCGGGTTGAGCACGATCAGGTCCGCACCCCCTTCCTCCCCGATCTCGTCGATGAGATGAACGGCATCCCCCGCCTCGAACTGGCAGTTAACCGCCCGGTTCAGCGCCGCATTCGCAGTCGCGTCGGCAACCGCCGCCTCCACGAACTCGATTCCCACCACTTCCTTGGCCTTGTCCGCCAGGTACAGCGAGATGCCGCCGATGCCGCAGTAGACATCGATGACGCGCTCATTCCCGGTGAGCTTCGCCAACTCGCGAACCTTTTCGTAGATGATCCGGGCCGCGCCGCTGTTGACCTGGAAGAAGGAGTGCGGCGACAGGTGGAAGCTCTTGTCGCCGACGTAGGCCCTCAGCGTCTGCGCCTTGGTGATGGCGCGGTCCTTGTGGCCGAAGATGACGTTGCCGGTCGAGGTGTTGATGTTCTGCGCCACCACGGAGACCTCGGGGACCGCCTGCTGGATGAACTTCGCCAGGTGGTGCATCTCGTTGTACCCCTCGTCCGTGGTGACCAGGACCACCATGACCTTGTCGCTCGGCTCGGCCACGCGCACCACGAGGTAACGCAGCAGTCCCATTTCGCTCTTCGGGTTGTAGATCTGGACCTTTCCCTTCCTGATGCCGGCCTTGGCAGCCTTCACGACCTTGTTGATGAGCGGGTGGTGCAGCGGGCAGTCGTTGATCTCAAGGACGTCGTGCGTGTTGCGACGGTAGATACCTATCACCGGGTCCGAGTGCTTGCCGGCCACCACGAGCTTTGCCGTGTTGCGGTAGTTGAGCTCCTTGGGGGACCCAAGCGTGTCGTGGATGACCGCCTCGGAGAGCGACGGGAACTTGCGCAGCTGCCTCGTCACCAGATCCTTTTTCCAGACGAGCTGGGCCGGGTAGCGCATCTGCATCAGACCGCAGCCGTCGCAAACACGTCCCAGGCTGCAGGCGGGGTGGGGATTACGGTCAGGAGACGACTTCAGGCACTTGATGGCGTTGGCAAAGGCCTCCCTGCGGCCGACGTAGGTGATCCTCGCCACCAGCACCTCGCCGGGAAGCCCGCCGGCGACCAGTACCCGTGTCCCCTCGTGGTTGGCGACGCCGAAGCCGTCGTCATTGGTGGAATTTATCTTCAGCTCCAGCACCTGTCCGCTGCGCAGAGTGGGCTCGCGCTCTTCCTTGCCGGCGCGCTCCGGCCTTGTCGGCCTATGGTCGGTGGCGCTTCTCGCAGCTCTTGGCGCCGGATCATGCCTCACCCCTTTCGGGTGCTCGGCACGTGCGGAAGGCTTGCGGGCGTCGCGAGTCGGCGCTCCCGCGCGCTTGTAGCCGTCTTCCTCGGCATTGCCGGGTTTCTCCGATTTAGGAGCGGGTTTGCGAGCTGCAGGTGTGCTTTTGGTAGCATTCGTCTTTGCGGGGTTCGCCTCCCAGAAGGGTTTGAACACCGGCCCTTTCTGATGTCGCGGCTTTTGCGACTGCTTCGCTTCGCTGTCGTTGGAAACCTTGTCTGTACTATCTTTTTTCGGGGCATCACTTTTATTTTTCATCCCCCATACTTAAATGGAAAACCGATTCCTGTCAACCGCCGAATTGCCGGGACAATCCGGTTGCACGGCCACTCTTTGTAGTTAGACTTGGGCCGGTTATGCTGCTGCAAGACAGTGAGGAGGCTCACATGACCTCTGGGCCCAGATTGCCAAGCGCTTTAGCGGGCGGTAGTGAGATAAAGAGGGCAAGGGGGGCTATTGCTGGCGACCCTCGGGACATGACATGAACGCTTCGCAAACCGTGTCTTTCATAGAGGCAATCAGAGAGTCATGGGCGTCATCAAAGCAAACAGGAGGTACTCAGGATGATTGCAAAGGGTTTGTTGTCGGCGACGGTATTGGCATTCTCCGCCGTTGCACCAGTCATGGCTCAAGATGGGGCCCGGATGAAGCTGACCAGCCCTGCGTTCAAACACTCCCAATCCATACCTGCCAAATACAGCTGCGATGGCGAGGACGCTAGCCCGCCGCTCGCCATGGAAGGGGTGCCGAAGGAAGGCGTCTTAGTAAGCAAAGCAATCGCACCCAAGGTTCCAGAACCTGTCCTGTACCGGCACCCGGAGCAGCGGATGCCGATGGCCGGTACGGGCGCGCTCGTGCGACATCAGCCCGCTCCTGCCTTGCTGCTTGTGGTAGCCGCCGTAGACTCCCACCGGCGACCAGTCCGGGCTGACCGGCAGGGGGGGCACCAGGTTGCTGAACTCCTCGGCGCCATACACCACCTTGCCCCCTACCACCGTCAGCACCGACTCGATCCCTTTGATCTCCTCTTCCAAAGCGGTGAAGTAGTCGATGGAAAGGACGGCCAGGTCCGCGAGCGCACCCGGCTTCAGGGACCCTTTCTTCTGCTCTTCGCCGGAAAACCAGCTGCTTCCCTGCGTATAGAGCCTGAGCGCCTCCATCCTGCTCAGGTGGTTCGCCTCGGGATAGAGCAGCGTCCCGCCGATGCTGCGGCCGCTCACCAGCCAGTAAAGCGACAGCCACGGGTTGTAACTCGCCACGCGGGTGGCATCGGTGCCTGCTCCTAGGGGGATCCCCATCTCCATCATCCTCCTTACCGGCGGGGTCTGCGCCGTTGCCCGTTCCCCGTACCGGTCCAGGAAGTATTCCCCCTGGAAGGCCATCCGGTTCTGGATGGCGATGCCGCCCCCAAGCGCCATGACCCGTTCCAGGTTCGCCTGCGAGATGGTCTCGGCGTGATCGAAGAACCAGCGCAGACCCGCGAAAGGGACCTCGCGATTTACGGTTTCGAAGACGTCCAGAAAGCGCGTGATCGACTCGTCGTAGGTGGCGTGGAGCCTGAACGGCCATCTTTTCCCCGCCAAAAGCCTTACCACTTGGGCGAGCTCCTCTTCCATCACCTGCGGCAGGTCAGGGCGCGGCTCCAGGAAATCCTCGAAATCGGCGGCGGAGAAGACGAGCATTTCTCCGGCGCCGTTCATGCGGTAGAAGTCGTCCCCCTGTCCCGGTGCCGTCATGGTTACCCAGTGCGAGAAGTCGTCCAGCTCGCCTCCGGGGTGCTGGGTGAACAGGTTGTAGGCGATGCGCAGGGGAAGCTCGCCTCTCTCTGCCAGCGCGCCGACCACCCGGTAGTCGTCCGGATAGTTCTGGAACCCTCCCCCTGCGTCGATGGCACTGGTCAGTCCCAGCCGGTTCAGTTCCCTCAGGAAGTGGCGGGTCGAATTGAGCTGGTCGTCGAAACTGAGTTTCGGCCCTTTGGCGAGGCTCGCGTAGAGCAGCAGCGCGTTGGGCTTGGCTATGAGCAGCCCGGTCGGATTGCCGTTTCTGTCCCGCTCCATGGTGCTGCCCGGCAGGTCCGGCGTTTCCCTGTTGTAACCCAGCGCGTGCAGCGCCGCCCTGTTCACCAGTGCCCGGTCATACAGGTGCAGGATGAAAACCGGCGTGTCCGGCGCCGCGCGGTTTATCTCGTCCAGAGTCGGCATGCGCCGCTCCTCGAACTGAAATTCGGTCCAGCCGCCGATTACCCGTACCCATTGCGGCGGCGGAGTGCGCCGGGCCTGCTCCTTGAGCATTTCCAGCGCCTGATGGAGGGAAGGGACCCCGTCCCAGCGAAGTTCCATGTTGAAGTTGAGCCCGCCGCGGATCAGGTGGATGTGGGAATCGTTCAGCCCGGGAATGGCCCGGCGCCCCTTGAGATCGATCCGCTGCGTCTTATCGTCAGCCCGGGCCGATATTTCGTCCCCACCGGCGGCGTCTATCCTGCCGTCGCTGATTGCCAGCGCGGATACCTGTGGATGATCGGGATCGAGGGTGCTGATCCTGCCGTTGTACAGCATGAGATCGGGTGCCTTCATCTGCGTTACCTCCCTAAAGAGAAGCTGGCAGGGGAGCGTGCCCTGCCAGCCGGAAGTACAGCCCTTTTTTCGACCTGAACAGTCATCAGTAGAAAAACTAATGCCCGACCCCGCTGCGGCTGGCCGGCGCGCCGTGCACCATGGTATAGGCGTACTCGACACCCTGCCCGTAGGCCCCGCAATGCTCTTTGACCGCTGCAATGACCTCGTTGTAGGTCTCCTTGCGGGCCCAGGTCCTCTGGTACTCAAGCAGAACCTGCAGTGAAGTCATCGGTACTGCCCCTGCCTGTTCGACGCGCCGCATGGCGGCGTCGTGGGCCACCGCACTGGTGCCGCCCGAGGCGTCCTCCACGGCGTAGACCTCGTAACCCGCCTTGAGTGCGTCGAGGGTTGGGAAGGCGAGGCACACTTCGGTCCAGAGGGCAGCGATGATCAGTTTGTTGCGCCCCGCTGCCTTTACCGCTTCCACGAATTTCCCGTCGTCCCAGGAGTTCATGGAGCTTCGCTCTATGATCGGGTTGTCCGGGAAGAGGTCGAGGAGCTGGGGCCAGATGTTGCCCGAGAAGCTCTTGGTTTCCACCGTGGTGAGGATGGTGGGGGCCCGGAAGATCTTGGCCGCCTTCGCCAGCAGGATCACGTTGTTGAAAAGGGTTTGCCTGTCGATACTGGCTACGCCGAAGGTCATCTGCGGCTGGAAGTCGATGAAGATGACCGTGCTGTTTTGGGGATTCAGCAGATCCAATTTGCTCATGATAGATACCTCCTGTTCGGTTCGCCCGCTAATAAGCCCAGTATAAACCTCCGGCTAATTAGTGGAGTGAAGAATCTCGGCGCCTGCGGGAGGGTTTCCGCATGACCCGGGTAGACATCCCCGGGGGCGATCGTCCTTGCTTTTCCCCATAGATTTAGCTACTATGTCGCGCTATGAAAAAAGTCACCAGGCAGATCATGATAGGGAATATCCCAGTCGGCGGAGGGGCTCCCTGCTCGGTGCAGTCCATGTGCTCCACCGACACCCGGGACACTGCGGCGACCCTGGAGCAGATCGGTGCGCTCGCCGCCGCCGGCTGCGAGATGGTGCGCTGCGCCGTTCCCGACATGGATGCGGCCAAGGCGCTTGCAGGCATAAAAGCCGGCAGCGCCATGCCGCTCATAGCGGACATACATTTCGATTACAAGCTGGCCCTGAAAGCGCTGGAATCCGGCGTGGACGGGCTGCGCCTGAATCCCGGCAACATCGGTGAGCGCTGGAAAGTAGCCGAGGTAGTCAAGGCCGCAGCCGAGCGCAGCATCCCCATCCGGATCGGTGTGAACGGCGGCTCGCTGGAAAAGGAACTGCTGGTGAAGTACGGCCACCCGACACCCGAGGCAATGGTGGAGTCGGCGCTTGGCCACGTAAGGATCCTCGAGGATCTGAATTACGACCTGATCAAGATCTCCATCAAGGTTTCCGACGTGCTGCGCACCCTGGAGGCCTACCGTCTCCTCTCCGACGCCGTCGACTATCCCCTCCATATCGGCGTCACCGAGGCCGGCACCATCTTCTCGGGGGCCATCAAGTCGTCGGTAGGTCTGGGCATCCTGTTGCACCAGGGGATAGGCGACACCATGCGCGTCTCCTTAACCGGCGATCCGGTGCACGAGGTCCGCGTCGCCTATGACATCCTGAAGTCGCTGGGGTTGCGGCAGCGCGGCATCAACTTCGTTTCCTGCCCCACCTGCGGCCGGTGCCAGGTCGACCTGATACCCGTGGCGGAAGAAGTCGAGCGGCGGCTCGCTCATCTCAACGCCAACATAACCGTGGCGGTCATGGGTTGTTCTGTCAACGGGCCGGGCGAGGCGCGGGAGGCCGATTTCGGCATCGCCGGTGGGCGAGGGGAGGGGCTTCTTTTCAAGCACGGTGAGATCCTCCGCAAAGTCCCCGAGGGGCAACTTGCCGACGCGCTGGTAGAAGAGGTACTGCGTACGGTAGGTAAGGCAGACCCTAAGTTCACCACAGAGCTACCAAAGCCTTAGCCGTTTTGGTTTTCTCAGATGTTCTCAGATTTTCTCCGTGGCCAATGGTTCGATGTTTTTTGTTTTTCCCCCTGCGACCCTCCGTGTCCTTGCGGTTAATGCTTCTGATGTGAAATAAACGAAATGAGGTCCGACAATGCGTTATTCCCAGTACTTTATCCCGACAGTCAAGGAGACCCCCTCCGATGCGGAGGTGATCTCACACCAGTTGATGCTGCGCGCCGGCATGATCAGGAAACTTGCCGCCGGCATCTACAACTACCTGCCGCTTGGCTTGCGCTCCATCCGGAAGGTCGAGGCGATCGTCAGGGAGGAGATGAACAGGGCGGGCGCCATCGAGCTCCTTATGCCCGCCGTGCAGCCGGCCGAACTCTGGAAGGAGTCGGGGCGCTGGGAGTTCTACGGCAAGGAACTGCTCCGCTTCAGGGACAGGAAGGACGCCGAGTTCTGCATGGGCCCCACCCATGAAGAGGTCATCACCGACCTGGTCCGCAAGGAAATCCGAAGCTACCGCCAGATGCCGATCAACCTGTACCAGATCCAGGGCAAGTTCCGCGACGAGATCCGTCCCCGCTTCGGCCTTATGCGGGGCCGCGAGTTCATCATGAAGGACGCGTACTCCTTCGACGTGAACGAGGCCGGTGCCGACGTCTCCTACGAGAAGATGTACAAGGCCTACCGCCGCATCTTCGAGCGCTGCGGGCTCAAGTTCCGCGCCGTGGAAGCGGACACCGGGAGCATAGGCGGCAACTACTCCCACGAGTTCATGGTGCTGGCCGATTCCGGCGAAGACGCCATCGTCTCCTGTTCCGCCTGCGAGTACGCTGCCAACATGGAAAAGGCCGAGGCCCGCAAGAGCGAGGCGGTCGATCACGCCGATCCGCGCCCGCTTGAGAAGGTGAGCACCCCGGGCCAGAAGAGCATCGAAGACGTAGCCGCCTTCTTGAGCGTGACCGGCACCCAGGTTGTCAAGACCCTGGTGCTGGTGGCCGACGGGGAGCCTGTGGTGGCGCTGATCCGTGGCGACTACGACCTGAACGAGATCAAGCTGAAGAACCACCTGGGGGCAGCCGAACTGGAAATGGCCGACGACGAAGTGGTCCTCAAGGTGACCGGCGCACCGACCGGTTATGCCGGTCCGGTCGGACTCCAGGGGAAGGTGAAAGTGGTCGCGGACCTCTCCCTGCAGGGGATGCACAACTTCGTCACCGGCGCAAACGCCGCCGACATGCACCTGAAGAACGTGAACATCGGGCGCGATTTCAGCGTCGAAGGGTTCGTGGACATCAGGAACGTCGTCATCGGCGACCCCTGCCCGCGTTGTGAGAGCGGCGAGCTGGAGATCTGGCGCGGCATCGAAGTCGGCCACGTCTTCAAGCTGGGGACCAAGTACTCCAAGGCGCTGAACGCGAGCTTCCTCGACGCGAACGGCAAGGAGCAGATCATCTTCATGGGGTGCTACGGCATCGGCATCGGGCGTACCGTCGCAGCCTGCATCGAGCAGAACCACGACGATAACGGCATCATCTTCCCGCTCCCCATCGCTCCGTTCCACTGCATCGTCTCCGCGCTGAGCGCGAAAGACGACGAGGTAAAGGCGGCCTCCGAGGCGATCTACGGCGAGCTGATGGAGGCCGGTGTAGAAGTGCTGCTCGATGATCGTGACGAGCGTCCCGGCTTCAAGTTCAAGGACGCCGACCTGATCGGCATCCCGCTGCGCATAGTAGTCGGCGCCAAGAGCCTGGTCGAGGGCAAGGTAGAGCTGAAAGAGAGAAGAAGCGGCGAGGTAGAAGTGCTGCCGATAGCAGAAGCCGTCGCCAGGGTAAAGGCAGCCGTAAAGGAAGCATTGCAGGCATAACAAACGACAAAAACCTCTAGCCGCGGAGAACGTCCGGGCCGGTCCGCGTGAAGCAAAGACTTACGGTTCGAACCCCAGGTCTTTGTCTCGGAATTTATCGGATCGTCTTCGTGGCAAGTGGTTTTGTTTCAAAGGATGGAGATATGACCAGAGAGGAAGCAGTCAAGAAGATAATCTTCGCCATGGACGTGAAGGAGTTCAGCGACGTGCAGTACTGGGCCGAGCTCCTGTCGCAACATGTCGGCATGTTCAAGGTAGGCAAGCAGCTCTACACCGCCTGCGGTCCCGCCGCGGTCCGCATGATCCAGAAATGCGGCGGCGAAGTTTTCCTCGACCTCAAGTACCACGATATCCCGAACACTGTGGCAATGGCAGCGGTCGAGGCAGCCAACCTGGGCGTCCAGCTTTGCGACCTGCACGCCATGGGCGGCTACGAGATGATGAACAAGACCATGGAGACCCTGGACAAGAACTTCAGCGGATGCACGGCGCGCCCGAAGGTTCTAGCCATCACCGTTCTCACCTCTTCCAACGAAGAGACCCTGCGCGGCATCGGCATCGACCTGCCGGTCCCCGAGATGGTCGTGAAGCTCGCCAAGTTGGCGAAGAGCGCCGGCGTAGACGGTGTCGTCGCTTCCCCGCAGGAAGTAGAGCTGATCAGGGAAGCCTGCGGCAAGGACTTTCTGGTAGTCACCCCAGGCGTTCGTCCGAGCTTTGCATCCGCCGACGACCAGAAGCGCATCATGACCCCCGCCGAAGCAGTAAAGGCAGGCGCGGATTATCTTGTGATCGGTCGTCCCATCGCCGCTGCCGAAAGCCCGGCCGCCGCCGCCCAGAAGATCGTCGAAGAGATCCTCCTTCGCGATTAAGCTGCTACGGAGGACATCCTCCTTCGCGATCAGGCTGCTACGGAGGACAAGTCCCTTAAGGAGTTTGCCAGCCGTAGCGGTTTCGCCGCGGATGTGGAGTTTACCCACCGATAGCGGTTTCACCGCGAAGAGGAGTTTACCCACCGCAGCGGGTTCACGCGAAGGCGGAGTTTACCCACCGCAGCGGTTTCACCGCGAATTTGGGTTTACCCACCGTAGCGGTTTCACCGCGAAGGCGGGAAGGAAAAGATATGCAACAAAAAGAAGAGATCATCTACGGCCTGAACCCCGTAATGGAAGCCCTGCGCGGCACCCGTCAGATTTACGAGCTCTTCGTAGCCGGCAGCAGCTCTGACAAGCGGGTGGAGAAGATGCTGAAGCTTGCCGCCGAGCGTAAGGTCCCGGTGCGCCAGCGCGAGAAGGCCGACCTGAACCGTCTTTGCAACACGGATCACCACCAGGGCGTAGCCTTGAAGGTCGAACCGTTCCCCTATGCAGACCTCGGCGACCTGCTTGATGAGCTAAAAGACAATCCGACCGGGCTGGTACTGGTGCTTGACAGCGTGCAGGACCCGCACAACCTGGGAGCCCTGATCCGCAGCGCCGCGTGTGCCGGAGCCCATGCCGTGGTCATCCCGAAAGACAGGGCCGCAGGCGTCACCGCCGCAGCCGAGAAGGCCTCCGCCGGAGCCGCCGGGACAGTTCCAGTCGCCCAGGTCACCAACATCTCGCAAGCGCTGCAGGATCTGAAGAAAGCCGGCTTCTGGATTTACGGTGCCGACGGTTCAGCGAAACACACCCTCTACCAGCAGGACTTCAGCGGACCCGTAGCCCTGGTGATAGGCGGTGAAGGGGAGGGGATCCGTCCCTTGGTCAGGAAGGGATGCGACGAAGTAGTGAGCATCCCCCTCCAGGGCGGCGTCAGCTCGCTCAACGCCTCGGTCGCGGGAGGAGTTTTCCTGTTCGAAGTAGTGCGTCAGCGGTTGTACGGAAAAAAAGGTTAGGGCAGGAAATTAAAGATTGACTGCCTGGCGAAGATCAAGTATAAGTCTACGTCTACTCAATGACGCGGGGTGGAGCAGTCTGGTAGCTCGTCGGGCTCATAACCCGAAGGTCACAGGTTCAAATCCTGTCCCCGCAACCAACATATTACAAAGGGGTCATCCAAGCGGATGACCCCTTTTTCTATCTGCTGCACAGCCATCTTTCTCAGACTGGTGCAGGTATAGCTGGGTGAGACAGGAATGTCTAAAAACGGTAAGCTGAAAAAAGCGCAGAACGTCGAAAAGCGTCGGCTCCAGATGGAAGAAGCCCTGGAGTGCCTCCCGCTCAAGGAAGCTGCTGGAATCGAGCCGTCTCCCGTAGTCACGGTCGTATCGATGGCGCCGGCACCCGTAGTTCCCCCGGCAAGCAAAGAGCCCAAGCAGTGTACCTTCGGGCCGTGCCAGCGCTACGTCGACTCCACCTGCACCGTCTGTCCCTACTGCGGCCATCCGTTGTCGGATTAACTGCGCCCTTCCGGGGACACAATACTTAATTCCCCTCCAACTCTTCCCGATTTTTGCTTTGGCGGCTATGGTGTCTCCCATCACCGTCACATCAAAGATGAATATCCTGCGGTTTGCACACGCCCTTCCTTCCCCAGTCTTTTCCCGGCGTGAAAAACAAAAAGTGGCGGCACGCCTCTGGGTGCCGCCACTACTCGTGTTTCGGGTGAGTTCCAGCGCTCGCATGATCACTCACAAAAAAAGGGCGACCCGAAGGCCGCCCGCTTTTGCTTCTGTATTGGTTATTGCTCGTATCAGATTTTGCCCCGACGATGTCTTTCGGAACCGACATCGCTTTCAACATGCTTTTCGACTTTACCGACATTTTTCTGGGTTTTGCCGGCCAGTTTTTCTGCCTTGCCTTCGGCTTCTAGCGAGACATTGCTGAATATCTTGCCGGTAGTTTCTTTTACTTTACCTTTGGCTTCGCGTAATGTTCCCTTTGATGTGTCCTTCGTGCTGGATCTCATGACCTACCTCCCGGCTTTTGCCGTTACTTCCTGATCATGTTAATGAATCTTTCTCTACTACAAGCTTATTTTAACATGGATTGATCTCCCGGGCCTATCAATAACTATCACTCGTTCATCACGTCCACAACTGTTTCTAATTGGAATGCCCAGTTGCTCTCGTTAATCAGGTTTTTGAAAGGAACGACCGGGTGCGAAGATGCCTTGCCATGGCCTGGGCCGGACGTTTCGGAGGTCCAATCTGAAATCTGAAGGGGTTGGGTCGCCGGAACAGTTGTAGGTCTTGCCGTCGCTGTTGGGGGGACAGCAGACCCATACGCAGGCACCGGCTGCGTCGCGGTAACCTAGCAGCAGCTCGTCATGGCCGCAACGCATGTCGGTCGGCGGCTTCGTTCCAGGCCCGCACTGGTTAAGGCCGGTAAGGGCGTATCCGGGGGATGCGGCGGACAAGAAGGCGAGAAAAACAAGAGCAAGAAGGGTGGGGGATTGGCACATGCTTCACCTCCTTTCAGGTCAGGGCGGATCTACCGTCACGGTCCTGGTCGTTCCAGCGCGCTTCAGGGCTGCACTGTACCGCCACCTATTCGAGGTGAAAGCTTCGGCAAGACCGTGTCGGTTTAGCTAATGGCCGGATTTGATTGGGAAATATCAGATTGAGGCTTACTAAATATACTCGGCGTGGGGGGAGATGCAAGCAAAGTGGAGTACGAACCCGTCTTTTGTCGCGCCCTAGCCGATCGAGGCTTGTGCGGGCGCACAGAGGATACTGCTCTGAGAGCTAAAGCACGTTGAAGCCTGGAGGACAGAGCGCCCCTGTCATTCCGTGGGTACGTCGCCTTCTTCCTCGACGGGGACGGCATCGGTGCCATCTTCAGGAGATGCGTCTACTTTTTCCTGCTTGCGCAGAATCTTTTCGTCCTGCTTCTTTTTCCTGTCCAATTCTTTCTGGCGCTTTTGGAATTTAAAATTTGGTTTTGCCATATCAGTCTCCCTTGCATGTCAAATAGATTCAGGCAATTCTCCACGACAAATGAATTAATAGCAAGAGCATTCGCATTGCGTCGTCTTGCGGTGCTTTTTGACAATCCGATATTGTCTCAAGCCGCTGTATATTAAAGTTATAGTTTTCATACCCGGCAACGTGATCTGGGAGGCCGGTCGGTAAAAAGAGATCAAACCCGAATCTGGTATGAGGCATGACAAAACGCAGCCATATTTAAATATCTTGCTTTGCCCATACTAAGCTGGTAAGGTGATCAGCAATCAGGAATGGTTCCGGATTAATTCAGCAGCAAAATTTTGGAGATTACAAGTAAATGACAAACGGAACAGTGAAATGGTTTAACGACAGCAAGGGTTTTGGTTTTCTTGAGCAGGAGAACGGTGAGGACGTATTTTGCCATTTCTCCGCTATCAGCGGCGACGGGTTCAAATCCCTCGTTGAAGGCGACAGGGTCACCTTCGAGGTCGTCAAGGGACCGAAAGGCCTTCAGGCTGCCAATGTGACCAGGGTCTAGTAAACTACCCGGCGGAGCGACATAAGATCTGCACCGTCTGATAGACGGCTTCACATGGATGAGGCCCCTGGGTTAAACCAGGGGCCTCGTCTTTTGTCTGCTCCGATTTAAGCCTTACCGGTCATTCAAAACCATTTTCCCTCCGAATGACACGGAAACTGTTCCCCTTTTTTTGTGAGCTCTTTTTCCGCGTTATGGTTCCATGGTTGCTCAGCCAGCCCTTGTTCATAAGGCCATAGCTAAAGAATCTGTACTTGCCTCAGCTCTATTCCCAAGAGTCCGTTTCCTGGTTTTCTAATCCATCGGTTGTGAGCCGGTACCGGGCGTTTCGAAGTAATTGTTGCTAACCAGTTATGGGAGGAAAGAGATGTCCATCAGAAGAGGGGACGTAGTGAGCCATTCAACAGCGATTGAATGGGGTGTTGGTAAGGTCGTTGAGGTGAATCCTTACAGGTGTTCCATCCAGTTCAACGATGGAACCACCAGAAAAATATCCTGCTCGCATTTCACAAGCCTACTGCCGGCCGAACCGGCTTCGTTCATTCTGACTCCCGCGCCAGCCGCCAAGGTTGCGGTCAAGACACCGAGGAAGAAAAAAGCGGTGGCCGTCAAGGAACCGGTCTCCTGACCCCCACTGACACTGCTGCCGCATCGAAGAGCTTTTCAAATAATAACGGCACCTGGCTTTCTCAGCCAGGTGCCGTTATTTGTTTCAATTCTCTGCCCGGTAGCCTCAGGCTCAGGCGGGCGCCAGCACGGAGGGCTTAAAGCTGTAGGTGGCGAAGTAGTCTTCCACCGTCTCGGCCCTGCGGATCAGCTCCACGCGACCGTCCTCACGCAGCATCAGCTCCTTGGGGCGCAGCCTGCCGTTGTACTGGAACCCCATGGCATGCCCATGGGCGCCGGAGTCATGGATTACCAGGAGATCGCCGTCTTCCACCGGCGGCAGCTCGCGCTGGATGGCGAACTTGTCGTTGTTCTCGCAAAGCGAGCCGACCACGTCGTACACCTCGCTCCTCTCATGGCCGTCCTTGCCGAGGACGTCGATATGATGGTAGGAGCCGTAAAGGGCGGGGCGCATGAGCGATGACATGCAGGCGTCGACGCCGATGTACTTGCGGTAGGTGTCCTTGCTGTTGATGGCGGTCGCAACCAGGACGCCGTGCGGGCCGGTCATGAAGCGCCCGCTCTCCATGTACATGGCCGGTGCGTGGCCGTGGCACTTGCGGAACGCGTCGAACTGCTCGGTGATCTCGGCGGACATCCTGGGAAGGTCGAGGGGCTTCTGGTCGGGGCGGTACGGAATGCCGAAACCGCCGCCGATGTTCACGAACTCGAAAGTGATTCCCAAGGCGGCTTCGACCTCTGCGGCTACCTCGAGGACCATGCGGGCCGTTTCCACGATGTAGGTGTAGTCGAGTTCGTTGGAGGCGACCATGGTGTGCAGGCCGAAGCGGGTGGCACCGCGCTCCTTCGCCCGGCGGTACGCCTCTACCACCTGCTCGTGCGACACGCCGTACTTCGCCTCTTCCGGATTGCCGATGATCACGTTACCGGTGCGGCGCGGCCCGGGGTTGTAGCGGAAGCAGATCATCTCGGGGAAGACCGGCACCTTGTCGATCAGGGAGATGTCGTCGAGGTTCAGGATGCAGCCGCCATCGCGCGCCGCGAACTCGAACTCCTCCTGGCTGGTGTTGTTGGAGGTGAACATGATGTCTTCGGGGGCGGCGCCGAGTTCCCTGGCCTGGATGAGCTCGGGGATCGAGCTGCAATCGAACCCGAACCCCATTTCTTTCATGAGCTTCAGGATCTCGCGGTTGGGCAGGGCCTTCACGGCGAAGAACTCGCGGAATCCCGCAATACCGGAGAAGGCCTTGACAAGCTGTGCTCCGGTTTGCTTGATGCCAGCCTCGTCATAGAGGTGGAAAGGGGTCTGGAAATGCTGCTCTATTTCGGGGATACGGTGAAACAGGCGGTCTTTGAATGAAGCTGACATCGGCATGTCTTGGTTCTCCTCTATTGCGTGTTGATTTGGCTATATATCCAGGCTGCTTGATCACAGATGGTTTTTACCGTCGGCGCAATGCACCAGGTCGACCCTTCTGGTCTCCTTTGCCGTCTCCAGGACCACTTGGGTGCGGGTCGACTTGACTCCGCCGAGCGGCTGGATCTGGTGGCGCAGGATCTTCGCGAGGGTGGTGTGGTCGGCGGTCCTTAGTTTGACCAGGAAGCCATCGGGCCCAGCCACCTGGTGCACTTCCTGTACCGACGGTATGCCGGCGAGCGCCTCGGCAGTTTCCGCCGTCCCATCCACCTCGATGAAGACAAAGGCGGAAAGGCCCTGTTGAAAACAGGCAGGGTTGAGCCGCACCTCGTATCCCTCGATGATCCCGCGTTCCTCAAGCTTCCTGATCCGCTCCAGGACGGCGGACGGGGCCATCCCTACCTGCCTGGCCACCTCTGCGTTGGGGATGCGTGCCTTTTCCTGAAGAATCTCCAGTATGTGGATGTCTATGTCGTCAATCATTCTTGTTTACGCCTCTAATGGCGAATATTATTCTTTTTGTTTCGGCTTGTAAAGAATAATTTCCTGCAAAAAGGCATCCGCGGCCGGCTTGAAGAGGGGGCGGAGTCTGTGTTGCACAAATCTAAATCTCTTCGAGAAACAGGCATTGACATCGGAAGCGGGCGAGACGACAGAGAGAGAGTTTTAAGGTTGGGTGTCGGCAGGAAGCCCGCAGATCCAATGCATAAAGTCATTGACTACAGCTTTGATCAAATATAATGTTGGTGCCTGCAAAAATTGAAGGCGTACAACGCGATGCCGATTTTTCTCCGTCCCACACGCCTCTAAACTGCACGTTGGTCATAAAGATCAAATCGCGAGGTCTCACCCATGAGGAAGTACCTTCTCCTAATGCTCGCCTTGGCGTGCGCCTCCACATCGGATGCAGCCAGCAGGCCAACCCATAACTTCATCGTCGGCCCATACAACAGCGGGCCTGAAGTGACCAGGACGTGCATGGAGTGCCACGAGAAGTTGACCAAGGCTTTCATGGGCACGGTGCACTGGACCTGGGGGAAGAAGCAGTCATCCAATGGCAAGACCGCGGAGTACGGCAAGAAGAACGCGTTGGGAAATTCATTCTGCCTCGCTCTTCCTTCCAACCAGGCGGGCTGTACCAGCTGCCACGCCGGCTATGGTTGGGCAGACGGATCCTTCGATTTCAAAAACCCCGAAAGCATCGACTGCCTCGTTTGCCACGAGACAACCGGGACCTATAAGAAGTTCCCGTGGTCGGCGGGACATCCGGTCTACCCGGGCGAGACCAAGGAGTCCCCCAACGGCAAGGTATGGGAGCCGGTCGATCTGGTGGAAGTGGCAAGGTCTGTCGCCAGACCCTCCCGCGCTGCCTGCGGCGCCTGCCACTTCTACGGCGGCGGTGGGGACAACTTCAAGCATGGAGAGCTGGATTCCTCGCTCGCAAACCCGTCCCGGGATACCGACATACACATGGGCGGCAAGAGGATGACCTGCGAATCCTGTCACAAGGCCGCCAGTCACGACGTCAGGGGGGAGGCGGTTTCCGTATCGCACAGCTCCGGTCCCCGCGCAATGGGGTGCACCGACTGTCATAAGGGAAACCTGCACAAGATCGCCATCCTCAACAAGCATATGAAAAGGGTGGCCTGCCAAACCTGCCACATCCCGACCTTTGCCAAGGCGAACCCCACCGTGATGTCCTGGGACTGGTCTGTTGCTGGCAAGGACCAGAAAACCGAAGCATCCGGGAAGGGGAACGGCGACAAGCTGTACGACAAGATGAAGGGAGAGTTGGTCCTCGGAAAGAACCTGGTCCCCACCTACATGTGGTACAACGGCGCCATCGAGCGGGTTGTCATAGGGGATAAAATAGACCCCGCCGGCGTGGTCAGGCTTTCCGCCCCCAAAGGAGATCGAAAAGACCCCAGCGCAAGGATCTTCCCCTTCAAGGTCATGGCGGCTAAGCAGCCCTATGACGCGGATAACAAGACGGTTGCAGTGGTCAACTTCTACGGTCCCTCCACCAGCGAGACCGCCTATTGGGTCAAGTACGATTGGAACAAGGCGATCGAGGAGGGCATGAAGGCCGCCGGCCAACCCTATAGCGGCAAGTACGGCTGGATCGACACCACCACGGTCTGGTCCTTGAACCACATGGTGGTGCCGAAGGGGAAGGCCCTGAGATGCACCGAGTGTCACGGTGAGAAAGGAAGGATCGACTGGAAGTCGCTGGGGTACAAGAAGGACCCCAGGGGGTAGGATTTCGAATCCGTTGCAGTCCCTACGGTCGACCCGCTGTCACCCGCATCGCGAAAATAAAGACCCGCCCCAAAGGCGGGTCTTTTTCATTTGCTGTGCGCAGATGAACAGGCAAAAGGGGCAGCAATGGCTGGGTCCTGCGATGAGGTAAAGGTTCATTTTTGATGATTTCAAGTTCCTGGCACTCGAGCGTTGCTAAACGGTTATTCGATGCTACTCTGGAGGTGCTTTGCGCCGGGGTGCGCATACCGGTGGCGGACATCTGCTTTAGTCATATCGCAAGAAGAGGAGCTTTTGTGACGTAAGTGGAGGGGGAAGTCCGGCATCTCAGAGTACGGAACGCTCATGACCTCTGACAAAAGCAGAAACAGTCTTGAGGAGATTCTCTCCGCAATCAGCTTGAAGTCTCTTGTGTCGGGGTTCAGGGACTACAGGGCCAGATTCGCCTTGGTGATGAAACAAAGGGGGAGGTACTTCAGGGACACGGCCCAGGCGGAGGAAAACCTGGTCCGCTCCTCGGTCGCCACCTATCTTTACGGTATCGCTCTTACCTTTTTGCTTTATCTGCCGTTCATTTTGAAGCATGGGCTGGGGATCGGAAAGATTTACTTCCTTCTCGAGTTCATCTACCTGCAAGGCCTGCTGGTATTGTTGATCACTCTTTCCGTAAAATCTTTCGCGGTCGTGGCTCACTGATTAACACAATGGCAGCCTACTGTATCTGGGTGGGAATCTGCTCGCCTATCTTCATCCTGCTGAGCTACCCGATCTGGTGGCACGTGGCCTTTGAGAGTTTCATAGGCACCCCGGACACAGATACCACCCGCGTACCGGGCTGGGTACTGGCATGGGCATTGGTGGTGTACGCCTTCATTGCGGTTGCGGGATACATGATTGGGATGCGCTGGATCGCGGACCTCCATGGTATTTCGAGACGGCGCCTGCTTCTGTCATTGCTGGTCGTGTACATGCCGCTCATGGCCATGCATAACCTGTTTCTCGCCCCCTACGTAACGCAACTCCTCAAGGTGGTCAGCAGGTTCCTGGAAGCGATAACCTGAACTGGGCTGCCGCGCGAGCCGCGGCAGCATGGGCTGAAGCTGGATCAGTTGCAGCGGCGGCCTACGACCAGGGTGCCGGGGGGAGCCTGCCGCCGCTCAGGAACAGTTCCCGGTATTCAGGGTGCTCGAGAAAGATCAATACGCCTGCTCCCAGCTCTATGCTGCGGTCGTCGAGACCGTGAGCGAGCAGGGCTTGGGCCAACGAGGTGAAGGCGACGTCGTAGGCATCCCTGCGCAGCAGGTCGGCCGGTACCAACCGCAACTCATCGGTGACAACCGGGTCGAAAGCCTTGCGACAGCTGTCGCTGTCCAGGGAGGTCACGCCTCGGCAAGCGAGGGGGCGCACCGGGTGAACACCGCAACTCCCTGTTTCGTCCAGCAAGGGGCAGGCCATCTTCTTGATGATGCGTTCCTCGTCGTCCATCCAGCGGGCCCAGGAGCGGTGCGTCGCCAGGCGCTCTCGCATGGCCGCGAGTTCTTGGGGGGAGAGCTTCTCCCGCAACCATTGGGCGATGATCATCCCCTCCGGCAGCAAGATGGCGACGTTGAGCACGCAGCAGTAAGGGCAGCCGGGAGCGCAGGCCATCGGCCGTCTGCTGCAGATCGCTTCCGCGGTAGCCGCGCACTCCGTCACCGCCGTGATCAAGGCAGTAAAACTCCGTGCTCCGGCCAAAGCCGCCGTCAGCGTCGCTGCCAATTCAGAGCCGAACCTGTCGGCGTTCCACCTCAGTTCACTCATGTCATTTCACCCGACTACAGCAGCTTTGGAATGAGGAGCAAAGAATCCGTCTATTGTACTGGAAAGACCGGAACAGTCATCTCTCTTGCCGTTTCAATGACAGATAAAGGGTGGTCCGAACATGAAACGTATTCCAAGGCATGCCGCTGCGATTTTCAGTTGCGCCGCTTGCGCCATGCTCGGGCTGGGCGCACGGCCTGCCTGCCCGGCTGACGCACCTGGCCCGCCGAAGCTCACCATAGCGTACGACGACAATCGGCATGGGGGCCGGGTGAAAAATTCAGCAGGATTTTCGTGCGCGGTACAGGGCAGCGAGAAGACAGTTCTGTTCGATACCGGGGAAGACGGCAGGCTGCTGCTGGCCAACCTGAGGAGCTTGGGCATCAGCGCAAAAGAAATAGACGCAGTTGTCATTTCTCATTCGCACAGGGACCATGCAGGAGGTCTGCGCTATCTGCTCAGCCAAAACCGGCGGATCCTCGCCTACCTCCCCGCCACGCACTCAGGCTCCCTGATGAAGGAGGTGGAGCAACAGGGGGGGAGGGCCATCGGGGTCGGGCGCCCGCTGCAGATTTGCGCGGAAATCTTTTCCACCGGCGAGCTGGGGACATCTCCGCCTGAGCAGAGCCTGGTGATCCGCACCCCGGGGGGGCTGGTAGTGGTGACGGGTTGCGCCCACACCGGAATCCTGCGGGTGATACAAATGGCGAAGCGGCAGTTCGGAGGGGATATCCTCCTTGTGCTGGGAGGGTTTCATCTGGCTGACAGCAACAAGAACGAGATCGAGCAGGTCATAGCAGGGATGAAGAGTCTGGCGGTTCGCCATGTAGCGCCATGTCACTGTACCGGAGAGAGGGCGAGGGAGCTCTTCAGGAAGGCGTATGGTGCAAAGTTTATCGAAGCTGGTGCCGGCCGTGTCATCGACATTGAAGGGCTGAGATAGCAGGATTTGGGGTGAACCTGCTGCCGGAAAGGGTGCTGCATGTCGTCGGGCGGATTTATGCGCATCCGGCAGGGGGGGCGGTGGTGCTGCTGTAAAAAAGAAGGCACCCGGGGCGGTCGCGCCGGGTGCCTTCATCGTTTTTCCGGGATCTTTCAGTTGCTGGCTCCAGGTTGGGCGGGACCCCGCCTTCCGGGACTATCAGGCCCCCGCTGTCTTGGCTGCTTCGGCGTTGCAACGCTCGACCGATTCCCTGAGCCAGGCGATCTCCTCGGGGTGGAACTGCTTTGAATAGTCGGTGCCTACGTTCAATGCCCAGTGCAAGGGCGCCATGGTGCTGAGCGCCAGCACGTGCCCCGGAACCTCGATGTGCCTGGTTTCTTCCGGGTCCCAGGCCTGCAGGCGCTCCAGGGAGGTGAAGAGCATGAGGTAGTCGTTGCCTTCGGCTTCGGTGATCAGCGGCAGCACCTTGCCCGCCTGTTCCTGCTGCTCGCCGCCATCCAGGATGGGAACGAAAAAATTGGAGTTGAGAAAGAGGTCGTAGAACTCGGACTGCTTCTTTTGGTCCCTCATGTCCTGGCGCAGGTTGACCAGCGCCTCGTCGAGTTTTTCCATGGTTGTCCTTTGGGATTGGATTAGGTGGGGTAAGAAGGTCAACGGGCAACATACCTAACGGGGAGGAGCATTTCAAGCACAAAAGCCCGCTTGATCAACTTACCCCTGAAGCTTGTCGAGGAGCTTCTCCTGGTACTCTGGCAGGAGCTCCAGGGAAAGGGGGCGCTTGCGGGTCATCTCCAGCTTCATCAGCTTGAAATTGAGCTCGCGCACCTTCCTTGTTCTTTCCTCGCTCTCTTCCATACCAAGCAGCATCCGCCTCAGCGACGCCACGTCGTTGGCAAGCTCTATTTCGGGCGGCAAGCACCCTGCATTTTTCAGCACCTTGTACGCCATGCGCAGTTCTTCAGGCACGGCAGAGAGCTCTTCGAGCACGATTGGCTTTCCCTTCCCGGGGAGGTTGTCGAACTCGCCCCGCTCCATCGCTTCCTGGATTCTTCTTTCAGCTATGATCGCGAACATGTCCATTCGGCGATTCTCGCAAAAACAACCCAGTCAAGTCAACGGGTTTGAGACGCTCGGGGGCGCGGGGAGCGCAAAGGGGAGGGGGGCGACTTGAAACCGTGGCGCGTGTGGATAAAATACCACCTTTACCCGGCGCCCATGCACTCAACTGCGGATCTTCCATGCGATGCCGCGAAGGAGACCTTCTCTTGTCCCTGTTCGATGAACATACGGCGACCGCGCCCGGTCCCTTCTTCATAGTCATGAATGCCGGGTCCGGGGGGAAGGACGCCGACAGCAGGGAGGCGGCCATTCGCGAGGTGCTCTCCCCGGCGGGGCGCCCATACCGCATATGGCGCGTCACCGAGATACGGCGGCTGCCCGAGGTCGCGCGGCAGGCGGTGGAACTGGCACAGCAGCAACATGGTACGGTGGTGGCGGCCGGGGGGGATGGAACCATAAACACGGTCGTGCAGACGGTGCTGGATGCCGGATGCCCCTTCGGCGTCCTGCCGCAAGGGACCTTCAACTATTTCAGCCGCACCCACGGCATCCCCGTCGACACGGCGGAAGCCACCAGGGTCCTGCTCCATGGCGCGCTTCGGCCGGTGCAGGTGGGGCTGGTGAACGGCCGCGCCTTCCTGGTGAACGCCAGCCTGGGTCTCTACCCGAAGCTCCTGGAGAAAAGGGAGGAGCACAAGCAGATCTTCGGTCGCTCCCGGCTGGTCGCCATGTTCTCCGCCTTTGTCACGCTGCTGACCCCTCCGCCCCAACTGGTGCTGACGCTGGAGGAGGGGGGAGCGGCGGAGGAGATGCACGTGTCGACACTCATGGTGGACAACAACCCGCTGCAATTGCAGGAGGTGGGACTGCCGGAAGAGCACGCCGTCAGACATGGGGAGCTTGCCGCCATAGTGGTCAAGGCGAAGGGGGTATGGCAGCTTTTCTCGGTGGTGGCGAAGGCAGCCCTGGGGAGGCTGGGGCAGGCGGACACCGTTTATTCTTTTCCCTTTACCCGCCTCACCGTGAAGCCGCTGCGCCGACGCCGCATAAAGGTGGCAACGGACGGGGAGGTGACCTGGATGGTCCCCCCGCTCGCGTTCAGCGCCGCCCCTAACACGCTGCTTCTCGTGGTCCCTCTAAGGGGCGCGGCGGAAGGGGAGCTCCGGTGAGCACCATACTGCAGATATCCGATACCCATTTCGGGACGGAGCAACCGGGGGTGGTCGAGGCGCTGCTGCAGTTGGCAAAGGAGCACTCGCCCGACCTGCTGGTGCTCTCGGGTGATGTGACGCAGCGGGCACGCATCACGCAATTCAAGGCGGCAATCGCATTCCTCAGGCGCATGCCCGTGGAAAACCAGCTGGTGCTCCCCGGAAACCACGACATCCCCCTCTTCAATGTCCTGGGGCGCCTCCTGGCCCCCTACCGGAACTTCCAGCGCAGCTTCGGCAGCGACATGGAACCGGAGTTCGAGTCGGAAGACCTCCTGGTCCTGGGGGTGAACACCACCCGTCCCTCGCGCCATACCGTCGGGGAGGTATCTGCGGAACAGATCGATCGGGTGAGCCGCCGGCTGAGAGCAGCGGGCGCGGTGCAACTGCGGGTCGTGGTCGCCCACCAGCCGGTGCGCGCCACCCGGGACAGCGACATAAAGAACCTCCTGCTCAACCATCAATCCGCCATTCATGCCTGGTCCGAGGCAGGCGCAGACCTCATCCTCGGAGGACACATCCACCTGCCGCATGTGCGCCCCCTAAAGGAGGTCCATGACCTGCCGCGCACCTTCTGGTCGGTCCTGGCCGGCACCGCCGTCTCCCGCCGCGTCCGCGGCGACGTTCCGAACTCCGTCAACCTCATCCGCTATCATCAGGCAAGCGAGCCGCTCAGTTGCACCGTACAGCGCTGGGACCATGACCCCCGGGGCGTCTTCCTGCTCGCGGACAGCCAGACCCTCCTCCTGCAACGGCCATAACCAAACGTGCTCTGCCGATTCCCGAACAAGATCAGGCTCCACGGGAATATGCAGATGTTCCCGCTAGCCGATCGGGCTTCTTGCCGGTAGCGATTTTTTTCGTTGACAGCGGCGCCTTTTTGTCTTAATTATGATTGCCACTTTCATTTTCACATTAAAACGTCGATGGATAGGCTCGGAAGATATGAAAGCATTTGCAAAACACTGCGGCATTTATGGAGGGTAGCATGGCGACACACCGGCAAACCGGCAGCAACGGCGCGGCGAGCGGCACCGAAAGCAGGCGTTCGCGGCGGATCATCACCAGCCTCGAACTTATGGGAAGCGGCAACGAACTGATCATCGAACATGCCGGCGCGGAATACCGGCTGAGGATCACCAAGCAGGAAAAACTCATCCTCACCAAATAGCACACCCAAAAAAGCGCCCGAAAGGGTCCAGCCAGCCAACGTTTGCCCCTCCGGCAAGACGAGAGCCAGCCATCAACGCTCACGAGACGTCTTCACCAGGAGGAGTAAATGCAGCACCGCATCAAAAGAATCGTCGCAACCACGGCCTTATACAGCGTCATGCTCGCCGCTCCCGTTTTGGGTGCCGAAGACGCAACCCCCGCGTCCGGACCCCGGGAGGAGGAAAAGGAAGAGCGGCCGGTAAGGCTCAATGAAATCACCGTTACCAGCGATTGGCTGGGAACGGCGGACAGGGAGTCGGTCAAGGAGTATCCCGGCGGCCGCAGCGTGTTGACCAGGGAAGATCTCACTCAAACGGGGGCGCGCAACCTGGAAGACGCCCTGCGCCAGGTGCCCGGCGTGCGCATCCAGGACGAAAGCGGCACCGGCACGCTTCCCAATATCGGCGTGCGTGGCCTGAACCCGGCGCGCAGCCAGCGGGCGCTTATCCTGGTGGACGGCATCCCCGCCACGCTCGCCCCTTACGGGCAGACCGGCCTGTCGCTTTTCCCGGTCACCATGGAGAGCGTTGAAAGCATCGACGTGGTGCGGGGAGGTGGGGCGGTTCGCTTCGGTCCCAACAACGTGGGGGGCGTCATCAATTTCGTCAGCAAGCCGATTCCCCAAAAAGTGGGGGGGGCCCTGAAGGAGGCGCTGACCGTCGCGGAGAACGGAAACGTGCTGGCAGACACCTCCCTGCGGTTGGGGGGCTTCTTGAACGACAGGTTCGGGATCCAGATCCAAGCAAACGCGTTGCGCGGCGATTCCTTTCGCGATCATTCCGGCACCCGGGTGAACAACCTGGTGCTGGACACCGACTGGCTCATCGGAGAAACCAGCGAGCTGAAAGGACGCCTGCAGTATTACGAGACCGAAACAGAGCTTCCGGGGGGGCTGTCCCCCCAAGCCTACCAGGAGGACCGCTTCCAGTCACAGCGCCCCCTGGACAGGTTCGAGGCGGACACCGTGCGGGGGCATCTCATTTACAACAGGACCTTCGCCGATTACGGCGAACTGAACCTCGCCGGCTTTGCTCATGCGAGCAACCGTGAGTTCGCTGTAGGCATCCCGTTCGATCCGGCCAAGCCCTCTACCGAAGTGCAGAAAAGCCCGAGAGAGTTCCTCGTCTACGGGGTGGAGCCCCGCTTCACCCTGAAAGGGGGCACCGGTCCGCTCGAACACAAGATCACCGTGGGCGGGCGCTATCTGCGGGAGGAATCGGACCAGCAGGTCAACCGGCGCAACATCTCCACCGGAGCCTTCCAGGTCACCCGCGATTTCCGCTTCGAAACCGACGCCTTTGCCGCCTACCTGAACGATACCGTCACCCTGCTCGACGGCAGGCTGCACGTCACACCGGGCCTGCGCGCCGAATGGGCGGAGCAGATGAACCGCAACAAGCAGACCGGCGTCGAGGCGACCAACAGGACCCAGGATTACCTGCCCGGCCTGGATGTCGGCTATGAACTGTGGAAGGAGAAGCTGTTCGTATTCGGAAACGTCCACAAGTCGCTGCAGCCCGTCCAGTTCAACCAGGTGACCTTGGGAGGGGACGTAGGTACCGAGCGGTCCACCAACTACGAGACCGGCGCAAGGCTCACGCCGCACCGGGACCTGGATGCCACCCTCACCTGGTTCCGCTTCGACTTCGATAACCAGATCGAATTCGACAACGTCGCCAAGGTCTATCGGAATCTGGGGCAGGCGAAGCATCAAGGTATCGAGAGCGAGCTCAACTGGCGTTGCCCGCACCTCCCCGGGCTGGACCTGAAGGGGGGCTACACCTACGTCGATACCGAACAGCTCTCCGGCAATTTCCGCGGCAAGCAGCTTCCTTTCGTCTCCCGGCACCAGGTAGCCATGCAGGGCAACTACCGGCGCGGGAGCTACAACATGAACCTGAACGGCCTCTACCTGAGTTCGGCCTTTTCCGACGCCGCCAACACGGTGGCCGAGGACGCCACCGGCACCATCGGCAAGATACCCGGATACTGGACCTGGAACGCCCAGCTCAGCAAAGATTTCACACTGAGCAAGACCGCGATGAAGGCGGCCCTGGCGGTGAACAACATGTTCAACGAGTCCTACTTCTTTCGCGGCGTAGATACCAGCAACGGCCGGGTGCCGGCACCCGGAAGAGCGGTGATGCTCAGCCTGCAGATGGAGATATGAGGTTGCCGCGCCAAGCGGCAAAGTTCACGGATAAAAGCCAGCCAACGTTTGCCCCTCCGGCAAGACGAGAGCCAGCCAGCAACGCTCGCGAGACTATCTAACACGGAGGAGTAAAATGCAGCACCGCATCAAAAGGATCCTGGCAACCACGGCCTTATGCAGCACCATGTTCGCCATCCCGGCACTGGGCGCTGAAGTGGAACCATCTGCCGAAGCGAACGAGAAGGAGAAGGGAGAGCGGGCGGTGCGGCTCAAGGAAGTCACCGTAAGCGCGACCCGCAGCGCCGAGAGCATCAATGCCATTCCGGGCGCCGTGACCGTCATCGAAAGCGAAAAACTGCAGGAGCAGCTCAAGGTGACCAGGGATCTCGGAGACGCCCTGGGGAAGCTGGTCCCGGGGCTGGGTGCCCCCACCCATTCGCAGAGCCTGAGCGGGCAGACCCTCAGGGGGCGGAAGGTCCTGGTGCTGATCGACGGCATCCCGCAGAACGTGATCCGCGACGGGCTCCGTAACCTCACCACCATCCACCCGTCGGCTGTTGAGCGGATCGAGGTGCTGCCCGGCGCCTCCAGCATCTACGGCGAGAGTGCCGCGGGGGGGATCATCAACATCATCACCCGTGCTCCGGGTGAAGGCGCGCCCGTCTTCACCACCGACCTCGGTTTCAACTTCTCCGCGTCCCATCCCTCCGACAGCATGGGCGGCTCGCTGCGCCAGGCCCTTGAGGGGAGGAAAGGGAAATTCGACTACTCGCTAAGCGGCTCCTTCGAGCGGACAGGTGGCTACTTCGATGCCCGGGGCGACCGCATACCCCCCGACGTCCAGGGCAACCTCTCCGACAGCAACAACTACAACCTCTTCGGCAAGGTCGGCGCGGACCTGGGCGGGCAAAAGAGGCTGCAGCTCTCGGTGAACCACTACAACCTCGAGCAGGATACCGACTACATCATCGATCCGGCGGTGAAGAGCGCGCCGGCCGGGACCCGGAAGGCGCGGGCCAAGGGTGGGCTCAGCATCGACGATCAGCAGGGGACCGAGAACACGCTGGTGAGCGTCGACTATAACCAGGGAGACCTCCTTGGGAGCCGCGTCCATGGGCAGCTCTACTACCGCGACTACATGACCCGGTTCGGCCCAAGCGACAGCAGGAACACCTCCACCGTCAAGAACATCATCCAGTCCCGCCTGGAGTCGGAGAAGATCGGCAGCCGCCTGGAGATAGACTCCCCGCTTCCTGCCGTCTCGGTATTCACCCCCAAGCTCTTGTGGGGGGTGGACTACTCGGAGGAGAGGACCTCCCAGCCCGTCTCGCTCTTTGCCCCGGCAGACTTCGACGCAAGCGGCGGAACCGTCTTCACGAAGACCGGAGAGCGGCTCTGGGTTCCGACCATCAAGCCCAAGGACCTGGGACTCTTCGCGCAGCTGGAGGTGGACGTAGCCAGCCGCCTGGTCATCAGGGGGGGGGTGCGCCACGAGCGGGTGCGGGCAGACGTCCCGGGTTTCACCACCTTGGTGGGCAACAGCGTCAACGGAGGGGAACTGAAATACGACGACACCCTTTTCAACGCCGGGGCCGTCCTCTATCTCACCGATGCCGTGAGCGTCTTCGCCAACTTCTCCCAGGGCTTCTCCCTGACGGACATCGGGCTCTTCCTGCGCCAGGCACCCGCCGGCTACTCCGTTGCCGACTCCAACCTGCTTGACGCCCAGAAGGTGGACAGCTACGAGGTAGGGGTGCGCGGCGAGTGGAGCAAGGTGCAGGCGGCCTTCACCGCATTCTACAACGAGTCCGAGATGGGGCTCACCATCAAGAAGGTGAACGACGCCTGGATCCCGACCAGGGCGCCGGAGCAGATCTACGGTTTCGACGCGAGCATCGACGTCCAGCCGGCCGAGCGCTGGCGCCTGGGGGGGATGCTCGGATGGAGCGAGGGTGAGAACGAGGTGAACGGCGACTCCAGGGCGCTGGACGGCACCAGGATCCAGCCCCTGAAGGTAACCGGGTACGTGGAGCACGAAACCGTCCCCGCGCGGCAGTGGCGTAACCGGCTTCAGGTCCTCTACTCGGGGGCCAGGGACCGCGCCTACGACGACCTTGGGCCCACCGCCTACGGCGGCAGGGAGGTCCACAGCTACTACACCGTCGACCTGGTCAGCTCGCTCAAGCTGGGACCGGGGTCCCTGTCTCTCGGGGTGGAGAATCTCCTGAACCGGCAGTACTACCCGGTCACCTCGCAGTTGATGAGGACCGGCGACAACACCAGCTTCTTCGCGGCACGCGGCGCGGTGGTGAACGTAGGGTACTCGGTCAGCTACTAGGGAGCCTGACACCAACGGAGATGGTTTCGTGCCTGCCATTTTCACAGTCGTCTTTTAAGGGAGGGGCCGTCATGTGGCCCCGCCTGTTTACCGACACCCGCGGATGGCCGCGGGTGTCGCACTGAAGGTTTTGGCAGGGAGTTTCCTTGCGCAGCAGTTCCGGCCGTGCGCCCCTTGACCAGGCGGCGGTTTCCGCCGTCGCCGGCTGGCGCTTCAGTTAGGCGCGGCGGGGCGAGGGTGTCGGTGGGGTCGGCGTTCCGATCAGGTTCGAGTCGAACCGCGGGGAGGGGTGATGAGAGGGAGTTCTATCGCGCGACTGTCGCGTCTTCATGTCAGGTTGGGGCTGGCTTTCGCCGTACCTTTGCTGATCATCGGGGCAAGCGGCATCCTTCTGGGCTTCTATGACTGGCTTCGCTACAGCTCCGCTCCCTACCGGCTGGAGGAGCCTGTCGTGCAGCCCGTCGCACCAGCAGTGCTGGCCGATGCCGCACGTTCCGCCTATCCCGATGGGCGGCTGGAGGTGCTCTATCTGCCGACCGAACCGAACCGGGCAGCCAGGGCCAGACTGAGCGGGAGGGATGGGAACCGGAAGGTCGTCTTTCTGGATCCCGCCACGGGGACGCCTGTCGCGACACGTGACCCGGCCGAGCGGGACCTGGTCGACTGGCTGCACGAGGTGCACAGGGGCGCCATTGCAGGGTTGGCGGGAGAGATCGTCGCGGCTGCCGGGGCGATCTCGCTGGTTTTGCTATGGATGTCGGGCCTGCCCCTGAAACGGCAGGGGCGCAGGGGCAGACATCTGCATGGCCGGATCGGGAGATGGGTGGGCGGGGTGCTTGCCCTGGTCGCACTGACGGGAGGGGTGTTGAGTTTTGCCAAGCCTCTTCGGGAGAAGCTGTATCCGGCACCCCATACAGGCGTTGCCACGGCACCTCCGGCTGTGGACATCGCGCAGGCCGTCTCCGCAGGCAGCCGGGTCTATACCGGAGCCTTGCTTGAGCGCGTGCTGCTTCCGGTTCGAGGCGGCCAGCCTGTAGCCTTGCGTTTCCAGGACGGCGGGCGGGTCTGGGTGGACGGCGCCAGCGGCCGGGTCTTGCGCATGGAAACCCCCTGGTCACCCTGGATCAACCTGCTGTATCCGCTTCACAGCGGCCGCACGCTGGGCAAGCTTGGTCCGCCGATTGTCGCGGCATTCGGCGTCGTCCTGATGTTTCTGATCCTGAGCGGGTATGCCCTGCATCGTAAGGCCATGAAAAAATGGTGTTAGCCACAACGTTAAACGGAGAGCCGGCCATGTTTGACCTTTTCCTCAAGGGGGGGACCATGATGTACCCCCTGCTTCTTTGCTCAATCGCGACCGTAGCCTACGGCATCGAGCGGACCTATCACTACGCCCGGGCCGCAAAGGGCAAGGATGCGCCCGAGAAGATCCATGCCCTGATCGAGCGGGGGGAGGCCGTTGAGGCGCAGTCAGTTGCGCAAGCCACACCGGGCCCGGTGGCGGCGGTCCTGGCCGAGGGGCTGCGTCTGCGCGGCTCGGAAATCGTCCTTATGGAGGAGGCGATCTCCCTGGCGGGGGGGCGCGAGCTGAAGCGCCTGAACAAGAACCTCCATGTGCTGGACCTGATCGGACGCCTCGCTCCCCTCATGGGGCTGCTGGGCACGGTGATGGGGATGATGGAGGCCTTTCGCCAGGTGGCCGCCTCCAAGGGGGCTGTGGACCCGTCGCTTTTGGCAGGAGGTATCTGGGAGGCGCTGATCACTACTGTGGCCGGTCTCTTCGTCGCCATACCCGCCATGGTGCTGCACCACTTCTTCGAGGACCGGGTCAAGGAGTTCGCCTACCTCATGAAGCATTACAGCACCGAAGCGGTCAAGCACCTGGGGGTGCGGGAATGATCGACTTCGGCGAGCACCTTCCCGAGAAGAAGAGCCTCGACCTGACCCCGATGATCGACGTGGTCTTTTTGCTGCTTATTTTTTTCCTCATCACCTCGATCTTCTCCAAACCCTCGCTTCCGTTGAACCTTCCGGAGGCAGAGACTGCGCAGATGGCCGGCGAGCAGGATGTCTCCGTAGCGGTCAAGCTGGACGGAAGCATCCTGCTGGACGGCAAGGCGATAACGGCGGCCGAACTGTACCCTGCCCTGCGTGCCCGTTATGAGGGCGTGGAGAAGCGAGGCGTCACACTGGTCAGCGACAAGGGAGTTCCTTTCGGCAGGGTGGTGGAGGTGATGGACCAGGCGAAAAAGGCGGGGGCGGACAACATCTCAGTGCTGGCGGAGCAGAAGAAATGAACGGCTTCTCGATCAACCGGCTTTCCTTCGGTTCGGCGGTCCTGCTGCATTTTCTCTTCATCGGCTTTGCGCCGGCTTTGAAGGCAAGGGAGCCGGAACCTCAAGAGCAGATCGCCATTCGGTTCACTTCGGTGAACGAGACGGTCGAGGCGCCCGCGGGCGAGGCACCTCGGCGCGAGCCTGAACAAGCTGCAGGCCCTTTGCAAAGCGCGCCTGTCACCCTCCCTCCGGTCCGGGAGGTCCGGCAGCCTTCGGCGCCGGCCCCGGTCCCGGCACCTCCCCAAGTGCCTGCGCCGCATGTTCCCTTGCAGCAGGGGCTCCCGGCGCAGCAAGCCCCGGTCCCGCCCCCGGCGGCCCATGCCGCGGCACGAAGCGAAACTAAAGCCATCGCCGCGCTGCCGGCTCCCTCCATGCCGGAAACAGCGGAGCACGGGGGACGCACCCAGAGCGCGAAACGGGCAGTGGGTGGTGTGCCGTCCCCCCGTCTCCCGGATTATCTGAGCGTGGTGCGGTCCATGGTGGAGAACAATCGGGAATACCCCGCCATGGCGAGGCAGTTGGGGCTGCAGGGGACCGTGACGGTGCGGGTGTCGATACGCGGCGACGGGAGTGTCGGCGCTGTCGCAGTCGACGTCTCGTCAGGTCACAAGGCGCTGGACAAGGCTGCGATCAGCGCAGTAAGGAGGTCCGCGCCTTTCAAGTCACCCACGGGGTATGGCCTTGGAGAGGTGACTGTCGAAATCCCGATCGTCTACCGCCTGACCTGACGATACCGCCTCAAACCGGGCCCTTTCGCGTCCAAACAATGAAAGTGACATTCATTATAGCAATTCGAAACCGCAAGCCGATAACAAGAGGGAGGATTCACGTGAAGAAGGTTGTTCTTACAGTTGTTGCAGGAGCTCTGGCGGGGATGTACGGAACTGCGTTTGCAGAGGAGGTGGCCCGCACCGCCGAGATCGTGGTCGAGGAGAGCGAAGAGGTCAGGGCCATCCAGGAGAGGAAGGAGAGTTCCTACGCAAAGCAGGTGATCACCCGCAAGGAGATGGAGGAGCTTGGAGGGCAGACCGCAGCCGACGTGCTGCGCAGGCTCCCCCGCATCTTTTTCACCGGTCCCCCCACCAAGAACAAGGACGTGCGGATGTCCGGCCTGGACAAGGAGTTCCAGAACGTGCTGATCGACGGCAACCGCCCTCCCGGCGGAGGCGAGAAGCGGGAGTTCGCCCTCGACCGGATACCCATCGAGCAGATCGAGAGGATCGAGGTGCTGAAGAACCCCACCGCGGCCTACGATGCCGACGCCATCGGGGGGATCGTAAACATCATCATGAAGGAACCGGTGAAAAAGAGAAGCCTGTCCCTGTTCGCAGGCACTTCGGTGAACGACCTGGCGGACAAGTTCGGCAGCAAGTTCACCGCCAACTACGGCGACTCGAGTGGCCCGCTCAGCTACCAGGTCGGCGGGACCCGCAACGACGAGTACTGGGAGAAAGACAAGAAGGTGGTTGACCTCACCAAGAACGAGAGAGAAACGGAAGCCGAACGCAACCGCATCCTCACCTCGTCCCTTAACGCCGGGCTGGCCCTGCAGCTTGGCAACCAGGACAGGGTGCTTTTCAAGCCGTTTCTGTCCGAACAGACGGAAACCAAGTCCAAGGAGAAGCTCCTCTCGACACTTTCTACCGGCGCCAGCAAGAGCCTGAACCTGGAGAACGAGAAGAAGGACATGCTGCTCCAAAGCTACGCCCTTGAGTGGGACCACCGCTTCTCCGCCGGAGCCACCTTGAAGCTCAAGGGGCTCTACAGCGAGAACGAGGAGGAGAAGGACAAGGTCACCGCGCAGTTCACCGGCGCGGCTCTCGCCTTCGCCAAGAACATCTACGAGGTCGAGGACAAGGAGGATAAGGAGATCGTCCTGGGAGCGGACCTGAAACTCCCCCTTTCTGGGCCGCTGGACACCGAGCACCTGATCTCCTCGGGCGTGAAGCTGCGCGACAAGGACCGGGAGGTGACCAAGGCGGTACGCGAGGTGAGCAGCGCCGGCGCGACCACGGTGACCTCCACCCCCAACGACAGCTACCGTGTGGAAGAGACCATAACCGGCCTCTACCTGATGGACGAGGCCTCCCTCACCGACAACCTGATCGTCACCCCCGGCATGAGGGTGGAGTTTACCGACGGGAAATACGCGACCTCGGGAGGTGCTGCCGACTCGGACAACTTCGTGGACTGGAACCCGTCCCTGCACGGCCTCTACAAGCTGGGCGGGGGTATCCACCTGCGCGGTTCCGTGGCCCGCACCATCGGCCGCCCCGCCTTCAAGGACAAGGTGCCGACCCGCTCGGTGAAAAAGGACAAGGTCGAAGAGGGTAACCCGAACCTCAAGGCCACCAGTTCCTACAACTACGAGGCGGGAATCGAGAAGTACTTCGGCAAGAACGGCGTTGTGGCGATGAACGGCTTCTACAAGGATATCGACGACGTCATCGAGAAGCAGCGCATCGGCACCGACGCGGTAAGCGGGCTGCCGGTTGAGCGCCCGGTCAATGCCGGGAAGGCGACGGTGAAAGGGGTCGACTTCGAGGCAAAGACCAGCCTGGCTTTCCTTGGCCTCGACGAATTCAGCCTGACCGGCACCTACACCCTGATGACCTCCGAGGTGACGGACGTGAACACCGGCGCGAAACGAAAGCTCAAGGACCAGCCAAGCGACATGGCAACGGTGGTGTTGCGCTACGACAGCAGGAGACTCGGCCTGGCCGCGTCGCTCGGCATTAACTACACCGGCTCGAAGATCGACGAAACCGACCCCGCCAAGTTGAAGAAGGAGGATGCCTTCACCCAGTGGGACCTCTCCCTGACCCAGAGGCTGTGCGCCGGGGTGAGCCTCTACGGCAGCGCGGTGAACATCTTTGACGAGAAGAAGAGAAAGGTGGACGGCGCGAGGACAGAGTTCGAGGAGGCCGGCAGGACCTTCTACGCCGGACTGAGGTTCGACCTGTGATGGGCCCTATGAGAAAGTGGCACAAGTACCTGGGCCTTGCCACCACGGTGCTGGTGGTGCTGGTCAGCGTGACCGGCATGCTCCTCATCCACAAGAAGGACCTGGGGCTCAACAAGGTGACCATCAACCTCCCCGGTTACGCCAAGCGGGTTCCCGCGGATGCCTCGAACCTGGTCGCAACGGACCAGGGAGAGACGCTCCTCTCGACCAAGTTCGGGGTGTACGTCGGCGGTGCCGACGGTTGGCGCAGGACTCTGCCTGCGGCCACCAAAAAGCTTTATGTGGATGGGGCGAGCATCTACGCCTGCACCCAGGAAGGGTTGCAGCTAAGCGAGGACAAAGGGGAGTCCTGGCGCAACCTGCTTCCCGGCGAAGAGGCAAAAGCGATGCATCTTGCATCTGGAAAGGGTGTAGCCGTGACGGCGAAAGGGGTCTACCAAAAGGTTGAAGCCAAGGGGGGGTGGGAACTGCTCGCCCCCCTCCCCGGGAAGGGGATCGATGTGCGGGAGGTGCTCCCGGACGGAAAGGGGTTCCTGCTTGCCGCCAAGGAAGGGCTTTACCGGGTCGCTGACGGCAAGGTGAAACAGGTGAAACTGCCGGGGAGCGAAAAGGCAGGGGCGGGGGTGGATCTGCAGAAGGTGATCACCGACCTCCATACCGGCGCCTTCTTCGGCGGCTGGTTCACGGCGGTCATAGACCTCGTCGCTCTCTCCATGGTTTTCTTTGCCGTCTCGGGAGTCTGGCTCTGGTACGTGCCGTGGAAAAGAAAGCGCGCTTTGGCTGTCTCGTGACGCTTGACAAATCCCCTTTGGGACGCGCGAGCACAGTCTCAAAGGGGCAGCAAAACTGACTGCGAAGGGGCTGGATGTGCTTACCCTTGCAGGGCAACTGTCTGCCGCTCGGGTCTCGCTACGGGGACATATCCTCCATCCAGAGGCGGGCGCCCATTTGACATAGCAGTGTATGTTCGACTCAATTTGGATTTGTGAAAACGAATATCAACTTTTCTCTTGACAGCTTCGAAGCGGGATTGTAATAATCACTTTCAATTCGGCGGGGGCTTTCTCCCTGCCGATTGGTCTTCAGCTGTCTTGGTCGTAGAAGTTCTGAGTCATGCAAGGGGGAAGTCGATGGCGCCGCTTAGTGTTCTGCCTGGTAGGATGAGATTCGAAGCAGTCTGCCTGATGGGGAGCAAGGACGGGTGTACTTGCCTGGAAGATGCCATCCTGTCAGTGACAGGTGTCAGCGAAGCCTCCGCCAGCCACCGGACCGGAAGGGTCCTGGTGAGATTCGACGAGAAGCTCATCTCCCGCAGTGAAATCGAAGAGCAGTTGGGGATGGCGCTGCAGTCCGTGGCGAAGCAAAAGGAAACAGGTGCCGCGTATCTCCCGGTCCGTCGCAACGTACATTCCCGCGAGGGTTCTTCCCCGGGGGTCGGCCATTTCGTCATGGAGATGGCCCTGCATGCCTTCCTCCCAGCCCCGCTCGACCTCCTTCTTCCCACGGCGGCAACCGCCTTCCGCAGATAACCGTATCTGACGTGCTGTCATAAGCGGCACATTGCGAAGTATATATGCTTTGAACATCTCTTGCCTTTGACACTGGGATGAAGTCTTTAGGCATCAGGAAACGCATGCGACTCTTTTTGTCGACGCCGGAACCATCTTTTCCTCTCGACCAGTCTTTCTCGTTATGACTTAGCATTATCTCCCGAAATCAGGCAGTTATTCAATTTCACCTTCAAATCTGAATCTTTCCCGTTTTCTCGCGTTCTTGCAGAGAGCCAGATGCAGATACAAGGTTGCCGTTAATTCATCTTCAATCTCTTGACAGATGTAAGTGGTACGGTACCATTGCGGGAATTTTGAGAAATCCTCGAAAGCTCCCATGGGAGGTCTGACAATGGCAAGCGCCGAACGCGAAGAGCACAAGGAGCACGAAGAGCACAAGGAACACAAGGAACATAAGGAACATAAGGAAGATAAGGAACATAAGGAACATAAGGAACATAAGGAACATAAGGAACATAAGGAACATAAGGAACA
>CAZFMI010000007.1:41330-104194 GCA_964519915.1 uncultured Geomonas sp.
CATAAGGAACATAAGGAACATAAGGAACATAAGGAACATAAGGAACATAAGGAACGCCACGAGCGGGAGCAAACAGACAAAAAAGAAGAAGAGGAGAGATCGATGGGATCAGGTAACGAAATAGGGGAGGGTCTGAAGATGGAAGGTCTCCATTTGAAAAAACGGGATCTATGGCTGGTCGCCGGGGGCGCGCTGGGCGCGCTGGCCGCGCTGGGACTTGGCAAGATGTCCACCAAGGTCCGTCCGGCTGCAGTCGGTGCCGTAAGGGAAGGCTACGCTTTCAAGGAGTGGCTGGCCGGCAAGGCGGAAAAAGTGAAGGAAGACGTGGAGGACATAGTCGCGGAGGGGGTGCATCAGTACCACTCCAACCTGTCGGCCACGGCGGACTCCGTGAAGCGTGAGAAGGACATCCTGGAGAAGATCGAGAAGATGGTCGAGGATAAACTCGCCAAGATCAAGCCTGAGCAGGGGGAGGGGTAGCATGGAAAGCAATGGAATGAGTAACGGCATGCGCAAAGGGATGAGCTATTTCGGCAGCGCCCTCAAAGTCACCCTCGGGGCCGGCGTTGCCCTTAGCGGCGCCTATCTCCTGTCCCGCGTCGGCGAAAAGCAGGATACCGAGGCAAGCCTCTCCCGCCTGGAGCAGATGCTCTCGGAGCTGGCACAGACTGCTGAAGAGCCCGAAAAGGTGCTTGGGAAAAGGAAGAAATAGCCCGAGCCGATGGAGGAAGCCATGGTTGTCGCAAGCCTTTTGGACGGAAGATTGAGGGTCAGGGACGAAGGCCTGAAAAGGGAGCCGCTGGCCGACCGGGTCAGGGAAGCGCTCCTGGGCACGCCGGGCGTAGCCGCAGTGGAGGCCAACCCGCGGGTGGGGAGCCTCCTGGTCATGTATGACGCTGCACTCGCGGCGGCGGAGCAGATCCTGAAGACCATCTCGGAGCTGCTTGGTTCCACCAGGGAAGCAGCAGGCTCCGAGGAACCGCGCGCGCGAAGCGTCAGGAACCCGTTCGCCGGAAAGGTGTCGCTTTCACTCACCCCTGCGGTGAGGAGAAAGGTGGTCAACATCGGCATGCTCGCCTCGCTGCTTTTGAGCGTCGCGGCCGCGATACTGGACTTCAAGAAGCTGCACATCCTGTCGGGGGTGGTTTTCCTCGCCCTTTTCGGGGACCATCTTTTCCAGAGAAAGGAGCAGATGTTTGCGTAAAGGTTTCGTAGCGCAGGGGGGGAGAGGGTGAATTACAGCATCGTACAAGACATACCGGGCAGGCTGAGGGTCGCCCTCGCCATCCCCCGTTTTCCGGTCGTTGATCGCTGCCAGGTGGAGGCGCAGTTCAGGGACCTGGCGGGTGTCGAGGATGTCTCCTTTTCCCCCCGGACCGCCACTTTGCTGGTGCGCCATGACAGGAAGCGGGCGACACGTGCTGCCATACTGGAGCGCGTTGCAGCCGCACGGATACCGTCCCCCCGCAGACCAAAGCCCCAGACGGAACTGGAGCAGAAGAAAAAGACAGCTGTCAGAGCCGGCCTCATGCTCCTGGCCCGCCCCCTCATACCTCCCCCGATCCGGCCGGTGCTGGCCGTCTACGGCGCACTCCCCTACCTGAAGAAAGGGCTCATATCCCTCAGGCGCAAGGAGCTGAACGTCGACCTGCTGGACGCTTCTGCGATCGGCGCCGCCATGGCGACCCGCGAGTTCTTCACGGCCTCTGTGATAGTCACCCTGCTAAAGCTCGGGGATTACCTGGAGGAATGGACCCGAGGCGAGTCGAGGCGGCTTCTCTCGGACATGTTCCACACCGGCGACGAGTGGGCATGGGTAGTCCGGGAGGGCGCAGAGATACGGCTACCGCTTGAGGAGGTGGTTGAGGGGGATACGGTCATCGTCCGGCTGGGTGGTCTGATCCCGGTAGACGGCACGGTGCTGGACGGCGAGGCCATGGTTAACCAATCAAGCCTCACCGGGGAAGGTCTTCCGGTTGCCAAGAGAAAGGGTGTCACGGTCTATGCCGGCACCGCCATCGAGGAGGGGAGCCTCTGGATCCAGGCGACCCAGGTGGGGGACCAGACCCGCGCCGCGCGGGTGGTGAAGACCATCGAGGCGGCGGAGGCGGTCAAGGCCGAGAGCCAGAGCAAGAGCGAGGAGATGGCGGACAGGATCGTGCCGTACTCCTTCCTGTTAAGCGGCCTCACCTTCCTCGTTACCGGCAGCCTTTCCCGTTCCGCGGCGGTGCTGCTGGTCGATTATTCCTGCGCCATCAAGCTGTCCACACCGCTTGCCATCCTCACCTCCTTGGCCCGCTCGGCCAGGCACCGGGTGCTGATCAAGGGAGGCAAGTACCTGGAGAAGCTGGCCCGCGCCGACGCCTTCGTGCTCGACAAGACGGGGACCCTGACCGAGGCCACCCCCGAAGTGGCCGAAGTGGTGAACTTCGAGGGGTTCACCCGGGAGTTCGTGCTGAAGCAGGCGGCCTGCGTGGAGGAGCACTTCCCGCATCCGGTGGCAAGCGCCGTGGTGCGCCAGGCCGCGCTGGAGGGGCTCACCCATGCCGAAGAGCATGCCGAGGTGGAGTACGTCCTTGCCCATGGCATAGCCTCCTGGCTGCAGGGGAAGAGGATCGTCGTCGGGAGCCGCCATTTCGTCCACGAGGACGAAGGGGTCGATGTCTCGGCGGGCGAGCCTCACATCCAGGCCTTCTCGGACAAGGGGCACTCGTTGCTTTATGTGGCGGTGGGGGGGGAGCTGGCCGGCCTGATCGCCATCCACGACCCGCTGCGACAAGACGCCAGACGGTTCGTGGCTGCACTAAAGGAAAGCGGGATAAGGAAAGTGGTGATGCTGACCGGCGACAACGAGGCGACCGCCAGGACCATCGCCGGGAACCTCGGCATAGACGAGTTCCACGCCCAGGCGCTTCCCGACCGCAAGGTCGAGGTGGTGCGGCTGCTGCAAAACCAGGGCTATACCGTCGCCATGGTGGGTGACGGAATCAACGACTCGCCCGCTCTCTCTCAGGCAGACGTCGGCATCTCCATGAAGCATGGCGCCGATATCGCCCGCGAGGCGTGCGACGTGCTCCTCATGGACGGCACGCTTGAGGACATCCTGACTGCCCGTGCCGTCAGTCGCGAGGCGATGGAGCTTGTCGAGCACAACTTCCGCACCATCGTCGCGGTCAATTCGGCCGCTCTGCTTCTTGCGGTAACCGGCGCGGCCCCCCCCGTTTTCTCCGCAACCATCCACAACCTGAGCACCATCATGGTGGGGCTCAGGTCACTGCAACCGCTGCGTAAAGAGGTGGCGGTAGTCTGAAACTCGCCAGTACGCCCTCGTTTCCCCCGGCCTGAAACCCTATCCTATTCCCATCAAATTGTCCGGCGGGCGAAGATGAAATATCTTCGCCCGTCAAGCGTGCAGGCGGAACCTTTGGGATCGATAAACCTGCCCTACTCGCATATAATGAGAACGCCGAACATCACTTCACATGAGGGGACGTAGCGATGCAGCATGGCCAGAAGCTAAGACACAAGCCGGTGAACAGCCAGGTGCTGCGGCACCTGCTGATCTGCGTCGGCTGGATCTCGATAGCGGGAGGGGTGGTCGGGCTCTTCCTGCCGCTGGTGCCGACAGTGCCTTTCCTGCTGCTCGCCGTCTTTTGCTTTTCCAGAAGCTCCGAGCGTTTTCACACCTGGCTGGTGGATCATAAACACCTGGGGCCCATGCTGAAGGATTACCTCGTGCACGGGGGGGTCCCCTTGAAGGCGAAGGCCCTGGCGATTGGCACCATCTGGGTCTCATTTCCCGCTTCTACCTACTTCCTGGTCGAGATCTTCTGGGTAAAGGTTCTGCTGCTCAGCATAGCGGCCGCTGTGACCGTGTACCTTGTCATCATTCCCACCGTCGCACCGAAGAAAAAGGTACAGCGAAGGGAGATTCCGCCCCCCTGATAGTAAAAGTTCGGAAAAGACCGCCATCTCCTGCCAGTTTTAAGATTATATTAAAGCATCCGGTGCCATCGTCCGAAAAGTGTTTACAGTAAACCGCGTGATCCCGATCCCCTTCCCTGAATGGCCTCCCCCGATCGGGCGCCCGAAGCCGGTGCGAAAAACTGAGCTGCAAGAATCGAGGACATCATGAAATTCCTGCTGGATCCCTATCTGCATCTGCGCATCCGTACACGCATCATTTGGCTCTGTGTCTGCTACAGCGGCTGCATAGTGTTCGCCGTTTTGGCTGGGCGCTCCTTCTCCCTCCCCGTCACCATTGTGTCGACTGGGGTCTTCCTCCTTCTGGGGGCATTCTTCAGCGGGCTGCTGTTCTGGTCGGTCAACGACGCGCTGCTGCGCATCATGGGCTACCTGCAGACCATGATCAACGGCGATCTGTCCAGACCCATCGCGGCCAAGCGCAACAACGAGATCAGTACCATCATCCGCTCCATCGACGTGCTGCAGACGACCATGCGCGGCATGATCAGCCAGATCCAGCAGAGTTCGGAACAGGTGGCCTCGACCTCCCGCAAGCTGCAGGACAACGCCCAGCAGATCTCCACCGGGACCGAGGATGTCGCTGCCCAGACCAACGCGGTAGCGGTCGCAGGTGAAGAGATGGCCGCCACCTCCAGCGACATCGCCAACAACTGCATGAGTGCTGCGGAGAATTCGAGCCGTGCCAGCGAGACGGCGCGTTCCGGAGCCGACGTCGTGCGGCAGACGACCTGCGGCATGGAGCGGATAGCCAGCCGTGTGCAGGAGGCCGCCAAAACGGTCGAGGACCTTGGGGCGAGGTCGGACCAGATCGACGAGATCATCAATACCATCCAGGACATCGCGGACCAGACCAACCTGCTCGCTCTCAATGCCGCTATAGAGGCTGCTCGTGCCGGCGAACAGGGGAGAGGATTTGCTGTGGTAGCCGACGAGGTGCGCGCCCTGGCGGAACGCACCACCAGCGCCACCCGCGAGATCGGGGAGATGATCAAGGCGATACAGGGGGGGACCAAGGGTGCCATCGCCGCCATAGAGGAAGGCGTGGCGGAGGTGGAGCTGGGAGCCGGGCACTCGGCAAGGTCAGGGCAGGCCCTGGAAGAGATACTGAACCAGGTGAGCGAGGTTACGGCACAGATCAACCAAATCGCTGCCGCTGCCAGGCAACAGACCTCCACCACCGGCGAAATCAGCAACAACATCCTGAGAATAACGAGCGTCGTGCAGCAGACCTCCAGGGACGTGACCGAAACAGCCTCGGCTGCAGCGACCCTTTCCCTGCAGTCGGAGGAGCTTCAGCGACTGGTGAGGCAATTCAGGTTGTAACCGGCACCTTGAGCCGTCGCACGCCGCAAGAAAGAGGGTTCAGCGCCAGTAGCCGAACCCTCTTTTGCTGTCTTGAGCGCGCCCCCTTGCCTCACCCTAACCCTTCCAAGAGGGGGGTAGGGGAGAGACCTTGATTGAACGGACGCAAGCCACGGTGGTGCATGACTTTCCTTCACTTTGCTCGCGTCGAACCTTTAACTGTCGCACCATGGACTGCAGCTGCCCGCGTTCTCGCTAGAGGGGTGTAACTCCTGACGCTTTGAGATGGGTGGGATGCGAAAAAGGGGTCCACCTGTTGTCGGCAGACCCCTTCCTTTGGTTGCTATGGCTGTCGATTCGGTGAGGCTATTTTGCCGACGCCACCTTGCGCCTTAAGTTCACCTTGATCTTCTTGATCTCCTTGTTCATCTGCTGCATGTCACGCTCTATGCCGAGCACGTTCAGGCGCAACTCGGTGATCTGCATGGCGAGCTTCTCGTTGGATGGGATCTCCCTTTGCACCGTTGCAGGGGCTGCAGGTTCGGCAACCGGGGCTGCGGTCGATTCTGCCACGGTCGGGGCTGCAGGGGTCAACGCCCACCCCCCGACGTACCCGCGCTTGCCGTTTGACGAGACAACCTTGACCCATCCGCCGGCGCACGCCTTGTCCGTGGTGACCTGGGCGTCCTTCTTGAGGACTGCCAGCACTTTGGCGCTCTTGCTCGGGCTCTTGCGGAGACGTATCTCCGACGTGTTGACGGTACAGATGGTGCTTTCAGCCAGAGCTGGAACTGCAAATGCTGCAACGGCTGTCACGGCAAGTATGGTAGTGCGGATCTTATTGCTCATGAGGTCTCCTTTTTTATGAAGTTTACGGACCACTGTCCAATGCTGAAAGTTAAAAGGGGAGCGGACGCGCAGCGGCTGGTGCCCCCGATATCCTTTCTTGCTCAGCAGGTGAAAATCATACTCTATTATGAAAATTATTCAATAAAAATGGTACCTGGAAATTTGCAGACTGATACGCTCACCGGCTTTGAGGGTGGTGCAGTTTCCGCCGATACTATCTTGCCGCAGTCTGTTGCATTGCCGCCATCTGCCTTGCCTGTTTCAGTCTGACCCTGTCGACTTCGACCATGATCTTGTTGTATTGAGCGATGCTGACGTAATCCTGTGTCAATTCCCGCTTTGCCGCAGTCGCTACCTCTTCGTAATGAGCCATGGCCGCGTGTAGTTGTGCATACTCGTAGCTGGAGATTTCACAGCCGTCGTGGGGGTTGCATCTCCGGAATCCTTGATTGAAGGCGACAAGTGCGATTACTGCGACGATCACTGCCAAGACTAAAGGTGTCTTTTCCATGGTTAGCATCCTTGCGTACGCAGTATGGCTGGTGTTTTACACTGTTATCGGCCGGATATCCCGTTACTAAAGACAAATATGATAATAATTATTTTATTATCACAATCTTGGATGGTCGAGGCTGGGGCGCAGTGTGCGACGGTCAGTAAAAACGGCAGCAGCGGATCACTCAATCAGGATCCGGTGCTGCCGTTGACAGTTGTTAACGTCGGCCAGCCGCTTCTATGCTAGAACCTTTCAAGGCGGATGTCTTCAGCACCGGGCGAATGGCCGGATGTACAAGGAGCCCAGCCGGAGAGGTCATGACAGCATCTTTTGAGTCAGGGGCGCGCCCCGTGGCAGCCGCCACAGTGGGTCTGAATCGTTACCTGCCGGGTATGGTTATGCAGAGGCACTGGGCCTCGGCGAAGGTGGTGCCGCCGCAGAAGATGCGGCCGTGGACCATGACCTTGCGCCCCTCGACGGAGACCACCCTGCTTTCCACGGTGACCACCTGCTGCAGCGGCAGCATGTTTCGGAAACTGACGTTCAGATTCCCCACCACGATGGGATAACCGGCGGCCCAGGCGGCAAGACCCAATGCCTCGTCCATTATTGCCGCGACCGCGCCGCCGTGCGCGTGCCCCGGAGGGCCTTCCGCCTCTGGGCCGAGCCAGAAGCGTGCGTGGAGGTGGAGCTCCGCGTCGCGGTAATAGCGGGCGCGGAAACGGTCCCCATGGGTGTCGCCGGAGACGAAACGGAGCGAATCGCCCACCAGTGCAGGTGCGTCGAAAGGGAGCCAGCCGGCATCTCCGCTCAGGTCGATTTCAGGGGCGCAGTCACATGCTTTGAGGAGGTTTGGCTTTGACACTGTATCTCTCCTTTATCCAGGATATGCCGTATACGGCAGGGGCGGTACCTTACCAGACTTTGCAGACGAAATAAAGATTGAAGCTATGCCCCTCGAGATCGCCGGGGTTTTCCCGTTGCTGACCCGATTTCAGGTTGACAGGTTCCCCTCTACAGCGTAAACAATGCCAGACCAGCAGGGCAATGATCAACTGTGAGCGTATCGGATATGAGCGACGTAAAATCGGTGCAGGCCGACGAACAACCGGACCGGGCCCAGTGCGGAGTGCCTGGAGCGGTGGCCGAGCCGTCCCACGCGGACCCGCAAACACAGCGACTGTTAAACGACCTGCGTACCCGCCTCAATCAGGCGGAGGCGGAAAATGCAGAACTGCGCCGCAGGTGCGAATACGAGGCTGCCGCCCGTGAAACCCTGCGCAAAAGCGAGGAACGCTTCCGCTCTCTCTACAACGATACCCCCGTCATGCTGCACTCCATAGATCGCGACGGCTTCCTGCTGGAGGTAAGCAGCTATTGGCTTGAGGTGCTCGGCTATCAGCGGGACGAGGTGATAGGCCGCAGGTCCACCGATTTTCTCACCGAGGAATCCCGCCGCTACGCCCTAAAGGCCGTTCTCCCCGAGTTCTTCAAAAACGGTTTCTGCCGCAACGTCCAATACCAGGTGCTGAAGAAAAACGGCGAGATACTGGACGTGCTCCTCCTCGCCTCGGCCGAGCGCGATACGGAAGGCATAATTCAGCGCTCCCTTGCCGTCATGACCGACATCACCGAGTGGAAAGCGGCTGAGGGGGCGCTGAAGGCAAGCGAAGAGCGCTACCGGATGATAGTCGAAACTTCCCAGGAGGGGATAGTGGCTGCAGATCGGGAAGGGCGCTTGACCTATGCCAACCTGCAGTTCGCCGAGATGCTGGGATACGAGGTCCGCGAGATCGTCGGTCGCCCCTTCCTCGATTTCGTCGACGGCTGCCTGCACGACGAGGTGGCTGCCAAGGTAAAGAGCAGGGAATCCGGGATATCAGAGCATTACGAAACCATCTTCCTGCGCAAGGACGGCGGCAGGATGTGGGCCGGCGTCTCTGCCATCCCCGTCAGGAGCTCAACCGGCGTGTTCTGCGGCTCCTTCGCCATGCTGTCGGACATAACCAGACGCAAACAGGCGGCCGAAGAGATCGAGGTGCTGCACACCCGTCTCTCCGCGCGTGCCTGCGAACTGGAACTTGCCAACGAAGAGCTGGAGGCCTTCAGCTATACCGTCTCGCACGACCTCCGCAGGCCGCTTACCGTGATCAACGGCTTCAGCCAGGTGGTCCTTGAGATGTTCGGCGGCGAGCTGAAACCGCAGTGCAAGGAATATCTGCACGAGATCCTGAACGGCAGCATCAGGATGAACCACCTGATAGACACCCTGCTCAACTTCTCCCGCAGAAAAATCGACACCTTGCTGCGGGAGCCCATCGACGTCAGCTCAGAGGTAGAAGAGCTGGTCGCCGAGCTGAGAAGGGGGGACCCACAGCGAAAAGCGCTCTGCATCGTGCAGCCGGGAGTGCGCGCCAACGCCGACATCCTTCTTCTGCGGGTGGTCCTTGACAACCTGCTCGGCAACGCCTGGAAATACTCGGCCAGGAAAGAGGAGAGCGTGATCGAGTTCGGAGCCGTACAGCAACAGGGAAAGGTCGCTTATTTCATACGCGACAACGGCGCCGGCTTCGACATGAAGCATGCCGACCTTCTCTTTATGCCGTTCCAGCGCCTGCACGACTCCGAGGTGTTCGAGGGGACCGGCATCGGTCTGGCCAGCGTGCAGCGCATCATCCACCGCCACGGCGGCCAGATCTGGGCGGAGGGAGCACCGGGCGAGGGGGCGACCTTTTACTTCACCCTCGGCTAGCCTCCCTTGCGGAAACCCCGTCCATCTTCCCCTTTTCCCCGATCCTGATGCAGCCGGCGCTGCAGTGTTTTCCGCTGCATGCAATTTCGCCGCGCTTTAAGCGGGGTTGCCGACCGCGTCGCAAAGCCGCCTGGTCATCTTTTGCCTGTACTCCACTATTTCCTTTCTAAGTGATGCGAACCTTGTCATTTTCAGGTCGACGTTGTCGATCTGCTGGTCGAGGATCTCTATCAGGCGCGGTATCATCCTCTCGGTACTCTTGGCGTCCCCGTAGGCCAAGTAAAGGTCCTGCATCTCCTTTATGGTCAGCCCGAGGTCCTTCAGCTTGAGGATGAATTTGATCCGCCGGAAGTAATAGGGGGTGTACTCCCTCGTTGCCCCATCGGTCCTTTGCAGGGATTCGATGATCCCCACCTCCTCCCAATACCGCAAGGTACGCGTGGTCAGGCCGTACTCTTTTGCCAGCTCCCCTATCGAAACTGCCGTCTCGCCTTTTCGCAATTCGTTCATCGCTTCACCTTTACGTAAGATTTCGTCTACATCCTTTAGACCATCGCTCCCGTCTTGTCAACCTGCATATGGGTAACCCGCGGAAATGGCGAAGGGTTGCGCTCCCCTGCCCGATTATTTTACGCATATTTATAAAATTGTTCTATTCATGCTTGACATGAACGTAAACGGGAGATATTTTATCCGGCAGGTGGCGCTGGTCGGGAAAGATTCGCCCCGGATTGCCGGGTATATCGCATACCTGGCCCATGTCGGCTCCGGGGAGCGCTTTGGAGGTCTCCCGGATCGAGCGTCGCACCGGCTGGGCGGCGGCAGTGGCGGCCGGGGGGCGAGCAAGGCATCGAGATAGGGAAGCTGTGGTCCGACAAAACGGAGGTTGAAACGCGCCCCCCGGGCAGCCACTGCCTGGCCGAGTGGGGGAGCATGAAGATCGCGAACCGGGGCTTAGGCCGATGCAGGAGAAAAACGGATGAAAAAGGAAAAGCCAAAGGGGCGGGCAAGACCTCAACGGATGGAAAAGGCCGTGGAACTCCTGGAAATGCTGGCCGACAAGGAGCAGGACTGCTCCCTTTCCGCCCTCTCGCGAAAGGCCGGCATCACCAGGTACCAGACCATGCGCCTTCTCGAGAGCCTGGAGGAAAAGGGAGTGGTGCAGTGCGCGCTGGAGAGCGGCAGGTACGACCGCAGCCGCGCGGCACTGCTGGGGCAGAAGCTGCTGCACAAGGCGGGGCGCCTGAAGCAGGCAAGGGGGGTCCTGGAGTCGTACCTGCGCAGCAACGCGGAAGGGGTGTACCGCTCCATGGTGACCGAGGTCCGCCCGGTTATGGAATTGCTGGCGAGAAAACACAACGAGGCGGTCTACATGACCATAATGAACGGCGAAGAGGTGCTCTTTCTCGACGTGGCCGGCTCGCCCTGGGCGCTGAAGAGCGAGCCGCTGGTCGGCAAACGGTTCCCGTTCTTCAATAACGCCGCCGGAAAGGCGATGCGCGCCATAGATTCATGGGACCTTTTGGAAAAAGCAGGCAGGAACTGGCGCAACGGCAAGCCCCGCTTTCCCGACCTTGCGCAGCTAAAGAGCGAGCTTGAGCTTATCAGGGAAAAGGGGGTGGCGGTAGATTGCGGCGGCATGGGGGAGGGGGTGATCACCGTTTCGGTAGCGGTCAGGGATTATGCCGGCAAGGTGGTCGGGGCGCTCACCATGCTCGGCCCCTCGTTCAGGCTGATCGGCGCCAGGCTTGAAGAAGAGATCATACCGTCGCTTGTTTCCAGCGGCGAACTGCTTTCCATGAAATTCGGCCATGCAAGGCCGTGACGTGCGGGTTTTTCAACGAGGGGGAGCCTCTCCCCCGTGGGCCATAACCTTAACAAAAGGAGAGAGAGCCATGGCGGAAAAGCATCTGGACTGGGAAAAGATCGCCAACAACAGCAAGTTTTTGGAACTAAAGAGCAGGAAGAGGAATTTCCTGTTCAGTTGGTGGATCGTCTCCACCATCTACTACCTCCTCCTCCCGATCATCTCCGGGTACTTCCCCGGGATCTTCCGGGTGCAGGTGATCGGCCCCATCAACTTCGGCTACCTCTTCATCCTCTCCCAGTTCGTGGTTGCCATCGGCGTGGCGGCCTATTACGCCCACGTCGCCAACAAGGATTTCGACCGGCTGACCAAACAGCTGCTTGAAGTGCTCAACTAAAGGAGGGGGACAGCATGAAAAAAAGGATTGCCGCCATAACGCTCGCTCTTTCGCTGTCAGTTTGCGCAGTCGCGACCCTCTCGGACGCCCCCCTTGCAGGCGCGGCCACCGCACCGCAGGCGTCTGCTCCGGCAGCTTCGCTGCCCGCCGCCACCGTTGCGCTTCCCCCCGTCGCCGCTACCGCCATCGCCCCCGCCAAGGCTGCCGACGCCTCCCCGGCCAAGGTGAGACCAAACCGGGGGATCACCATCGGCATGTTCGCCCTGATCATCGCGGTCACCATGGGTGTGGTGGTCTGGGCCGCCAAGAAGACGCAGACGGCTTCCGACTTCTACACCGCCGGCGGAGGGATCACGGGGTTCCAAAACGGCTGGGCCATCGCCGGGGACTACATGTCGGCGGCCTCTTTTCTCGGCATGTCCGGCCTGATCTCGCTCTATGGCATCGACGGGTTCATGTACGCGGTGGGGCCGATGTTCTCCTTCATAGCCATCCTGCTCGTGATAGCGGAGCCGTGCCGCAACGCGGGGAAGTACACCCTGGGGGACATCCTCTCCTTCAGGTCGGCCCCGAAGACGGTGCGCGCCGTGGCGGCTCTCTCCACGGTAACCGTTTCCATCTTCTACCTGATCGCCCAGATGGTCGGCGCCGGAAAGCTGATGCAGATGCTGCTGGACATCCCCTACCGCGTGTCGGTGATCGGGGTGGGCGCCCTCATGGTCGCCTACGTGGTGTTCGGCGGCATGAAGGCGACCACCTGGGTGCAGATCATCAAGGCTTCGCTGCTGATGACGGCGACCACGGTGCTGTGCATCCTCGTGGCGGCCAAGTCGGGTTTCAACCCGGTAACCTTCTTCACCGACATCGTCAACAGCTCCGCCATCCAGGAGCACGTCAGGCTGAACGTGCTGAAGGACGCGGTGGCGAAGGACGGCGTCAACTACGGCCAGCGTTTCCTGGAGCCGGGTCTCTTCCTCAAAAACCCGTTGGACCAGATATCGCTCGGTTTCGCCTGGGCCCTGGGGGCTGCGGGGCTGCCGCACATCCTGATGCGCTTTTTCACCGTCCCCAGCGCCAAGGAGGCGCGCAAGTCGATCATCATCGCCCTTTTCCTCAACGCCAGCTTCTTCTTCATGATCAGCATCATAGGCTTCGGCGCCGCGCTCTACCTCACGCCGCAGGGAATCGCAGCCGTAGACAAGGGGGGCAACATGGCGACCCTGCTGCTGGCACAGTTCATGGGCGGCGGGGCCGGCTCGCTGGGCGGCGACATCTTCCTCGCCTTCATCTGCGCCGTTGCCTTCGCGACCATACTCGCCGTGGTTTCCGGGCTGGTGCTGGCCGCCTCTGCGGCCATCGCGCACGACGTCTACGTGAACATCATCAAGGACGGCAAGGCCGACCAGCAACTCCAGGTCAAGGTCGCCCGCATCACCTCCCTTTTGGTCGGCACCGCGGCGATCGCCATGGGGCTCGCCGCGGAGAAGGAGAACGTGGTCGCCCTGGTGGCGCTTGCCTTCGCCGTCGCAGCCTCCGGCAACTTCCCGGTCATCATCCTCTCGCTCTTCTGGAAGAAGTTCAACACGGCCGGCATCGTCTCCGGCCTTGTCGTTGGCACCGTGACGGCCCTCTCCCTGGTGATGGTGTCGCCGGTGATGACCTATCCGAAGAAGGTGGCCGCCGACGCCAAAAAGATCGTCGAGACCCTGGAGCAGAAGCAGGCAAGCGGCGTGGCGCTGGCCGACATGGAGTTGAAGGCCCTGGAGAAGTCGAAGGCGGAATACGCGAAGAACAAGGAGGGGACGTCCATGGTGGGGCTCGACAAGCCGATCTTCCCGCTGAAGAACCCCGGGATCGTCTCGGTGCCGATAGGGTTCCTGGCCGCGGTCATAGGATGCCTGCTGTTCCGCGACCGTCGCGCCGAGGACATGTTCGCCGAGATCGACGTGAGGCAGAACACGGGGATCGGGATCGCCAAGGCCAGTGACCACTAGTGCGGGGCAGGGAAGGGGAGCCCGGCACTGTGCCGGGCTCCCCCAGGCGCCAGGCGCTCCAAACACGGATGACAGGAGGAGATCATGACGACGCAGGCGTTGCAGCAAACGCCCCCCCCGCCCGCAGTGGCCGGCGACGAAGGAACAAGGCTCCTTTACTCGCTAAGCAAGGAGGAGCTGATCGGCATCATTACGGACGACGCCAAGAACTGGCTCGCCCACGACGGGGTATGGTTCCAGTCGCTCGAGAAGAAGTACGGCATGGAGGTGGCGGTCGATATCGACACCGACGCCTGGCGCCTCTTCACCGTCATCGAGGCGAAGAGGATCATGGAAAGGCTGGGGCTGAAGCCGGGCGGCGGGATAGCGGCCCTGGTGGAGTGCCTGAAGCACCGCTTCTACGCCCGGCTCAACCTGCAGGAGTGCGTCGAGGTGACGAAGACCCGCGCCGTCTTCCGCATGATCGACTGCCGCGTGCAGTCGGCGCGAAAGCGCAAGGGGCTGCCGGAGCACCCCTGCAAGTCGGTGGGTGTGGTGGAATACGCCGGCTTTGCCGGCGCCATAGATGAGAGGATCGAGACCCGCTGCATCGCCTGCCCGCCGGATGAGCACCCGGAAGGGTTCTGGTGCGCCTGGGAGTTCACGCTCAAGGGGTGACGCAGATGGGGAAGAAGCAACAATCCGGAAGGAGGAAGACATGCACACAGCTGCCGCGGCACCGTACCAAGCAAAGAACAAGATCCGTTTCGTAACGGCTACCAGCCTCTTCGACGGGCACGATGCGTCGACCAACATCATAAGGCGCATGCTGCAGGCCTCGGGGGCCGAGGTGATCCACCTGGGGCACAACCGCTCGGTGGAGGCGATAGTTACCGCCGCCATCCAGGAGGACGCCCAAGGGATAGCGGTCAGCTGCTACCAGGGCGGGCATGTCCCCTTCTTCAAGTACATCCTGGATCTTCTCAAGGAGAGGGGCGCGGAGCAGATAAAGGTCTTTGGCGGAGGGGGCGGGGTGATCGTCCCCGACGAGATCCGCGAGATCGAAGGGTACGGGGTGAGCAAGATATTCTCCCCTGAGGACGGCAGGCGCATGGGGCTGCAGGGGATGATCAACCACATGCTGGAGCTTTGCGACTTCAACCTGCAGCGCGACCTGGAAGCGGAGCTTGTGCGCCTCAAGGGGCGGGACATACGTGCCGTGAACGCCTTGATCACCCTTGCGGAGCGGGCGGTTAAGGAGCAAAGCGAAGGGGTTGGGGCGTTTTTGGAGCGGATACGCGCCATGGCGGGTGAGGTCCCGACCTTGGGGATAACCGGTACCGGCGGGGCGGGGAAGAGCTCGCTCACCGACGAGCTGGTGCGCCGCTTCCTGAGGGACTTCCCGGACAAGAGCGTGGCGATACTGGCGGTCGATCCCTCCCGTCAGCGGACCGGCGGCGCGCTTTTGGGCGACCGGATCAGGATGAACTCCATCAACACGGACCGGGTCTACATGCGCTCGCTGGCCACCCGCGACTCCCATTCCGAGCTCTCCGCGGCGATCAAGGACGCCATCGACGTGGTGCGTGCCGCAGGGTTCGACCTGATCATCGTGGAGACCTCGGGGATCGGGCAGGGGGATGCCGGGGTGGTGGGGATCTGCGACGTGTCGCTCTACGTGATGACCTGCGAGTTCGGGGCGCCGACCCAGCTTGAGAAAATCGACATGCTCGACTTCGCCGACCTGGTCGCCTTGAACAAGTTCGAGAGAAAGGGGGCGGAGGACGCCCTCAGGAACGTGCGCAAGCAGTACCGCCGCAACCGGAACCTCTTCGAACCCGCGGATGCCGAACTCCCCATCTTCGGCACCATCGCCTCCCAGTTCAACGACCCCGGCACCAACGTCCTGTACCTTGCGCTCCTGGAGCGGTTCAACGAGAAGAAGGGGCTTGCCCTTCGGTCGCAGCTGAAGGTTACCGAGCGGGAGAGCCTGAAGCAGTACGTCATCCCGCCGGAGCGGGTCCACTACCTGGGAGAGATCGTCCAGACGGCGCGCAGCTACCGGAAGACGGTGGAGTCACAGGCTCAACTCGCCCGCAAGCTGTTCCAGTTGAAGGGCGCGCGGGAGCAGGTGCGGGGGGAGGCAGCGGCTTCCGAGCTGGACCGGCTGATCGGGACCCTGGAGGGACAGCTCCAGGAGGAGCCGCGGCGCATTCTGGACGGATGGGCGGAGTTGAAGGCCTCCTACCGCAGCGAGGCGCTGGTGACCCGGGTGCGCGACAAGGAGATCCGGACCGAGCTGTACACGACCTCGCTCTCGGGTTCCAGGATAGCCAGGGTCTGCGTCCCCGACTACCAGGACTGGGGAGAGATCGTCAAGTGGAGCATGAAGGAGAACCTGCCGGGGTACTTCCCCTACACCGCGGGCGTGTTCCCCTTCAAGCGCGCCGAGGAGGACCCCAAGCGGCAGTTCGCAGGGGAGGGGACCCCGGAGCGCACCAACCGGCGCTTCCACTACCTTTGCCAGGACGACGGCGCGAAAAGGCTCTCCACCGCCTTCGACAGCGTGACCCTCTACGGGGAGGACCCGGACTACCCGCCCGACATCTACGGCAAGGTAGGCGAGAGCGGCGTTTCGGTCTGCACCGTCGAGGACGTGCAGAAGCTCTACGCCGGCTTCGACCTCTGCGCCCCCTCGACCAGCGTCTCCATCACCATAAACGGGCCCGCCCCGATGATGCTCGCCATGTTCTTCAACGCGGCCATAGAGCAGCAGGTGGACGGCTTCAGGGAGGAAAAGGGGCGCGAGCCCTCGCCCGGGGAATACCAGGAGATAAAGTCGCGCACGCTGCAGACGGTGCGCGGGACGGTCCAGGCCGACATCCTCAAGGAGGACCAGGGGCAGAACACCTGCATCTTCTCGACGGAATTCGCCCTGAAGATGATGGGAGACATCCAGCAGTATTTCATAGAGCAGCAGGTGAGGAACTACTACTCGGTCTCCATAAGCGGCTACCACATCGCGGAGGCGGGAGCCAACCCCATATCCCAGCTCGCCTTCACCCTCTCGAACGGCTTCACCTATGTGGAGTACTACCTCTCGCGCGGCATGCGGATAGACGACTTCGCGCCCAACCTCTCCTACTTCTTCTCCAACGGGCTGGATCCGGAGTACACGGTGATAGGGCGGGTGGCGCGGCGCATCTGGGCGGTGGTGATGCGCGAGAAGTACGGCGCCAACGAAAGGAGCCAGAAGCTGAAGTACCACATCCAGACCAGCGGGCGCTCGCTGCACGCGCAGGAGATGGACTTCAACGACATCCGCACCACGCTGCAGGCGCTGATGGCGATCTACGACAACTGCAACTCGCTGCACACAAACGCCTATGACGAGGCGGTCACCACCCCCACCGAGGAATCGGTGCGCCGGGCCATGGCGGTCCAGATGATCATCACGAAGGAACTGGGGCTCGCCAGGAACGAGAACCCGCTCCAGGGGGCGCTCATCATCGACGAGCTGACCGACCTGGTGGAAGAGGCGGTGCTGGCCGAATTCGAGAGGATCGACCAGAGGGGGGGGGTGCTGGGGGCGATGGAGACCCAGTACCAGCGGAGCAAGATCCAGGACGAGTCGATGCTCTACGAGCACAAGAAGCACTCCGGCGAGCTCCCCATCGTCGGCGTCAACACCTTCGTGAACCCGCGTGCCGGAGAGCAGGGGTACCAGGTGCCAGGCGAGCTGGCGCGCGCCACCCCCGAGGAGAAGGAGCAGCAGATCCGCAACCTGCGCGCCTTCCAGGAACGGAACAGGGAAAAGGCGCCGCTTGCACTGAAGCGCCTTCAGGAGACCGCGGTGGCCGGCGGCAACGTCTTCTCCGAGCTGATGGAGACGGTGAAGGTCGCCTCGCTGGGGCAGATCACGCGGGCGCTTTACGAGGTGGGGGGGGAGTACAGGCGCAACATGTGATCCGTCAACCGCGCCCTTGGCACCTGCTGGATAGGATGGTATGCTGAGGCGTCCATCAAGGCTCCCCTTTGCATACCGGCGGGAATCGGGGTGGTCGGAGCGGCGCCGCTCGGGTATCCCGACCAGGAGCCTAGGCAGCGCAAGGAGCTGGACGAGATTGCCTACTACAATGACTGAGGGGTGAACGATGCTGACCAAAGAGGAATCGCAACGAAGGGTTGCCAGGCTGCAACAGGAACTTGGGGCAAAGGGTGTTGACGGGGCGCTGTTCGTCTACCCCATCGACATCTACTATTTTTCAGGCACGCGCCAGAATTCGACCCTCTGGGTCCCGGCCGAGGGGAAACCGCGCCTGATGGTCAAAAAGAGCGTCTCCAGGGCGCTTGCCGAGAGCTGCATCGAGGACACCGGCCCGTTTCCCTCCAGCAAGGAGTTTCCGTCCCTGTTCGCCCCGGAGTTGAAGAAGATAGGCTTCACCTTCGACGTGGTGCCGGTGCAGCAGTACAACTACTACGCGAAGCTCCTCGCGGGGCGCGAGTTCGTCGACATCTCCTCCATCAACCGCGAGATCCGCTCCGTCAAGTCCCCATGGGAGTTGGAGCAGATGCGAAACAGCGGCGCGAGGCTCTGCGAGGTGTTCAGGGAGGTCCCGACCTTCCTGAAGGAGGGGATGCGCGAGGTCGATCTGGCCGCCGAGTTCGAGTACCGCCTGAGGAAAGCCGGCGGCGAAGGATACGTCCGCATGCGCGCCTTCAACCAGGAACTGTTCCAAGGCCTCGCCGTTTCCTCCGCCACGGCAGGGGAGCCCGGCTTCTTCGACGGCGCGGTGACCGGACAGGGGATGTCCAGCGCCTCGCCGCATGGTGCCTCTGCCGCGGCCATCAGCGCCAACACCCCGGTCCTTGTAGACTATACCGGCGTGTTCAACGGCTACATCGTCGACATGACCCGCTTCTTCGTGATCGGGAAACTGGCTCCGGAACTGGAGCACGGCTTCGCCACGGCGCTCGCTATCCAGAAATACCTGGTAGAGCACCTGAAGCCGGGGGCGGTCTGCGAGGAGCTTTTTGCCAAGGCCGCTGAAATGGCGGAGGCTGCGGGGCTTGCCCGGAATTTCATGGGCGCGCCGGGAGAAAACGCCAAGTTCGTCGGACACGGTGTCGGGCTCGAACTCGACGAGTTCCCCGTGCTGGCCCAGGGGTTCAAGATGGCCCTGCAGGCGGGGCAGACCATCGCCATCGAGCCCAAGTTCGTGTTCCCCGGTCAGGGGGTGGTCGGCATCGAGAACACCTTCGCGGTAAGCAGCGAAGGAGGTGTGAAGATCACGGACCTGCCGGACGACATGGTTTACCTGTAAGGCGGCTGCACCGAAAAGAAGGGGAACACAGGGGCAATCTTCGGGTTGCCCCTGTTTTGTTTGTGCGTGGCACAGCTGTTTTGCAAACGGTTTTACCGCCTGAAATGCCTTGCGGCTGCAATCATGTAGGCAGAGGCTGGCAAAAATGTTAGAATAACAAAAACCTTGTTTTAGAATTGCTTGACATGTACGTAAACGGAATGTATGATGCTACACAAATAAAACTGTTGCTGGAGGTGTCATGAAAGAGATCTTCGTCATTGACGCGCAGAGAACCCCGTTCGGATCCTTTGGCGGGGCGTTATCCGATATAGAGGCGCCGGTACTCGGAAGCACCGCGATAAGCGCGCTCCTTGAGCGATCCGGCCTCGACCCGGCAGAGGTTGACGAGGTCATTGCGGGGCAGGTGCTTTCCGGTGGTTGCGGCCAGGCGCCGGCGCGGCAGGCGATGCGCGCGGCCGGCATCCCCGACAGCGCGCACGCGATGACGGTCAACAAGGTTTGCGGCAGCGGGCTCAAGTCGATCATGCTCGGCGCCGGTTCCATCATGCTGGAGGATTCCGAAATCGTGGTGGCGGGCGGGATGGAGAACATGTCGCTGGCTCCCTTCCTGCTCAAGAAGGCCCGTTCCGGTTATCGCATGGGGCACGGACAGCTCCTGGACCTGATGATTTACGACGGCCTGCAGGACCCGTATTCCGGGCGGCACATGGGAGAGATCGCCGAGGAGGCGGTGAAAAGGCATGGGCTTACCCGGGAGGCGCAGGATGAGTTCGCCCTTAGGTCCTATCGGTTGGCCCAGGGGGCGGTGACGGGAGGGGTCTTCAGGGACGAGATCGCCCCCGTCGTCAAAAAAGGGCGCAAGGGGGAAGAGGTGGTCTCCGAGGACGAGGAGCCGTTCAAGGTCGATTTCGCCAAGCTGGCCCAGTTGAAGCCGGCGTTCAGCAAGGAGGGGACCATCACGGCGGGCAATGCCTCGACCATCAGCGATGGAGCGGCCTTCACCCTGCTGGCGGGCGGGGATGCGGTCAAGCGCTGCAACCTGACCCCCAAGGCGCGCATCGTTGCCTACTCCACCTTCAGCATGCATCCCGAGAGGTACACCGAGGCGCCTGTCGGGGCGATCAAGGCTGTCCTTGCGCGGGGCGGGCTCAAGGTGGGGGATATGGATCTCTTCGAGATCAACGAGGCCTTTGCCGCGGTGACCATGATAGCGATGAGGGAGCTGGATCTCGATCCAGTCAAGGTGAACGTGAACGGCGGCGCCTGCGCCATCGGCCACCCCATAGGGGCGAGCGGCGGCCGTCTGGCGGCGACCCTGCTCCGTGAACTGCACAAGCGAAGCGCCCGCTACGGCCTGGCCACCCTCTGCATCGGCGGCGGGGAGGCGGTGGCTGTGATTTTCGAGAGGGTGTAGTGGGTTGGTTTGGGTTTTGCGGTTTCGGCTTTGGGCTTTGGGCTTTGGTGGACCCGATGGACTTTGCGGACCGGGTGGACGCCCAAATGAGTTTGTGAAGATGGACGGAGCTGTTGGACCTGGTGAACGTTGCACATCTTTTCTTGAGGGGAGGCTTACATGTTCAGGATAGTCGGTGTAGTGGGGGCTGGTCAGATGGGGAGCGGCATCGCTCATGTTTTCGCTCAGCACGCCTACCGGGTTCTGGTCTATGACATCTCGGAAACACAGCTGGATAAGGCTCTGAAATCGATTGAACTGAACCTGGAGAGACAGGCCAAAAAGGGGGTCGTCTTCGATACCGGCATCCAGGGGATCTTGCAGCGCATCACGCTCACCCGGAACTTGCATGACTTCTCCGACTGCGACCTGGTCGTGGAGGCGGCGAGCGAGAACGAGACTCTGAAATTCGACCTGTTCCGCAAGCTCGACGAGGTGGTCAAAACGGAAGCTATCCTCGCCTCCAATACCTCATCCATTTCGATCACCCGGATTGCGGCGGCGACAAAGCGGCCGGACCGGGTGGTCGGCATGCACTTCATGAACCCGGTGCCGATCATGCAACTGGTCGAGGTGATCCGCGGCATCGCTACCAGCGAGGAAACCTTCCAGTCCGTCGGCCATCTGGTCGCCCTGCTCGGAAAGGAAATGGCGGTGGCGCAGGACTACCCGGGCTTCATCGTGAACCGCGTGCTCATCCCGATGATAAACGAGGCGGCCTTCGCACTCTACGAGGGGATCGCGTCGGCAGAGGATATCGACAAGGGGATGAAACTCGGGACGAACCAGCCGATGGGGCCGCTGCAACTGGCCGACTTCATCGGGCTCGATACGGTGCTGGCCATCTGCAACGTGCTGCATGACGGCTTCAAGGATCCCAAGTACCGCCCCTGCCCGCTGCTGGTGAAGATGGTCGACGCCGGGTATCTGGGGAAAAAATCCGGGAAGGGTTTTTACAACTACTAAGCCCCGACGCCGGCCGGCAGGTGTCTTGCCGCATCCGGCGCTAAGGAGACCTCATGGAAGAGAAAAATATCCTCTTGGAAACCGGCGAAGGGGTGGCCCTGGTGACCGTCAACCGCCCGGAGAGCCTGAACGCGCTGAACAGCAGGGTGCTCTCCGAACTTGAATGCGTCCTGTACGGCTTGGAGCAGGACCGCGGGGTACGGGCGGTCATCCTGACCGGTGCCGGCGATAAGGCTTTCGTTGCCGGCGCCGATATCAAGGAAATGGCGGCTATGACTTCCTACCAGGGGCACCAGTTCGCCCTGCAAGGGCAGCGGTTGATGCTCTTCTTGGAGAAGATGACCAAACCCGTGATCGCCGCGCTGAACGGCTATGCCCTCGGGGGGGGGCTGGAACTGGCGCTGGCCTGCGATGTCATCTACGCCTCCGACAATGCCAAGCTCGGTTTCCCCGAGGTGACCCTGGGGATCATACCCGGTTTCGGGGGGACCCAGAACCTGTCCAGGCTGATCGGGCCGAACCGGGCCAAGGAACTGGTGTTAAGCGGCAGGATTATCCCGGCGGCAAGGGCTTTAGAGTGGGGGATCGTCAACGAGCTCTGCCCCCAGGCGGAACTGAGGGACAAGGTGATGGGGCTGGCCCGAGAGATGGCAAGAAACGGCAGCCTCGCCGTCGGCTACGCCAAGGATGCGATCGCGAACGGACTCGACATGACCAAGGAAGACGGATTCCGCTACGAGAGTTCCCTCTTCGGGGTGCTTTTCGCCACGCAAGACCAGAAAGAGGGGATGGGCGCTTTCGTGGAGAAACGGAAGGCGGAATTCCAGGGGAAATAAACGCCGCCGGAAACCCGCACCCCCTGCGCTGAGACGGTGCTGCGGCGGCTGAACGAAGGCATGGCATTTGGAACTCGGAACGGGTTTTCTAACACGGGAGGATGATATGGATTTTGAATTGAGCCAGGACCACAGGGTGTTGAGGGATTCCGTCCGCGATTTCGTGGTCAAGGAAATCAAGCCGATCGCCATGCAGATAGACGAAGAGCACATGATCCCGGACGCGCTGGTCAGGAAGATGGGGGAGATGGGTTTCCTCGGGAGCTACTTCCCCGAAGAGTACGGCGGCGCCGGCCTGGACATGCTTTCCTACTCCATCCTCGTTGAAGAGGTGTCAAAGGCGTGCGGCTCGAGCGGCGTGCTCATTTCTGCACATACCTCGCTCGCCTGCGGACCGATCTACAGCTTCGGCACGGAAGAGCAGAAGAAGAAGTGGCTCCCGGACCTGAACACCGGCAAGAGCATCGGCTGCTTCCTGCTCACCGAGCCCGATGCCGGCAGCGACGCCGGCGCCATCGCCACCACCTACAGGCGTGACGGGGACGAGTTCGTCATCAACGGCTCCAAGATCTTCATCACCAACGGCGGCTACCTCGGGACCGGCGTCCTCTTCGCCACCTCGGACAAGAACCTGAAACACAAGGGGGTCACGGCCTTCATCGTCGATCTCACATCTCCGGGGGTGGTCATCCTCAAGAACGAGAAGAAGCTCGGCATCCGCGGCAGCTACACGACGGCCTTTGCCCTGGACGGGGTCCGCGTCCCGGCGGCGAACCTGCTGGGCCAGGAAGGGCAGGGGTTCAAGATCGCGATGGACACGCTGAACGGCGGCCGCATCGGCATCGCGTCGCAGGCGCTGGGGATCGCCGAAGGGGCCTTCGAACTGGCGCTGGCCTACTCGAAGGAGCGCAAGCAGTTCGGACATCCCATCTGCGAACTCCAGGCGATCCAGTTCAAGCTGGCCGACATGTACGCCAGGATCGAGACCAGCAAGCTGATGACGTACAAGGCTGCCTGCCTGAAGGACAGCAAGAAGAGCTACACCATGGAGTCCGCCCTCTGCAAGATGCTCGCTTCGGAGGCCGCGACCTACGTAACCAAGGAGGCGATCCAGATCCATGGAGGCTACGGTTTCATAGTCGACTACGAGGTGGAGCGGATGTACCGGGACGCGAAGATCACCGAGATCTACGAGGGGACCAACGAGGTGCAGCGCGTGGTGGTCTCGAAGCTGCTGCTGTCGTAGGGGGCAACGACATCCGGCCCCCAGATGCGTACCGCTTGCCGTGCACCCCACCCCTGGCCCCGCCAGGCAGGGGCGGGGTGCAAGGGCGCGGGGAACCGGCTTGGGCTGACACTTCAAAAGATGAGGTTCGGGAGACGGCATGGAAGCTACCAGGGAAATATATTGGAACGTCGGGCACGCCGTGGTGCTCCCGATGTACTTGCTGACGCTGGTCGCGCTTGCCGCCTGCTGCTACGGCTTCTACCTGCGGGTCGCGGTGTACCGGCAGGCAAAGGCGCAGGACCGGCTCGATAATCCCGGGAAGCGGTTATCCCTGATGGCCCGCAACCTGTTCGGCCAGCTCAAGGTGCTGCGGGTCAGCGGCCCCGGCATTCCCCACGGGCTCTTTTTCTGGGGTTTCCTGACGCTCTTCATCGGCACCCTGCTGGTGATGCTGCAGGCCGACCTCACCCAGCCGCTCTTCGGCCTCGTCATCCTGAAGGGGACCTTCTACAAGTTCTACTCGCTGGTTCTCGACCTGGCCGGCGTCATCGCCTTGGTGATGCTTTTCGGCCTCACGCTGCGCCGCTTCCTGGTACGGCCGGAGGGGCTCAGGATCACTCGTGACGACTACCTGATGCATCTGCTCCTCACCGCCATCATCCTCACCGGGTTCTTCGCCGAGGGGGTCCGCATCGCCGCCACGGAACTGCGCGGCAACCCCGGGCTGGCCGAGTGGTCGCCGGTCGGCCTCTTCGTAGCGAAGCAGTTCGCGGCGCAGGACGACGCCTCGCTGAAGCAGTTGCACACGCTCTGGTGGTGGGGGCATTTCCTGATGGTCCTGGGGCTCATCGCCTCCATTCCCTGGACCAAGTTCCGCCACCTCTTCACCACGCCTGCCAACTACCTCTTCACCGATCTGCGCCCCAAGGGCTCCATCGCCGCCATCGATCTCGAGGAGGAGGGTGTGGAGCAGTTCGGGGCCGAAAAGGTGGCGGATCTCACCTGGAAGGACGTCTTCGACTCGGACGCCTGCACCAGCTGCAAAAGGTGCCAGGACCGCTGTCCCGCCTTCAACACGGAAAAACCGCTCTCGCCGATGAAAGTCGTCCAGCAGATAGGGGAGGTGGCCTTCGGCAACCGCGATGCAAGCCTCACCGAGACCGTGGGGAGCGATGCGCTCTGGTCCTGCACCACCTGTCGCGCCTGCCAGGAGATCTGTCCGGCGGATGTCGAGCAGGTGAACAAGATCCTCGAGATGCGACGCAACCTGGTCCTCATGCAGGGGGAGTTCCCCGGCGAGGAGGTCATGGTGGCCGCGAACAACGTCGAGGTGAACGGGAACCCCTTCGGGATGGCCTACGCGAGCCGCGGCGACTGGAGCGACGGGATGGAGCTGCGGACACTCCACGAGGACGCAAACGTCGACATCCTTTATTTCGTCGGCTGCTACGCCTCGTTCGACAAGAGGAACCAGGAGGTGGCCAGGAGCTTCGTGAAGATCTGCAACGCCGCCGGCGTCCGGGTCGGCATCCTCGGCAAGGAGGAGAAATGCTGCGGCGAGCCGGTCAGAAAGCTCGGCAACGAGTACCTGTACCAGATGACCGCCCGGGAGAACGTAGAGCTGATCAACGGCTACGGCGTGAAGAGGATCGTCACCACTTGCCCCCACTGCATGAACACCCTGGGGCGCGATTATCGCGAGCTCGGGCTGGAGGCGGATGTGGAGCACTACACCGTGTTCATCGACCGCCTGATCAGGGAAGGAACCCTCGCCGTCGACGAGCGCCGGTTCGACTACACCTACCACGACTCCTGCTACCTGGGACGCTACCAGGACATCGTCCGGCAGCCGCGCAACATCCTGCATGCGGCAGGCGGTCGCATAAACGAGATGGAAAGGTCGGAGAAGGAGAGCTTTTGCTGCGGCGCCGGCGGCGGGCGGATTCTGGCCGAGGAAAAGCTCGGTAGCCGGATCAACGTAAAGCGGGTCAAGATGGCGGAGGCGACCGGCGCACCCCTCATCGTCTCCAACTGTCCCTTTTGCCTCACCATGTTCGAGGACGGCATCAAGACAGGCGACTGCGAAGGGAAACTCCAGGCTCGCGACCTGGCGGAGATCGTCGCACAAAGGCTGCAACCGATGCCTGTACCCTCACCTGAAGGGCTCAATTAGGATCCTCAATCGCGGCAGGAGTGCCGCTCCAACAGAACACACGCTCAACAGGGGGAGCTATGAAGATACTGGTATGCATAAAGCAGGTTCCCGACATGGAATCGCGTTTCAGGCTGAACGGCGAGGGGACCTGGTACGACGAGGCCGACCTCGCCTTCCGGATGAACGAGTACGACGAGTACGCCGTGGAGCAGGCTGTCCGGTTGAAGGAGCAGTTGGGAGGCGAGCCGGAGATCACCGTTGTTTCCATCGGGCCGGACCGTGTGGTGGAAGCGGTCAAAAAGGCCCTGGCCATGGGCGCCGACCGCGCCGTTCACATCAAGGACGACGAGTACTACCGGAAGGACCCGTGGCAGATCTCCTCCGCCATCGCGGCCCACGCGGCCAGCCGGCATTACGATCTCGTTTTCACCGGCATGCAGTCCCAGGACCGGGGCTCGGCCCAGGTGGGGGTGACGGTCGCCGAACTGCTTGGTTTTGCCTGCGCCACCACCCTGGTCGGGTTCGCCTACGAGGGCGGCACGATCACCGTGAAGAGGGAACTGGAGGGGGGGAGCAAGGGGATCGTGAAGCTCAGGCTCCCCGCCGTGGTCACCTGCCAGCTGGGGCTCAACACCCCGCGCTATCCGACGCTCCCGAACATCATGAAGGCCAAGAAGAAGGAGATCGTAGTGCAGCCGATTTCGGAGCTGCTTAAGGAAGCGGAGCTGACCGGGACGGCCGGGATGTACCCGCCGGCCAAAAGGGGGGGAGGCATAGTCATCGAGGGGGATGTGAACGACCAGCTCGACAGGCTTTTAGGGATACTGAAGGAAAAGACGACGGTGCTAAGAGCGGCGTAGGTCGGCCTCGGGATGGAAAGAACCCGCTTCACAGGGAGGGAATCATGAAAGCGTTGCTGATAGGGGAATACAGACAAGGGAAGCTGCTCGAATCCAGCTATGAACTTAAGGCCTTCGCCGACCGGCTCGGTGCCGAGAGCGCCATGGTGCTGGTCGGCAGCGCGGCCGAGATGCCCAAATTCGGCGGCAGGCTTTACCTGGCCGACGTGGCCAGCTACGGCGAGTACAACCCGGACCTGCACAAGAAGCTGGTGCTGGAGGCGATCGCCAGGGAGAATCCGGATTACATCGTTTTCGTGCACTCATCCTACGGCTGGGATCTTGCGCCCAGGGTGGCCGCCGCGCTGAAGGCGGGGCAGGTCTCGGAGGTGGTGGGCGTCCTGGACGGCAAGTTCGAGGTCACCTGCTGCAACGCGAAGCTGCGCAGGTCGGTCGCCCCCAAAAGCGCAAGGTGCGTGATCACCATCCAGGCGGGCGCCTTCACCCTGCAAGGGGAGCCGCAGGGGGTGCCGCAACTGGAAACGCTGGAGGTTTCCGATACCTCCGGCAAGGTGGAATTCGTGGGATATGAGGCGGCCGAGCAGAAGGAGGTCGACCTGACCCGGGCCGAGGTGATCGTGAGCGCGGGGCGCGGGGTGGGGAAAAAGGAGAACGTCCCGGTGATAGCTGAACTCGCCAGGGCGCTGGGAGGGGAACTGGGCGCAAGCCGCCCGGTGGTCGACGCCGGCTGGGCACCGCACAGCCACCAGGTCGGCACCACCGGCCAGACAGTGAGCCCCAAGCTCTACGTCGCCTGCGGCATCTCCGGTGCCATCCAGCACCTGGCAGGGATGAAGAAGGCGGATTTCATCGTGGCGATCAACAAGGACAAGGACGCACCGATAGGCGAAATTGCGGACGTCCTGGTGGTGGCCGACGTCATGCAGTTCGTGCCGGCGCTGACGGCGAGGTTCGCCAGATGAAGCTGACCGAGGGGAAGGTCCAGGTATATACCGGCAACGGCAAGGGGAAGACCACGGCTGCGCTGGGGCTTGCCTTGAGGGGGGTTGGCCGGGGGCTCCGGGTCTGCATGGTGCAGTTCATCAAGGGGGGCGAGCCGTACGGCGAGCACATCTCGTCAGAGCGCCTGGCGCCGCTTCTCACCATCCACCAGACCGGGCGGGACTGCTGGATCTTCAAGGACAGGCTCGACCCGGAGGACGTCAGGATCGCGGGCGAGACGCTGAAGCTTGCCAGGCGCTGCTTGACGGGGGGGGAGTACGATCTGGTGATCCTTGACGAGATCAACGGCGCGGCCTGGTTCGGCCTGATCGGCGTGGACGATGTCCTCGCGCTGATAGCGCAGAGGCCGGAGCAGGTGGAGCTGGTGCTGACGGGAAGGAGCGCGGATCCCAGGGTGATCGAGGCCGCCGACCTGGTCACCGAGATGGTCGAGGTGAAGCATTACTTCCAGGCGGGGGTAATGGGGCGGACCGGCATAGAGAAGTAGGCCGGGCGAGGAACCGGATGCGGAGGGGATGATGTTTCTAGAACTAAACGAGGAGCAGAAGCTGATCCAGGATACCGCGCGAGACTTTGCCCGTGCCGAGTTGGAGCCCCTGGCTGCGAAGCTGGACCGTGAGGATGACCGCCCGGCCTTCCTCGCCAACCTGAAGAAGCTGGCCGGGCTCGGCTTCATGGGGCTGAACGTCTCCGCAGCCTATGGCGGCTCGGAGGCGGGAGCGGTCGCCTTCAGCGTGGCCATGACCGAGATCGCCAGGGCCTGCGCCTCCACGGCGGTGACCGTGTCGGTGAACAACATGGTGTGCGAGGTGATCCAGGCCATCGGGTCCCAGGAGCAGAAGGAGGCCTACATCCCCCGCATCTGCTCCGGGGAGTATGCCGCAGGCAGTTTCGCGCTCACCGAGACCGCAGCGGGATCCGACCCGGCCGGCATGACCACCACTGCGCTGGCAGACGGCGGGCAGTGGGTGCTGAACGGCTCCAAGATCTTCATCACCAGCGCTCCCTACGCCGGCGTCTTCGTGGTCTGGGCCGTCACCGACAGGGATGCACCCAAAGGGAAAGGGATCAGCTGTTTCCTGGTGGAACATGGTGCGCCGGGACTCACGATCGGGAAACAGGAGGAGAAGACCGGGCAGCATGCCTCCGCCACCTGCGAAGTGATCTTTGACGACTGCAGGGTCCCCGGCAGCGCCCTGATGGGGGAGCTAAACGACGGGTTCCGGATCGCCGTGGGGGAGCTGGCCGGCGGGCGCATCGGGATCGGCTCGCTGGGGCTAGGGGTAGGGCTGGCCGCCATGGATTTCGCCACCCGTTATGCCAGCGAAAGGGTGCAGTTCGGGCAGAAGATCACCGGGTTCCAGGCGATCCAGTGGATGATCGCCGACGCCTACACTGAGCTGGAGGCCGCGCGGCTGCTCCTGATGCAGGCGGCGTTTCGCAAGGACGCGGGGAAGTCTTTCGCCAAGGAGGCCTCCATGGCCAAGATGTTCGCCACCGAGGCGGCCAACCGTGCCTGCTACAGCGCGGTGCAGATGCTGGGGGGGTACGGCTACACCCGCGACTTCCCGGTCGAGCGCTACGCCCGCGATGCCCGGATCACCTCCATCTACGAGGGGACCAACGAGATCCAGCGGGTCATCATCGCAAGGGAGATACTGCGCAACTTCAGCTGAGCGTGCGGCCAGAGAAGTCGGACAGGTCGGACAGGTCGGACAGGTCGGACAGGTCGGACAGGTCAGACAGGTCAGACAGGTCCGGGGCAGCTAGGTTGCTTCAACCAAAGAGAGGAGGGTGCTCATGAGTGGCAAGCGTATCACCTTGCAGCAGGCGGCGGAGGTCATCAGGGACGGCTCCAGTCTCACCTTCTCCGGGTTCACCATCTGGCGACGTCCCTTTGCCTTGGTCTTCGAGCTGATCCGGCAGGGAAGGACAGGTTTGCACCTCATCGAGGTGAACGGAGGGCCGCAGACCGAGTTCCTGGTGGGGGCTGGCTGCGTGGACGTCTGGGAGTCGTGCTGGGTGGGGCACGAACTGTACGGCAAGTACGGCGCCAACCTCTCCAGGAAGGTGGGGAACAAAGAGATCATCGTCGAGGACTACAGCCATGCCGAGATGATGTTCCGGTTTGCTGCCGCCGCCTCCGGCGCTCCCTACGCGGCAACGCAAACCTCGCTCGGGACGGACCTCCACAACCCCGACTACGACATGCTGGGGAGGGCGGGACTTCGGGACGGCAAGCGGATCGCCAGGCACAAGTACGTCTTCACCGAGGATCCCTTCTTCGGCGCAGGGAAACAGGTGCTGGTGCCGGCGGTCAAGGTCGATGTCGCAGTGATCTGCGTGCAGCAGGTGGGGGAGGAGGGGACGGTGCGGGTTAACGGCCAGTACTATTCCGATCCGGAAGCGGCGCGGGCAGCCGACCTCACCATCGTCATGGCGGAAGAGATCGTCCCCGAGGAGTTCCTGCGGCGGGAGAGCGACCGCAACACCGTCGCGAGCTTCGAGGTGAACTACATCCTGGAGTGCCCCTTCGGCGCCCACCCGACCGGCATGTTCGGGCGCTACGATGTGGACGGCGCCTTCCTCAAGGATTTCTACGGCCGGACCAGGACCCAGGAAGGCTTCGACGACTTCGCCAAGGAGTGGATCCACGGCCACGATCACCAAAGCTACCTGGAAAAACTCGGGTGGCCGCGCATGCTGAACCTGAAGGCGAACACCGCTCTCAACTACAGTACCGGCATGAAAAGGGGGCAATGACATGGAGAGCGCTTACGCAAACCCCGAGGAATACGGACTGGCGGACCTCCTTTGCTGTGCCGCCTCGCGCGAGGTCCAGGACAACGAGATCGTCTTCGCCGGCACCGGCCTTCCGATGGTGGCGATCATGCTGGCCCAGAAGACCCATGCGCCCAACCTGAAGCTGATCTTCGAGGCGGGGACCCTGGACGGGCGGCCGCCGCAGTTACCTACCTCGGTGGGGGATGCCCGCTGCGAGATGGGCGCCTCCCGCTCCTCCGGCCTGCACGACGCCTTCAGCATTGCCCAGCGGGGATACGTCGATCTCGGCTTCCTGGGGGGCGCCGAGGTGGACCAGTTCGGCAACGTCAACACCACCTGCATCGGGGACTATCTCGACCCCGAACTCCGCCTGACCGGTTCCGGCGGCAATCCGGACATCAACTCCTTCGCCAGGCGCACCGTCTTCATCATGGTGCACGAAAAGCGCCGCTTCACCGAGAAGGTGAGCTACATCACCAGTCCGGGGTGGCGCGTGAAGCAATGGCCCGGGGGAGACGAGGTGCACAGAAGGGAGCTCTACGGCTCGGCGTACCGGGGCGGACCTTCTGCCGTGATCAGCACGGCGGGGGTCTTCCGATTCGACGACGAAACGGGGCGCATCTACCTGGACACCTGCCACGCGGGGAACACGCCAGGGCAAATCCGGGATATGTGCCAATTTGACCTTGACATATCGCGGGTAAGCGGCGAAACTCTCCCCCCGACCAAGGAAGAGCTCCGCTACATACACAGCGTGCTCGACCCGGAGCAGATTTTCATCCCAAAGGTGAAGCAGAAAGGGTAGTAATGACGCAACTGAACCCGATGGAGGACTTTCAGCGGGACATCTCGTACCGCTTGCTGAAACTGGACAACGGCACCGCCCGACTCACCGCGACTCTGAAGGACAGGTTCCACGACATAGTGGCCGAGGTCGTGGTTGAGGTGGCCAGTTTGAAGGTACTCTCGGCAACGGCCGATTTCCGCAAATCCCCCACACCCGACTGCGGCAACGTATCGCCCCGCATGCAGGGGTTGGTCGGTTTCACCATAGGGCGAGGGCTGCAGCGCAAGCTTTCGGAAGTGCTGGGGGGAGGCGAGGGGTGCGGCAACATGCGCAACCTGCTGCTGGGACTGCTCCCTCTGGCCATGAACCTGGGAGCCGCGGCCGGGATAACCGGAGAAGAGGAGATGATGGACGCCATCCACGAGAAGCTGGCCGGCACCTGCGCCGGCTATCTCAGGCCGCCTCAGGTGCGGGAAAGGCAGTGACCTTTCAACATCACCACAGCGACCGATATCCGAAGCGCCGCATCCCCTCTCCTGGTGGGTGCGGCGCTTTTCTTTGGCGCAAGCGGCCCCGGCCATGCTTCGTTGACTGAAGTCCGCGCAACGCGTAGTATGTGCCGGCAGTTCCGGTTGCAGGAAGCCCGGCTGGACAGGAGGAGAGAGATGAGCTGGTACCGTTTGGGTGTTGACGGCGATATGGTGGCCGCCGGAAAGGTCGTATCTGTAAAAGAGGTGTTCACTGCCGCCTTCAGCGCCGCCGGAGGACCACGCGCCATGGCCCTTTTCCAGAAGGGGCGTGACGACGGCGGTGTCGATCTCTTTTTCACCCCCGACTGCGGCACATTTGCCGCCGAGGTGCTGGAAGAGATCGGGGCGCTACCCTGCCAGGGGCCGTCGCTGGCCGGCCTGCAACTCCTGGTCGGGCACAACGAGATCACCTATTACCTGACAACCTAACCCGGAGCTCCCTCTTCGGGATCCTCCAGCGATGCCGGCCACTTGCGACCGGCGGCCCGTCGCAACGCCTTTTCCGCTCCATGCGCTATACTAGGACGGTATTTTTTCCCGTCAGTTGCAGCCAAAGGAGAAACTATGGTCGGCGGCAGGGTGGGCAGGTTGTTCAAATGGGTGGAGGGACTGTCCCCCGCGGCGGTCACCGCCATATTTACCTTCAGCAGCCTCTGCTGGTTGTTGCTGGCCCACCAGGTGTTCGACCGCCTGCTTGCGGACCGCTTTGAGGTCAGATACCTCGCCCTGACCGCGCTCGAACTGCTGGGGGTCGCCGCCATGGCGGTGATCGTCTACCTGCTCACGGCAAAGATAGAGGCAAGGCATCTGGCAAGCGAGCTGAGCATCAGGGAGCAGGCGGTTCGCGACGGGCTCACCGGCCTCTACAACAGGCAGGCTTTCGACGACTTCCTGGCACAGTCGCTGGAGTATGCCAAGAGGCGCCGGGAATCGCTCGCCCTGCTTTTCCTCGATCTGGACCGCTTCAAGCTGATCAACGACAGGCGCGGGCATTTCGTGGGGGACGCGCTGCTGGTCGAGACTGCTCGACGGCTCGCGCAATGCGCCATGCGTGGCGAGGACATCGTGGCGCGGGTGGGCGGGGACGAGTTCGCCATGCTGCTGCGCCAGCCCGACATGCCGGAGGGGCCGGGGGTGGTTGCCGGCCGGGTGCTGGAGGCGCTGTCGGCGCCGCTGCAGGTCGAGGGAGAAACGCTTAGGACCAGCGTCAGCATAGGTATCGCTCTCTTCCCGTCGGACACCGACGATCCGATGCAGCTTTTCAAGATGGCCGACTCGGCGCTGAACCAGGCGAAGCAGCAGGGGCGCTCGACCTTCTGCTTTTACGGTGGCGGCGAGTGGCGCGAAGAACGCGATCACAGGATGCAACTGGAGCATGGGCTGCTGCGGGCCATCACGCACGGGGAACTGTTCCTGGTCTACCAGCCGAAGCTGGACACCACCAGCATGAAGGTGGTCGGCGTCGAGGCCCTGGTGCGCTGGAACCATCCGCACCTGGGGGTGCTGGGGCCGACGAGCTTCATACCCATCGCGGAGAAGGGCGGGCTGATCTGGCCGCTCACCGAATGGGTGCTGAGGGAGGCCTGCCGACAGGCTGCGCAGTGGTACCGCGACGAGGCCCTCGACGTGAACGTCGCCGTGAACATGTCTCCTTCTATATTCTCGCACGAGGATCTCGAAGAGGTGATCGAGAAGGCGCTTCATGAAAGCCACCTCCCCCCCGACAGGCTCACCCTGGAGATCACCGAGCAGTCGCTGATGATCTATGAAGACGAAGCCCGCGCCGTCCTGGAGCGCCTGCAGCGGATGGGGATCAACTTCCAGATCGACGACTTCGGCACCGGGTACTCCTCGCTCTCTTCCCTCAAGCACTACCACTTCCAGGCGCTCAAGATCGACAAGTCCTTCGTCAGCGACGTGGTGACCTCCTCTGACGATGCCGCCATAGCCACCACCATCATGTTCATGGCGAAGTGCCTCGACATGGAGGCCATCGCCGAGGGTGTCGAATCCGAGGCCCAGAAGGACTTCCTCTCCTCCATCGATTGCAGGTTCATGCAGGGGTTTTACTTCGCCCGCCCCATGTCAGCCTCCGAAATGGCCCTCTTCATCAACCGGCTGACCCCGCAAAAAGACGCACCCTCCTGATTTCCCCGCCCTCCCCGGCTCCGGCACCGATGCCGAGCTGAGCTTGAAATGGAACCCCCCTCCGGTATAATGATGAGCGTTTGCCAATCCCACTAATCATTAGAAGGAGTCGGCCATGGCTGATAGGCAGAAAACGGTAGGCGTGTTGACTGGCGGGGGCGATGTGCCGGGGCTCAATCCCGCCTTGAAGACCTTGGTTACCCGCGCCACCGAAAACGGCTATCGGGTGCTGGGCATACGGCGCGGCTGGGGAGGTCTCCTCGCCTACAACCGGGACGACCCCCAGTCATGGGAGAGGACCATCATGCCGCTGGACCGGCACGAGGTGCGCACCGTCGACCGCACCGGCGGCACGTTTCTCCACACCAGCCGCACCAACCCCGGCAAGGTCTCCACCCCGGAGGTCCCGGAATTCCTGCGCGGCGGCGACTTCGATCCCTCCGCCCCCGGGCACCACGACTTCACCGCGCACGTGCTGGCCAACCTGGAGCACCTGGGGGTCGACGCGCTGATACCCATTGGCGGCGATGACACGTTGAGCTACGCCGAGCGCCTGAACCGCGAGGGGTTCCCGGTGGTGGCCATCCCGAAGACCATGGACAACGACGTCTTCGGCACGGACTACTGCATAGGCTTTTCCACCGCCGTCACCCGTAGCGTCAACTTCATTCATAGCCTGAGGACCAGCGCCGGATCCCATGAGAGGATCGCGGTGGTCGAACTGTTCGGACGCAATTCCGGGGAGACCTCGCTGATCTCCGCCTACCTGGCGGGGGTGGACCGCGCGCTCATCTCGGAGGTCCCCTTCGACGTGGAGAAGCTCGCGCTCCTTTTGCAGGAGGACAAGAGGGGAAACCGCAGCAACTACGCCATGGTGACCGTCTCCGAGGGGGCCTCCATGATCGGCGGGCAGATCGCCGAGTACGGCCAGGAAGACGCCTACGGCCACAAGAAGCTGGGCGGCATCGGCGTCGTGGTGAGCGAGGCGGTGAAGGGGCTTACCGGCTCCCACATCATCTATCAGCAGCTCTCTTACCTCATGCGCAGCGGCGCGCCCGATTCCCTCGACCTCATGGTCGCCTACAACTACGCCAACATGACCATGGACCTGATAACCGAGGGGATGTCGGGGCGCATGGTCTCCCTGCAGGGGGGGACCTACCGGCACATACCCATCAGCACCATCATGCAGGGGGAGAAGCGCGTCGACGTGGCGGAACTCTACGACACCGAGGAGTACCGCCCCAAGGTGCGCCATGTCCTCGGCAAGCCGATGTTCCTTTACTAGCCCGGGGAAAACACCGTGATCGAGATAGAGGGGAGCGCAGGCGAGGGGGGAGGGCAGGTGCTGCGCAGCGCGCTGAGCCTTTCCTGCCTCACCGGCAAGGGATTCCGGATCGTCGATATCCGGAAGAACCGCTCCAAGCCGGGACTGATGCGTCAGCACCTGATGGCGGTCCGGTCTGCCGCGCGCATATCCTCTGCAGAGGTGGTGGGGGACGCGCTGGGATCGTCACAGCTCACCTTCCTGCCGGGTGCGGTGAACTCCGGCGAGTACAGCTTTGACATCGGCACGGCAGGCTCAGCGACCCTGGTGCTGCAGACGGTCATCCCACCTCTTCTGGCGGCCGGCGGAAAAAGCGGCGTCACCGTGGTGGGGGGGACCCACGTCCCTTTCTCTCCCTCCTGGAACTACTTCTCCCAGGTGTTCTGGCCCGCCATTGCGCGTCTCGGGGTAAAGGGCGAGCTGAAGCTGGGATCCTGCGGTTTTTATCCCAGGGGCGGCGGGCGGATCAGCTGCCGCGTTCATCCCCTTGCCGCCCCGTCGTCATTGTCCCTCATGGAGCGAGGCAGGCTGTTGAGGGTGACCGGCACGGCGGCGGTAGGGAACCTGCCGCTCGCCATCGCGCAGCGGGAGCTCCGTTCGGCGGTATCCGTCTTGGAGGGCGAGCTGGGGCGCGGGGTGCCCATTGAGCTGGAAACAAAAGAGGTGCGGGCTTTCGGGCAGGGGACCTTCGTCTTCTTGAGGGGGGAGTACGAGCATGCTGTCGCAGGGTTCACGGCGCTTGGCGAGCGGGGCAAACCGGCCGAGCGGGTGGGAGAGGAAGCGGCCCTGGAATTTTTGGAGCACCACCGGAGCGGGATGCCCGTCGACCCGCATCTGGCCGATCAGCTGGTACTCTACCTGGCCCTGGCCGGGGGACCCTCGCTCTTCGCCACGTCGCGCATCACTGCGCACCTGGAGACCAACCTGCTGGTTGCCGGGTATTTTCTGGATCTGGCGGCACGGATCACCGGAGAGACCGGCGATCCGGGAACGGTGAGCATAAGGCCAGGCGGGGGAGGTCCCGCCTGAATAAAAAAGGCGGCCCTGTGGCCGCCTTTTCCTTTGCTGCTGCAAAAAAACCCTGCGTCGGGATCAGTACCTCTCGAATCCCGCCTCGAGCAGGTTCCCGCTGTCGCACATGTCGATGTCGAGCCCCTTGCCCGGGGCCCCCGCCCTGGAGAGCTGCCTGTACTGGGGAGGCTGCTTGTAACTCCTCTGCGCCTGTCTTTTGACCTGCTTTCGCTCACCCGACGCGCCGGCGCCGATCCTGAAGAAGGCGATGGTTCCCTGCAACTGCTCTGCCTGCGAGGCAAGCTCCTCGGCTGTGGATGCCATTTCCTCGGAAGCGCCGGCGTTTTGCTGGATCACCTGGTCCAGCTGCTGGATCGCCCTGTTGATCTGGTCGGCACCGCCGTCCTGCTCCTTGCAGGCTGCGGAGATCTCCTGCACCAGCTCCGCGGTCTTGTTGATGTCCGGAACCAGCTTTTGCAGCAACTCTCCCGCGTGTTCGGCGACTTCCACCGAGGTGAGCGACAGGTCGCCGATCTCTCCGGCGGCCTTTTGGCTACGCTCGGCCAGCTTGCGCACCTCGGAGGCGACCACAGCGAACCCCTTGCCGTGCTCGCCTGCCCGGGCGGCCTCGATGGCCGCGTTCAGTGCCAGAAGGTTGGTCTGGCGGGCGATCTCCTCGATGATGGAGATCTTGGCGGCGATCTCCTTCATGGCGCTCACCGTCTTGACCACCGCGTTGCCGCTTTCGTTGGCGTCGCTGGCGGATTTTACCGCGATCTTCTCGGTCTGCAGCGAGTTGTCGGCGTTCTGGCGGATGTTGGACGACATCTGTTCCATGGAGGAGCTCGCTTCCTCGGCGGAAGCGGCCTGCTCGCTCGCCCCTTGCGACATCTGCTCGGACGTCGCGCTCAGCTCCTGGCTTCCCGCCGTCACGTTGTCGGCCGCCGCCTTCACGTCTGCCACCACCTTGGTGAGGTTCTGCACCATGGTGGAGAGCGCCTGCATCAGGCCGTCGTTGGCCGAACGCTGCTTCACCTCCAGCAGGAGGTTCCCCTCCGCGATCTCCTTGGCGAGGTCGGTGGCGGAGTTGTTGGCGTCGATGAGCAGGTTCAGGTTGTTCTTTATCTCGTTGAAGTCGCCGTAATAGGTGTCGCTGATCTTTTCCGGGATGTCCCCCTTCGAGATGCGGTCGACGTAGTTTGCCGTCACCTTGATGGGGTGGACGAAGGCCTCGATCAACCGGTTCTGCCCGGTGAGCAGTTCACCCCAGGCGCCCTGGTAGGCCGCGGCGTTCCCCCTCACCTCGAGTTTTCCTTCCTGGATGCCCTTGATCAGCTGGTCCATTTCCTGGGTCAGCTTGCTGATGATGGTGATCATGGTGGAGAGGTTCTTCCCCATCAGGTCGCGCTCCGACCTGGGGGTCACCTGCACCGAGAGGTCCCCGTGGGCCACCCTTTCGGCCGCCAGCGAGGCCTCCTTGATGTTGTCCGCCATGTTCTTGAACGACTGGGCCAGCATGGCGATCTCGTCCTTGCCGTCCGTCGCGATTTCCACCTCCACGTCCCCTAGGGCCAGCCTGTCGGCGCTCGCCGCCAGGGCGTTCACCGGCCGGCTGATGCTGCGGGTGGTGAAGAAGGCGACCAGGGCTCCGGTGACAAGCGCCAGCGCGGCGATCAAGATCGCCAGGGTGCGCGAGTTGCCCGACACCTCCACCGCCCCCTTGTAGCGCTCATCTATCCCTGCCTCCTGGAACCGCACCAGCTCTGTGAAGGCGGTGCCGATGGCAGCGCAAAGCGGCGCCGCCTCCTTCTCGAACAAGGTGACGGCACGGGCAGTGTTGTTGGCAAGGGCAAGCTCGATTACCTCGTTGTTCGCCTTGCGCGCGTCAACCAGCGACTGTTTGGCCCTGGCGATCAGCTCCTTCCCCCTGTCCGAGTCCTCCAGCTTCTCCAGTCTGTCCATGGCCCCCTTGTATTCCTGCCTGGCGGACTCTATCTGCTTGTTCTCCTCCTGCCTCGCCGCAGGGTCGGTCTGCAGCAGCATACCCTCGATGCTCGATACGATCGAGGTTACCTGTCTGGAAGCCTCGTTCGCCAGTTTGATCTTTTCGTACTCCTTCTTGACGATCCCCTCCAGGCTCTTGTCCATCTTGAGCATGCCGGAGATGCCGATGGAGCTGATGGCCAGCAGGAACAACAGGATCAACCCGAAACCAAGCCCCAGCCGTAAACCGATCTTCATGTCCTGAACTCTCATCACAATCCCCCCGTTTTATTTTGCTCTAGGTTGCGACTGGATCTGCGGGAGCGGCTTTGGCAGATCCCGGTCGTCGGTGCTGTCATAAAAAACGGCGCAATAGGTGAACGCGTCAGTACCGCTTATCGTCAGTCAGTACGGCGGCTTGAATTTATTTTTGCAAAGTATACGGGATGCCGATGAGAGGGGAAAATGTAAACTTTATAACTGTGCGTTTTGCAGGCTTTTAGCGTGGGTCGGATTTGTGGCGGGGGTTTTGGTGTTTTACTGACTAGAACGAGGAGGCGGGGCGGGGGTGCCCAGCAGCGCGCAGAGCTCGTCGAGGAGGCCGGCCTGGCTCTTCAGGATCTTCTCCCTGGCGAGCTCGACGGGGAACCACTCTCCCCGGTCCACCTCGGGGAATTCCGCGCGTCTCCCGGACCTGGGCGGCCACTCCATGGAGAAGCTGTTGCTGGCAAGCGAAGCCGGGTCGCAGTCGCCCCGGAAGGCCCAGGCCCTGACCCGCTTGCCTCCGGCCTGCCGGATGGGGGGCAGCTCCAGGAACTCTCCCCTTGCCTCGAACCCGGTCTCTTCGGTGAACTCGCGCCTGGCCACTTCGAGAGGGTCCTCCCCCGGGAGGTACTCCCCCTTGGGTATGGACCAGGCTCCCAGATCCTTACGGGCCCAAAAGGGTCCGCCGGGGTGGACCAGGAAGATTTCCGGAGCTCCGTCCCGCAGGCGAAACATGATGAGCCCGGCGCTTTGTTTTGGCATGGCTCAAAGCGCCTGGCCGCGCGGCAGCTGCCACCCCTTGACGATGGCGGCGCATCTTATGGCGATAACTGCGGCGGCTGAAACGGTCAGGTTCACCGCGTGCGGGAGTTCGGTGTGATGCAGGAAGTAGAAGAGGGCGCCGCCGACCACGCAGGCGGAGGCGTAGATCTCGCGCTGCAGGATGAGCGGGATCTCGTTGCTCAGTATGTCGCGCACCACCCCCCCGCAGGTGGCGGTCATGACGCCCATGATGATCGCCCCCATGAGCCCCAGGTCGAACCGGAGCGCCTTGGAGGTGCCGATGACCAGGAAGGTGCCCAGCCCCAGGGCGTCCAGGAGCAGCATGGCCCGGTTCATCCTCTCGAAGCTGCGCGGGGTGAGAAAGACGACGATCGCCGCGAATACCGCGAGGTAGAGGTAGAGCTCGTTTTTGAAGCAAAAGGGAGGCGTGTCGTTCAAAAGGACGTCGCGGATGACCCCGCCTCCGGTGGCGGTGACGATCCCGAGGACGATGACGCCGAGAAGGTCCATGCCGCGGCGCACGCCGGCAAGCGCCCCCGAAGCTGCAAAGGCGACCGTGCCGAGCAGGTCCAGAGCGTAGATGATTGCTGCTTGATTGTCCATTGGGGCGATGATCCTGTCGGTTGGATTTGCTGCCGGGGAAGCGGCTGTCCTGCCGGCGAAAGCCCCTCCCGTTCGGGGCGGCGGCCCCGGCCTCCGCAGCGGGTGCTTTGACGCGGAAGGCTCCAGCTTCCAGGCGCAGGCGCCGGAGCGGTTCGGACGGGGAGGGGCAGCGGCGCTACTGCTCGGAGTCGTCGTGGTATTCTCCCGGAGCGCGATAATCCTCCACGTCGTGCCAGAAGCGGTGCTGCAGCTCCTTCATGAGCGGCTCCAGGGTCTTGCGGTCCGAGGCGCTGATGGTGATCGCCCCGTACTTGCGGGTCAACTGGCGCACCTTCATGAAGGCGAGCGGGTCCCCTTTTTTGAGCTGGGGAAGGAGGTCGGCCTTGTTGAATACCAGCAGTCTCGGCTTTTGGGCGAGTTCCAGTTCAGCGAGGATGGCATCCACCTCGTTGATCTGCTCCTCGAAGCGGGGATTGCTGCAGTCCACCAGGTGGATCAGGAGGTCGGCGTCCTTCAATTCCTCAAGCGTCGCCTTGAACGCCCCCAGCAGGGACTTCGGCAGGCTGCGGATGAACCCTACCGTGTCGGTGACGATCACCTCGCGGTCCATCGGAAAGCGCAGCCTGCGCGAGGAGGTGTCGAGGGTCGCAAAGAGGAGGTCCTCGGTGAACACCTCGCTTTTGGTAAGCGTGTTCAGCAGGGTCGATTTGCCGGCGTTGGTGTACCCGACGATGGAGATGATGGGGATTCCCGCCTTGACCCGTTTCTGGCGCCGCTGGTAGCGGCCGTTGGAGAGCTCCTTCAGCTCCCTCTCAAGGTGCGCGATGCGGTCCCTGATGCGCCTTCTGTCGACTTCCAGCTTCGTCTCGCCCGGGCCGCGCCCGCCGATTCCCCCCATGAGCCGCGACATCTGTACGCCGCGCCCGATCAGCCTCGGGAGCAGGTACTTCAACTGCGCGAGCTCCACCTGCACCTTGCCGTCCTGGGTGGTGGCGCGCCTGGCGAAGATGTCCAGGATCAGCTGGCTGCGGTCGATCACCTTCAATTCGGTTATCTCGGATATGGAACGGACCTGGGCGGGAGAGAGCTCCTGGTCGAAGACCAGCATGGTGGCGCCGAACTGCAGCGCCTTGATGAGCACCTCGCGCAGTTTCCCCTCGCCCAGGAGGTAGCGCGGGTTGAATTCCTTCGGGCGCTGGATCACCGTGTCGAGCACGCCGACCCCGGCGGTCCTCGCCAGTTCCTTCAGTTCTTCGATGGAGTCTGCCGCCTCCTCCAGGGGGCGCTGGGTGACGGAGATCAGTATCCCCCGCTCCTGCCCGGTGCCGACCACCACCCCCTCTTTGAGCCCGCGCTCCAGGGTCTGCTCCAGGGTCTCGATGAAACCGCGGAAGTCCAGGTCGAACTTGGCAAAGGGAACCGAAGCCTCGACCTGGTAGGGGAGGGTGTGTCCATCGGGGGGGACCAGCGCCGCGGTCTGGATGGAGAAGCGGTCCGGGTTCTGGGTAAGCTGCAAGGCGGCTATCATGTCGAGCCGCAACAGCGAAAGGTCGGTCAGGTCGTCGTCGGAGAGCGGCTCTGCTTTCAGGTGGGTGTGCACCAGGCGCAACCCGCGCAGGAGCCTCCTGCCGAGGGGGTATTCCTCAAGGGTCGGGATCAGGAGCGCGCGCTCGTCGCCGACCACCACGTAAGCCACCTCGCCGATGCGGCTGACCAGGATGCCGAGCTGGCGCCTGATCTCCAGGGAGATGTCGGCCAGCTCCCGGGCCAGCTCCAGGGATATCGCCTCGCCCGGTTTGACACGCCGGCGGTACAGCCTTTCCAGTCTCTTTACCTGGCTCGGTTTCAGCCCTGTCAGGTTCCCGTGCAGTCCTTTGATGGTGCGCCTCCCTTTTCTTCCCTACAGCCCTATGATGTTGTAGCCGCTGTCGACGAAGTGGATCTCGCCGGTCACCCCGCTGGAGAGGTCGCTTCCCAGGTAAACCGCCGCGTTGGCGACCTCTTCCTGGCTGATGTTGCGTCTCAGGGGGGCTTTGCCCGCCACGTGCCCGGCGATCTGGCCGAAGCCCCCCACACCTGCCGAGGCGAGGGTGCGCAGGGGGCCTGCGGATATGGCGTTGACCCTGGTACCTTCAGGGCCGACCGCCTCGGCAAGGTAGCGCACGCTTGCTTCCAGGGCGGCCTTGGCAACGCCCATGACATTGTAGTTGGGGAACACCCTTTGGGCGCCATAGTAGGTCATCGCGAGGATGCTCCCCTTTCGGCCCTGCATGAGGGGGGCCGCTTCCTTGGCCATGGCGACCAGCGAGTAGGCGCTTATGTCGAGGGCCGTGGCGAACCCTTCGCGGGTGGTGTTCAGGAAGGAACCCTTCAGCTCCTCCTTGTTGGCGAAAGCCACCGAGTGCACCAGTATGTCCAGCTCCCCCCAAACCTTCGCGACGTCGCTGAAGAGCCGTGCCAGATCCTCGTCGCTCCTTACATCGCAGGGTAGCATCATGCTCGCGCCTATGCTCTCGCCAAGCGGGATCACCCTCTTGGCGACCGTCTCGCCGGCGTATGCAAGGGCCACCTCGGCCCCCTCGCGGCGAAACGCCTCGGCCACTGCCCAGGCGATGCTTTTATCGTTGGCAACGCCGAAAATAAGTGCCTTTTTCCCTTCCAGTAAACCCATCGTTTATCCTCCAAATCGAAGCCGACGCATTAGAGTGCTCTATTGCCTCAGCCGACATATAGCGGGACATGATAATTAAAAAGTGGAGCGTTGGCAAGTCAAACAGCAGGCGCAACCGGGGTAGTGATCTGGAAAGCGGTTTCGGAAGCGGACAGCGTCCCCGTGAAGGGTGGGCTAAGAGGAGGCTGGAAAGCCGGGGGGGCGAGTCATAATGCCACGGCGCTCGAGACGGTGGGACGGCGAAACACGAGGTTGAAGCTATTGCTCTGCCCCGCCCGGAGCGGAGACGGGGTTCTCCGGCTCTGCAACGACGGGGCCCCGGCCTGCCTCGATACTCCGCTCAATGGCTGCCAGCCGCTTGTCCATCCCTTCCAGCATGAAGATGGCGCGGTCTACCCTCCCCTTGATGTTGAAGATCACGAAGGGGAGTATGAACCAGATCACCACCAGGAAGAACCCGATGATCGACATCATCATCATGAAGCCGCCGAAGATCTCCATGCCCCCCCCTGTCACGACGGCACCCTGCCGGTCTGGGCCCGCTCCAGCGCCTTGGCGAGCTGGTCCGGGCAGGAGGTGTCTCCCTGACAGGCGATACCCTTGAGACGGCTGATAGCCTCATTGACCTTCATCCCCCGTACCAGGGCGGCGACTGCCTGTGTGTTCCCGGCGCAGCCGTTAACGAAGGTGGTCTCCGTGATGACGCCGTCCTCGATCTCTATCTCGATGCGGGAGGCACAACTCCCGGAAGTCTGGTAGCTGATTTTCATTTTGTCTGCGTCTCCTTTTATAAATGTTGTCAAACGGGTTGGCCCGGGCAGCTGCCGAGACCGGCAGGAGCACCCTCCCTGGTGGCAGCGGCCCTGCCGCCCCGTGAAGGCTCGTCCCGGTGGCGTATACCGTGAAGCCCGGGAAAAGTCAATCGGCGAGAGTCAGCGCCTGGGCTATGGTGAGCCGCTCCGGGCCGGGAAAAGCCAGAAGGTACAGGGAGTTGATCGCGGCAAGCATCGTGTTCAGGCGTTCGAGATCGATCACGGCGCTGCCGGGGATGCTTTGGAGGTCCTTGAAGTTCTCGGGGCAGAAGTCGACGCGGTCTACGCCATCGTGCTGCAACAAAAGGGGGAGCCCATGGGTGCGGCAGATGACGGGACGGGCCCGGTAGAGCAGGCAAAGCCCGTCGTGCAGCAGGGGACAGGGGCCTTGCGGCTCGGCCTGTTCGGCTCTCCGCCTGACCTGCGCGGCATCCTCGCCCGGAAGCCTCCCGAGCGCTTCCCTTAACCCTGCCGCTTCCACTGCAAAGACCGAGAGATGACGACAGCAGGCGTCACAGCCGGCGCGGCAGGAGATATGGGAGGCAAACCGCTCGCCGGTCCTGGTGCAGAGCGCGTCGATCCTCTCGACCAGGGCAAGGTAATTTGCCAGTCCGGGCATGCTCAAACGGTCTCGCGCAGGTTTTTGCTGAACTCTTCCATCAGTTGTCTGTTCAGGTAGAAGTAGGGTTTCTCGATGGTCCCGGCAAAGCCGAAGGTTTTGAAATTCATCATGACCGGATCGTCGGTGCGACCGCTGGAGACGTATCCCCTGGCACAGGGGTCTATCTCCAGCAAGCGCTTCATCGCCTCCTGTCCCCCCATCCCCCCGGGTATGTTCAAATCGAGGATCACGGCGGCGAAGGCGGCCCCGGACTGATGCCGTTCCCGGTAGAGCTCCACCGCCTCCGACCCGTCGACGGCGAACTCGACTTCGAACCCGTACCTCTTCAAGGTCTCGCCTGCAACGAAACGAACCATCTCGTCGTCGTCCATGACAAGTACCTTTGCAACTGCTTGCCCTCTGTCATTTTGCATTGGAAGTTACCCTAGTTACACGGTTGTTAAGCTGTGGCGGACGTGATATTAATCTATAGCCGGTCTGATAGTAACTGGCAAGCGACTTTTTTCATGTGAAAGTAAATTTGCAAGGAGAACGTAATGGCCAAGGTGAAGTCGCCGGTCACGGCTGCCATCAGGGTGCTCAGGCAGGCAGGTGTAAGCTTTGGTGAACACCCATACCAGTATGAGGACAAGGGGGGGACAGCCGTTTCCGCCCGTGAACTTCGGGTGGACGAGCGCAGCGTCGTGAAGACGCTGATCATGGAGGACGAGAGCAAGGCGCCGCTCGTGGTCCTCATGCACGGTGACCTGCAGGTCTCCACCAAGGAGCTGGCCCGTGCCATCGGGGCGAAGTCGGTGACCCCCTGCAACCCGGACACCGCCCAGCGCCATTCAGGCTACCTGGTGGGGGGGACCTCCCCCTTTGGCACCAGGAAGCAGATGCCGGTCTATGCCGAGCAGAGCATAGTCGATCTCCCCCTTATCTATATAAACGGGGGCAGCCGCGGGTTCCTGGTCTCGATGCCGCCCGGGGAACTGGTGCGGGTCCTGAAACCGGTCCTGGTAAAGGTGGGGATCTGATCCGGGAGGCGGCCGTGGAACTTTACAGGGAGTTTGAGCAGGCGGCGCAGTGGCTGAGCGAGGCGCAGGCCTTAGTGGTTACGGCCGGTGCCGGCATGGGGGTCGATTCGGGGCTCCCCGATTTCCGCGGCGACACCGGGTTCTGGAAGGCATTCCCCCTGTATCAAAAGCTCGGCATCGGCTTCGTCGATGCGGCCAACCCGGACCACTTCGAGCGCGACCCCGCCTTTGGCTGGGGCTTTTACGGCCACCGCACCAACCTCTACCGCGACACCGTCCCGCACCCGGGGTTCAGGCTCATTCTCGACTGGATCGAGCGCTACCGGCTCGACCATTTCGTGGCCACCTCCAACGTGGACGGGCAGTTCCAGAAGGCAGGCTTCCCTGAGGACGCCATCCTGGAATTCCACGGTTCCATCCACCGCCTGCAGTGCACCAGGCCCTGCTCCAGCCGGATCTGGGACAACCGCGAGGAGTTTCACATCGACCAAGAGAGCATGCGAAGCGACAAGGTCCCCCTCTGCCCCCGCTGCGGATCCGCGGCTCGACCCAACATCCTGATGTTCGGCGATTACTGCTGGATCGGCGACCGGACCGCCATGCAGCAGGAGCGCTTCCGGCTGTTCCTCTCGCGCCATGCGCTGCAGAGGATCGCGGTCGTCGAGATGGGCGCAGGGACGGCCATTCCGACGGTGCGCGCGGCCAGTGAGCGGATCGGCGCCCTGTCCGGGGGGCGCGTGATCAGGATCAACCCCCGCGAGCCGCAGATCTCCCCGCCGCATATCTCGCTTCCCTGCGGAGCCCTGGAAGGGGTGCAGGGGATAGAGGACGCCCTGAGGCGGCTGGCGGAAACCTGACCACAGGGGGCGCAAAGGCTCACAGGGCGAAGCCGGAAGCTCCAGGCGAAGCTGAAGGCTTTTTCGCCTGATTTCCTCCGTGCAGCTCCGGTGCTCCCCCTGGCGAGTCAGTCCCTCTTGCCGCTTCTCAACCGCCGCCGCCCCGTTGTCGTTCCCGCCGCAAAAACCCCTTGCCTTTTCAATTCCTTGTTGTTAGTATGCACATTTTTTAGGCAGATAAGGAATCAGGAACATATGCAAAAAACGGTGGCCATCGGCTCACTTTTGTTGGAGAACCGGGTGTTCCTGGCCCCCATGGCCGGCATCACCAACCTGCCGATGCGGCTCATCTCGCGCGAGGGGGGGGCCTCGCTCACCTTCACCGAAATGGTGAGCGTGAACGGACTGACCAGGGAAGGGCGCAAGAGCTTCGACCTGCTGAAGACCACCCCCGGCGACCGTCCCATCGGAATGCAGCTTTTCGGCGACGACGCCGGCATGCTCGCCGAGGCCGCCAGGCTGGTCGAGGAGCATGGCGAGCTGATCGACATAAACATGGGTTGCCCTGTCCGCAAGGTGGTGGGGACCGGCGCCGGAAGCGCGCTCCTCAGGGAACCGCTGAAGGTGGCCCGCATCATCAGGAGCGTAAGGGGCGCCACCCGGCTCCCCTTCACCGTCAAGATCCGCACCGGCTGGGTCTGCGGCGACGACAGTTTCCTCGAGATAGGAAGGATTGCCCAGGAGGAGGGGTGCGACGCCGTGACGCTGCACCCCAGAAGCCGCGCCCAGATGTTCGAGGGGGCGGCGGACTGGTCCAAGATCGGGGAGCTCAAAAGCAGGCTGGACATCCCCGTGATAGGGAGCGGCGACCTGTTCACCCCCAACGACGTGGTCCGCATGCTGCAGGAGACCGGCTGCGACGCGGTGATGGTGGCGCGCGGCGCCATGGGGAACCCCTGGATCTTCCGCGAGGCGCTCTCGCTTCTTTGCGGCGCCGAGCCTCTTCCCCCCACCGTTTCGGAGCGCCTGGCCGTAGCCCGCAGGCATCTCGAGCTCTTTGCCGACTGCGAGGGTGACCGCGTGGCGCTCATGGAGATGCGCAAGCACCTTTCCTGGTACTCGAAAGGGCTTCCGGGGGCGGCGCAGTTCCGTGCCGCTGTGAACCGGATCGAAAATGCCTCCGAACTGATCGGGGCCATGGAGGGGTTCTTCAATGCCTGAGCGTTTGGAGGGTTATTACGCGAACGTGATCGACAGCGTGGGGGACGGCGTCATCGTACTGGACAACGCCGGAGCCGTCACGCTGGTCAACCCCGCTGCCGAGGAGTTGGCCGGGATCTCCCGGCGTCAGGCGATGGGCGTGCCGTTTAGCGAGATCTTCAAGGGCGAGGGTCCCCTAAACGACATGGTCGCCAAGACCGTGGCCACCGGGATGTCCGTTTCGGACCATGAAAACATCGTGCTGAAGCGCGGGGGAAAACTGACCCCGGTCGACGCCGGCACCTCCCCGCTCCTTAGCTCCTGCGGCGAACGGATCGGCACTATCGTGCTCCTTAGGGACCTCACCAACGTGCGGGAACTCGAGAGCGCGGTGCGCCAGGCCGACCGACTTTCGGCACTGGGCGCCCTGGCCGCCGGGCTTGCTCACGAGATCAAGAACCCGCTGGGGGGGATCAAGGGCGCGGCACAGCTCCTGGAGCTGGAGTTTCCCGAGAACGAGGAGCTGCGCGATTACATCCGGGTGATGCTGAAGGAAGTGCAGCGGGTCAATGTGATCGTCGAGGAACTGCTGGCGCTGGCCTCTCCGGGGCGGTTGAAGGTAGGGAAGGTGAACCTGCACCGGGTCCTCTCCGACATCCTCCTGTTGCAGAAAAACGCCTGCGAGGGGAAAGAGGTCTACCTGCAGCAGTACTTCGACCCCAGCATCCCGCCCATATTGGCCGACGAGTCCCTCATCACCCAGCTTTTCCTGAATCTGATCAAGAACGCCATGGAGGCGGTGGGTACCGGCGGCGTGGTGAAGGTGACCAGCCGCGTGCTGGCGGATTACAGCATGACCCAAAAGGGAGAGCGGCGCGCCCGCATGGTCGCCATAGACATTTCGGACAACGGTCCCGGTATCGACGCCGAAGTGCTGGAGAACATGTTCACCCCGTTTTTCACCACCAAGTCGCAGGGGACCGGTCTTGGTCTGGCGATCTGCCAGAAGATCGTCTCCGAGCACCGCGGCATGATCCGCGTCGATTCCGATGCGGCCCGCGGCACCGTTTTCACCGTGATGCTTCCGCTCGTTCAGTAAAAACTGTTCTACGTTCTACGTTCTACGTTCTTTGTTCTTTGTTAAACGTTCTACGCTACTTTAGGGCAGGCAGTGTAAGTTTAAAAGCATCGCTACGAAGCTTCCGGCGCTTAGTTGCGGCCAACGAGGCTCGAGCTTTAACATAGAACATAGAACATAGAACTTAGAACAGGTTTTCTAGCTTTAGGAGTCTTTATGTCGATCAACAACATTCTTGTGGCGGATGACGAAGAGAGCATGCGCTGGGTCCTTTCCAAGGCACTCAGAAAAAAAGGGTTCAACGTGGAGCTGGCGCGCGACGGCAACGAGGCGCTTCGGCTCATCAAGGAGAACGTCTACGACCTTGCCCTCCTTGACATCAAGATGCCGGGGTTGACCGGACTGGAGCTCCTTGATCGCGTCAAGGAGGAGCGCGCCGACCTCTTCGTGGTGATCATGACCGCCGAGGCGAGCATGAAGAACGCGGTCGAGGCGATGAAGCGCGGCGCCTACGACTACCTCACCAAACCCTTCGACCTGGGTGTGATCGACGCAGTGGTCGAGAAGGTAAGCCGGGCGAGCGAGATGACCTCCCAGGTCTCGCTCCTCAAGGAGGAGCTGAAGGACCGCTACCAGCTCGAGAAGACCATCATCGGCAACTCCCCTGCCATGCGCGAGGTCTACAAGACCATCGGCAAGGTGGCCCCGAGCGACGTCACCGTGCTGGTGCAGGGAGAGTCGGGCACCGGCAAGGAGCTGATAGCACGCGCCATCCATTACAACTCCAAGCGGCTTGGCAAGCCTTTCATTCCGCTCAACTGCGCGGCCATCCCCAAGGAGCTTCTAGAGAGCGAGCTGTTCGGTTTCGAGAAAGGGGCCTTCACCGGGGCGACCGAAAGGAAGCTCGGCAAGTTCGAGCAGGCCAACGGCGGCACCATCTTCCTCGACGAGATAGGGGACATGCCGCTTGATCTGCAGGCGAAGATACTCAGGGTGCTGCAGGAGCGTGAAATCACCAGGACCGGCGGGAACCAGAGCATCGCAGTCGACGTGAGGGTGGTGGCCGCAACCAACCAGGACCTAGAAGAGAGCGTGCGCAACAAGCAGTTCAGGGAGGACCTGTACTACCGGTTGAACGTGATTCCGATCCAGCTGGTCCCGCTGCGTGAAAGGAAGGAGGACGTGCCGCTACTGGTGCAATACTTCCTCACCAAGATCTGCGCCGAGCTGGAAGTGCCTCTCAAGCGTTGTTCCGCCGACGCCATGAAGGTTCTTACCAATTACAACTGGCCCGGCAACATCCGCGAGCTGGAGAACACCATCAAGAGAGCGGTAATCCTCTCTCCCGACCCGCTCCTGGTCGCCTCGGATTTCCCCGGGCTCCGGAGCCGGCAGGGGGGGGAGTGCAAGGGAGAGGAGCTGTCCCTGGAAGGGATCGTGGACCTCAAGCTGCGCGGCTGTTTCAGCAACATGGAGAAGATGGAGAGCGGCGACGTGCACGCCATGGTGCTCGAGCAGGTGGAGCGCCCCCTGATCCGGTTCGTGCTGGAGAAGACCCGCGGCAACCAGGTACGCGCCGCCGACATCCTGGGGATCAACCGGAACACGCTCAGGAAGAAGATCACCGAGCTCGGCATAGAGCTGCGCAAGGAGTAGAGAGACAGAAACGGCAAAGCCGGGTAAAGATTGAGATAAAGTCTAAATCTTTGCCTTTATCTTTATCTTTATCTCCACCTCAACCTTAACCTCAACCTTAACCTTAACCTTAACCTGGAGGTTCTAGCCGTGACCCTGATGGAGAGATTTTTTCTCGATAGAGAGAGCGCACAACTGGTGGTGGTGGATGTTCAGGAGAAGCTCTGCCGCGCCATGGATGAGAAGGTGCTGGACAGGCTGACCGGCAACATCTCCATCTTGCTGGACGCAGCCGCCGAACTCGGGCTGCCGGCGATCGCGACGGAGCAGTACGTGAAGGGGCTTGGGGAGACCGTGCCGGCCCTGAAGGAGAAACTTCCCGCTAAAAGCCTGGAGAAGATGACCTTCAGCTGCTGCGGCGGCGACGGTTTTCTGGAGACGCTGGAGAAGACCGGCCGGCGGCAGGTGATCCTGACCGGGATGGAGACCCACGTGTGCGTTCTGCAGACCGCCTTGGAGCTTCTCTCCCACGGGTTCGTGGTGCATCTGGTGTGCGACGCGGTGATGAGCAGGCGCAAGCAGAACTGGGAAATCGCGCTGAAGACCCTCACCTCGGCAGGTGCGGTTCTTACTTCCACCGAGGCGGTTCTCTTCCAGTTGCTGAAGGTGGCGGGGACCGAGGAGTTTAAGAAACTCTCAAAGCTCGTGAGGTAGGGGTTTTAAGCGTTTCGAGGTAACGGTCTATCTGCCGCTTCTGCTCTTCGGTGACGGAGAGGAACTCGATGCCGAAACCCTCGGGCAACGACGGCTTCTTCCTGGCCTTCGAGGTGTTTTGCCAGGCGACGCGCCCCTTGGTCTGGATGATGGCTCCGACGGGATCGGGAAGCGCGAAGATCAGGTCGATTTGGCTGTCGGTATCCACCGCGACGTCTGCCGCAAGGTACAAGCCGTACTGGCTCAGGTTCGAGGCGAACCCGGAGAGGGTGACGCCGAAGGCGCGGAACTTCACGTTGAAGCGGCAGTTCCCCCTCCTGTCGCGCCGGTCTATGGACGGCAGGAACTTGCGCGCCGAGTCGAGGAATATGTGGCGGTCCAGCGGCTTGGTGAGAAAATCGTCGCACCCAGCCTCCAGGCAGAGCTGGCGGTCAGCCTCTTTCCCCTCCGAGGTGATCAGCACTACCGCGCAGGAGAGCTTCGGTTCCCTCTTGATGGCGCGGCAGCAATCCGCGCCGTTCATGAGCGGCATGTTCAGATCCATGAAGACCAAATCCGGCCGCTCTGCCTTGCAGATCCTGAAAGCCTCCTGGCCGTCGCGCGCGGTGAGCACGTTCACCGAGGATAGCTGCAGGTAATCCTTCATCAGCTCTACGAACATGCTCACGTCATCGACGAGCAGGACCTTGCTTGCCACTTGTACCCCTTTTGCATGACATCGGCAGGAGCGGCAACGCCGCTCCTGCCATCAATGACAATCCCTTCCAATCAACCCTTCTTGACCAGCGTCTTGGCGATCACGTCGTGGTTCAGCCAGATTACGGGAGCCTTGGGCTCCCAGGAGCTGTCGAACATCAGCTTGCCCACCCCCTGGAATACCCCCCTGGAGAGGACCGCGCAGACGATCTCCTTCTGGTCGGCATTCAGGCTGATCAGCTCGGCGGAGGTGTTCAGCATGTACTCCTGCTGCTGCGGGTTGTTGTGCTGCGGCCAGCTGTCGAAGTCGCGGGTACCGGTCACCAGCTCGGAGGTGAGGTAGGTGTTGGCGATCTCCAAAAGGGTGTCGACGGTGGCCCCTTCGCGCAGCAGCGACTGGCACTCCTTGATGATGCTCTCGTCCCCCTCCGCCCTGAGCGCGCCTATCAGCGGGTAGAGGGAGTTCTCCACGCCGAGGAACAGGGCGCTGGAGTTGGTGAGGATTTCCGGGCAGTTGTAGACGGTCGCCTTGATCCCTTTCTCCCACGCCGCGATGGCGATGTCTTCCAGGCGGATCTTCGCCCAACCCTGGAGGTAGGGGGTGTACGACTGCCAGGTGCTGACGCCGTCGATGAGCACTGCGGTGCCGTGGTAGCCGTAGGCGGCATAGCTCACCTTCTGGCGGTCCCTGAGCCCCGCGGTCGCCTCGATCAGGTACTTGTAGGTGTCGGCGGTGACTTCGTTGAAGCTGACATCGCAAAGGCGCCCCATGTCGGAGTTCCAGAAGGCCTCCGAGGAGAGGAAGCGGTCACCCTGTCCCTTGAAGAGCTTGTTGAGGATCGGCATGAAGACGCGCGCCCTGGGGATGCCGCCTGCCATGGTGTGCACGGCCAGCACGTTGGCGCCGGCAGGGAGGAGTTTCTCGAGTTCGGCCACCACGGCGGCCAGGTTGCCGCAGAACCGCTTCGTGCCGCGCTGCCTGGAGTATTCGATCTCTGCCTGGTCCAGTTTCACCGACGCCCAGTCATCCGGCTTCACCCCCTTGAACCTGTCCACCGGCGAGATGCCGTCGCTGCCGGGCTCCATGTCGAAGCCGGCCTCCAGCGGGATGTTGATGATCTTGCCGCCCAGGTTGGCTTCGGCGCTCGCCAGCTCCTCGTCGTTTAGGGGGCGCAGCGTGCCGTCCGCGTCGCGTCTGCCGACGGTGCTGCCGATGATGGTCATTCCTGCGGCTTTCGCCTCGTCCACGATGCCGTTCGCGTAACCGCGGCCGAACAGCTCGCCGCAGAGAAAAAGTACGTCCCCTTCCTTAAAACCGGCAGTGGCAGGGATCTCCTGCATTGCATGATATCTGCTCATCTGATTTCCTCTCTGTTGCATGTTTTTATCGATCAGTGAAGATCGACCGGACGCCGGTAACCGCTCCCGATGTCCCGTGTTGCAAAACGCCGTCTGTTCTCTATCAGTACTCGTCCCTGTTGCTCAGGTTTTCGAAGCGCGTGAACTCGCCGCGGAAGGCGAGGTCGACGGTGCCTATGGGACCGCTTCTGTGCTTGCCGATGATGACCTCGGCCTTCCCCTTGAGGTCCTCGTTCTCCTTGTCGTACACCTCGCCGCGGTATACGAACATGATGATGTCGGCGTCCTGCTCGATCGCGCCCGACTCCCTCAAGTCGCTCATCATGGGGCGCTTGTCGGTGCGCTGCTCCAGGCTTCGGTTGAGCTGCGAGAGGGCCACCACCGGGATCCCCAGCTCCTTGGCGAGCGCCTTCAGCGACCTGGAGATCTCCGAGATCTCCTGCTGGCGGGATTCCGGGTTAGGTCCCCCGCGCATGAGCTGGAGGTAGTCGATGACTATGAGCCCGATGTCGTGTTCCGCCTTGAGCCGCCTTGCCTTGGAGCGGAGCTCCATGACGCTGATGGAAGGGGTGTCGTCGATGAAGATCTTCGCGTCGTGCAACTGGCCGGCCCCCTTGGTCAGCTTGGGCCAGTCGTTTTCCTGCAGGTGCCCGGAACGAAGCCGGGTAAGATCGACCCGCGATACCGAGCAGAGAAGCCTCTCCACCAGCTGCTCCTTGGGCATCTCCAGGGAGAACACGGCGGCGGGGTAGGTCTTGTCCGCCTCGATGGCGGCGTACTGGGCGACGTTGAGCGCGAAGGTGGTCTTCCCCATTGCCGGGCGCCCCGCGATGATGACGAGGTCGCCGGCATGGAAGCCCGCGGTCAGCTTGTCGAGATCCGTGTACCCCGTCGGCACCCCGGTCACCAGCTCCTTCTTTTCGTAGAGGAGCTCGATGTTCTTGATGGTGTCCTTCAGGATGTCGCAGACCTTGTAGTAGGACGGGCGGAGCTTGTTTTCGCCGATCTCGAAGATGACCTTCTGCGCAGAGTCGAGGAGTTCCTCGACGTCCACCTTGTCCTCGAACCCCTGGGTGACGATGTCGGTGGCTGCCGTGATCAGCTTCCTGGTGATGAACTTCTCTTTGACGATCTTGCAGTAGTAGGAGATGTTGGCGGCCATCGGGACGAAGTCGACCAGCGTGGCGAGGTACGCCCCTCCTCCCACCTCTTCCAGCTCACCCTTCTTTCTGAGGATGGTGGTCATGGTGATGAGGTCGCACGGCTCGCCGCGCTCGTTCAGCTCGATCATGGAGCGCAGGATCTTCCTGTGGTTCTCGCGGTACAGGTCGTCCGGGGTCAGGATCTCGAGTACGCGGTTGATCGCCTCGTTGTCCACCAGTATCCCGCCGAGGATGGACATCTCCGCCTCGAGGCTTTGCGGCGGCAGTTTTCTCATGTCGATCTGGTTCATGCAGCGACCTCAAAAAAGCAGCGACTCGCAGCGCATCGGCGCCGCCGGTCGCAAAGTACGGCGAAAGCCCCCTGGGAAAAGCTATTCCGTCCCCCTACCGCTCCGGGAGGGGCGGGGCGAGGGCGCTTGCCATCTGCGCGATCGCGAGGGCAGGGGGCAAAAAACGGCCGCGACGGGGGTGAAGCCACAGCCGTCGAATACTACCTGTATCCGTCGCGCGGGTCAACAAGTTTGCAGGGGAGCCCGTGTGAAATCCGGCTGTTATTGACCCAAAAGGCTTTCGAAAAAAGGGGAGGGTGCTGCTGCCGGCAGGCGCTAGACTCCGCACTCCTTCAGGAAGGCCAGTGACCTCAGCTCCCGGTCCAGGTGGAGGTCTATGGCGGGGTTCAGCAGCAGGTCGGCTTCCCTGAGAAGAGGCTCAGGGAAGAAGACGGCGCCAAAACGTCCGGTCTGCATCGCCCTGGCCAGCAGTTGAGCGGTCTCCTGCGACACGCCCCTCACCTGCAGCTCGGGCTGGTACCCGAGTATCTTCAGAAGGTTGACGGCAAAAAAGCGCCGGTCCGAAGCGGAGGGGGGAGCCTGGTCGAGCCTTTCCAGGTAGCTGTAGAGCAGGCGGAACAGGCGGGGGCTTGCTTCTGCCTCGGGAGTGAGCCTCTCGACCAGTTCGCAGGCGTAAGCTGCGCAGCCGATGTTGGCGAGATCCCCGCGTATGCCTGGGAAGATGCTGAGTATGTCTGCCGAGGCGAGGGTGGCGAGGCCGGTTCCCGAATGCAGTTGAAGCCTCAGGTGGGCGAAGGGTTCCAGCGCTCCGGCGAAGCGCTTCTTGCTGCGCTTTGCGCCGCGGGCGATCCCCTGCAGCTTGCCCTGCTCCAGTGAGAAGAGGGTGACTATGCGGTCGGCCTCCCCGTAATCGGTGAGGCGCAGTACTATCGCTTCTGCCTCGGCTGTCTTCATCGGTCGAAAGTAGCATCCAGGGAAGGATCAAGTCAACGCCAATGCGACGCCGCTCCCCGGTCCGGCCGGGAACGGGGAGCGGCGGGGGGGGCTACTTGAGGTTCATGCGGTGCAGCAAGAGGCCGAGGTAGCGGTTGAGGGGATGGGTCCTCGGCAGCGACTTGATGGGAGGCGCCTTCCTGGTCCCGCACCTTGCCAGCTCCGCGATGAACTCCGGCCCCCCCCCGAGTTGCACCCCTTTGCGCAGGGCATCCAGCCCCTTCCCCTTTTCGCCGCAAAGGATCCGCACCCTGCCGGCGTTCAGCAGGACGCGGACGCGCTCGGGGTCTTGCTGCAGCGCCTTTTCTGCCAGTTGCAGCGCCAAGCGGCAGTCGCCGCCGCTCTTTGCCAGGCAAAAGGCGAAGTCGGAGGATGTCTCGGCGCTTTCCTCCAGCGCCAGTGCCTGCTCGAAGCAGCATCTGGCCAGGAAATAGAGCTGACGGTTTGCCGCTTCCAGGCCTTTCTGGCGCAGGTCCTGCGCGTCGGTCCCCGGCTGGAGCCGCCCTATCTTCTCGAAAACGACGAAGCTCGTCGGGGGAACGGTGTCGGAGAATTCCTCCCGGTGCAGAGCCACGAAACTCTCCGGGAGCTCGGGGAAATAGACATCGCCCTGGTAGTTGCCGTGGACGATGGTGAGGTAGACCCGTTGGCTGAGCGGCAAGGCTTCCTGGAAGAGCTCCCCGCCGCCGCAGATGAAGATCTCCTCTTCCCCTTCGACTGCAACCAGCGCCTGCTGCAGGGTGCGGTAGACCTCGCACCCCTCGATTTTGCGGCCGGTCCTGCTGAGGACGATGTTCCGGCGCCCCAAAAGCGGGTGGCCGATCGATTCATAGGTCTTTCTCCCCATCAAGACGGCGTGTCCCATGGTGACGGACCTGAACCTGGCAAGGTCCGCCGGGATGTTCCAGGGGAGCCCGCCGTTTGAGCCGATCACCCTGTTTTCCGACATTGCCGCAATCATAGAGATGATCATGAAACCCTCCGGGTCGAGCTATGGCCGTTACCGTCACCTGCCTAGCGCAGCGTCACCACCGTCACGCCGTCCCCGCCCTCGAAACGCTCGCCGGTCCGGAAGGAGGCGACCAGCGGGTGGCCGGAGAGGTAGCTTCGCACTCCCTTCATGAGGGCGCCGGTCCCCTTGCCGTGGACGATGCGCAACTCGCCGATGCGCTCCAGCGCGGCATGGTTCAAAAACGGCTCCAGCTCTCCTATCGCCTCCTCGACGCGCATGCCGAGCAGGTGGATGGTGGATGCGGGTTCGACGCGTTCCGCCTCCTCCTGCTTCGCCTTTTGCTTGCGGATTTTTTTAGGCTCTTTTCCCTTTGGCTTTAGCAGCGATGCCACGGCGACTTCCATCTCCATGCTCCCTGCCCGGACCCGCGCCCGTCCCGAGCGCAGGTCCACCGAGAGTATGGTGGCGTCGAGGTTGAGCGGTTTCACGAAAAGGACGTCGCCCACCTTGACCTCGTCCGCTGCCACACCCTCCTCGGGATGCAGCTCTTCCAGCGCCTGCTCGACTTCCCTCGCGGCCTGGTCCAGCCTTTCCTTGGACTCGCGTGCCTTCTCGCGCTTCGCCTCGTCAAGCAGCGCCGCTACTTCGCGCCGCGCCTTCAAGACGATTTGCTGCGCCTCCAGATAACCCTGTTCCCTGGCATCCCTCACGAGCTTTGCAGCCTCTTCGCTCCTGTCGACCAGGTTCTGCTCCGCGCGGGTCACCTTTTCCTCCCGCTGGGCGAGATCCGCGAGGGTGCGCTCCAACTGCTCGCGTTTTTCCTTGAGATCGCGCAAAAGCGCGTGGAAATCCGCCTCCATGGTGCCGATCATGCCGCGGGCGAAGCGGACCACGCGCTCCGGCAGCCCGTAGCGGCTGGCGATTTCCAGTGCGTGCGACTCTCCCGGTTCCCCGACCACCAGCCGGTAAAGGGGGGCGAGCTTCCGGCGGTCGAACGCCATGGCGGCATTGACCATCCCCGGCTCCCTCTGCACGAAGCCGATGATCTCGGTGAGGTGCGTGGTGGCCACCACCAACGCTCCTTTGTCCTGCAGCTCCTTCAGGACGGCGCAGGCGATGGCGGCACCCTGTCCCGGTTCGGTCCCGGTCCCGAGCTCGTCCAGCAGCACCAGCGCGCCGTGGTCCGCGCGCTCGATGATGTTCGAGATCTTCGAGATGTGGGCGGAGAAGGTGGAGAGGCTCTCCTCGATAGACTGCTCGTCCCCTATGTCCACCAGTATGCTGTCGACCAGCGGGAGCACCGTGCCGGGGAGGGCGGGGACCGGCATGCCGCAAAGTGCCATGACGCAGAGCAGCCCGGCGCTCTTGATGGCGATGGTCTTGCCGCCGGTGTTGGGCCCCGTCACCACCATGACCCGGTTATCGGCGGCAAGCTCCAGGTCGAGGGGGATGACCTCCTTCCCCATCAGGGTCAGGATCGGGTGCCGGGCGGATTTGAGCAGGATGGCGGGCGTCCGGGAGATGACCGGCGTCTCGCACTTCAAGACATCGCTTAGCCGCGCGATGCTGTTCAGCACGTCCAGCCTGACCAGCGCCTCGAACTGCTCCAGCATCTGCTCAGCGTCTTCCCTGATCCAGTCGCAGATCTGCCTGACGATCCTGATTTCCTCCGCCCTCTCGTCGGCGACCAGGTTTTCCAGTTCGTTGGCGAGGCCGATGATCTCGAGCGGTTCCATGAAGGCCGTCTCGCCGGAGTTGGAGACGTCGTGCACGACGCCCGGCACCATCCCCTTGGAGTCCATGCGCACCGGGATCACCCAGCGCCCCGACCTCTGCGTGATGAAGTCGTCCTGCAGGAAGATGGCCGTGTGCCTCTCCCGCACGATCTCCTCGAGCCTTTTCTTGATCCGGGTGGTGAGCCCCTTCTTGCGGCCGCGGATGTCGGCCAGCAGGCGCGAGGCCGAGTCGAGGATCTCCCCCTCCTCGTTCACCGTGTGCTCCAGGGGGTTCAGGATGTCGGCGAAGCCGCTGATCGAGCCGGCCTGCGAGACGAGGAGCGGGATGTCGCCGCGAAAGCCCAGCTGCTGCGAGATGGCGCCCATGACGCGCAGGGTAGGGATGAAGCGCTGCAGTTCCAGGGGGGCGAGCACCGCGCCGGCCGGGCGGACCGCCTTGATCTGGGGGGTGATATCCTCGAACCCGGAGAGCTTGAGCGAGATGCCGAGCCGGGTGAGTTTTCTTATCTCTTCCACCAGCCCCAGGCGGAGCTCCATTTCCTGGCGGCCCTTGAGCGGAGCGATGGCGAGTGCGTCCAGGTGTGACGCCTCGCAGTGGGCGAAGCCGGCGACCGTCTCCAGTATCCTGTCGAATTCCAGCCGCTTGAGTGTTTCCCTGTCGATCATTAAAACCTCGGATGGAGATTGAGACTAAAAATGAGATTAGATAAAGATAAAGATAGAGATGAAGATGAAGATAAAGATAAAGATAAAGATAAAGATGAAGATAAAGATTGAGACCTTGTTTCAAGGGTTGAGATTACTGATAGGGATACGCATGCTGATTGACTTGCTATCTAAGGCAGTTGCTCAATATGGGGCGATAGCGGCTTCAAGTGCCGGCTCATCCTTAATCTTTGTCTTTATCTTTATCTTTATCTGCCTTTTATCTGTCTTTATCCGTTTCACAAAAACCACGCCACCGGGCTGAACAGCCGCTCCAGGACGCGCACCGACCACCCACGCCTCTCGTGCTCGTGCAGCACGATGGGACGTGCCCCTGCCAGATCGGTCTCCAGCATCTCGTCTACCTGCGCCCCGAAGTCGTGGCTGTCCACCACGACGTTGAGCTCGTAGTTGCGGTGGAAGCTCCGGAGGTCCATGTTGGCCGAACCTACCATGGTCCAGCTGCCGTCCACCAGCAGCACCTTGGCGTGCAGCACGGCCCGGTCCATCTCGAAGATCTCCACGCCGTTTCTCAGCAGCTGCGCGTAATAGGTCCTGCTGACCAGGCGCACCAGCGGGACGTCGCTCTTGTGGGGGAGCAGCAGCCTCACCCTGACCCCCCGCCCGGCTGCCCGGAGCAGTGAACGGATCACCCGCGGCCCGGGGATGAAGTAGGGGCTGGCTATGATGATGCTCTCCGATGCACCCGCGATGGCGAGCCTGAAGGCGCTCCTGATGAAGGACCGCTTGAGGTGGGGCCCGCCGTTTATCACCGAGACCTTGGCGTCGCCGACGATCTGGGGGGGAGGCGCCGGGCTGCAGCCGTTGGGCGGGGTGCCGCACTCCCCGGTCCAGGTCTCCTGGAACAGCCTGAGGAGCTCAAGCCCCACTTCACCCTCTATCCTGAGTCCCACATCGCGCCACTTCGTGTGCTTCTTGCCAAAGCCTGAGTAGACGTCCGCTATGTTCATCCCGCCGGTGAAGACGCGCCACCCGTCGATGACCACGATTTTCCGGTGATCCCTCTTGTCGAACCAGGCGAGCCCTTTTCTGAAGGGGGGGGGATTGAAGGCCCGGCAGCAGACCCCCCCTTTGGACAGCCTCTTGAAGAACGCGGTCGGGGTGTCGAAGCAGCCGATGTAATCGTACAGGAGATAGATGCGGACCCCGCGCGCGGCCGCGGCAATCAGCGCATCTGCCACTGTGCGGCCGGTTTGGTCGTCGTTGATGGTGTAGAACTCCATGCAGATGCTGGCTTCCGCCTGGGGAATCGCTTCAAGAAGCGCCGGGAAAAACTCCGAGCCGTAACGATAGAGCGTTGCGCGGTTCCCGAGGAAGGAAACCGCCTCCGTGTTCCTCCTGAAGAAGTCGAAGAACTTCGTCGTCCGGAACAGCAACTGCTTTCGTTTTCGGCGCATGCTGGTCATTGTCACGTTATCCGCTCTCTCCCGGAGGCAAAGAAGCGCGGAAATAACGTCGATAAGGCATTACTTCCGCGCTTCTGGTGCTGCAACTGAAGGTGGGCCACCGATCAGACGGCGACGACTTCCTTCACGCCGGGAATCTTGTCCTTGATAGTTCTCTCTATCCCCATTTTCAGTGTCATGGTGGACATCGGGCAGTGGCCGCAGGCGCCGACCAGGCGCACTTTCACTATTCCATCGTCGGTAACTTCAACAAGTTCCACATCTCCGCCGTCAGCCTGCAGTGCCGGCCTGATGTTTTCCAGTACTGCTCTTACCTCTTCGGTCATTTACTCCTCCGTTTGTCTGGGTTAGCAACAGCTTGAGTTTATAGGAATTCTTCTCCAAATGCAAAGGCGGTCATGTGCGCCGCGCCTGCACCGTTCTAATTTCCGTGCACGCCCGGGGTGGTGAGCGGGTAGGGGGAGAGCACCTCGTCCAGCGCCTCCTCGCTCAGTATGCCGCGCTCCAGTATCACCTGGCGTATGCTCCTGCCCGTCTTCGCGGATTCCTTGGCCACCTCCGCCGCGGCGGCGTAGCCGATGCTGGGCGCCAGCACGGTCGCCAGGCCGACGGACTGGTCGAGGAAGTTGCGGCAGCGTTCCTCGTTGGCGCTGATCCCCGCCACGCACAAGGTGGTGAACTGGCGCAGGGAGTTTTTCAGGAGCTCCATGGAGAAAAGCGCGTTGTACGCTATCACCGGCATCATCACGTTCAGCTCCAGCTGCCCCGCCTGGGCCGCCAGCGCGATGGCGAGGTCGGCCCCCATCACCTGGAAGCAGACCATGGTGGTCATCTCGGGCATGACCGGGTTCACCTTACCCGGCATGATGGAGGAACCGGGCTGCAGGGGGGGGAGGTTTATCTCCCCCAGTCCGGTCCTGGGCCCCGAGGAAAGGAGCCTCAGGTCGTTGGCGATCTTGACCAGGTTGACCGCGGTCCCCTTGAGGCTGGAGCTTAGCGCCACGAAGGGGTCCATGTTCTGCATCCGCTCGATGAGGTTCCCGCCGCGGGAAAGCGCCTGTCCGGTTTCCCCGGCGAGCCCCTCGACGATCAGGTCGATGTAGGCCTCCTCGGCGTTCAGCCCGGTTCCCACCGCAGTACCGCCGATGCCGAGCTCCCGCAGTCCGGGCAGGCACCTCTCGATGCCGGCGCGGTTGTTGTCGATGGCGGCGGCATAGGCGGCGAATTCCTGCCCCAGCCGGATGGGGACGGCGTCCTGCAGGTGGGTCCGCCCGGACTTCAGGATGCCGTCGAACTCCACCCCCTTGCCGGCGAGGGTATCGGCGAGGTTGCGAAGCTCCGCGCCCACCAGTTCAGCCATTTCCAGCGCGGCAAGACGCATCGCCGTCGGGAAGACGTCGTTGGTGGACTGGGCCATGTTGACGTGGTCGTTGGGGTTGACCCGCGAGTAGTCCCCCGGCTGGCCGCCGAGGATCTCGGCGGCGCGGTTGGCCAGCACCTCGTTCACGTTCATGTTGTGCGAGGTCCCGGCTCCGGCCTGGAAGGGGTCAACGACGAACTGGTCTGCCAGTCTTCCGTCGAGCACCTCCTGGCAAGCCCTTACTATGGCAGCGCCGACCTCGGCGCCGAGCCTGCCGGTCGCCATGTTGGCCTTGGCCGCGCACTTCTTGATCCTGACCGTGGCGCGGACCAGCGCCTGGTGCGGTTTCAAGCCGGAAATGGGGAAGTTGACGACCGCCCTTTGCGTCTGGGCGCCGTAGTAGGCGCCGTCCGGCACCTCCACCGTCCCCATGGTGTCCTTCTCTAATCGGGTTGCCATGTCTGCTCCTTTGAGCGGGGGCGCAGCGGCAGAGATTGCTGCTTAGCGCCCTTCCAGAAGACGGAGTTTCTCGGAAATCACCCGCAGGTGCTCTTCCTCCTCGCGGCGCAGCGTCTCCACCATGCTCCTGCCTTCCGGGTCGGTGGTCTTGTTCAGCAGGTCGTCGAAGTAGGCGATCCCCTTCTTCTCGACTTCCATGGCCAGACGGAGCGCGTCGACGTCGCTGGTCTCGAACCCCACGCCGGCACCTTCGCCTTCGGGCTCAAGCGTGATGGTGGAACCGGCGAAGAAGACCCAGCGCCCCCCCTCGTCCAGCGCCTTGTAGAGTTCGGTGAGCTTCAAGTAATGCGATTCCTCGCTCTTGGCAAGCCACCTGAAGATCCTTTTCCCTTCCGGGTTGAAGGTTTTCTGTTCAGCCTTGGTGTAGAAGTCGAAGGTCTCCTTCTCTATCTCCATTCCGCGCATCAGTGCATCCAGTACAGACTTTCCAGCTTCGCTCATCGTGTCTCCTTGATCTTGATCTGTTTAGACGCGTCATGCATAAACATTTGCAGCACAGTCACGAAACACCAGCCTTTGTGTATCGGGTGCTTCAGTATTCTATCTGCCACGGCTTGCTAGTCAATCTACCAATTGCTCCAGTGTGAGAAGTTCCTCCACTGTGCGCGTTTCGAATATGGCGCAACCCAAAGATTCAGGAACCGCCAGGTCTACTTGATAACGGTCGCCGACAAAGAGTGCCTCGGCGGGCTTTGTCCCTGTCTTTTCCAGTATCTCCGCGACTACCCTCAGATCCGGCTTGGGGAGCCAGTAATCTTCTATGGTGAAGATGCGGTCGATGAGGCCGGTGATCCCTATCTGCGCCATGATACGTTCCGAGAGTTCCCGGTTGTTGTTGGTGTAGAGGTGCAGCTGGAACCGGGTGGAGAGACGCTTCAGCAGCGCCGGGACCCGATGGTCGCGCTTCAGGAGCCTTTCGGGATGCACATCCGCCGCGAATCTCAGGTGCATCTGCACCAGGTCGCCGCCGAGGGCGACCACGGCCCGGCTGAGGGTGCCGCCGTGCCCGCAATCGAGGCGCGCCTTTTGCAGCATCGCGTCGGCCTCCTCCCCGGATATCCCCTTCAGGGAGGCGACGTAGCGGACGGCGCTTTGGTTCACCTCCTCGCCGAGCCTGTCGTCCTGGTAGAGGGTCCCGTCCAGGTCGAAGACTATCGCCTTCAACCCTTCCCGGCGCGGCGGCGCCACGGTCACAGCCCCATCCCCCATTTCCTCATGCAGAGCAGGTCCGGGTTGTCGACACCCTTGGCCTGGATCAGCACCTTGAAGGTGTCCCCCATCCCCCCCTCGGGAAGCATCAGCTTCTTGAGCGCCAGCCTGTGCTTCAGGCTTTCCTGCTCGTCCTTGGCCTCGGCCGCCAGCCTCACCAGCTCTTCCATGAGACCCACGCCGAGCAGGAAGCGGTACTGCTCGCCGTACCACGCCTTCCTAAGCCCCGCCTCTTCTCCGGCCTCGATCAGCTGGCTG
>CAZFMI010000008.1:0-97813 GCA_964519915.1 uncultured Geomonas sp.
CGTGAAGGTCAACTTCACCAAGTTCTTCACCAACCCCCTCACCAGGGCGAACCTCCCCACCCTTGCCTACGACGTCCCCAGGGTCGCAGCCTTGTCCGAGAAGTACGGCGTTCCAGTAGCTGCTGAAGTCTCCGCTTTGGACTGGTCCGGCAACAGCGTTACCGTACCGATCAAGTGCGACATCGTGGGGACGAGCGATCTACCAGACTTCACCCTCAACGGGATCTTCCCCGGCAATACCGCTGCAAGCACCTTGGAACTTGTCGGGTTCTCGGGGGTGGTTCCCTTCGTCTCCGCCAAGATCCTTTCCGGCGACACAGACAAAGACAGCTGGAATTACGCCAGCAGCGGCGATTCCTTCTATTACCTCGCCTACAGCACGGACGGCCAGGTGATAAAGAAGATCGATCTGGCGACGGGGGCCGTTTCCAAGCTCGCGGCCAGTTCAAGCGCTTATGTCGACAGGCTGCTTTGGTATGACAACAAACTGCACGCGGTCGCCAGCTCCTGGCGCAGTTTTTCCATCGCCCCGATAACCATCACCCAGGGCACCTTCACCGTGGGCAGCCCGGTTTACACCTCGAGCCAGCAAAGCGGTGATTGGGCCTACGTCTCGGGGATCGCCAGCAACGGCACGGACATCTACTTTGCCGTGGAAACCTGGGATTACATGGCATGGCAGGGCACCACCTCCGTCGGCAAGATCAGCGACCTGCAAAGCGAGACGCTGTTGTTCAGCGAGGCCGGCATGTACATAGAGACCTTGGGCGTACACGGCGGCTACCTGTACGCAGACGGTCAGAAGCGCAGCCTCGCCTCGCCCTCCACCGTCGTTGCCAGCTACCTCAACGCCGAGGGCGGCATCATGGTCGGCGGGTATTTCTACGACATAGAGAACGGCAAGCTGCTCAAGTACGCGGGCGCCCCGGCCGGGGGAAGCGCCAAGTTCATCGCGGGACGTTAGTGCCATAACAGGCGAAGGGGCGGCCGAAAGGCCGCCCCTTTTTGATAATTTCAGCAGCATCACCCGGTCGCGGTGCATTTCAGAGGTAGTTACATGGTTTTCGCAGCACGCAGGCGTCTCAAGTTGCTCACCCTTTTGCCAATCACCCCGTTGCTCCTGCTTTGCTTGTCGACCTCGCCATCCCTCGCCTTCAGCGACGAGGTGATGGACACCTTCCTGGACGGCGGCGCCGCCACTCTCGCCCGCGGCGGGCTGGAGAGGCTCCCGAGACAGCCTGAAACCCTCGACTTCGACTCCCCGCTCTTTCTGGACAGCAACCGTTCCTATCGCGTCGAAACCGGCTACGAGGGGAAGCTGACCGCGAAGGTCCGTGACGGCAGATGGAAGGGAAGCGCCGCGGACTCGGAGAAACTGCACACCGCGGTGGCCGCCCCCTTTTCGCTTCTTGGTGACAAAGTGGAGGGAAGCATCGCCGCCGGTTACGGCTTTACCGGTTTCGAGCTGAGAGCCGTGAACGAAAGGGAGGAGACCTACGTCCACAGCGAGCAGCGGTTCGAGTCGAAGAAAGCGGGCATTTACCTGAACGCCTTCGGGAGGGTTTCACTGGGTGCCTCCATTATCGACACGCAGTACAGGGAGTCCGTTCAGGCCCCCGTTCAGCTGGAAGTCGCGCTGACGAAGTGGCTGCAAGTGGGCTACCGGCACGCGTACAGCAACTTCGCAACCAGCATGGAGCTGCGCCTGCTGGGGCACGAGGGCAACCTCCCCATGAGGTCGATCGAATCCAGGGACGAACTCTACCTGGTACTGGATCACTCGCCGGTAAGGGCGAAACTCGTGCAGGAACTGGGCTACGGCAAAAACAGGAAAGCGGAGGCAAAGCTGGAGCTGCCGGCATCCTGGTACCTGGTCGGCGAGTATGAAAGAAGAGAGTTCGCGGAAATCGACCAGGACTTCACCGTCGACGGGATTCCGAGCGGTTACCTGCGGGGGGACCTGCAGAAAAAGATGCTGCGTGCCGGCGTCGGGGCCCGGCTTTCCAGCCGTTGGAGCCTGGAGGCCAACTACCGTCGCAGCGACATCTCGTTCCATGGAGGGGGCGTGGCCAGTTCACTTGCCGTGGCGGGATTCTGGCCGTCGCTCATCGTCGGGAACTACAACTACATGACCTCCGCTTCGATTTCCGCCGACCAGTACCATGTGGCGGGCGAATTCCAGGGAGACAAATTGAGCTTCGGTATCGGGATGCAGTACATCGACCTCAAGCCCGCCGCGCAGGTGGATTACTGGCGCAACACCATCCTGGGACTGGGAGGCTCGAACGCGGCCGTGAAGAAGCTGCACGTGCGGAGGATCGGGATGATCTTCCTTGGAACCGGCATAGGGTACAAGTGGAAGAACCTTGAGGCGAAGTACGCCGTCGGGCAGTTCATACCGGTCTCGGTCACCGATGACGATCCCGACGAGCCGGGCGCCCCCCCCGGCGCGCCTGAAGACAGCAAAAGCGTCCTTTCCCGGATAGCGGAAAAGATCAGGCATTACCCGGGCGGCGGACTGCACAGGCTGCTGGTAACGGTAACCTTCTAGCCCCTCCCTCAAATGAAAAGGCCACAGGCGGCGTGCCTGTGGCCTGGCATGAGTCGACCTTCCAAAGGAAGTTAAGCCTTCTTTTCCTCGTTCAGCTGGACCACGTCGTCGCCGCTGGATGCTTTCTTGAAGTTCTTGATACCGCTACCGAGCGCCTGCCCCAACTGCGGCAACTTTGCGGGCCCGACAACCACAAGGGCGATGACAAGGATGATGATCATTTCAGGCATACCGAATCCGAACATTTTTGCTTCTCCTTTAAAACCGTTACTCCGTTGGAGTTGTTTGTTTGGCTCATATGGGAACCTCGGCCCCGGCAGCTTGCCGCAGTCGGGTGAGGCGGGTTTGCAGGTTCATCCGTGCGCCTTCTGGGGCGATTGCTCCGCTGAAGCCGCCTCGGGCGCGGGTCTTGCCTTGTCGCTGTTTCTCAGTTCGTAGTACTCCTCGGGGGTGTTGATGTTGCTGAAGGAGTCGAAAGCGGGGTCGAAGTAGGCGACCTCCGCTGCAGTGAGCTCGCGGACCCGCAAGTGCGGCAGGATGGAGACGATGCGCCGCCTGCCGTTTGCGAGGCACTCTTCCATGGCCGGGAGGCACCCCTTGTTGTACAGGGCGTGCAGCGGCTCGTAGCCGTGCTCGCTCACAGGGAGCACCACGTCGCCGTCGCCGCCGCAGCTGGCGATGTACCTGATCAGCGCGGGGTCGAGGTGCGGCATGTCGCAGGCGACGGTGAACACGGCCGGGTTGGAGCTTTGGGCGAGACCTGCGTGAATACCGGCCAGGGCCCCCATCCCCTGGTGGATGTCGGCCACCTTCCTGCAGGGAAGGAATTGGTACTGCTCCGGGGTGTTGGTCACCAGGATCACCTCCGGGAAGATCTCGCACAGCTCGCGGTAGATGCTCTCTATGAAGCGCCCCCCCTTGTGCGGCAAGAGGGCCTTGTTGCTCCCCATGCGGCTGGAGGCGCCGCCTGCCAGTATCACGCCGGTCACGCCCTGGATCTTCCCTTGCCGGCTGCCGATGCTGAGGGCCTCGGGGTGGCTGTAGATCTTGAAGCTGTCGGCCCGCACGTACCCCACCAGGGTGATGCCGGCCTCCTCGGCCATGCGCACCGCCATGTCTGTGGGCGAGGTGCGCGAGGCGATCACATCGATCCCCAGAAGCGACGCCTTCGCGACCAGCTCCGTGGAGACCCGCCCGGAGGTGACCAGTATATTTCCGGCCAGGGAGACCCCCTTCAGCAGGGCCTCCCCGGCAATTCTGTCGATGGTGTTGTGGCGGCCGATATCCTCGGCGTGCAGCAAAAGGCTCTGCTTGCCGACACCGGCCGAGTGCATGCCGCCGTGGTCCTTGTACCCTTCCGCCTTCCAGGCGAGCTCTGCCATCAGCGAAAAGATGGACTCGGGAGAGTGCTGGCGGAAACCGGCACGCCTCTCGGCGGCCCTGGGGAGGGTGAAGCTGATCCCCGTGCCGCAGCCGGAGGTAAGCACCGGCTTCAGGCGCTCGGGAAGTTCGCCCCGGATGGTGACGCTGGCGGCGCCGAAGTCCTGGCAGACCGAGAGGGCCAGGAAGTCGTTGACGGAGGAAACGAATCCCTGCAGGCGCAGAAAGCCTGCCACGAGGAAGCGGAGGTCGTGCGGCGAGGCGATGAGCGTAGCCATCTCGCGCCCGTTCACCACCAGCTTGAGCGGGTACTCGCTCACCAGCCCACCTTCTTCCTGCGCAATCACGCCCTTCTTGAAACTGTAGATCTTGCTCGCCATGTGACATTCCTTTGACAGCCCGCGCGTTGCCGTAACTGAAATATGGCCACCCTCCGGTGCGGGAGGGTGGCTTGCAGCGTCTGTTCATTTGCAGGAGCGGCATCCCTTTCAGGGGCCGGTCGCGGCGGGAATGCCGCTCCTTGCGTGCGGTTTTGAAACGGTCTCTGCACTGCTTCCTCGGCGCCCTCTGCGGCGCGCGGGGGTGTTACGCCTCGCTCCCCACCCCTTTGGCCGGTGCGGCGTGCCCCTTGCCCGTCTTGTGGAAGGTGTCGGGTATGGAGTAGTCCACGGTCTCCGGGTGGTGCTCGAAGATCGGGAAGTACTTGGCGATCAGCACGAAGAAGAGGATATGCGCAGCGATGATGCCGATGGTCACCACACTCTCGATGAAGGAGGGGTAGTACATGGTCCCCTTCTCCATCATGCCGAACATGGAGACGTTGAAGCGGTTCAGGATGACGCCGGTTATCACCAGCCATGCGGCGGTGGAGCGGAGCCTGTTGTTCTCGCGCACGCTGCCGTTCATCAGCATGACCAGCGGAGCCAGGACGCCAGCGATCATCTCGACAGCGAAGAGGGCCACCAGCCCGGGGCGATCGAAAAGCGGCCCCTCGGTCAGCGCGAAGAGGGAGAAGAGCTTGGCCGTCAGGTAAAGGGTGAGCACGTAGGGAAGTATCTTCGCCAGGGTCTCCAGGAGTTCCGACTCGTCGGGCTGCCCCATCCATTTGTGGCTCATGGTGGCTTCCACGATGATGATGGAGATGCCTGCGCACATGGCGGAGATCCAGAACAGAAGCGGCAGCAGCGGGTTGTACCAGAGGCTGTGCAGCTTGTCGACGGCGATCAGGAAGAAGGTGCCCAGCGAAGACTGGTGCAGGGTCGAGATGGAGGCCGCGGCGATCACCAGCGGCATCTCGATGGTGCGCAGAAGCCGCAAAGGAACGTGGTAGCCGAACTTCTCGCACACGGGCGAGAGGAACTCCAGGAAGAGCACCGTCGAGTACGCCATGATGCACATGGAGACCTCGAACATCGGGGAATGCGGGTTCCAGTAAACCAGGGTGTGCCAGCCGCGGTGGGGCTGCCCCAGGTCAAGCAGAAGCCCGACGCTCACCAGCGAGTAACCGAGGAAGCCGGTCACGATGGCGGGGCGCACCAGCGGCTCGAGCTTCTTGATATGGAAGCAGTGCACGATGGCGCCCAGGGTGAAGGCGCCGGCCGCAAGCGGCACGGCGGTGACGACGTCGAAGGAGATCCACAGACCCCACGGGAAGGTGTCGTTGAGGTTCGTGGTGACCCCCAGGCCGAACACGAAGCGGGCCAGCGAGGCGACGGCGCCAGCGCTCACCAGTACGATCAGGAACTTCACGAAGTTGTGATAACCCTTGATCTCGTTCATGATTATCTTAGCAGCGGTCATCTAGCTCTCCTCCTTCGGCGCCTTCTCGGACGCATCCCTTTGTTCGGCTTCCTTCTTCAGACGGTCCTTCCTGTGGGTAAACCAGGACAGCAGCGAGAGCGAGCCCCCGACGGTCAGGAAGATGCCCGGCACCAGGCGCAGCGCCTGCCAGGTGTAGGAAGGAAGGGGCCTCTTGGTGACGTGCTTGAAGCCAAGCTCGTCGAAGGGGAGCGCGGTCAGGTAGATGACGCTGGTGCCGCCCGCCTCTTCCGCGCCGTAGAGCTTTTTCAGGTACTTCTCGGGACGGGTTGCGATCCTCTTGTTGGCTTCCTTGATCATCTCGTCCCTGTTGCCGTAGGTGATGGCCGACGGACAGGTGGTGGCGCAGGCGGGTTTCTGCCCTTCCTTGACGCGGGAGTAGCAGCCGGTGCACTTTCTCACCAGCGGGAACGCCTTGCTCCACTCGTACTTGGGAACCCCGAACGGGCAGGCGACCATGCAGAAACGGCAGCCGATGCAGCGCTTGGCGTCGTAGGTGACCGGGCCTTCCTTGGTCTTGACGAAGGCCCCTACCGGGCAGACCGAGGCGCAGGCCGGGTCGTTGCAGTGCATGCACATCTCTTTGTAGAAGGCGAACTCGTTCTGCCCGTTCTTCTCGTAGTCACGGAACTTGATGCGGGTGAAGGTGTACTCCGACATGAGCGGCGGGTTCTGGTAACCCTCGCCGGTGAAGAACTCGGTCTTCTCGGCTTCGAGCTGGTTCCACTGCTTGCAGGCGACCTGGCAGCCACGGCAGCCGGTGCACTTGGTCATGTCGATCAAGAACGCCTTGTTCTTGGAAAAATCGTTGGTCAAATCGCTCATGCGCGCTTACCCCCTTTCTCGATGTTGCAGAGGAATGCCTTGAATTCGGGGATGCTCGTGTTCGCGCAACCGACCGACGGGGTAAGCACGTTGCCGCTGTCGCCGGTAGCAAGACCTGCATAACCGAAGTGCCAGGGAAGACCGACCTGCTCGACCATCTTCCCCTGCACGTTGAACGGCTTCAGCCTGGAAGTGACCAGTGCCTTCGCCTCTATGGAACCGCGCTCGGTGGTGATGCGCACTTGGTCGCCGTTGTTGACCCCCTTGGTCCTCGCCAGGGTCTCGGAGATCTCCACGAACATGGTGGGGACCAGCTCCACCAGCCACGGGAGGCTCCTCGTCATGGCGCCCGCCTGCCAGTGCTCCGTCATGCGATAGGTGGTGCCGATGAAGGGGTACTTGTTGGTGTCGCTGGTCATGTTGGCCGGTATCTTCACCGCCGGGTTGGTCTGGGTCCTGGAAAAGAGGTTCTTCGCGGGACTCTCGATCGGCTCGTAATGCTCAGGGAACGGGCCGTCCTTGAGATCCAGCGCGTAGAGGCGGCCATGCCCCTCGGGAACCATGATGAAGGGATGCTTTCCTTCCTTGTCGTTCAGCGGCGGCCAGGGACCGTCGGGTACGTCCCCTTTCCACTTCTTCTCCACGAGGTCCCAGGCGATGACGGCGCGCTTTGCGTCGTACGGGATGCCGTCCGGGTTCACCGACGCCCTGTTGTAGATGATGCGCCGGTTGACCGGCCAGCACCAGGACCACTTGGGGAACATGCCGAGGCCGGTCGGGTCTGCGGCGTCGCGGCGGGCCATCTGGTTGCCGTCCTTGGTGTAGGAGCCGCAGTAGATCCAGCAGCCGGAGACGGTGGAGCCGTCGTCCTGCAGGTACTTGAACATCGGGACCTGGTCGCCCTTCTTGAACTCCAGGGTCTTGTCCTTGTCGACGATGGTCGTGTCCTTGGTGAAGTAGCCGTTGATCTCCTTGGCCACCAGGTGGACATCCGGCTCCTCGTGGTTGCCGTAGTTCCAGGCAAGCTTCGTGACCGGCTCGGGGAACACGCCCCCCTTCTGGTAGGCCTTCCTGACGCCCTGGAAGAACTTGTCGATGATCCAGAGGTCGCTCTTCGCCTCGCCCACCGGCTCCGCGGCCTTGTAGCGCCACTGTGCCCAGCGCCCGGAGTTGGAGATGGAGCCTTCCTTCTCCACTGAGGAGGCTGCCGGCAGCATGAAGACCTCGGTCTTGATCTCCTTCGGGTTCACGCCCGGGCGTTTCCAGAAGATGGAGGTCTCCGTCTCCCAGAGGTCTACGGTGACCAGCCAGTCGAGCTTGCCGAGCGCATCGCGGGTGGCGAGGGAATCCGGCCCCCCGACGGCGGGGTTCTGGCCCATGCAGACCAGGCCCTGCAACTCGCCCCTGCCCATCTTCTCCATCAGCTTCACGAAGGAGTAGTTGCCGCTTCTCTTGGGGAGGTAGTCGTAGCAGAAGCTGTTCTCCGGCGTCGCATTGTCGCCGTACCACGCCTTCAGGAGGCTGACCGTGTACTTCGGGGTGTTGCCCCACCAGTTTGCGCTCTTCGGGTCCTTGGTCTTCGGGGTCCACTTGTCGAGGTATGCCTTCAGGTCGACGTTGTCGTACTCCGGAGACTTGAGGTAGCCCGGGAGGATGTGGAACAACAGGCCGTAGTCGGTCGAGCCCTGCACGTTGCTCTCGCCCCTGAGCGCGTTGACGCCGCCGCCTGCGATGCCGATGTTGCCCAGAAGCATCTGCAGCATGGCAACGGCGCGCACGTTCTGCGTCCCGTGGGTCGACTGGGTGATCCCCATGGCGTAGAGGATGGTGCCGGCCTTGTCCGGACGGCCGGTGGCGCAAAAGGCCTTGGCGACGGCCAGGTAGTCGTCCTTGTTGGTGCCGGTCACGGAGCAGACCATGTCGACGCTGTAGCGGGAGAAATGCTTCTTCATCTGCTGGTAGACGCAGCGCGGGTCCTGCAGGCTCTTGTCGCGCCTTGCGACGCCGGCGGCGTCGACCTCGTAGGCCCAGGCCTTCGGGTCATAGGTTTTTTCCTGGTCGTCAAAGGCGCAGAAGATCCCTTCCTCGAACTCGAACTTGTCGTTTACGATGAAGGACGCGTTGGTGTATTCGGCCACGTACTCCTTGTGGGTGAGGTTGTTCTGCAGCGCGTAGTTGATCATGCCGCCCAGGTAGGCGATGTCGGTGCCGGGACGGATCTGCGCGTAGTGGTCCGCCTTGGAAGCGGTCCTGGTGAAGCGCGGGTCGACTGCGAGCAGCTTGCCGCCGTTGTCCATGGCCGCCTCGATCCACTTGAAGGAGATCGGGTGGTTTTCAGCAGGGTTGCAGCCGATGGCCAGGATGGCATCGGAGTTCTTCAGGTCTATCCAGTGGTTGGTCATTGCCCCACGTCCAAACGAAGCCGCCAGACCGGCGACTGTAGCGGAGTGTCATATTCGGGCCTGGTGCTCGAGGTTCGCGACCCCCATGGAACGGGCGAACTTGCTCCAGAGGTAGCACTCCTCGTTGTCGAGGCCTGCGCCCCCGAGGAAGGCCATGCCTTCGGTCCTGTTCACCACGTATTCCTTGTTGTCCTTCTTGTTGATCTCCTTCGCCTTGAAGGTCTTGTCGCGGGTGTCCTTCATCTTCTGGCTGATCCGCTCCAGCGCCCAATCCCAGGACTTCTCCTCGAACTTGTCGCTGCCGGGAGCGCGGTACATGACCTTCTGCAGGCGGTGCTCGTTGTTGGCGACCTGGAACAGCGCGCTACCTTTGGAGCAGAGCGCGCCCTGGTTGATCGGGTGCTCGGTGTCCCCTTCGATGTTGACGATCTTTCCGTCCTTGGTATGCACCACAAGCCCGCAACCTACCGCGCAGAAAGGACAGATGGTGGTCGAGCTTTTCAGCCCCTTGGTGCGCATCTGCGGGGCATCGGCTCCGCCCGCTTCCGCTTTTTTGCCGGTAAGGACCAGTGCCGTCGCCAGCGCCCCCCCCTGCAGAAACTCCCTCCTAGAAACAGCCATGTTGAAACTCTCCTTTTTCCATGATAAACGTCGTGCCGCGTAAGCTCCGCGTATACGGCAATTGCCATGCCAGATCGTTTACGCAAATTTAAAAAATAGTTGTGTACCGTAAAAGGCCGAAATGATAATGTTGTGCGCCGTTCGAGGGCAAACGCCCAACATTAACCTCCCGTAATAGATGTGCCGTTTTGTCATACTGTGTGACATTTTGACCAGGGTGCGAACCGCAGCAACGGCACAGGAATCGAGAAAGGGAAGTCCCGAAATGACACAGGAAAAGATTCTGATCTGCGATGACGAGGAAGGGATTCTCGTTTACCTGAAGAAGCTTTTGCAGACCCAGGGGTACCAGGTGGAGACCTTCAACGCGGGCGCCGCGCTTTTGCGCAGGCTAAAGGAAGGGGAGCCGGGGGATGCGGAGCTCGTCTTGCAGGACGTCAGGATGCCCGACCTGGACGGCATCAGCGTGCTGCAGGAAGTGAAGAAGCTGAGGCCCTCGCTCCCCATCGTCATCATGACCGCCTTCGGGACCATAGACGCCGCGGTCGAGGCGATCAAGCTGGGCGCCTACGACTACATAACCAAGCCCTTCCCCAAGGAGAAGATCCTGAGCGTCCTCAAGAACGCGCTTGAGAAGGAGCAGCTTTTGCAGGAGAACCGGGCGCTGAAGAACGAGCTCGGCAAGCCGATCCTGCAGGATTCCATCGTCTTCAAAAGCCACGTATTCCAGGAGACTTACGACCTAACCCTGCAGGTCGCGGCAAGCGAGGCGAACATACTGGTGCTGGGGGAGTCCGGGACCGGCAAGGAGCTGATCGCCGGCGCCATCCACTACAACAGCCACAGAAGGGAGCGCCGCTTCATCTCCATCAACTGCGCGGCCCTCACCGAGACCCTTTTGGAGAGCCAGCTTTTCGGCCACGTCCGAGGCGCCTTCACCGGCGCCGTCAGCAGCCAGAAGGGGCTTCTGGAGGAGGCCGACGGCGGCACCCTCTTCCTGGACGAGATAGGCGACATGAGCCTCTCCATCCAGGCGAAGCTTTTGCGCGTGATCCAGGAGCGCGACTTCATCCCGGTGGGCGCCACCAAGGCCAAGAACGCCGACATCCGCTTCGTCGCCGCTACCAACAAGCACCTGGAGCAGGAAGTGCGTGAAGGGAGGTTCCGGGAGGATCTCTACTACCGCTTGAACGTGATCAACATCCCTTTGCCGCCGCTTAGGGAAAGAAAGGACGACGTGGAGCCGCTCGCGCTGCATTTCCTCAAGAAGTACAGCATCAAGATGAAGAAAGATGTGGTCTCCCTGACCCCGGAGGCACTGCAGCTACTTTGCGACTACGACTGGCCCGGCAACATAAGGGAACTGGAAAACGTCATGGAGCGCGCCGTGATCCTGGCGCGGACCACCGCCGTCACCGCGAAAGAGCTCCCCATCTGGCGCAAGCAGCCGCAAAAAAGCGAGACGGCGCGCGAGCCGCAGCTGGTCTCCCTGGAGGACGTGGAAAGGGAGCACATCGAGCGGACGCTTTCCGGCACCGGGTACCACAAGAGCCGGTCGGCAGAAATACTAGGCATCTCCAGAAAGACGCTGGACCGCAAGATCGTCGAATACACCATAAATTTCCCCGCATGAATCTCCCAAGGCTCCGTTTCACCATAAAGACGAAGCTCACCGTCGCCACGCTGATACCGCTTGGGATCGCCATTCTGATCTGCTGGATGGCTGGGGTCTTCATCCTGAGCGCGAAGGTGGCGGCCCAGGCGCAGGAAAAGGTCCGCTACGACCTGAACGTCGCCAGGGAGGCCTACCAGAACGAGCTTTCCCGGATCTACGATGTGGTCAAATTGACCGCATCCTTCGGCAGGACCGCCGAGACCATCGCCTCGGGTGACCGGGGGGCCGTAGCCGACGCGCTGTCGCCTCTGCGCGAAAGCGAGCACCTCGACATACTCGCCGCCGTCGACGCCTCCGGCAAGGTCATCTTCAGAACCAACAATCCGGAGCTGTACGGCGACGAGAAGGGACGCAACCAGTTCGTGGCGCGTGCCCTCAAGGGCGAGGTGGCAAGCGGCACCACGATAATCCCCTCGCCCGAGCTGGCGCTTGAGGGAGACGCGCTGGTGAGGCAGGCGCGGGTATCGGGAAGCGCCCCCAACTCCCCCAATCCCCTCCCCCTGAACGGCGCCATGTTTCTCTTCGTCTCGGCCCCCGTCAAGGACAGGGCCGGGAACCTCCTGGGCGCCCTTTACGGCGGCGTGCTGCTCAACAACAACAAGAAGCTGGTCGACAAGATCAAGTCGATCGTCTACGAGGGGGCGCGGCTCGACGGCAGAGACGTCGGCAACTCCACCATCTTCCAGGGAGACATCCGGATAGCCACCAACGTCCCCAACATCGATGGCAGCCGCGCCATCGGGACCAGGCTTTCGCCGCCTGTGTACGACAGGGTGCTCCTCAAGGGGACGAAGTGGGTCGACCGGGCCTTCGTTGTGAACGACTGGTACCTCACCGCTTACGAGCCGATACTCTCGCTGCAGGGGGTCCCGATCGGTGCCCTCTACGTCGGGATGCTGGAGAGCCACTACTCGGCCGTGAAGATCGACATGGCCGTATTGTTGAGCTTCGTTTTGCTGGTCAGCGGTCTGGTGGGATTTTCCATGGCGGGCTTTCTGGGCAAGAAGCTGGCGCAGCCGATCAAGGAGCTCGATCTTCTGGCGCGCCGGGTGGCGGCGGGGGAACGCAACGTACAAAGCAGCATAGAGTCGCGGGACGAGATCGGCGATCTGGCGGGCAGATTCAACGACATGAGCCGTTCCCTCATGGAGCGGGAGGACAGCATCATAGAGCTGAACCGGAGTCTCGAGCAGAAAGTGCAACTGCGCACCGCCGAATTGGAGGAGAAAAACCGTCTTTTGGTGCAGACCCGGGAGGAGCTTTTGCGGGTGGAGAAGCTGGCGGCGATCGGGGAGTTGGCGGCCGGGGTGGCGCATGAGATCAACAACCCCATGGCCATCATCAGGGGGAACACCGAGCTTTTGCAGTTATCCGTGCCGGAGGATGCGCACAACCGCGAGGAAGTCGACACCATTTTCCAGCAAGTGAAGAGGGTCGAGCGGATCGTGTCGAACCTGTTGAAGTTTGCCAGGCGGGAGCAGATGGAGCATGGCGCCGTGCGGTTGAACCAATTGCTGCGCGAGATCGTGGGGCAGATCGGGCACCAGGTATCGCTGAAGGGGATCGAAGTAGTAGAGCAGTATTCCGGGCAATTGGAGTTAGTCGAGGGAGACGGAGACCAGTTGCGGCAGGTGTTCACCAACCTCGTGTTGAACGCGGTACAGGCGATGCCCGACGGAGGAGTGTTGACCGTCCTGAGCCAGCCGGTCAAGAGCGGGGAGCTTTACGAGGTAAAAGTGGCAGACACCGGAGTCGGCATAGCCTTGGAGAATCTGAGGCAGGTATTCAACCCCTTTTACACCACCAAAGCCAGTGGCACCGGGTTAGGGTTGTCCGTATCCTACGGCATAGTGCGGGAGCATGGAGGCTGTATAGACGTCGAGAGCGTCCCCGGAGCAGGCAGCACCTTCAGCGTAGTACTCCCCCGCTCCTGACGGGGGGGGAGTACCCGTGTGCAGCATCAGTAGCCAGTCCATCAAGTCCACAACTCAGTAGCCAGTCCATCGAGTCCACAGGGTCCATCAGGTCCATGTGGTCCACAAAAAGCCGCACGAAGTCCGCCGCCGGTGCCCGATAGCCGCTGCCCGAAAGCCGCTGCCCGGAGCCATTGCTCCCGGCCGGCCGCCGACTACGCCACCACCCTATCCCCCGGTCTCACAACCCCGCCGGTGAGCACCTTGGCGAAGATCCCCTCCTTGGGCATCACGCAGTCCCCGGCCTGGTAGTAGATGGCGCAGCGGGTGTGGCACTCCTTGCCGATCTGGGTCACCTCCAGCAGGGTCTCGCCCAGTTCGATCTTGGAGCCGATGGGGAGGTTTACCAGGTCCACCCCCTCGGTGGTGATGTTCTCAGCGAAATCCCCCTCCTTCACGTCGAGTCCCAGCGCCTGCATCTTCGCGATGCTCTCCTGGGCCAGCAGGCTCACCTGGCGGTGCCAGTCACCTGCATGGGCGTCCCCCTCTATGCCGTGGTTTTCGCGCAGTGTAACCTCGGGAGCCGGAGTCTTTCTCTCCCCCTTGTTCAAGCTGACATTAACCGCCAGTACCTTACCTATCATGATCCCTCCCATTGAGCCGATTCTTTCTTAGTGTCTTTCTTTATCTTTTCTTTATCTTTTCTTTATCTTTTCTTTATCTTTTCTTTATCTTTATCTTTATCTTTATCTTTGCCTTTGTCTCAACCTCAACCTCAACCTCAACCTCAACCTGCCCTCCCTGCCCTCCCTGCCCTCCCCTACCCGCCCACCCTGGACATGGCAAAGGGAGTCGTTTCCACCCCTTCGTCGCTCACCTGGTGCCGACCGGGTTTTGCCTCGACGATGCGGCGGATCTCCTGGCGCAACAAGTTGTCGTCGCCGGTCTCGAGCACCGGGCGAAGATCGACCCCGTCTCCTGAGAAAAGGCACCCCTTGGCGATCCCCGACGCGGTCACTCTCAGCCGGTTGCAGCCGTCGCAGAAATGCCCGGTCATGGCGGTGATGATGCCAAGCGACCCTAACGACCCCTGCACCCTGAAGTTCTTGGAGGGGCCGGAGCGCTCGTTGTTCCTGATCTCCTCGATACTGTACCTCTGGGCTATGCGCTCCATGATCTCGGCTCCCGGGATGCAGAGGTCGCGCCAGTCGGCATCTCCGCAGGTCGGCATGTACTCGATGAACCGGACCGCGTAGGGGCGCTTCATGGTGAGCTCCACGAAATCGAGGATCTCGTGGTCGTTTACCCCCCGCATCACCACCACGTTTATCTTGTGAGGCGGAAAGCCGGCAGCCTCGGCGGCATCGATACCGTCCAGCACCCTGGAGAGCTCGCCGCCGCGGGTGATCCTGGCGAAGGTCTCGGGTTGCAGCGAATCGAGACTGATGTTGAGACGTTGCACCCCTGCGTCACGCAGCCCCTGGGCCATCTCCTTAAGGAGCAGACCGTTGGTGGTCAGCACCAGCTCCTTCAGTCCAGGAAGCGCAGCCAGGTGCTCCAGGAAGGTAAGTATCCCCTTGCGCACCAGGGGCTCGCCGCCGGTTACCCGGATCTTCTCTATCCCGGCAGCGACCGCCTCGGAGGAGACCCTCAGCAGATCAGCGTAGGAAAGGACCTGCGAGTGGGCTAGCTTCTCCACCCCCTCCTCGGGCATGCAGTAGCTGCAGCGGAGATTGCAACGGTCGGTGACCGAGAGACGAAGGTAATTGATGCGCCTGCCGAAGGTATCGATTAATGCCATGCTTTGCCGTTCCCTGTAAGGTCGTGGTTTCGGACCGCTATAACACGAAGATGGGTGCCGGAGAAACCGGTTTCCCACAGGCACGCAAAAAAGATACCGCGTTTAGGAAAAAGAAAGCAACCTCTTTCATGAGTACATCGCCGTCCCACCGACAGCACCGGAAAAAGGTATACGCCGGCGCGGCCCGGCGCGCCGACAGCAGGAAACGCCTCTGAATCCGGCACGTTAGCTCCTGAATCAGGATGACGGAGCCCCCTATTCATCATGAGTAAAGCGAAAAATAATTTTTTATTTTCAGGCAAATGTGCTATGGCTTTGGAGACATATGCAGATTCGTCTCCGAGCCGCGGCCATCTAAAGGGATCACTCCCCAGGACGCCCCGGCCAATGGGTGCTGCCGGAAACGGCATCGCCTCCCTTTTGGAAAGGAGAACCACCGCCGCTTGAGCGTTCGGGGTCCTCTCCTCATGGGAGTGGGCCCCTTTCTATTTTGCCAGCACTGCAGTCACTACTGAAACCAGAGGTAAAGATGACAAATTACGAACAAGCCAGGCGCATCATCCAGGAGAAGGTCGCCCCGGCGGGGGTTGAGAGGGTCCTCCTTCTCGAAGCGGCCGGGAGGGTCCTGGCGGAGGATTACACCGCACCAAAGGATATGCCGGGCTGGGACAATTCCGCCATGGACGGTTTTGCCGTCAGGAGTGCGGACTGCACCCCAGGAGTGGAGCTCAAGGTAACCGACTACATACCTGCCGGGGTGAGTTCGGACGAGGTGCTCGCCCCCGGCTGCGCGGCGCGGATCATGACCGGCGCTCCCATCCCAGGTGGCGCCGACGCCGTGGTCCCCATCGAGGAGACCGAGGCGGGGACCGAGACGGTGAAGCTGCTGAACCAGGTGAAGAAAAACGACCACATCCGCTTTCTTGGCGAGGACGTCGCCCGCGGGGAGCTTGTCATTGCCAGGGGAACCATCCTCGGTCCCCCCCAGGTGAGCCTTCTCGCCTCCTTCTCGGCGGCCATGGTCCCGGTCTACCGCAGGGTGCGCGTGGCGATCCTGTCGACCGGTGACGAGCTGGTTGAGATCGGCACCGAGCCCAGGGAAAGCCAGATCGTGAACAGCAACGCGCTCGCCCTGGCCACCGCCGTAAAGCTCTGCGGTGCCGAGCCCGTGATCCTGGGGATAGCCAGGGACAACCGGGAGAGCCACCTGACGCTGCTCTCCGAGGGTCTGAAGGCCGACGCAGTCATCACCTCAGCAGGGGTCTCCGCCGGGGACCGGGATTTGGTGCGCGAGATCCTCGCCGAGTTGGGAGTGGTCGAGCAGTTCTGGAAGCCGGGCATAAAGCCGGGCGGCCCCACCGCCTTCGGCATGAAGGGGGACACCCCGGTCTTCTCGCTCCCGGGCAACCCCGTCTCCACGATGATCACCTTCGAGGAGTTTGCCAGGCCGGCTCTGCTCAGGATGATGGGTCATCAAAAGGTCTTCAGGCGGACGGTGCGCGGCCGCCTCAAGGAGGGCGCGCGCAAGAAGGAGGGGAAGCTCAACTTCCTGAGGGTCCAGGTGACCCTGGAAGAGGGGCGCTACGTGGCCAGCACCTCGGGCGACCAGAACACCGGCATCCTGAAGACCATGCTCCGCTGCAACGCCCTGGCGCTACTTCCTGCCGATCGCACCGAGTTTCAGGCGGGCGAGGAAGTCGATTTGCATCTGCTGGATCCCACCCTGGAAATGGAGGAGTAGACATGGCATTCAATCATTTTGACGCAAGCGGCAACGCCATCATGGTGGACGTGAGCCACAAGAACCCAACCATGCGGACGGCGATTGCCGGAGCCGTGCTGACCTTGAAGCCGGAAACGGTGCAGGCGATCATGTCCGGCCGGGTCGCCAAGGGGGACGTCCTGGGAGTGGCCAGGATCGCAGGGATCATAGGAGCGAAGAAGACCCCGGAGCTGATCCCCCTATCCCATCCGCTGGCACTGCACAACGTGTCGGTAGAGTTCGAGGTGGACGAGGAGCTGGGGCGGATCGGCGTATCGGCCACCGTGCGCGCCTTCGAGCGGACCGGGGTGGAGATGGAAGCCATGGCCGCAGCCACCGTAGCAGCACTCACCGTGTACGACATGTGCAAGGGAAGCGACAAGGGGATCGTGATCTCCGACATCAAGCTGCACTACAAGGAAGGCGGCAAGAGCGGCGTCTACAAAAGGGAAGAGTAGCTCTTTACAGCTCCACAAGCTCCATCCAGCCCAAAAGGTTTCAAAGGAGATTCAAACATGCGTGCAGCCATCCTGACCCTGAGCGACCGCTGTTCCACCGGAGAAAGAGCCGACGGCAGCGGCCCTGCCCTTAGAAGCTGGCTCGAGGAGCGCGGCGTCGAGGTCACCTGCACCGAGGTGATCCCGGACGAGGCGCAGCTCATTTCCGAGAAGCTGGTCCAATGGTCCGACAGCGGCAGTTTCGACCTGGTCCTCACCACAGGGGGGACCGGCGTGTCCCCCCGCGACGTCACCCCCGAGGCAACCGAGCGCGTTGCAGACCGCCTCCTGCCGGGCTTTGGCGAGGTGATGCGTATGGAGAGCCTCAAGAAGACGCCTCATGCCATCATCTCCCGCGCCGTTGCCTGCATACGCAAAAACACGCTGATCATCAACCTCCCCGGGAGCCCCAAGGGGGCCACCGAGAACATCGGCTTCGTCTGGCCCGCCGTTCCGCACGCAGTCGCCAAGTTGCAGGGAGACCCGGAGGAATGCGGCACCCCGCTGCCGCGTTAATGCTTTCCGGCAGGCTTTTTTATTGACCGATCCGACCTGCTGGGTTATATAACTAACACGGTTTTATAAATTTAATGCGGAGGGATCATAATGCCGTTGGTAAAGCAGATTCACGAAAAGGCGAGGGCGAACACCAGGACGGTCGTCCTGCCGGAAAGCTACGACGAGAGGATGCTGTTCGCCGCTCAGAACATCGTGGAACAGGGTTTGGCGAAGATCGTGCTTCTTGGCAAGCCGGACGTCCTGCAGGCTGCAGCTGCCGAAAAAGGTATCGCCCTTTCCGGTGTCGAGATCATCGACCCTGCAACATCTCCCAAGCTTGAAGAATACGTGGCAAAGCTCGTGGAACTGCGGAAGTCCAAGGGGCTTACGGCCGAGCAGGCGCGCGAGCTACTGTTGGCCCCCGACCACCTCTACTATGCAGGCATGATGGTGCGTGAAGGGGACGCCGACGGAGAAGTGGCAGGCGCTACCGGCACCACGGGGGACGTGCTCCGTGCCGCCTTCCAGACGGTCGGTCCGGCCCCCGGCATCAAGACCGTCTCCTCCTTCTTCCTGATGGCGACCCAGACTCCCAATTTCGGCGAGAACGGGGTGATCCTCTTCGCGGACTGCGCCGTGAATCCCAACCCCGACGCCCAGGCCCTGGCGGAGATCGCCATCGCCACAGCGCGCAACTGCAAGGCGTTCCTCGACGTCCCGGCCAGGGTTGCCATGCTCTCCTTCTCGACCAAGGGGAGCGCGAGCCATCCCGACGCCGACAAGGTGCTGAAGGCGCTGGAGATCGCGAAGCAGATGGACCCCGCGCTTTCCATCGACGGCGAGCTGCAGGCGGACGCGGCGCTTATCCCCGCCGTAGGCGGCAAGAAGGCCCCCGGCAGCCAGGTCGCAGGGAAGGCGAACGTGCTCGTGTTCCCGACGCTGGACGCGGGGAACATCGCTTACAAGCTGGTGGAGCGTCTGGCGGGCGCCAAGGCCATCGGCCCGGTGATCCAGGGTCTGGCGAAGCCGGTAAACGACCTCTCCCGCGGCTGCTCCGTGCAGGACATCGTCGACGTGACCGCGATCACAGCAGTACAGGCGCAGGGGTAAAAGCAACCACCTGTCCGATCCGACAGATCGGACCGATCACTAACAACGAAAGGCCGGCGGGGAAAACCCCGCCGGCCTTTTGAATTGCCTTGCCTCTCCAGCCTAGCTCCTGACGAAGTCCCCCTTCGAGAAGCTGTACTCGAAGTTCATGTGATCGGTGTAGGTGCCGTCGAGTATGGCCGCCACGTCCTCGGTGAAGACGAGTTCCTCGTCGGTCGGTATCACGTACACCTTCACCGGGGAATCGTCGGTGGTGATCAGGGTCTCGCGCTTCCTGGTCATGGCGGAGGCGTTACGGTCGCGATCGAGTTTGATGCCGATATGCTCCAGCCCCTCGATGGCACGCGCCCTGATCGGCGCCCCCATCTCCCCTACCCCGGCGGTGAACACGACCGCGTCGAGCTTGCCGATGACGGCCATGTAGGTGCCGATGTACTTCTTGAGACGGTACGCCTCGATGTCGAGCGCGAGCGAACAGAGCTTGTCGCCGGCGTTCGCGTTCTCAATGACGTCGCGACGATCGGTAAAGCGGCCGGTGATGCCGATGACGCCGCTTTTCTTGTTCAGGATGCTGTCGATCTCCTTGGCGGAGAGGTTTTCCTTCTGCATCATGAAGGCGGGGATCGCGGGATCGATGTCGCCGCAGCGCGTTCCCATCATGGCACCCTCGAGCGGGGTGAGCCCCATGCTGGTGTCCACCGATACGCCGTTTTTAATGGCGCAATGCGACACCCCGTTGCCGATATGCATGGTGATCACGTTGCACTCGCTGGCAGGCTTGCCCAGGATGGCCGCGATCCTCTTCGACACGTAGAGGTGCGAAGTGCCGTGGAAGCCGTAACGCCTGACGCCGTACTTCTCGTACCACTCGTAGGGAAGCGGGTAGAGGTAGGCATGCTCCGGCATGGTCTGGTGGAACGCGGTATCGAAAATGGCGATCTGCGGTACGTCGGGCAACACGGCCATGGCCCCTTCTATGCCGGCGATGTTGGGGGGGTTGTGCAAAGGCGCCAGGTGCTGCACCTCGGTGACCGCCGCGAGCACGTCGTCGTCTATCAGCACCGACTTGGTGAAACGCTCGCCGCCGTGCACCACGCGGTGGCCGACTGCAGCTATCTGCTTGATTTCCTTGAGCACGCCGTGCTCCGGGGAGGTCAGGGTCCGCAGGATCAGGTCTACGGCAGTCTTGTGGTCGGGACAGTCGGAATCTTCCCGGTAGGTCTCGCGCCCGGGGACCTCGTGGAGGATGAAGGAATCGCCTATCACCACGCGCTCCACCATTCCCTTGGCGACAACCACTTTTTTGTCCCAGTCAAACAACTGGTATTTTACAGAAGAACTACCGCAGTTAAGTGCCAGTATATCCATCGGTCCGCATCCCCCATGATTGTAGTTTTTATCGTATTTATGCGCACATCCGCCGGCGCCAAAAAAGTTTACAAATAGAACTGTTTTTTAAATATACCGTAGACTGCTCTGCAGTTCAAGGATTTTCTCCAAAGCGGTGCCCTCAAATTGTCACACAGCTTTATGGTGGACTTTTTTTGGGGCATATGTTAGTTTCCCATGGAATTTTAACTCCACACGAAGGAGGTGAATACTTTGGCACATACCATCAGCGACGAGTGCATCAACTGCGGCGCCTGTGACGATTCCTGCCCGGTCAACGCTATCAGCGAGGCTGGCGACAAAAGGGTTATCGCTGCAGACACCTGCATCGACTGCGGCGCTTGCGTAGACACCTGCCCGGTGAGCGCAATCTCGGCCTAAGCAAAACCAGATTCATGAAATGCCATGGCCTGCAGCGGCACTACCGCTTGCAGGCCTATTTTTTGAGCGAAAAAAAAGGAGGGTGGCCCGAAAGCCCCCTCCTTTTTTTCATGCACCTTTCGCCCCCCGCTTCAGCAAAGCCGGGAGATGGCGCGCTCCACCCGTTTCCGGGTCTCGGCAAGCCCGAGCACCTCTATCATCTCGTAGATGCCCGGCGAAGCCGTCGAACCGGAAAGCGAGAGCCGCACTGCCGGCCCGACCTGCCCCAGCTTGACCCCCTTCTCCTCGCAAAGCTCCTTGAAGGCCCCCTCGATGGCGGAGTACGAGAGGCTGCCAAGGGAGCCGAGTTTTTCGAGCAGCGCCTCCAGAAGCGCGGGCGTTTCCGGGTTGAAGAACTTGGCCGCCCCCTTCTCGTCGTAGGAGAGCTCCTCCTGATAGTAAAAGAGCGCGCCGTCGGCAAGTTCCAGCATGGTCTTGGCCCGCTCCTGCAGGGTCTTGACCACGGCCGGCAGGTCCGGGCCGATCCCGGGGTCCACCCCGCGCTCCCGCAGAAACGGTGTCAGGAGCCCCGCCAGGCGCACGGGATCCCCGTTCTTTATGTAGTGCGCGTTCAGCCACAGGAGCTTGTCCGGGTTGAAGACGCCTGCGGACCGGCCGACGTTCTCGATGGAGAACTTCCGGATCAGCTCCTCCAGGGAGAAGATCTCCTCGTCCCCGCAACTCCACCCAAGCCTCACCAGGTAGTTCACCATCGCCTCCGGCAGGAAACCCATGTCGCGGTAGGCCATGACCGAGGTCGCGCCGTGGCGCTTGGAGAGTCTCGCCTTGTCCGCCCCGAGGATCATCGGCACGTGCGCGAACTGGGGAACCGGGACCTCCAGCGCCTGGTAAAGCAGGATCTGGCGCGGCGTGTTGTTGACATGGTCGTCGCCGCGGATCACCGTGGTGATCCCCATGGAGGCGTCGTCGATGACAACGACGAAGTTGTAGGTCGGGGTGCCGTCGGTGCGCTGTATGATCAGGTCGTCCAGCTCGGCGTTCTCAAAGGAGATCCTCCCCTTGATCAGGTCGTTCCAGGCAGTCGTCCCCTCCTGCGGCGCCTTGAAACGCACCACGTAAGGTCTCCCGTCGTCCTCTCCCTGCTGCAGCTCCCTGCAGCTCCCGTCGTACTTCGGTTTGCCCCCTTCCTTGAGCGCCTTCTCGCGCTTGGCTTCCAACTCCTCGGAGCTGCAGTAGCACTTGTACGCCTTCCCCGCAGCCAGAAGCTTCTGCACGTACTCCTTGTAGAGCGGGAAGTTGTCCGACTGGTAGAAGGGACCCTCGTCCCAGTCAAGGCCGAGCCAGGTCATCCCTTCCAGGATGGCGTCCACCGACTCCTGCGTGGAGCGGGCAACGTCGGTATCCTCTATCCTCAGGATGAACTTCCCCTGCTGCTGCCTGGCCAAAAGCCAGTTGAAGAGCGCCGTGCGCGCCCCCCCAACGTGGAGATAGCCGGTCGGGCTTGGCGCGAAACGGAGACGTACTTGTGACATGAAAGGCTCCTTTGACTGTTTGATCGATGCATGGCTGCAAAAAAACTGCTGGCAAAGCGGTGTCAGGACTGGTCCGGCTCGTCGTCATCCTGCTGGGGGGCCTTCTCGCCCGGTATCCGGTACCCCTCGGTAGCCCAGGTGCCGAGGTCGATCATCTTGCACCTCTCAGAGCAAAAAGGGCGGAACGGGTTGCCGGCCAGGGGGGCTTTCTTGTGGCAGTGCGGGCATTTAACTGTGGTTATGGTCATGGGGGCACCCCTGCAAACAAATACCTCCAGTGCTTTAGCCCTGGAGGGTCGGTGATATTTTGGGTCCGGAGTTTTTCCCGAGCTTGCCTAGGGGAGTTGATACTTCCGATCGTGGAACTGCAGCGCCCTTTTCACCCGCGCGATCAGGGTCCCCTCCTTCACCGGTTTCTCGATGAAGTCGAAGAAGCCCCGCTCGAACGCCTTTTCCTCATCTTCGGGGCGCATCGAGCTGGTGATCAGTATCACCGGGACCAAGGAGAGCTCGGGGACGATGCGCAGCGCATCGAAAAGCCCGTAGCCGTCGAGCTTCGGCATCATGAGATCGGTGAGCACCACGTTGGGCTTCTCGGTAAGCACCGCCTTGTAGGCCTCCAGCCCGTCGGCTGCGAAGATGACGCGATACCCCTGCCTGCTCAGGGAGTCCCCGAACATGGTGCCGATCAGCTCGTCGTCCTCGACCACCAGCACCGTCTGTGCCGCGGAGGGTGAGACCTCCTTCTGCAGGTAGTTCTTGCAGATGGCGGCGTAGATCTCCTTGCGGGTCGCTACGAAGGGGGTGATGGTTATCCCCGCGTCGGCGGAGATGTTCCTCACCACCCGCGTCTCCGTCGGGTCGGCCATGGCGAGCGCAAGCCTCTTGTTGTCCAGCTTCAGCGGGAAGATGTGGTTGTGCATCGCGACGTCGACCGAGATGATCCCGAGCAGGTCGGTCGAAAAGGAGTAGCCGGAGAAGTTGCTGGCGACCCTGCACCCGTACTGGACGGCCAAGGCTGCGGCGAGCTCCTCGCCGGTCACCAGCTCGAACTCCTCCAGCAGCGTCCCGAAACGCTTGTCGAGGCGCTTGGACACGGCCAGCATCCGCTCCACCGTTTTTTCGGTCAGGACGCCACTTTCGACGAAGATTTCGCCCAGCTTCTTCCTGTTTTCCATTGGAGATCCCCCGCAAAGGGATAACTGTAGCATCGGGGCGACGAAAAACCATTGCAGCGGCAAAAAATGCTATTCAGGCAGCACCGTTGCGCCGCTCCCCACCTTTGCCGCCAGTTGTTCGGCCTCCTCCCTGGAGAGGTGCCGTCCCGCCCTGAGGCGGTACCACACCCCCTTGTCCCGGACCTTGGACTCTACCACGTAGGCGGCTACACCCTTGGCGGCAAGCCTCGCCTGGAGCGCATCGGCCTCCTGCCTGTCCCGGTAGGAGGCGATCTGCACCAGGAAGCGCGGCTCGGCTGCCGTTTTCTCGGCTGCCGTTTTCTCAACTGACGGCTTCTCCTCGGCAGGCCTGGCGGCAGGCGCGGCTGCCGGTGCAGTTTTCGGCTGCGGGGGAGGACCCGACAGTTTCAGGTTGACCCCGCTGCCCATCGCGCCGTGCCCGCCGGATGGAAGCGTCTTGTAGAAGGTAAGCGGCGTGTCCTGGGGCGCTGCCGCGGTCGGCGGTGCCGCGGCGGGGGCCGGCTCCAGCTGCTTTACCTGCGGGACCGTTCCGGGGTTGCCTGCGGGCGCGTTGTCCCCCCCCTTGAAGAGGAACCACCCGGTCAGCAAACCGGCGCCGAAGCTGATCCCCAGGAGCACAAGGACCGACAAGACCGCGAGAACGCCGATCGGGGCCTTGCGCGGCCTGTTCTTCGCTACAGGCTTCCGCTCGGCGCTTTCGCGCACCGCCCCCATCTTGTCACTGTAATCAAGCCGCATGGCACCCCCTACATCCTTTCCGGGGCAGAGATGCCGAGCACGGTGAGCGCGTTTTTCAGGGTGACGGCGACGCAGTGCAACAGGAAGAGCCTTGCCTGGGTCAGTGCCGGCTCCTCGGTGATCACGCGGCTTTTGTTGTAGAAGCTGTGGAATTCGCCGGCCAGCTCCTGCAGGTAGTAGGTGATGCGGTGCGGCTCGAAGTTTACCGCCGCCCCCTCAAGGATCTCCGGGTAGACGGAGAGCTTCTTGATCAGGCTCATGTCCTCCGGGCTTTCCAGGAGTTCGAGACGCACATCCCCGAATGAGGGCTCTACCCCTCTCTCCCGCGCCGTCTCGAAGATGCTCCTGATCCTCGCGTGGGCGTACTGCACGTAGTAGACAGGGTTGTCGTTGCTCTGGCGCTTGGCGAGCTCCAGGTCGAAATCGAGCTGGCTGTCGGAGCGGCGCATCAGGAAGAAGAAGCGGGCCGCATCACATCCTACCTCGTCGACCACCTCCTTCAGGGTGACGAACTCGCCGCTTCTGGTGGACATGGCGACCGGCACGCCGTCGCGCAAGAGCGATACGAGCTGCACCAGAATGATCCCCAGGTCCTGCGCATCGCGACCGAGCCCCTGCACGATCCCCTTGAGCCTGGGGACATAGCCGTGGTGGTCGGCGCCCCAGACGTCGATGACCCAGTCGAAGCCGCGCAGGAACTTGTCCCTGTGGTAGGCGATATCCGAGGCGAAATAGGTGGTGACGCCGTTGCTTCTGACCACGACGCGGTCCTTGTCGTCGCCGTAGTCGGTGGTCCTGAACCAGAGCGCGCCGTCCTGCTCGTAGATGAGCCCCTTTTCCTGCATCTCCTCGATGGCCTGGGTGACCTTACCCTGGTCGAAGAGCGACTGCTCGGAGAACCAGTGGTCGAAGCGGACGCCAAAGGCCTGCAGGTCCTGGTCGATCCCCTTGAGGATCAGGTCGCCGCCCATCTTGGCGAAGAAGGCGACACCCTCCTCCTGCGGGGAGTTGAGGAAACGGTCGCCGTGCTTCGCGATGGCGTCGCGGGCGATGTCCTTGATGTAGTCCCCCTGGTAGCAGTTCTCGGGGAAGTCGATCTTCTCCCCCAGGAGTTCCTTGTAGCGGAGCAGGCCCGAGAGCCCCAGGGTGTTCATCTGGTTGCCGGCGTCGTTTATGTAGTATTCGCGCTGCACGTCAAAACCGGCGGCGCAAAGGAGCGAGGCGACGGCGTCCCCGGTCGCGGCGCCACGGCCGTGACCAATGTGGAGCGGCCCCGTGGGGTTCGCGCTGACGAATTCAACCTGCACCTTTTTCCCGCTGCCGACCCTGCTCCTGCCGTATCCGGCGCCGGCCAGGTCGATTTCGGTGAGGGTCTTTCTCCAGGCGCTGTCCTTGATGAAGAAGTTGATGAAACCGGGACCCGCGATCTCCAGCGACTCGATCAGGTCGGAGGCGCCGGCAAGCTTGTTGACTATGATCTCGGCGACGGCGCGAGGAGCCTTGCGCTCCTGCTTGGCCATCTGCATGGCGACGTTGGTGGCAAAATCACCGTGCTCTGCGTGTGCCGGCTTCTCTACGTTGATGGCCGGTACGACCCCAGAGGTGAGCGTGCCGTCGGCGAAGCACCCCTCGATTCCCTTCAGGATGCATGCGCGCAGCTGCTCCTTCATATCTTCTCCTCCCTTTTCTTTTCCTGGTCCGTGCCGGGCACGGATTTGATAGTGACGTCGCGTGTGAAGTCGGGGCAGCGTGCTCCCCCGTCTGCCACGCAGAATTTCTTGGAGCAGTGTTCGCGCCAGGCACAGACCACGCAGTGCTGTCTTCCCGTCGGCTCGTTCATGATGGACTCCTTCATCTGCCGCAAGGGGTTATCTGGCGGCAGCGGGCGGCGGCACGGGCGGTGGAGCCCCTGTTGCCCCCTCCGCCGCTTGAGGCGCAGGCGTCTTGGGCTGGGGGTGGAACTGGTAGATCACCTCGTTGCCGCGGACCAGGCCGAAATCGCGCCTCGCGATGCTCTCCAGGTAGCGCCTGTCGGACTGCAGCGCCGCTATCTCCCTCTTGAGCCGGTCGTTCTCCTCCTTCAGCCCGGTGAGATGCTGTTGCATCTCGTCCAGATCCCGGTGCAGGTGGTTGATGCGCAGGAGTCCGCGATCCCCGAACACGGTGAAATAGAGGATGAAAACGATTACCGCCGCAGGTACGAAGAAGAGCCGTTTCTGCATTTTGTTCCTATGCCGTGCCGATAACTGATTTGAAGTACGCGATGGTCTGCTTCAGTCCGTCGTCGACGGAGACCTTCGGCTCCCACCCCAGCATCTGCTTGGCGAGCGAGATGTCCGGCTGCCGCTGCTTCGGGTCGTCGGCCGGCAGGGGACGATGCACGATGCGCGAACTGGAGCCGGTAAGCGAGATGATCTTCCTGGCGAACTCCAGGATGGTGGTCTCCGAGGGGTTGCCGAGGTTGACGGGGCCGATGAAGCCGGGGCACTCCATCATCCTGATCATCCCCTCGACCAGGTCCGAAACGAAGCAGAAGGAGCGGGTCTGCTCCCCCTCCCCGTAGACCGTTATGTCCTCGCCCCTTAGTGCCTGCATGATGAAGTTCGACACCACGCGGCCGTCGTTCTCGGCCATCTTCGGGCCGTAGGTGTTGAAAATCCTGATGATCCTCACGTCCACGCTGTTCTGACGGTGGTAGTCCATCATCAGGGTCTCGGCGACCCTTTTCCCCTCGTCGTAACAGCTCCTGACGCCCAGGGTGTTGACGTTGCCCCAGTAGGACTCGGTCTGGGGGTGGACCTGAGGGTCCCCGTACACCTCCGAGGTGGAGGCCTGCAGTATCCTGGCCCGCACCCTCTTGGCGATGCCGAGCATGTTGATCGCGCCCATGACGCTGGTCTTGGTGGTCTTGACCGGGTTGTACTGGTAATGAATCGGCGACGCCGGACAGGCGAGGTTGTAGATCCGGTCCACTTCCAGCAGGATCGGCTGGGTCACGTCATGCCGGATCAGCTCGAAGTTGCTGTTGTCGAGCATGTGGGCGATGTTGCGCTTGCTGCCGGTGAAGAAGTTGTCAAGGCAGATCACGTCGTGACCTTCCTTCAGAAGCCTCTCGCAAAGATGGGAACCGATAAAACCGGCACCGCCGGTCACGAGCACGCGCATTAAAACCTCTCCTGAGTTGACCTGTCGGATCCGACCGATCGGTCAGATCTGACAGATTGATTGAAGCCCTACGTCATCTCGCAGGTGATGTTGCCGTTTCTGCCGATCGGGAGGTACTCGAAACCTGCGTCTTTCATCCGCTCCGGCTGGTACAGGTTCCTGCCGTCGAAGATGACCGGGTTGACCAAAAGCTCCTTGATGCGGTCGAAATCGGGGTTTCTGTACTCGTTCCACTCGGTGATGATCACCAGCGCGTCTGCTCCCCTCATCGGATCGTACTTGTTGATGCTGTAGCCGATGCGGTCCCCGAAATGCTTCTTCGCCTCGTTGATGGCTTCAGGGTCGTGCGCATGGACCACCGCCCCCATCTCCAGCAGCCGGTTGACGATGGTGACCGAAGGTGCGTCGCGCATGTCGTCGGTGCGCGGCTTGAAGGAGAGCCCCCAGACGGCGAACCTCTTGCCGGCAAGCGGCCTGTCCCCCCCCTCCCCCATGTGTCTGACGATCTTGTCGGAAAGGATCCGCTTTTGCCGCTCGTTGGCGAGTTCCACCGCCTTCAGGAGGACGAAATCGTAGTCGCATTCGTCGGCGGTCCTTACCAGCGCCTTGACGTCCTTGGGAAAGCACGACCCGCCGTACCCCACGCCGGGGAAGAGGAAGTCGTAACCGATGCGGGAGTCGGAGCCGATCCCCTCCCTCACGGCCATGACGTCGGCGCCCATCATCTCGCACAGGTTGGCGATCTGGTTCATGAAGGTGATGCGGGTGGCCAGCATGGCGTTGGCCGCGTACTTGGTCATCTCGGCGCTTCTGATGTCCATGACCAGCAGGCGGTTGGACTTGCGCATGAATGCGGAGTACAGCTCCTTCATGATCTCGGCCGTCCTCACGTTGTCCGTGCCGATCACCACGCGGTCCGGCTTCATGAAGTCGTCGATCGCCGCCCCCTCCTTGAGGAACTCGGGGTTGGAAACGACGTCGAACTCGATGTGCACTCCGCGCTGCTCCAACTCCTCGCCCACGGCGGCACGCACCTTGTCGGCAGTGCCTACCGGCACGGTGGACTTGTCGACGATTATCTTGAAACTCTCCATGGAGCGGCCGATGGCGCGCGCCACGGAAAGTACGTATTGCAGGTCGGCGGAGCCGTCGGCGCCCGGAGGGGTCCCCACCGCGATGAAGCAAACCAGGGACTCCTTGACGGCGAAGTCGAGGTCGGTGGTGAAATTGAGCCTCCCCTCCTCGCAGTTCCGGAGCACCATCTCCTTGAGGCCTGGCTCATAGATGGGGATTATGCCGCGCTTGAGGCCGTCGATCTTTTCCTTGTCCACATCAACGCAGATGACATCATTACCGCTTTCGGCAAAACAGGTGCCGGCTACCAGACCCACGTAGCCCGAACCGATCACGCATATCTTCATAAAGCGTCGTCCTCCATGGCATTAAATTAGCGTTCTTATATAGCACACTCGTGCGGCACTACGCCAGAGATTTCCCCGCCAAAAGTTCCCTGGAAAGAAGCGCGAACTCCTCCAGGGACAGGGTCTCCCCCCGCCTGCCGCCGTCGATCCCGCTGCGCGAGAAGGCGCGCGCCAGCGTGCCGTCGCCGTCGTCGAAACCAGTGGAGCGGAGCGAATTCAGGAGGGTCTTGCGGCGCTGGTTGAAGGCGCCCTTGACCAGGCGCCGGAAGAAATCCTCATCCCCCACCTCGACCCTCGGGCTCTTGAGCGGGGTGAAGCTGAGGACGGCCGAGTCGACCTTCGGTACGGGCCTGAAGGAGCCGGGCTTGACGACGAACTCCCTTTTGATGTCGAAGTGCAGCCGCAAAAGCACGGTAAGCGCGCCGTAATCCTTGCACCCGGGGGAGGCTGCGAGGCGATCCCCGACCTCCTTTTGCAGCATGAGCACCAGCCTCTCGAACAGGGTGCTGCACTCCATGAAGCGAAACAGCACCTGGGACGAGATGTTGTAGGGGAGGTTGGCCGCCACCTTCCATTTCCTGTCTCCGCCACGCGCCGTGAGAAGCTGGGGGAGATCGACCCTCAGGATGTCGCCATGGCCGATCTCCACGTTGGGGGAGCCTGCGAACTCGGCGTTCAACAACGGCAAGAGGTCGCGGTCCCATTCCACGGCGAGGAACCTGGCACCGCTTGCGGCCAAAAGCCTGGAGAGCGCGCCGCGCCCCGGCCCGACCTCCAGGATGCAGTCGTCGGGGCCCGGGGCCACGCATGCCACGATGCGCGACAGCACGTTGTCGTCGACCAGGAAGTTCTGCCCAAACTCCTTCTTGGCGCGGGTTTTTTCCATCAGTAACGCTCCTTGATCCTGCCGGCGAGTTTGTCCAGGGGCCACACGGGCAGCGCGTCGAGGTCGAAGCCGCTTTGAAAGCCGTGGGCCAGGTAGTAGTCCCCCGGGACCGCGATCATGGCGGCGTTGTCGGCGCAGAGCTTGGGCGACGCGATGGAGAGCTCGACGCCGTCCTGCGCGGCGAACTCCACCATGGAGCGGCGTAGCGCGCTGTTGCACGCGACCCCCCCCGCGACCACCAGCCGCTTGATGCCGGTGGCGGCGATTGCCTGGGCGGTCTTCTTGGTAAGCACCTCGCAGACCGCGGCCTGGAAGGATGCCGCGAGATCGTTGATCCCCGCCTCCTTGGCTTCAGGGTGCTTGTTGACGTGGGTCAGCACGGCGGTCTTCAGCCCCGAGAAGCTGAAATTGAAGGTGCCGTCGTGCAAGAGAGGGCGCGGGAACTTGATCGCCTGCGGGTTCCCCGTGAGAGCCAGGCGGTCTATCGCCACCCCCCCCGGGTAAGGAAGCCCGACCAGCTTGGCCACCTTGTCGAACGCCTCCCCGGCGGCATCATCGACAGTCTGGCCGAGCGTCGTGTAGCGGCCGATCCCGTCGACGCGGTACAGGTGTGAATGCCCCCCCGACACGGCCAGCGCGATGAAGGGGAACTCCACGGGCGCCTCGAGGAAAACGGCCAGCAGGTGCCCCTCGATGTGGTTCACGCCGACCAGCGGGATGCTGCGCCCAAAGGAGAGCCCCTTCGCCACGGAGATGCCGACCAGCAGCGCCCCGGCCAGACCGGGCCCCTGGGTCACGGCCACCCCCTCGACCTGGTCGAGCCCGACGCCGGCGGTCTCGAGCGCCTGCTCCACCACGAGGGAGACGGACTCCAGATGCTTTCTGGAGGCGATCTCCGGGACCACGCCTCCGTACTCGGCATGGATGCTGATCTGGGAGGCGACGATGTTCGAGAGGACGGTCCTGCCGTCGCGGACTACGGCGGCCGCCGTCTCGTCGCAGGATGATTCGAGGGAAAGTAGTAGCATAAAAAAATAGAGAGGGCACGGATGCGTGCCCCCTTCTGTCTCCTGTTATGTGCTGCGGGAGGGATTCCCGGATTGCTTAGAGCAGGTTTGCCGCGAGCTCGGCCAGCTGGCTCCGCTCCCCCTTGGTCATGGTGACATGGCCGGAGATGGTCTGCTCCTTCAGGCGCTCGACCACGTAGGTGAGTCCGTTGCTCTCCGCGTCCACGTAGGGGTTGTCGATCTGGTACGGGTCGCCGGTGAGCACGATCTTGGTACCCTCCCCCGCCCGGGTGACGATGGTCTTGATCTCGTGCGGGGTGAGGTTCTGCGCCTCGTCGACGATCATGTACTGGTTCGGGATGGAGCGTCCCCTGATGTAGGTGAGCGGCTCGATTTCCAGGATCCCCATCGCCATCAGCTCCTTGTACCCCTTGCTGTGGCGCTTCTCCCCCTCGTGCCCGCTCAAAAGGAGCTCGACGTTGTCGAAGATCGGCTGCATCCAGGGGGAGAGCTTCTCCTCGATGTCGCCGGGGAGAAAGCCCAGGTCCCTTCCCATCGGGAACACGGGGCGGGACACCAAGAGGCGGTTGTAGACGTTCTCCTCGGCGGTCTTTTGCAGCCCGGCGGCTATGGCGAGCAGGGTCTTGCCGGTGCCGGCCTTGCCGACCAGCGTGACGATCTTGATGTTGTCGTCAAGAAGCGCGTCGAGCGCGTAGGACTGCTCCAGGTTCCTCGGGAACAGGCTCCACACCCCTTCCTTGTCGACCTTGCCGAGCGGGACGATGCGCCGGGAGACGTGGTCGAAGCGGGCGATGGCGCTGTGCGAGGGATTTCCCGCCTCGGTGAGCAGGACGTACTGGTTCGGGTAGAGACCCGCCTCCATTTCCAGCCACCCCTGGCTGTAGAAGCGGTCGACGACCTCGGCCGCAACCTCCATGCTGACGAAGCCGCTGAACAGGTCGTCGATGGCGACCTTGTCCGACTCGTAATCCTGCGCCTGGAGCCCGAGGGCGTCGGCCTTGATGCGGAGGTTGGTGTCCTTGGTGACCAGGATCACCGGCATCTCGCCCTGCGACTCCATCAGGTCGACCGCCACCGCCAGAATGCGGTTGTCGCCGCGCTCCTCGCGCAGCTCAGGCGGAAGCCTCTTCATCACCTTCTCTTCGTAGATCTCGATCCTCAGCGTGCCGCCGTTTTCCAGCGCCAGCCCCTTGGAGAGGGAACCCTCCTTGCGGAAGGCGTCCATCAGGCGGGAGACCTGCCTGGCGTTGCGGCCGGTCTCGTTCATGTCCTTCTTGAACCGGTCGATCTCCTCGATGACGGTGATAGGAATGATGATGGAGTTGTCTTCGAACTTCGTCAGCGCCTGCGGGTCGTACAGAAGTACATTGGTATCGAGAACATAGATTTTCTTCACATCCACCCCCTGTACGTCATCGTAATGAACGGTCGGCCTTTCCTCATCCCTGAAAGCTAAGTTTGAACTTTTCGTAGTAACATCCCCTTCCCGGCCTGAGCCGTCGGTCAAATATCGTGCTTACCCCCGCAGTTGCCGAGCCGGATGCGGCGCAAGGCACCCCTTTGCGGGAGCCACGCTGGAGGCAGAAAATCCGCGGCCGCCAAGGCTGTCACCCTCGCGCCATTATCTCATGTAAAGCTTTAAGAAAGTACTCTATATCCACTTCATCGTTGAAGAAACCGGGACTCACCCGCACCGTCCCGTCGGGATAGGTGCCTATGCTCCTGTGCGCGGCGGGGGCGCAGTGCAGTCCGGGGCGGACGCTGATGTCGTAACCGGAGTCGAAGAGGAAGCCGAGCTCGGCGGGGTCGCGCCCTTCCGCGTTGAAGGAGACGGCAGCTCCACGCTCTCCCTCCCGGGGACCGTAAACGACGACGCCGGGGGTGGCGCGCAACCCCTCCAGGAGGCGCCCGACCAGCAGCTGCTCCTTTGCCCTGATCACCTCCAGCCCGGTTTCCCGCACGAAATCGAGCCCCGCCTTCAGGCCGGCGATACCGGGGGTGCTGATGGTCCCGCTCTCCAGGCGCTCCGGCATCTGCTCGGGCTGCTCCGGGCTGCTGGCGTGGCTGCCGGTGCCGCCAACCAGAAGCGGCTCCAGCGTGAGCCCCTCCGCTACCGCAAGGATGCCGGTGCCAGGAGGGCCGTAGAGCCCCTTGTGCCCGGGTGCAGCCAGCAGGTCGATACCCATGGCAGTCGTGTCGATGGGAAAAAAGCCGGCGCTTTGGGCCGCGTCCACCAAAAGCAGCGCCCCGCCCGCGCGCGCCACCCGTGCGATCTCCCCGATCGGCTGCACCGTGCCGGTCACGTTCGAGCAGTGCGCCAGCGCCACGAGCTTGGTGCCGGGACGCATGGCACGGGCGATCTCCGCTTCCGAGACGACGCCGAAGCGGTCCGCCTGCACGAAGGTGACGTCAACGCCGCGGCTGGACATCAGGTGCAGCGGCCGCAGCAGGGCGTTGTGCTCCACGCTGGTGGAGACCACGTGGTCTCCGGGCTTCAAGAGCCCGTTCACCGCGATGTTGATCGATTCTGTAGCGCTGTGGGTGAAGATGAGGCGGGAGGAATCGGTTACGCCGAAGAAACGGGCGAGGGCTGATCTTGCTTCGAAGACGATGCGCGCCGCGGCCAGGGACTGCCGGTATCCGCCCCGACCGGGGGCCACGCCGACTTCCCGCATGGCAGCATCCATCGCTTGGTAGACGGCTTCCGGTTTTGGGAATGAAGTTGCAGCGTTATCAAGGAAGACGGGCATGGCTATTTACTAGCATTTTGGAGCATGTTTGGCAACCGCTTTCATGAACATCTTACGGGACAAGCGCCAACGGTTCCCGCTCTGCCACGGCAAGTTCGGCAAGCATCCTCTCGGTCAAAAGCCCCTCCAGCGCCTTCATCGCCTGATCGGAACCATCCGCCACGTCTATCTTCCCCCCCGCCATCATGCCGTGCCCCCCGGCGCTGCCGATACCCTCCACCAGTTTGCTGATCAGCTCCCCCGCGTTGACCTGTTCGCTGGAGGTCCTGATGGACAGGATCATCTCGGTGCTGTAGTGCCCGAGGCAGAGCACCGTCTCGATCCCCTCCAGGCGCACCAGGAGGTCCGCCAGTTCGGAAACGAGCTCGGGGAACTGCACCCCCTTCAGCGAGGCGACCATCACCTTGCCGTACAGGTTGGCATGCTCCAGGGCGCTGTGCAGCGCTATGAAGTACTCCCTGGGAAGGCTCGGACGCGTGATGCTGTTCAGAAGGGTCTTGTTGGCGAGCGGGAAGAGCACCAGGTAGGCGTCGCGGTCGGGCCTGGTCGCTTCCCGCCCCAGATCCTGGGTCTCGGATTTTATGGCGTAGAAAAGGGCGGTGGCGAGCTTGGTCCCCAGCGAGACCCCCTGCACCTTCAGGTACTCGTAGAGGATGGTGGCGGTGGTCCCGTAGTTGGGACGGATGTCGACCCACCTGCAGGAGGCGCTGCTCTCCCGCATGGGGTGATGGTCGATGACGATGTCGGCGCGCACGCCGGGGGGGAGGGAGTTGTTGCCGGTGCCCGGCTGGGTGTCCAGCAGGCAGATCACCTGGAATGCCTTCAGGTCGATGAGCGGAAACGGGGTGAGCGGGATCTGGAGCAGCTTCGCCATGGCGAGGTTCTCGCTCCTCCCGATCATGCCCGAAAACGCGATGAGGGCCTCCCGGTTCAGCCGCACCGCGAACAGGTGCCTGAGCGCCATGGCGGAGGCAAGGGAATCGGGATCGGGGTTGTCGTGCACCACGATCAGAATCCGACCGCGGCCGCTCACCCAGGTGAGCATGGAATCGGTGTATGCCAGCAGATCGGGCGGTTTATCGTTGGAAGCCAATGGTCACCCCCGTCATTAGAACAGCAAACCCCAGTAGTCTATACCAGCGCGGCTGCGAAGGCAAGAAACCGGGTCGAGACGCCGTAGCACAAAAAAAAGGGAGGCAGTCATGCCCCCCTCGATACGTTTTTTCCTTAATCCTAGAACTTGCCGCGGATCAGCTCGGCCGTGGCGACCAAGGTGGACTGCCCCTTGACGTTCCCCTCCCTGAACTCGGGCCTGATGGTGGGCATGGAAAACTTCACCTGCCCCTTTTCGTACTCGGCAAGGGAGCGGGTGGCGGTTATCGCGCCGTAGGTGGTGCCGACCAGCACGCCGCCGGCTGCGCCGTAAGCGATGTAGTCGAGGTGGTCGGAAGGGTGGTCGGTGAATGCCAGGAGCGCCGCACCTACCAGCCCGCCGACGAGCCCGCCGTAGAAGGCGTCCTCGAAAACGGTCTTGATGGAATTCTCAGCGGCGAGGCAGGGGGTTGCCATAGAAATCAGGGTGACAAGGATGACAGCAAAGCGCTTCAGGTTGTTCATAATAGCCCCTCTCCTGTTGGTGCAAAATCGCCCAACTACTTGCAAGCACAGGGCCACCCGAGGCGGAAAACGCGACAAGGCGGGATAAGCGGCTGATGTAGCGGAGAAAAAAAGTGAGGATCAGGGTCGGCATGGTTAATTAAACCGGCAGCTCCTGCATGTTAATGTGTTACTAACGCTACACCGCGCGCAGCGGCGCCGCGAAAAAACCATGTGCCAGCGCGACTTAGTTAAAAAACGGTGAAAAGGCCGCAGTGTGGCAAAAAAGCTACACCAACCCCAGCAGTTCCCTGACCAGTTGCATCTCATCCTCTCGGCTGACCGCCCTGCCGTTTAGCCGCGCGCTCAAGACCGCGTCCAGCAGCTCCCGGTAAACCGGGCCGGGCTGGACCGCCAACCCCCTCAGGTCCTCGCCGCTTATCTGGGTGCGGACGCCGTGGAGCTTCGTAAAGTAAAGAGAGATGCACCTCTTGACCTCTGGGCTGCGGCTTTTGGCCATATGGTAGAGAAGCACCTCGACGGGAAGCCCGCGCAGCAGGAAGTAGATCTCGCTGTTCTCCACCTTCTCCTGGCGCGCCAGCTTGTGCTCCATCGACCCTACGAGATCTTCCCCCTGCCTGCGCATCTCGACCAGCCTCTCCTTGTAATGCTCGCTCACGGCCAGACGGGTGCAGGTCCCCCAGAACTGGTCCACGTTAAGGGATTCGCAGAGGGTGAGGAAGTAGACCGCCCAGCGTTCGTAGGGACGCTCCAGGTAGAGTAGGTCGAACCAGTTGACGACGTAGCGCACCTCCTCGAGCGCCCCCTGCATGGCCGGGGTGAGCTCGATGGCGGGGTGTATGAAGCGCAAGAGCCCCAGGGACGCCATGCGGGCGATTCCCTTGAGCGGCTCTTTTTCCCTCAGGATCTGCACCAGCTCGGAGAGGAGCCTTCTCCCTCCCAGTTTTTCCAGGAACTCCATCTTGACCGCGTTCTTGATCAGGTCCTCGGTGTGCCGGGCTATCTTGAAATTGAGGCGCTGCTCGAAACGGATGGCGCGGAAGACGCGGGTGGGATCCTCCACGAAGGAAAGGTTGTGCAGCACCCGGATCACCCGTGCCTGCAGGTCGCGGTAGGCGCCGAAGTAGTCCACCAGCTTGCCGAACTGGTCGCTGTTCAGCGCGATGGCGAGGGTGTTCACCGTGAAATCCCGGCGGTACAGGTCCATCTTGAGCGAGGAACGCTCCACAGTGGGGAGTGCGCCAGGCGACACGTAGTACTCGAGGCGTGTGCTGGCCACATCGATCTTGTAGCCGTCGGGAAAGACGATGACGGCCGTGCCGAACTTCTGGTGGCTCTTCACCCGGCAGCCGAACTCCGCGGCGAAGGTCTCTGCGAAGAGGATCCCGTCGCCGTCGACCGTTACGTCGACATCCATGTTCTGGTTGCCAAGCAGCAGATCCCGGACGAACCCCCCCACTGCGTAGACCTGCAGGTCGAGCCTGTCGCCTACGCGCCCCAGGTCGTGCAGGATGCCGATGGAGCGCCTGGGGAGGTGCTTTTTCATCAGCCCCTCCACCTCGCGGTTTTTCACCTGGAGTGCGTCCCGCGACAGGTCGTAGAGGGCTTCGCCCCCAAGGCTGTAGCGGAGCAGGTCGGTGCGCGTCACAACACCCCGCAAAAGCCCGTCCGACAGCACCGGGACCAGGCGGGCGTCACCACCGACCATGTAGCTCTGTATCTCGGAGATCGGCGTCTCCGGGGAGGCCGCGTAGAACTCCGAGTGCATGTAGTCGGAGACCGGCACCTGGTTCAGATTGTGATAGAGCGCCTTTTCCACCGTCTTTCTGGAGATGATCCCCAGCACGTCGTCGCCCGCCAGGACCGGCATGGCGCTCACGTTGTAGCGCACCAGGCGCTCGCGCGCCTCCTCTATGGTGCAATCGGGCGGCAGGGTCTTTACCGGCGAGGACATGATGTCGCGCGCCACCCGCCTGGGGTCGACCCTTTTTTTGAGGAGCGTATCGAGCTGCGCGAGCACCTGGATCAGGGTGAGCCCCCTCACCGTTGCCGAGGCTGCCGTGGCATGCCCTCCCCCACCAAGCTCCTGCAGTATCTCCCCTACCCTCACTTCCGGGACCCGGCTTCTGGCGATGACGAAGACACGGTCCTGCATCCCCACTACCAGGAAGAGCGCCTGAAGGTTCTCCATGTCGCGCATCATGTGGGCGAGCGTCGCGATGTCCCCCACGTACCGGTCCACAGAGGCGTGCGCTATGGAGACGTCCACCCCCTTGAGCGAAGTGGTCTTCAGGGAAACCAGCAGGTCGTTCAGCAGGGAGACCTGTTCGGCGGTGAGCTCCTTGCCGATGGAGTCCGCCACATCGCTCAGGTGCGCGCCCCGCTCCAAAAGCCAGGCGGCGGCCGCGTAGTCCTCCGAGGTGGTCGACGGGAAGGTCAGGTTGCCGGTATCCTCGTGGATTCCCAGCATCATCAGCGTCGCCTGATAGGGGGTCACCTCGATCCCTTGCCGCATCAGCATGCCGGCAAGTATGGTCGTGGTCGAGCCGCAGGGGCGGATCACGCCGGCGTCGGCCTTGATGTCGCCGGAGCTCGCGGGGTGGTGGTCGTATATGTGCACCTCGACGGTCCCGCTCTTGGCGAGCTCGCCGAATCTGGCTATGCGCGAGGAGTGCTGGCAATCGACGATGATGAGGCGGGTGATGCTGGAGAAATCGATGTCCTTGATGCGGGCGAATTCGAGTTCCGTCGGCTGCCCTTTCTGGAAGAAGTCCCTGACCCCCTTTTCCTGGGCGCCGGAGAATACCAGCAAGGCATCCGGGTAGAGCTTTTTTGCCGCGGCCATGGAGCCGACGCAGTCGAAATCCGCGTTTACGTGGGTGGTGATGACATCCATCAGTAGACCGTCACGGCGGCGTACCCAACCACGCTCTTCAGATCGCCGTTCACCTCGCCGGAGTTGGTGTAACGGACGAGCCGGCTCGTTGTGGCGCCGAGCGCCTTGGCGGCGACCAGCATGGTCGCCGCAGGGATGACGCCGCACATGGTGATGTCGTTTTCGCGGCAGACCTTCAAGAGCCCCTCCGGGTCCAGATGGTCGACCATAGCCAGCGCCATGGCGTCCTTCGCCCGGGCCGCGGCGGCGTGTTCGTAGTGGGACATGTCGGAGCTGGCGACCATCAGCACCTCTTCGCCCAGTTCGCTGACGGCGCGGGCGATCCCCTCACCCAGCCGGGAGATGGAGTCGAAATCGGAAAGGGACAGGCAGAGCGCTGCGATGGAAACCCGCGGGTTCCGGTACTGCAGGAAAGGGAGCTGGACTTCCAGTGAGTGTTCGAACCTGTGCGCCGCGACGTCCTCGCGCACGGAGGGAGCATGCTGCAGGATCAGCCCGGAGAGGCGGGGGTTGACCGGGACCGGGCCAAGCGGGGTGAGCCATTCACCGGAAGGCGCCAGCGACGCCGGGGCGCCCATCCCGGTGTGGTTGGGGCCGAGGAGCAGCACCGTGTCCGGGACCTCGACGGCAGCGTAGAGCTCACCCGCGGCCTTTCCCGAATAGAGGTACCCGGCGTGGGGGGCGATGATCCCTCTCACCTTCCGGGAGGGTACGCCGGGCATCATGGAGGAGAGCTCCTCTCGGAGCCGGACCGGGTCGCTGGTGTAGAACTTCCCGGCTACTGCCGGTTGACGTAGCATGGCGAGCCTCCTCGATTTCCAGCTTACTGACACAGTACCCGCCGCAGCAATCGCCATCTCCGGGGTAGAGGGTTAGCGGGGGGCGTCAAGCATTCTAACGCAGCAAAGCCTATGCTTCAACAGCCTCCAGGGGGAGCGCCGGCTGGTCCGCGAAAGGATCCGGAGGGGCCAGCTCCTGTATATCCTTGAGAGTCGGAAGCGCGTTGAGGTCCTTGAGGCCGAACAGCTCCAGGAACTCGCGGCTGGTGCCGTAGATGAGCGGCTTGCCGGGGACGTCCTTTTTCCCCATGATCCTCAAGAGCTTCTTCTCCAGGAGGCTCTTCATCACGCCGCCAGAGTCGACGCCGCGCAGGTATTCCACCTCCGCCCTGGTCACCGGCTGGCGGTAAGCGATGATGGCGAGGGTCTCCAGCGCGGACTGGCTGAACTTGACCCCCTTCGACTTGGTGAGCCTCCGGATGTAGTCGGCGTGTTCGGGACGGCTCCGGAACTGGTAGGCGCCCGCTACATAAGACAGGACGATGCCGCGCTCGGAGACGGCGTACTCCTCGACCAGCTCGTCCAGAGCGGCGCGCAGGTCGGCGCGCTCGAACTCCTCGAGGATCAGGGCGAGCCGGTCCAGCGAGAGCGGCTGGTCGTGGACGAAGAGAAGACTCTCGATGATTGACTTTAGCGACTTACCCGACAACTGCTTCCTCCGATTTCAATCGATCTATGCGCCCGAATCTTCTTCAGGCCCTGCCGGATCATGCACCACGTTACCCGTCTCCCCCCCCTGCAACTCACCCTCCTCGGGTTGCGCGGCCAGGGTGAGCCAGATCGAGCCCAGGCTTTCCACCTGGGTTACCTTGATCAGCTTCAGCTTGCAAAGCTCCAGGATGGAAAGGAAGGTCACCACCAGCAGGTCCCGCGTCATGCCATCCGAAAACAAAGAGTCGAAGCAGACGGTCTTCTCGGCGTGCAGCACGGAGAGCACCTCGCCGATACGGTCCGCGATGGAGATGCCGTCCGCGACGACGTCGTGGAAGGTATCGATGGAAACCCGCGCCAGCACCCGCTGGAACGCCTCGATGAGTTCGAAGAGCTCCACATCGGCAGGCTCCTCCTTCGGCTCCAGCTCGGCAAGTTCCGGTGAGTCGAACTTCCTGGCAAAGACGTCGCGCCCCAGCAGGTTACGGCAGGAAAGGAGCTGGGAGGCGTCCCGGTAGCGCTGGTACTCGAGGAGTCTGCGCACCAGTTCCGCGCGTGGGTCCTCGACCTCGGCCTCTTCCTCCTCCGGGGTGATCGGGAGCAGCATGCGCGACTTGATCTGCAACAAGGTCGCCGCCATGACCAGGAACTCCCCGGCGATATCGAGGTTCAGTTCCTTGAGCAGTTCCATGTACTCCAGGTACTGCCTGGTGATCGCGGCGATGGGGATGTTGTAGATGTCCACCTCGTTCTTCTTGATGAGGTGAAGCAGCAGGTCGAGCGGACCCTCGAACTCCTCGATCTGCACCCGGTACGACTGGTCCAGGGCCTCGGAGAAAAGATTGCTTTGCATGTCTTCCAGCGACAAAAAGACTCCTAAAGGCTATAAAGGCGGTTCTACGTTCTATGTTCTACGTTCCAGGTTAAAACCGCGCGCGGTGAAGCGTTCCACTGTACTTGCTCACTCACTGCCCTGCACCCGCGAACATAGAACATAGAACATAGAACATAGAACATAGAACATAGAACGTAGAACGTAGAACAGGTTATACCTTCAGCGCGGCGCGGGCTTCTTCCATGGTCTGTCTTGCCACGACTTCGGCCTTGCGGCTTCCCTCGGCCAACACCTCCCCAACCAGACCAGGCTGCCCGGCCAATTCCACCCGCTTCTCCCTCAACGGCGCAAGGGTATCGACCATGGCCTGCGCCAGGATCTTCTTGCAGTCGACACAGCCAAGCTGGGCGCTGCGGCACCCTGCCACGATCTCGGCCCGCTTGTCCGCATCCACGTACAGCGAGTGCAGCGTGAAGGCGACGCAGCGATCCGGCTCGCCCGGATCCCTTTTGAAGGGGCGCTGGGTGTCGGTGACCATGGACATGACCTTCTTCCTGGTCTCCTCGGCGTCATCGGAGAGGAAAATGGCGTTGCCGTAGGACTTGCTCATCTTCCTGCCGTCGGTGCCGAGCACCTTGGGGGTCTCGGTGAGCAGCGCTGCGGGCTCGGGGAACACCTCGCCGTAGAGGTAGTTGAAGCGCCGGGCGATCTCCCTGGTGATCTCCAGGTGCGGTATCTGGTCCTGGCCGACCGGAACGCGCGCTGCCTTGTACACGATGATGTCGGAGGCCATCAGCACCGGGTACCCCAGGAACCCGAAGGTGGAGAGATCCTTGGTGGTGAGGTTCTCCTGCATCTCCTTGTAGGTCGGGTTGCGCTCCAGCCAGGATACCGGCGTGATCATGGAGAGGATCAGGTTCAGCTCGGCGTGCTGCGGCACCCTGCTCTGCTCGAAAATCACGCTCTGCTCCGGATCGATCCCGAATGCGAGCCAGTCCAGCACCATCTCGTTGATGCTGTCCTTGATACCGTCCGTGTTGGCGTACTCGGTCGTGAGAGAGTGCCAGTCGGCTGCAAAGAAGAAGCACTCGAAGTTTCGCTGCAACTCAAGCCAGTTGGAGAGAACCCCGTGGTAGTGCCCCAGGTGCAGTTTTCCGGTGGGTCTCATGCCGCTAACGATACGGTTGTTGCTCATAAAAAGAGGACTCCTTTTGGTTTCGATATCTACAGGCTTTACTGCCTACTTGAGCATCAGCCTGGTCACTCCGAACACGAGGTTGCTCTGAGGCCCGGCCAGCAGGTGCACCGCAAAACCCAAGGCAGGGGATATCACGTAGCTGAAGACATCGGTGAAAAAGACCAGGACGATGATGATGATCATCCCGAACGGCTCCAACCGGGCCAGCGCCATGGAGGGGCGATGCGGCAGCAGCCCCACCGCCACCCGCCCGCCGTCCAGCGGCGGCATGGGGATCAGGTTGAAAATGCCGAGCAGCAGGTTGATGTACACGGAAAAGGCGAGCATCAGCGTGATGGGATCGACAAAGGAGGCGAGCGCCGTTCCGTCGGGGACCCCTTCCGTGACAGCCACCAGGGCGCGCATGGCAATGGCGGAAACGGTGGCGAGGACGAAATTGGTGATGGGCCCGGCAGCGGCGACCCACATCATGTCGGTCTTGGGACGACGCAGGTTGTTGTAGTTGACCGGCACGGGCTTTGCCCAGCCTATACCGACGATGAAGATCATCAGGGTGCCGAATATGTCCAGGTGCTTGAGCGGGTTGAGAGTAAGCCGCCCCAGGTACCTGGCGGTATTGTCGCCACGCTTGTCCGCTATGTAGCCGTGCGAAACTTCGTGACAGGTGATTGCCATAAGTGCCGGAACGAGCATGATCGACAACTTGAGAAAGAACTGGTCCATGAGATCCTTTGAGATTTTTCGTTGAAAATAAGCCCTATGTCTCTAGCAGATCGAGGCTGGAAAGTCAACGCGCCTTCGCCAAGGCTTCGGCGCGCAGGCGCACGGGACCTTCGCCAAGGCTTCGGCGCGCGGGCGCATGGGACCTTCGCCAGGGCTTCGGCGCGCGGGCGCATGGGGACCTCGCGGGGGGTCCTTATCACTTCAGACTTCGGTGACTGTCTCGCGCCTCGCCTCATGCCCCCAGATCTGCAGGACCAGCCCGCCGAAAAGGAGCACGGCACCCCCGAAACCCTGCAGGGGGGTGATCCGCTCGCCTAGAAGCAGCATGGACAACAGCACCGTGATCAGCGGCTCGAGCATGCTGATGATGGAGGCGTTGGTGGCACCGATCAGGCGCAACCCGGCAAAGAATCCGATGACGCCGACAAGGGTCGGGAAGACGGCGATACCCAGGATGGAAAGCCAACCCAAGGGGGCAATGTCGAGGACCAGGGTTCCGGTGGCCGCCCCGTAGAACAAGAAGGCGAGCCCCGCTGAAATGCAGACCCACAGCGAGGTTACCAGGGGATCTATGTCCTTGAGGATCCTGTTGCCGATGATGATGTAGCAACTGTAGATCGACGCAGCACCCAGCGCCGAGAGCACCCCCTCCATCCGCGCCCCTTGAAAGGAGGCTCCCAGCAGCAGGACCAGCCCGACGGTGCAGACGACGAGCGCCACCCCCTTTGCCGCGTTGAAACGCTCGTCCCCCACCAGGAGCGCAAGCACGGTGACGAGCGCCGGATAGGTGTAAAGAAAGAGGCTGGTTAGGGACGCGGGAAGATACTGGACGCTGTTGGCAAAAAGCATCGACATGCCGCCGTAGCCGATCGCCCCCATCAGGGTAAGGTTCAGGGCGGTCCTGCGGCTTACACGCAAAGAGGCCCCACGCAGACAGAGATAGGCCCGCATGAAGAACCCGGCGAGCAGGAACCGCCCGGCAAGGATGGTAGCGATGTTGGCGCCGCCCGCATAGGCGCTCTTGATGAGGATGCCAAGCGTGGCAAACCCCGCCGCGGAGGCGACGATGAACCAGGCGCCGTGGTGGTTCTTTTGCATGTCCGGAAACCTCGAAGCGCTCACGCAAAGACGCAAAGGTGCAAAGTAAAATCGAAAACCGCAACTGACGCCCGGCCGCCTGCGGCGTCGCCTCCCTTCCCGGGGAGTCGAGTTAAGTTGTTGCACCGGAGCTTTAACGGTCTCCCGGCAAAGGGGCGGGGTTACGGCTTTTCTTCGCGTCTTTGCGTCTTTGCGTGAGCTGGTCTGTCAGTCAAGCTGTATGGTCTGGTCGGTGATCTCTGTGAAGCTCACGTCGTGGCTCACCAGGAATAGCTGGTCGTACCAGTGCTCGGTCACTTCCTCCTGTCCGACGTCTATGGCGCGAAACGCCCTGGCCAGATTCTCGCGCCGCTCGGCATCGAGGTTGGATGTCGGCTCGTCGAAGAAGGCGATCCTGGCGCCGATGGTCTGCAAGAGGGCCAGCCGCAAGGCGACCACCGCGCTCATCATCTGCCCACCGGAGAGCTGGTCGTCGCTCCGCTCCCGGACCTCGCCCCCTGCCATGTCCTTCAACACCACCTGGTAGTTGTCCCCCCAGATCAGTTCCTCGTCCGATGCGCAGATGCTGCGGTAGATCCGGTCCGCCCGGAAGCTGATCTCTTCCCGGAATCGCTCTGACAGCTGGCTCGATACGTTCTTGAACACCTGGTTGCGCAGGAACTTGACCAGCACGCCCTGCTCTCTCAACTCCTCGATGGCGGCCGTCTTCTTCTCGATCTCGCCTGCCACGAGCCGCAGCGCGGCGATCTCGCCCTCCAGGCGGGCGACACCTTCGGCAACCGAGCTGATTTCCGCGTTCAGGGTCGCCACCGCCGAGACCAGGAACTCGCGGTCGCGCCTGGTTTGCTCATGCTGCGCGGCGTCGTAACCTGCAACCAGCGCCTGGAGTTCCGACTTCTTTGCGGCCAGCTCCCCTTCGATCACCTGCAGCCTGGCTTGGTACTTGGCCAGCGTCTCCTGGCGTTTACCCAGCTCCTCGGCCGACTTCTGGTTGGCGATGAAGCTGTCACGTGCGGGCTGGAAGCGCACCAGCTCCTCCCCGGCCGCCTCGATCGCCTGATCCAGCCCTGCATGTACGGCAAGCTCCTCGCTCCGGAGGCCGATCGCTTCCTGCAAGGCGGCCAGCCGCTTTTCGTGCTGCGCTATCGCCTGTTCCCGCTGGAGCACTTTCTCGCCGGCCGCGGTGAGTTCGCGCCGCTTTGCCGCCAGCGCCTCCCCCCTGGCCGACAGCTCGGCCAGCTTCAGGGCGCACTCCTGGACCGGTTGTTCCGCCCGCTTTAGCCGCGCCGACAGGGTCTCTTCAAGGGAGACGATGATCCCCTGCCAGCCGTCGCTCGCAGCCGAAAGCGCGACCCGGCGCTCTTGCGGGGGTGCGCCCGAAGCGGCATCCACACCGCGCAGTTCATCGGTCAGGCTCCCGGACAGTCCCGCCGAGTCGAGCCAGGTCTCAAGCGGAGGGATCAGGGCGGCAGGTGCTATCCCGGAAAAGCTGCGGCTGAAATCCTGCTCCAGGGTCTGGCGCTCGCGCCCTGCCTTCTCCAATTCCAGTGCGACCTGCTCTACGCCGGCAAGTTCATGCGCCGCGGCCTGTGCGGCGGCAACCTTTGCGACAAGCTCGGCCGCCTGCTGGTCAAGCCGCGCAATTCCGGCATCGATCTGCTCTATGCGCCCGTCGAAGACACCGGAGGCGCCGCCTGCTTCCAGGTTCTTGCACGGCTCGTGAAAAAAGGGGCAATCGCCGGCTCCTATCTTCTCCCGTCCCTCGACAAGCGAGAGCCTGCGGCCGGAAAGCTCCGAGCGCTCGGCCTGGATTTTCTCCAGCAGGGCCTGCCGCGCAGCGAGTTCCCCCGCCTGGGTTTTGAGCAGGGCGCTGCCGGCCAAAACCTTGCTCCTCTCCAGAGACTGTGCATCTATGGCCGCCATACGATCGAGGGCCGCGAAAAGGTAAGGAAGAGTGTTCTCGATGCGATGCATCGGCAGTTCGCGGAAAAGAAGCAGTGAGTCTTTCACCGCTGCCAACGCCGCCCCGGCTGCTGCCTCCTCCTTCTTCAGTCCCGACAGCGCCTCCGCGAGCGACTTTTCCTCCTGGGTCAGGCGCTGGCCGTCGGATTCCCTGCCGGCACGCAGTTCCGCAAGCTCCCTCGTCTCGATCACGGAGGCGGCACGGATGCCTGCCTGCTCCTTTTCCAACTCGGTGAGCTTTCTCTCCAGCAGCAGCTTTTGCTGCTCCTCGACGCGCAGCCGCTTTAGCCTCTCCTCTGCCGCGTCGTAACCCTTTTTTCCAGCAGAAGCGGCAGCGACCGCCGCGGCGGCGCTTCTTGACTGATCGACCAGCAGTTGTTGGGCGGTGATGTGTTCCCTGCCCGATACCGAGCGCTCCTCAAGGGCCTGCAACTCGCGCTGCGCTGCGTCGACCCCCTCCTTCCGGCTATCAAGCGAGGTCAGAAGCAGGAAAACCCGCTCCTGCTCCGCGAGCTTCAGCTTCAATTCCGCCTGCTTTGAGGCACCCTGTTCCCGCAGGCCCGCCAGCTCCCGCTCCTTGGCGGGCAGCACGGAAACCTGCTCCAACCTGCCCGACACCTCGGCCTGCAGGGTCTCGATTTTCGCGATGATGGTGCCGGCAAGGGTCTTGGTGCCGTCAAAGGTCATGCGCCAGGTGTCGATGCCGAGGATCTCGTCAAAGGCGTCCTGCCTCTTTTGGGGCTGCTTGATGACAAAGGGGCCGAGGAAATCGTTCTGGAAAGGGCCTATCACCAGCTTGAACTGATCCGCAAGGGACCGGCCGCCGGCAAGCCCCAGGAGGGAGGCGATGCGCTGCTCGGTTTCCTGTATGTTGGCGTGTTCCTCGATCTCGAAGCTCCCGCCGTTGTCTTTGGCAAGGAGCCATTTCCCTGCCGCCCCCACTGTCCGCGTCACCCGATACAGCTCGCCCGGCGCGGGCTCGAAGACCACGCTGATCTCCCCCTTTTTGGTGCCGATGGTGAGGAAGCGTTCGGCCTTGGAGACGAAATCCTGGGCGGAGACGCCGAAGAGCGCGTACCCGATCGCCTCGAAGACGGTGCTCTTGCCGGAGCCGTTGGAGCCGGAGAGGACGTTGATCCCCGGTGAAAAGGCGAGTTCCTTCTCGCGGTGCGACTTGATGTTTTTCAGGTGGACGGAGACTATGCGCACCGCTTACCTCCCGAGGGAAGCAGGGCGAGCAGTTCCTCCCCCTCGGCATCCCCCTTCAGCACCAGGTCGCGGATGGCGAGGCTCAGTCGCACCAGCTCGGCCTCCCGTCCCTGGTACAGGCTGTTCGCGCCCACCAGCTCGGAGAGCACGTCCCGTTCGATCTCGGCAAGGCTCTTCTTGACCTTCTCCTCCCCGGCTCCGCCTGAGACCTGCGAAAGGTGGTTCTTGATCTCCAGGTGCAGAGGCTGGCAAACGTCGAAAAGCGCCAGCCGCAGCCGGTCGCGGCTCAGCTCGAAGGGATGGAAGCCGACCTTGCCGGAAAGCCTCACCTCGATGAGCGGCTCGCGGGGGTCGCCGCTCTCACCTAGCTTCTCCCGCACACCGGTTGTGAAGCGCTCGAGCGCCTCGTCGGCGCTCCCCGCCCCGTCCAGGCTTACGGTCAGAACCCGCATCGGCCGGGGGGAGCTGCGCCGGAACTCGTGCTGCACCGATCCGTCGGGACTGAGGGAGGCGAGGTAATACCCCTTGTCGTAGCGCTCCTCCCCGAAGTTGACGCAGTCGGGGGAGCCGGGGTTGAAGGCGTAGGGGCGGCCGTCGGGGGTCGCCACGATGTAAGGCTTGTGGCCGTGGCCGAGCGCCACGTAGTCGAAGCAGTCGGCAAGCGGCAGCGCCTCCTCGGGCTTGATGTTGCCGATTTCCACGGGGGAGTAGCTCCAGACGCCGACATGGAAGAGCAGGATGTTTCTCTTGGTGCCGATCGCCTCGCAGATGCGCGCCACGTGGCTTCCCGCCTGCGATCCGATATAGCCCAGGCCGTAGATGTTCACCCCGTCGATCTCGACACGCCCCCCCGTACCCTGCTCCAGGTCGAACGGCTCGAACAGGTACCCTCCCTCGGCACTGCGCGAGGGGCGCAAAAGGCGGATGTACCCGAGCTGGGAAAGCGCTTCCATCCAGGAGACGCTGTCGCGGCGGTGGATCCAATCGTGGTTTCCTTCCACGGCAAGGCAGGGAATCCCGGCATCCTTCAAGGGGCGCAGGATCTCGATGGTTTTCGCGAAGGTCTTGGGGAGGATCTGGCCGGTATGGAAGAGGTCGCCGCCGATCAGCAGGAAGTCCACCTGTTCAGCGACTGCAGCGGCGACGATCCCCTGGAAGGTGGTGAAAAAGTCCTGGTAGCGTTTGGCGTCGCCACCGGAGCTGCGGTAGGTTTTGCCCAGGTGGATGTCTGAGGTGTGGATGAATCTGACGGGCATGAAGGCTCCGGGAAAAAAGATGCATCAGATATAACGCTCCCCACCTGTGCAAGTCAAGCCCCCTCTGGAGCTGAAGCTTCAGCCTCGACCCGAACTACCCTTACCGGGCCTTGAAGAGGGGGTGCTCACCCCCCCAAGGCCCCTTCCAGCCGCACCTCGCGGGCATCCTTGTCCTCGCGCAGCCCCTTGAAGGAGGCGTGGCGCAATAGCCCGCTCCCGGAGAGGCCGGTAAAGCTCGCCTCGGCCACCAGTTCCGGCCTGAGCCACTGCGGGTTCCGGTATTCCACCCCGCCGGGAGGGTTGATGAAGGGGGGGTCGGGCTGACGGTAGCGCTCCATGGTCCGCAGCAGCGAGCGGCTGAGCTCGGCGCTGTACCCGGTCCTGATCTTGCCGGCGAAGAGCAGGTTCCCCCGGTCGTCATAGTATCCTGCCAGAAGCGATCCGAACGGCCTGCCGGCCCCGGACTCGGTGTAGCCGCCGAGCACGAATTCCTGCCGCTGCTCGCACTTCACCTTTAGCCAGCTCCGGGTGCGCTGGGAGAGGTACTCGCAATCGAGTTGCTTGGACAGTATCCCCTCCAGCTTCTGCTCGCAGGCAGCGCGGTAGAATTCCTCCCCCTGCCCTACCACATGGTCCACATAGCGCACCTGGTCCGCCGGGGGGACGAGCTCGGCAAGGAGGGCCTTTCTCTCCGAAAGCGGGGCGGAACGGATGTCGTACCCCTCATAGTTCATCAGGTCGAAGACCAGGTAGACGATGGCGCGGTCGTCGGCCGTCCTGAACGCCTCCTGCAGCGCGTGAAAATCGCTCCCTCCCGACCCGCTGAAGACGACGATCTCCCCGTCCAGCCATGCCTGCGCTACCGGCAGCGTCGCCACCGCCTGCGTGAGCGTCGGCAGCCTGTCGCTGAAGTCGAAACCCTTCCTGCTGTAGAAGCGGACCCCGTTGCCGGTTTTGTCGATCCTGCAGACCATGCGGTAGCCGTCGAACTTGATCTCGTGCAGCCAATCCTCTCCGACCGGGACCCGGTCTGCCAGCGACGCCGCCTGCGGCTCGATGTATCCGGGGAGGCTCCCCCCCGGCGCATGGCCGAAGCTCCTTTGCGCCTCGAGCTCACCCTGGTCGGCGGTCCAGATCCTGTCGCGCTCCCCGGCGATCTGTTCCAGGGTCCTGCCGGTGACCACGCTGGTCTCCTCCAGCAGCGGGTCCTGCTGGGAGACGAACTCGTCCTGCTCCTTCGCCAGTATCCACTGGCGGGGATCGTCGGTTTTACGGGTCAGGCTCCAGACCCCCTTGAGCCGCTGGCCGTGCAGCACGAAACGCAGCCGTCCCCGGTAATAATCCCCCTTCCCTCCCCCAAGCGGCTCCCATACCCCCTCGTCCCAGATGAGCACAGTACCGGCGCCGTAGTTGCCGGGAGGGATCACCCCTTCGAAGCAGGCGTATTCCAGTGGATGGTCCTCGGTCTGGCTGGCCAGGCGCTGCTGGCTCGGGTCAGGTGAAGGGCCCCTGGACAGGGCCCAGCTCTTCAGGGTGCCGTGCAGGCGCAGGCGGAAGTCGTAATGCAGGTGGGAGGCCGAGTGTTTCTGGACCACGAAGATGTCGCCGACGGGGTCTTTTCCCCCGCCGGGTTCCGGGGTGCGGCTGAAATCCCGCATCTCCCTGTATCTGCGAAGGCCTTCTGATCGGTGGGTGTCGGGCATGGCAACCGCCTCGGGGGGAACCGCAATCGGCAGCAGAGAGCGCGGAGGGCGCTGAGCATGCGAGCGCTCCCCCACCCGCGGGCGAAGGGAGCGCTAAAGCAGCGGCTGGTGCATGATCTCATGCCGGTGCGGGATAAACGTTCTGCCTTATCTCTATCTCTATCTTTATCTATCTCAACCTCAACCTCAACCTCAACCTGCCCCAAAGATTTCCCTGAAAAACTGCTTCATCGCCTCCCAGGAGCGCCGGTCGGCCTTCTCGTCATAGGCTGACCCCTTCGACGGATCGTTACCGGACTTGGGGTTGGAGAAGCTGTGCACCGCTCCGCCGTAATACACCATCTGCCAGTCGACCTTTGCCTGGCGCATCTCCTGCTGGAAGGCTTCCACCTCGGGCTGCTTCACGTGGGGGTCGTCAGCGCCGTGCAGCACAAGCACCTTGCCGCGGATGTTCTTGGCGTCGGAGGCGTCCGGGGTGCTCAGACCGCCGTGGAAACTGACGGTCCCGCGCAGCCTGGCGCCGCTTCGTGCCAGCTCCAGCGCGGCCGTACCGCCGAAGCAATAGCCAATCACCGCCAGCCGCTCCGGATCGACCTGCGGCAAGCCGGCAAGCTTCTCAAGGCCTGCGGCGCCACGCGCCCTGATCAGGCTCCGGTCGCTCCCCCGGTATTTCGCCGCCTCCTTCGCCGCGAGCTCCGGTCCTGCCGGGCGGACACCCTTTCCGTAGATGTCGGCGGCAAAGGCGACATAGCCGAGCTTCGCGAGCTGGTCCGCGCGCTTCTTTTCGTACGCCCCGAGGCCGCCCCACTCGTGTATCACGAGCACGCCGGGGCGCCTGCCCTTGATGGTGTCGTCATAGGCGAGGTATCCCTCGAGGACCGTACCCCCCTGGCGGTATTCCACGGTTTTGCCGACCACGCCGGCAACGGCGCTTTGTGCTGCAAGCAGTATCGTCAATACGAACAGGTACTTTTTCATGATCTACCTCCAGCTGCCACTACTGCATTTTGAATGGGGATGCGCCAAGCACTCAGTGAGTGTCGGAGCAGGTATCATGAATTTACCAGAAAGGCACTCTCATGTGGAGGAACCCCCTGGCGAGTCTGCCATCTCTGCTGCCGCGTTGACACAAGTTCCACATTAAGTACCATTAACCAATTCGCAAAAGAATAACAGGAGCGCGACATGAGACAACCAGGACGGCTTCATTTGGCGATGGCGACGGTTTTGCTCGCTGCGACACTCTCCACTGCGGGATGTACGCTGTTTCGGAGCGGACAAAGCGAAAAGACGGCTTCCCTGCTAGCGGTCCAGGGCGATCTGGAATACGCGCAGTTGCAGGCCAGGGAAACCCGGGAGGCGATGGACGAGCTTGCGGTCGCGCACGAAAGGGACTTGAAGCAGGCCTACAGGGCGTTCTCAGATCTGGTAGGACGGATGACGACGGTCGGGGGGCGGCTGGTGCGCCACGCGGACGGGATGCACTACCGGGGGGACACCTACCTGGTGGAACCGGAAAAGTCTGCGACGGAGTGCCAGTTCCCGCGTCTGTCCGAAACGGCGGGGACGAGGCCTTTGGAGCTGGGTGAAGCGTTCGAGCCGGTGTCGCGGGGGAGCACTCTGGTGAAGCGAGCGCTCCGGGAATTCGAGTCCGACATAACCAGGATAAGGGATCACTTGAGCAGGTTCCCCAACCCCAAGGGGGTGGAGACTATGGCTCTTTTCATGCGAAAGGCGCAGGTGGACGGGGAGAGCTTGAGTTACGCGCTGGAGCAGGCGCTGTCAGCGGTGCAGGAAGCTAAAAGGACGCAGCAATCGCAAACGGCGCAGACCGAACCCGCGCCGGGAGGCGTTGCGCCCCCTTGACGGGCAACAGCGGCTCCCCGTTCAGGAAGCGACGTCCGTATCCACGTCCTTCGCCTTCACCCGGTCGGCATTGAGATGAAGCTGGCAGTGCAGGCATTTACGCAGGTAAAGCAGGGTGATGCCGTTCAGGTGGAAGTAATTGCCGCAACGCGGACACTTCGCCAGGGCGGAGAACCCCATTGCCAGCAGCAGGATCAGGAACCAGAGGAAAAAGACGGGGAGAGAGTCGTGGAAGGAGCGGGTAATCTTTTGAGTGGTCCACATGGCGGGGAGGTAGATGATGATCACGCTCCACAACATCCAGCGGCGTTTGCGGATCCTTGCCAGGTTGTTTTTTATTGGCGAGGGATCGGCGATCCTTTCCGCAGTTTCTGCAGCAGCACCGGCCGCGGCAACGCTCGGCAGCTCATCCTGCTGATCGTTTTGCCCATCGGTCATTTCTGCGCCCCATCGCGGTATTTCACGGTGAGTCCCTTCAGGAAATTGCGCAGCATCTGGTCGCCGCACGCCTTGTAGTTTTCGTGCCCGTGCGCGCGGAAAACCGCGCTCAGCTCGGACTTGGAGACCGGGAAGTTCGCCAGCCTGAAAACGGCTAGCATCTCGTCCTCTTTGAGGGCCAGGGCGATCCTGATCTTCTTCAGGATGTCGTTGTTGGTGAGCTCTGCGGCCTGCTTCGCCTGTTCAGGCTCCCCTTCCCTCTTTCCCCTCTTCAGGGCTATCAGCCCGTCCAGAAAAGCCCCCAGCACCAGGTCGCTGCACTCCTCATACCCCTCCTCATCTTCTTTCTTGACGAGGGCGGTGATGTCCGACTGTCCGATCTTGAGTCCGGAGAGCCTGAATATCTCGACTACCGTCTGGTTGTTGAGGTCCATCGCGTAGCGCAGCCTGCGGAATATGTCGTTTTTGGTCATCGGTTGCTCCTATGGTTCATACGGGCGCGGCCCGACTACTAAATAGCATTTAACCATGACCCCGGCAAGCTTTAGATGCGGGAGACGAGGCAGGGTTCCCGCTGCCACCCTTCCCTGTTCAGCTGGAGAAAGGTGGCAGCGGGGATGTTGAGCGGAGCTGCCGCCGGGCGGCTGGGCAGGACCTAGGCTGCGGAAGCGGTGAGTTCCACTTCCTGCTCTTCCGAAACAAAACCGAGGACGTCGTCGATCTCGGCGGCGTCCAGGGTCTCCCTGGCGACCAGTTCAGCGGTCAGCCGCTCGAGGGCATCCATGTTTTCTTCCAACAGGGTGCGTACATCGGTGTAGCAAGTGGTCACGATGGACCGGATCTCGGTGTCGATCTCCAGCGCGGTGGTGTCGCTGAAACCCTTCTGTGATCCGCCATTGGGGTCTGTGCTTTCGTGGTTGCCGAAGGCGACGGGACCAAAGGCCCTGGACATCCCCCACTCGCAGACCATCTTGCGGGCGGTATCGGTGGCGCGGGCAAGGTCGTTGCCTGCCCCGGTGGTCGTGGTGTGGAAGACGATCTCCTCCGCGGCGCGCCCCCCCATCAGCACCTTGAGGTGCCCCATCAGCATCTCCTTCGTGTAGCAGTAGATGTCTTCCTCGGGGATCTGCACGGTGACGCCCAGCGCCCTTCCCCTGGGGATGATGGAGACCTTGTGCACCGGGTCGCACCCCGGGACCAGCTTCGCCACCAACACGTGCCCTGCCTCGTGATACGCGGTGGAGAGTTTTGCCCTGTCCGAGAGCACCATCGACTTCTTCTCGGCCCCCATCATCACCTTGTCCTTGGCGGAGTCGAAATCGACCATCTCCACGTACCCCTTGTTGGATCTCGCGGCCAGGATGGCGGCTTCGTTCACCACGTTGGCGAGGTCGGCGCCGGAGAAACCGGGGGTGCCGCGCGCAATGACCATCAGGTCGACTTCGGGGCAAAGCGGCACCTTCTTGGCGTGGACCTTCAGGATCGCCTCGCGCCCCCTGATGTCCGGGGAGCCGACCACGACCTCGCGGTCGAAGCGCCCGGAGCGGAGCAGCGCCGGGTCGAGGATCTCCGGACGGTTGGTGGCGGCGAGCACGACGACCCCGGAGTTGACCGAGAAGCCGTCCATTTCCACCAGCAGCTGGTTGAGGGTCTGGTCCCTTTCATCGGAGGCGCCGCCGCCCGTAGCGGCATCGCGTTTGCGCCCCACCGCATCGATCTCGTCTATGAAGACGATGCAGGGAGCGGCCTTTTTTGCCTGAGCGAAAAGGTCCCTCACCCGGGAGGCGCCGACGCCGACGTACATCTCGACGAACTCCGAGCCGGAGATGGAGAAGAACGGCACTCCGGCTTCGCCGGCGACAGCCCTGGCGATCAGCGTTTTCCCGGTGCCCGGGGGGCCTACCAGGAGCACGCCGGTGGGCATCTTGCCCCCCAGTACCGAGAACTTCTGCGGGTCCTTCAGGAACGCCACGGTGTCCAGCAGTTCCGCCTTCGCCTCGTCCGCGCCCGCGACGTCCCCGAAGCGGGTCTCCGAGTCGCAGCAGTCGACGACCCTCGCCTTGCTCCGCCCGACCCCGGAGTACTTCCTGAGCACCATGAACAGGAAGATCGCCACGACCAGGATGATGCTTATCTCGAACCATTTGGGCTGCGACGCAGGGGGGTTGGAGGAGAAATCGATCTTCTTGGCAATGAGGGTATCGGCCAGCTCTGCGCCGGCAGGGAGGAAGAGCTGGAACTTCTCGCCGGACTTGCTGTCAGCTGTGATGTTGTCGCCTGCGATCCTTACTTTGACTATGCCGCCGGCATTCACCTTCTCCATGAAAGCGGTGTAGCTGATCTGTTTTCCTTCATCTGATTGAGAGTTCCAGGCGTAGATCCCGTAACAACTGCCGGCCATGATCGCCAGACCAAGGACCAGCATCAATAACTTTTTGTTTCTTGTGTTCCCCATAATTCTCCTTCTACTTCTGAAGTAGCGAAATTTTTTCCGCTAATACAGTTGTTGGTTTCGGGAAATAGACAATGTTTGGAAATTTTATGGCCAGAAGATGCCGAGATTTCAAGGTGCTAATTCAATGCGGAAGGTGCTTGTTTCCGTGCTTCAAAATGTAGACATCTATTTTTACCCGATCCTCAAGTTTTTTGTACAGCCAAATTATTCTAATGATCTTTACGGCGCAGCACGGACATGCTGCTCTCTGTATAGACCCTGTAGCGACGATTGCTTTTCTCCCATGCCCTACGCAAGAGGCGGGGGTGAAGGGGCTCTTTGTGGTCGGGTGCCGATCGGGGATAACTAAAAAAGGGGCACCTTTTCCGGGTACCCCTTTCAAAAACGCTCTTATTGAAGACAGCCTCTTACCTGCCTCGGCAGTCCGGCTACTTCCTCAGCTGCTTCACGATCGCGGAGAAATCCTCTTCTCCCCTGCCGTCGGTCACTGCCTGCGCAAAGACGCCGGATACGGTCTGGGCCGCGGGAAGCTCTATGCCAAGCTTGTCTGCCGTCTCGAGCACCCTGAGCATCTGTAAGTGCACGTACTTGAGAGCCAGGTTGCGGCTGAAGTCGCCGCGTGCGATGGAGCGCCCCTTGGAGTGGAAAAGCGGGGAGGCGACGCCGCCGGAATCCAGCACTTCGAGGATCTTGTCCGGTTTGAACCCCATCTTCTCGCCGAATACCAGCCCCTCGGAGAGCGACTGCATCATCTCTGCCTGCAGCAGGTTGACGATCAGCTTCATCCGAGTGGCGTCCCCGATCTTGCCGATGTGGATGATGTTGAGCCCGAAGTAGGAGAAGGGCTCACGGCAGCGCCCGAGAAGGGCCTCGTCCCCGCCGGCGAGGATGGTGAGCAGCCCGTTTGCCGCGTGTTCCTTGCTCCCCCACACCGGTGCCTCGAGGAACATGACGCGGCGTTTCACCGCTTCCTGCGCCATCCGCTCGATGGTCTCCAGGCAGTGCGTGCCCATGTCAACCAGGATGGTGCCGGGGTCGATCCCTTCCAGCACCCCCCCCTTCCCGAAGACCAGCGCGTCGCTCTCGGGAACGATGACGATGACCAGGTCCTGCCCTTTTGCCGTAGCCATGGGGGTGTCGCCTACCTTGACCCCGAGTTTCGCCAGCTCCGCAACCGCCTGGGCATCCTCGTCAAACACCGTCAGCTGATAATCGGACTTGGCCAGGTTGGCTGCCATGTGCACGCCTACGGTCCCCAATCCCACAAAACCTATTTTCTTCAGCATAGTAACCCCCCAAATTGGCTGATGCGCGGCACCAGCGGATAACAGTCCATCGTGCGAGACAGGTTCTCATTATACTTAAAGTGCTACGCTCTGCAACCTCGCTTCTTCAGCGATGTTTCAAAACACCCACCCGGTCGCAAAGCTGCAATAGCGGGCAGTTGGAGCAGCGCGGCGAGACCGGGGTGCATTGATTCTGACCGAAGGTGACCAGCAGGTCGTTAATGATAATCCAGAATTCAGGCGGCAGCTTTTGCCTGAGGACCGCCTCGGTCTGCTCCGGGGTGCGCGTCGCCACGTAGCCCCACCTGTTGCAGATCCGGTGCACATGGATGTCGACGCAGATCCCGGGCTTGCCGTAGCCAAGGGTGAGCACCAGGTTGGCCGTTTTCCTCCCCACCCCCTTGAATTTCAGGAGATCTTCGAGTTCATCCGGAACCCGGCCTGCGTGCCGCTGCGACAGCTCTCGCGATATCTCGAGGATCTGCTTGGCCTTCACCCGGTAGAAACCAACCGGGTAAATGGCCTCCTCTATCCGGGAGAGGTCAAGCCGTGCCATCCCTTCAGGGGTGGCGGCGAGCCCGAAGAGACGGGCTGAGGCCTCGGCAGTGGTCTGATCGCGGGTCCTTAGCGACAGTATGCAGGAGACCAGCACCTTGAACGGGTCGCGGTCCTGGGTAGCCACTATGGTGACCGCAGGTGTCACCCACCCCCTGACCGCATCGGCCAGTATCCCCATCGCCTGGTAAATCTGGTCGTCCTTCACGCTAGAGCCTGTTTCTTACCATGCGCATGACCAGGACCCCGAGGATCGAGGCGAGGAGCCCGACGCAGACGAAGAGGATACCTATGCTGCGCCCCTCCCCGAGCCCCAGGAGGTCCTTGTTTTTCATGAAAGCGATCAGACCGAGCCCGGAAAAGGTCAGGACTCCGCCGATTATGAATGTCGACAGAGCGAATACGGCGCCTGCCATGCCTTTGTTTTTTGCCACGAACACCCCATGATTACAGCGATAAAAGTAATGCTTCCTTATACAAGATGCCAATGTCCATGGCAACCGATAACTGCGGGCTTTTAGCGGTTGCACAAATGAGGAAAACTCCTATAATGGCCTACTGATCTAATCTGGAGAGATAAATAATGAAAAACCTGGTTGACCTGCATCTTCACTCCAACTACTCGGACGGCGTGCGGACCCCCGCCGAACTTGTCAAGATGGCAAAGGATATCGGCCTGAAGGCGATCGCACTGGCCGATCACGATACGGTCGACGGCATCGACGAGGCCCTTGCCGCCGGTGCTGCCTGCGGCCTGGAGGTGTTGCCGGCGCTGGAATTCTCCGTCGCCTTCGGCTCCTATCGCGATGTGCACCTCCTTGGTTACCTGCTTGACCACCACGACCCGCTACTGCTCGACATGCTCAGGGATTTCAGGGAGAAGAGGGAAACAAGGGGAGAGGCGATCGTCGGCAGGATCAACGAGAAGCTCACCAGCGAAGGGAAGAACACCATCTCCAGCGGCGAGGCTGCGGCGCTGGCGGGGGGAGCGCTTGGACGCCCCCACATCGCGCAGGTGCTGATGGCCAAGGGGTACGCCCACGACATGCAGGACGCCTTCGTCCGTTACCTGCTCCCCTGCGACGTCCCCAAGCGCTACTTCCCGATTGACGAGGCGCTGGCGACGGTAAAGAGGCTGGGAGGAGTGGCGGTGCTGGCCCATCCGACCACCATCACCAACGACCGCGAGACCCTGGCGAGGATCATCGACCAGCTCGCCGAGATGGGGCTTAGCGGGCTTGAGGTCTTCAACAACGTCTGCGGCGAGATAGAGAGTGCCTTCCTGCGAGGCTATGCCGAGAAAAAAGGGATGATCTGGACCGGAGGTTCAGATTATCACGGCATCGAGGAGGGGATCAGCATGGGTACCGGAAGGGGCACCATGTCCGTGCCGTACAGTTGCGTGGAGAATCTCAAGCGGGTGAGGGATCGGAGATAGAAAGAAAAAAAGGGCCGGGGGCCGGGGGGCGGCAAGAATGCTGTCCCCCTGCGCCTGACACCGGCCCCTTCGTTCTAATAGGCCTGGGTTCCCGGTTCCGGTCCCTGGCCCCTGCAGTTTAATCCTTGACCGGCTTGTAGCTGAGCACGTCCAGATCGCTCTCCACGTCGACCGCCCCGGGGACCGACCCCGCAATCCTCACCGCCTCCTCGATCTCACCTTCCGACTTTACATGCCCGGAAAGCGAAACCACCCCGTCCTTCACCAGGATGCGGAAGCTCACTGCCCGCTCCAGGGATGACTTCAGAAGTTCCGCCTCGACCCGCTTCGCGAGTATGCAGTCATCAAGAAGAGCCAGGGACTCTTCCTCTTCCACCTTCAGGCGAGGATCCTTGGCCGCAGCGACGATGCACTCTATCATCGCGGTGTGGCTGAACTTCTTGGTGTTGAAGATGAGGTCGTAGGCCAGCGGGTCGCTCCAGTTCCTGTCGAAGTAGAAATGGATGAACCCCCCCAGCTGGTGGTCGCTCTTTCTGATCAGCTCGCGAGCCAGATCCGGATCGATCCACTCCCGCTCGGCGAACTTCTCCACCCGGTCTTCGAAAGGTGCTATGAAGCGTACCTTGAGCACGTTCTTGAGCCCCTTGATCAGGTCCTGCGCCCCCCTGCCGTAGAGAATGACGTTCCCCTTCTTGGCGCTGTCCAGAAGGATCAGCTCCATGGTAGCAAGATGCGCCGCCTGCAGACGGTCCTCGGCGGTCCGGTAGGATGGGGGCTTTTCGTCTACCCTCTCGAGGATCTCGGGGGTAAGGCCGTAGGCAGGTGCCAGCTCCTCTATCTTCACGCGGTCGACGAGGGTATATTTGAGCTTTTTTGCCAACTCCTTGGCAATGGCGTAGGCGCCGGTACCCATCTCCCTGGATATTGTGATGATTGCCATGCTTGCCTCCTTTGCTAATGAGAAACCACGGCATCATAGCATGCAAGACGTTCCGTATACAAGGGATTTTGCCATCTGGGACAGTGCGGGGAGGGAGTGTGCGGTGGGGAAGAGGCGGCGAGGGGGGGATGCGCCCCCCTCGCGGATGCTAGTAGTTCTCGGCGCTACGCTCGAAGTACCCACGGGGGTGGTGACAGACCGGGCAGAGCTCCGGAGCCGCGCTACCTGCGTGGATGTGGCCGCAGTTACGGCATTTCCAGTCGACCGGCTCCTCCGACCGGAAAACGGTCCCCTCCTCTACCGAGGCGAGCAGCGCCTTGTAACGCTCCTGGTGCTCCTTCTCTATCTTGGCAACACCCTCGAACAGGGCGGCGATGGCGGTGAATCCCTCCTCCCTCGCCTCCTTCGCCATGCGGGGGTACATGTCGACCCATTCCGCGTACTCCCCTGCGGCGGCGGCCTTCAGGTTGGTGATGGTGTCTCCTATCCCGCCCAGCGCCTTCAGGTGCAGCTTGGCATGCTCCCTCTCGTTTTCGGCCGTCTCCAGAAACAGCGCGGCAACCTGCTCGTAACCCTCCTTCTTGGCTACCGAGGCGTAGTAGGTGTACTTGTTGCGGGCCTGGGACTCGCCTGCGAAAGCCTCCTGCAGGTTCTTCTCCGTCTTGCTGCCTTTTAGTTCCGCCATGCCGTCCTCTCCTTTTCCGTTGCCTTGAAATTAAACCGCCCGGGGCACGCCCCTGCGGTCACTCAACCCCTACCCTCTTGACGCCTTCCAGTTCGCTGAGCCTGGCGAGAAGCTCGGCAGAGGTGACCTGCTTGGCCCGTTTCACCTGGAACTCGATGAACATGACGCCCCTTTCCATGTCACGCTCGAGCCTCGCCTCCACACGGTCTATGCCGCATGCAGCCAGCACCACGTAGACACGCGATACGAAATCGTTGCGGTCTTCTCCCCATATCTTGACCATGACGTAGGTGTCCCGGTACAGCCTCTTTTCGATCTGCTTCAATAACAGCAGGTTGATGAGGGCCACTATGGTCACGAAGATGGCGAGGTAGAAAAGCCCTATCCCGCAGGCGATGCCGAGCGCTGCGGCAACCCAGAGGCAGGCGGCGGTGGTGAGGCCGCGTATGGAGGCCCGCTCCCTGATGATTGCGCCCGCGCCCAGAAAACCGATGCCGGTAACCACCTGCGCCGCGATGCGCCCCGGATCGACCCCCACCGGGACAGTGCCGGAAAAGTTGCCGAAACTGCGGTAGATCTCGATGGAGGTGATGCAAAAAAGGCAGGAGCCAAGCGACACCAGCAGGTGGGTCCTGAAACCCGCCGGCCTGCCGTGTATTTCACGTTCGAAACCGATCAACCCCCCAAGCAGCGAGGCGAGCAGCAGACGCACCAGCAGATGCAGGTCCAGTTCCGGTCCCAACGGCTACCCCTCTTCCACTGAAAGCGACAGGGTCAGCACCACCGACTTGGTACGTGCTCCGCTGCGGATGGTGAGCGGCACGCAGATGGCATCCCCATCGGCAGCGCGCGGTGCTCCGGCAAGTTCGAGCGTGAGCGGCTCTTCCGGTGTCGCCGCAGTCGCGGCAACTGCCCGCGAAGGCTTTGCCAAGGGCTCGGCGGTCGAAGCTGAAGGCGCCGCGTGCGTTGCCTGGGGCTTGGTCGCAGGTTGGGCTGAAAAAGGAGCAGGGGGGGCCTCCACCAGGCGCTGCAATCCCTCGCTGCTGGAAATCCCCTCGGCCCCCTTGCTGCGCAGGCCGGAAAGCACCGTCTTCACCAGTGCCATCAGGGGCTGGAGCACACCTTCCCCGCTCTTGCTGCTGGCGGCGAAGCTGGGAAGACCGGCCGGATTCAGCACCCGCTCCAGTTCGGCCGGCGCCGCTTTGTCGGCGAGATCGCTCTTGTTCAGCTGGAACACTGACGGGACCGTCGCAAGGCTCTGTCCGTACCCTTTGAGGAAAGCCTGAAGGTTCTCCATGGCTGCGCGGTTTTCATCCAGCTTTTGCGGCGCCGAGTCGGCCACGAAGACCACCCCGTCCACCCCCTTTAGCACCATCTTCCAGGCCGCCGGATCGACGTTGCTGCCGGAAACGGTGTAGAGATGGAAGCGGACCTTGAAGCCGTCCACGTTGCCGTCGCCTGGCGGAGTGAAATCGAAGAACAGCATCCGCGCATCCTGGACGTTCATCACCTTCAGGACGCCACGGAACTCCGGCTTCAGCTTGTTGAAGATGTGCCTCAGGCTGGTCCCCTTGCCGGCTAGGCCCGGGCCGAAGAACACTATCTTGGCGTTTATTTCACGTTTTGCCTGGTTGACCAGAGCCATCGATATTCCCCCTAATTATCTGCTGTCTTTCTTGCTCATCAGGATCCTGCGGGCCTGTGAGGCGATGACCGAGGAGACGTTCTTGCTCTTCGCCAGCGTGGAGAGGTCCTTCTCGGAGAGCGTTGCCACGAAACGCAGGGCGTGAGGAAGAGGCGTCTTGTGGTTCTCCACCAGCGCCTTTCTTATCTGCGCGTTCTTGATCCATTCCTTGTTGGCGCAGATGACCCGCATGATCTCGTCGTTTTGCACGGCGGACTTGGCGATGGCAAGCACCTCCGCTTCGGTGATGCGGGGGTTCTTTATCGTCGCACCGGAAACGAGCTTGTTGCTGTCCTTGATCAGGATGCTGCGCCACTCCTTGTCGCCGGTAAGCGCCATCTTGATCTTGTCGCTTACCCCCATTGCCTGGGCCATCTGGTACTTGGACTGGTACTCCTCCTCGTCAAGCGGTTCGTCCTCGCCGGGTCCTTGGGCGGGTTCCGTATCTGAAGACGCTCCCGCTCCCGCCCCGCACGCGGTCGGTGCCGGCGGGGGCTCCACGGGGGTCGGGCTCCCCCCCTGTGCGGCGAGCTGGGCTGCGGCCTTGGTAGTCAGCATCGGGTGGCTGGCGAACAGGGAGGCGAGCTGCGGATTTTTCCCGTGCAGTTGCACCAGCGCGTCGAGTATACGCGGGTGCAGCTGTCCATCCGACAGGATCTCCGTCAGCATGGGGGCACCAAGGCCGCGCAGCGTCGTTACCGCGCTCCGTTTCACTTGAGGATCAGGGTCGTGGCACAGGTAGTAGATGAGCAGCACGAAATCGCCGGGCGGCAGCTCCACCTTGCCGGCTGCGGCCTTCAGCCTGTCCTGCAGCGGCTTGTCGCCCCCCACGTACGGGGCGGCCGCGGATGAGATCTTGAAGGTTACCTTATCTGACACTGCACACTACTTCCCCACCTTGACGACCTTCGCCGCAACCCCGGACTTCTTCAGGTTGCCGGCTGCCTTCTCGGCGCTCGCCTGGTCGGCGAAGCTCCCTGCGCGCAGCTTCAAGACGGCGACGGGGATGGTCGCCTCCTTCAGCATGAGCCGCACCCCCTTGTCGTAGAGGCGGTCCTGCTCGACGGCGGCCTTCCCCTGACGCAGGAAAGATCCGGCGTAGACGGCATATCTGCCGTTTTCCTTCAGCATGAAGGCGTTGGGTGCCACCTGTTTCAACCTTTCCAGCTCTTCGACCGCCTCGTTCCGGTCACCGAAGTCGGCGAGGAACAGGCGGTGCATCGGCTCCCCCTTTTGCGCCTTGCTGGTAACGACGTTGGAGATGCCTGCCTTCTTCAGCTTCGCGGTGACGGGTCCCACCTCGCTCTCTGCCAGGTCGCCGTTGATCTCGAGCGCATAAGCGCCCGCTGCGGGTTTCGCCTGGGCCCTGGCGGCCTTCGGGGCGACGCGGTTCTCGGCCCTTGCGGCCGCGGGCTTCTTCTCCCTGGCAGCGGCGGCGGTCTTCGCTTCCTTCGCCGCGGTGGCGGGCTTGGCGCCCTTCGCCGCGGTGGCGGGCCTTGCTTCCTTAACGGGGGGCGCGGGCTTGGCTGCTTTTTCCTTTGCAGGGGGGGCAGCAGGGGCAGCGGGCTTTCCGTTTTTCGCCTGCACAGCCGGGGCCGGTTGCCCGGGGGGCGCGGTTTTGGCGGCAGGGGCCGCGCCTGCTGCGGGCTTGCCGGCCGGAGCCGCACTCCGGGCGGGCGTCGGTTCAGCCTGTCCAGTGGCAGCCGGGGCAGCAGCCCCGGGCGCGGCGGGTTGCGCCGGCGCAGCGGCCTCCCCTTCCGGTCTCGGCGGCAGCGGCTGTTTCATCACTTCAGGCGCAGGCTGCTCGGCCGGCGTGGGTGCCGGCGCTTGAGCCGTCTCGGTACGCGGCTTGATCAGCCCGGTGAAGAAATAGAGATAGGCGAAAAGGGCTATGAGCAGCAGGAGAAGCAGGAGGAGTCGCTGTTGCGAACGTTTCTTTTCTGAACTGTTATCATCTGCATCCGGCGAAAATTGGTTCGGCATCTAACTCGTCCTCCCTCATTGCGTATGGAAATGTAAAAGACCCGGCCGCGGCAACCCGCGGCCAGGCAGATGCGACGCAGCGCTCTTTGCTATGCGCCTTTATGGTTGTTGTTGCCCTTTTGATCCAGGGACTCGTTGATGATCTTCTGGGCCAGGTGGCTTGGGACCTCTTCGTAATGTGAGAACTCGGAGGTGAACATGCCGCGGTCGCTGGTCATGGAGCGGAGATCGTTGGAATAGGTGAGCACCTCCGACATAGGGACCACGCTCCGGATGATCTGGGAGTTCGCCTTGGGCTCGACCCCCACCACCTTGCCGCGCCGCGAGTTGAGGTCCCCGATCACGTCGCCCATGTTCTCGTCCGGCACAGTTATCTTCATGTTGACGATCGGCTCCAAAAGCACCGGCTTGCACTGTTCCATCGCCTTCTTGAACGCCAGGGAGCCGGCCACCTTGAAGGCCATTTCAGAGGAGTCCACCGTGTGGAAGGAGCCGTCCAGCAGGGCGACCTTGAAATCGACGACGGGGTTGCCGGCCAGGAACCCCTCCCTGGCCGCTTCCTGGATCCCCTTGTCCACCGCAGGGATGTACTGGCGCGGGATGACCCCGCCCACTATCTTGTCCTCGAACAGGTAACCCTCTCCGCGCGGCAGCGGCGAGAGTTCGATCCAGCAGTCGCCGTACTGCCCGCGGCCGCCGGACTGCTTCTTGTACTTACCCTGCACCTTGGCGGAGCCGCGGATGGTCTCCAGGTAGGGGACCTTCGGGGTCTTCAGCAACACGTCCACGCCGAACTTTCGCTTCATCTTCTCGACGATCACCTCGAGGTGCACCTGCCCCATCCCCGAGATGATGAACTCCCTGGTCTGCGGGTCTCGGTGCGACTCGATGGTCGGGTCCTCCTCGATCATCCTGTGCAGCGCCGAGTGGATCTTGTCCTCGTCGTTCTTGGTCTTTGGCTCGATGGCGTACGAGATCACGGGGTGCAGCGGCTGCGCCGGCTCGTAGAGGATGGGCTTCGCCTCGTCGCAAAGGGTGTCGCCGGTCACGGTGTCCTTGAGCTTGGAAACCGCAACGATGTCGCCCGCCACGGCCTGCTTGATCGGGTGCTGTTTTTTCCCCTCGAGCTCGTAGATCTGGCCGATCCGCTCCTGCACGTCTTTGGAGGAGTTGTAGATGACGGAATCGGAGTTGAGCACCCCGGAATAGACCCTGAAGATGGTGATCTTTCCGGTGTACGGATCGGAGGTGGTCTTGAAGACCAGTGCCGAGAACGGCTCGCTCTCCGAAGGGGCCCGTTCGATGACCTGCTCCGTCTTGGGGTCGATCCCCGCCGCCTTGGTGCGGTCCAGGGGGGACGGCAGGTAGTCGCAGATCGCGTCCATGAGCTGCGCCACCCCGATGTTCATGGTGGCCGAGCCGCAGAACACCGCGGTGAAGGTACTCCTTAGCGTCCCGACCCTCAAGCCGTCCAGGATCTCCTCCTCGGTAAGCTCCCCGGCTTCGAGAAACTTCTCGGTCAGGGCGTCGTACGCCTCCGCCACCGTCTCGACCATCAGCTCTCTCAGACGCTTCGCCTCGTTCAGGTACGCGGCGGGGATCTCCTCTTCGGCGAACTTGCCGGACAGATCCCTCCGGTAGCGGTAGGCCTTCATCCGCACCAGGTCGATGACCCCCTCCAGGTCGTCCTCGGCGCCCAGCGGTATCTGAACCGCAACCCCGCGCGCGCCGAGCGACTTCTCCATGTCATCTATGGCGCGAAAGAAGTTGGCCCTCTCGCGGTCCATCTTGTTGACGAAGGCGATGCGCGGGATCTCGAACTCGTTCGCCCACTGCCAGACCTCTTCTGTCTGGACCTTGACGCCGGAAATGGCCGAGAGGATCACCACGGCGCAGTCGAGCGTCCGCATGCAGGCGCGGGTATCGGCGATGAAGTTGCCGTAACCGGGGGTGTCCACTATGTGGATGGAATGTCCCCTCCACTCGCAGTGGTCCAGGGACGAGGTGATGGAGATGCGACGCTTGATCTCCTCGGGCTCGAAATCCATCGTGGAGCTGCCGTCGTCAACGCGTCCCAGCCGGTCGATCATGCCGGTGTCGAACAGGATGGCCTCGGCAAGCGAGGTCTTGCCCGCACCGCCGTGGGCTACAATACCGAGGTTCCGCAGTTTTGCCGTTTCATACCTTCCCATAGCGCCCTCCCTTAGAATAGAAAATCGAAAACGACCTACTCTTAATCGAGATCTGACTTGAGCAAAGCAAACGAAACTAACAACAAACTACCCGACCTACCCGAACCGGCCAGCCCACCCCCCTCCCAATAGCCCCCCTGGTTGCGGGGGCGGATCGTGGCTACTTGTTTCTCTGATAGATGATGCGAAGCCCTTCGAGGGTGAGGAACTCGTCCACCGCCTCGATGGTGGAGGACTCCGGAGCGATCAGCGAGGCGAGGCCGCCGGTGGCGACCACCTTGGGGTTCTCCTTCCCCTCGGCCTTCATGCGCTGCACGATCCCGTCGACGAGCCCCACGTATCCGAAGAAGATCCCCGCCTGCATCGAGTTGACGGTGTTCTTGGCGATGATGCTCGGCGGGCGCGCAATGTCCACCCTGGGGAGCTTGCTCGCCTTCTGGAACAGCGCCTCCATGGAGATGGCAAGGCCTGGGGCGATGGCCCCGCCGCAGTACTCCCCTTTCTTGTTCACGTAGTCGAAGGTGGTCGCGGTGCCGAAATCCACGATGATGAGCGCCGAGCGGTACTTCTCGAACCCGGCGATGGCGTTGACGATCCGGTCGGCCCCGACCTCCTTGGGGTTGTCGTAATGGATCGGCATGCCGGTCTTGATCCCCGGTCCGACCACGTACGGGGTGATCTTGAAATACTGGCGCGCGAGCTTCTCCAGCACCCCGGTCAGCGTCGGCACCACCGACGATACGATGATGTCCTTTATGTCGGAGAAGACGATATCCGCCAGGCGGAACAGGTCGTGGAACAGGATGCCGTACTCGTCGATGGTCTTCGACTTGTCGGTGGAGACCCGCCAGTCCCTCACAAGGCGGTCCTGGTCGTAGATACCGAGCACGATGTTGCTGTTGCCTACATCAATCACCAAAAGCAAAACGAAACCTCCGACTGCATCTCGCGCAAAGCCGTCACGCAAAGCCGCAAAGACGCAAAGTAAATCTAAAAACTGAAACCTGAAAGAACACGGTGCCGATTGCGACTGAGACGCTAAAAGCGTCTGATTTCAAGAAGTTCTTTGCGCCTTTGCGTGAGCGTCTCTCTCTTAGATGAGCGAGACGTCCCCCGAGAGCACCGTCTCCACAGTACCGTCGACAAGCTGCACGAGGAGCGCCCCGAAGGAATCGACCCCCTGCACCACGCCGGAGAACTCGCGGTTCCCCTGGCTTACCCGGACGCTGCGCCCGCGGATCGCGGAGCGCTCCAGCCACTCGGCCCGGACCGGCCCCTCTCCCTCCTGCAGGAACCTGTCGTACAGCCGGTCCAGCTCCCTCAAAAGGGTCCGGGTGAATTCCGCCCGGTTCACCTTGACGCCCCCCGCCTCCAACAACGAGGTGGCAGGATGGCGCAGCAGCCCCTCGCCCAGATCGGACATCCTGACGTTGAGGTTCACCCCGATGCCAAGGACCACGAAGTTCACCTTCTCGGTCTCCGCATTCATCTCGTTCAGGAGTCCCGCGACCTTCTTGCCGTTGATGAGGATGTCGTTGGGCCACTTGATCAGCGGCTTCAGTGCGGTGCAGCTTTCTATGGCGCGCGCCACGGCAACCACGGAGAGAAAAGTGAGCTGGCAGGCGGCAACGGGCGCTATGGGAGGGCGCAGCACCACCGAGCAGTAAAGGTTCACCCCCGCAGGGGAAAGCCAGATACGCCCAAGCCTCCCCTTCCCGGCCGTCTGGGCATCGGCGATGACCACGGTACCTTCACGCGCCCCCTCCTCGGCCATCTTGAAAGCGACGGCGTTGGTGGACTCGGTCTCCTTGAGACAGACGACGGAAGAGCCGATCCTTTTGGTGGCGAGTCCTGCGGCGATGTCCAGATTGGTAAGCACTTCGGGGGAGGAGAGCAGCCGGTAGCCCTTGGCGGGAACAGCTTCTATCTGGTACCCGTTGGCCCTGAGCGCCTTGACGTGTTTCCATACTGCGGTGCGCGATACGCCCAGAAGCCGGCTGAGCGCCGCTCCGGAGACCAATCCGTCGCCGGAGCGGAACAGCTCCAGGATTGTGCCGTCGACTCCGGATTCTTTCAAATCTCCTCCATGAGCATGGAGATGTCGGTGGCCATGACCGAGTGGGTCAGGGCTCCTACCGATATGATGTCGACGCCGGTCTGTGCGATCGCCCTGATGGTCTGCAGGTTGACGCCGCCGGACGCCTCCACGAGCGCCCGCTTGCCGATCAGTTTCACGGCTTCGGCCATCTCCTCAAGACCCATGTTGTCCAGCATGATGATGTCGGCCCCCGCCTGAAGTGCCAAAGCCACATCCGACAGGTTCTCCGTCTCGACCTCGATCTTCAGGGTGTGCGGGATGTAGGCCCGGGCAGCGCGCACGGCCTCGATGATGCCGCCGGCTGCGGCGATATGGTTTTCCTTGATCAGCACGCCGTCATAGAGGCCGGTGCGATGGTTGGTGCCGCCGCCCACCCTGACCGCGTACTTCTCCAGCACCCGGAGACCGGGCGTGGTCTTCCTGGTATCCACGACGCGGGCGCCGGTCCCCTCCAGTTCCTGCACGTAGGCGGCGGTCTGGGTCGCGATGCCGCACATGCGCTGCAGCAGGTTCAGGGAGACCCGCTCTCCTTGCAGCAGGGAGGCGGCGTTGCCCTCCATGCGGGCGATCACGTCCCCCTTCTGCAGGCGCTGTCCGTCGCAAAAAAGCGGCTCGAAGCCCACCGTGACGTCGAGCCTTGCGAAGACGCGCTGGGCGACGGCGATGCCCGCCAGGACCATGGACTCCTTCGCCACCAGGCGGGCGCGCATCTTGCGCGGCCGGGGCAGGACCGATAAGGTGGTGATGTCGCCGGTGTGGATGTCCTCGGCCAGTGCGTTGTCTATTATGTGGTCAATTTGGTTCATGTTATCCGTGGTCTCCCTTCAAAAAGCGGCATTTTTTTATAGCACAGCTTAACTAGGCCCGCAACCGCTAATAATTCCGCTATGAAAGCTAGCGGAGCCACTCTGCGGGCACTCCGGCCCTGGACGCCGCCAGCTCGAGTGCGGCGATCTTGTTCATCACCTCCCCGATCCGCGCCTCGTCCGCTGCCACCTCCGCCTGCATTGCGTTCACAGCCTGCCTGTCCCTTGCCCGCTGAAAGATGGTCCTCTTGCGACGCAGCTCCACCAGTTGCTGCTCCTTTTGCTTGCGGGCGTCCTGCAGCGCCTTCAACTCGCCCCTCAGCACGCTGAAGCGGTCGCGCCACCAGCTCTCCTCATGGCCGCCCGGCGCGGGGCGCTTTCGAGCGGAAGCTCTCGGGGCCGCCTGGGGCGCCGGAGCGGTTGCAGCGGGCGCGCGAGGAGGGTCCGGCAGTTGCAGGCGCCGGGCCTTGTCCTGGTACTGCCTGGGGACCTTGTCGGGATCGTCGGTCATGTTGACTACGCCGGCTTCGTCGGTCCACTGGTAAAAAGCGGGGTAAGCGGCAGGAACAAACAGGAGAGAAAGCATCAAGACAGACAGCGAAGCAGTTTTCATGGACCCCCCTAGGACAACTCTCAGCAACAGGTTAAACATAAAATAGAATCAATGTTTTTGAATTGACGCCGGCGTTTACGATGTGTATATTATCCCGGCTTATGCCTAGGTCGGCACAACAAATACCCAGCTAGAAGGAGTGTACCATGCAGTTTCGCCTCGCCATCCTTACGCTTCTGATCGTCTGTGCATCGCCGGTAGCACTTTTGGCGATTGAGACAAAAGACGTCAACTTCCCTCTTAAGAACGCCGAGCCCGTGGTCTTCAGCCACCAAGTACACTTGAAGAAATATAGCAACAATTGCAGGATCTGTCACAACGCTATCTTCAATCTGAAGACGAAGCGTCATTACACCATGGCAGAGATGGAGAAGACCAAGTCCTGCGGCGCCTGCCACACAGGCGTCAAGGCTTTCAGCGTAGCCGATGAGAAGAGCTGCGTCAAATGTCACAAAGGCAAGCCGCGCAACATAGAGTACAAGGTAAAAGGCGCGGGCCAGACCGTATTCAGCCACACCACCCACATAAGCAAGTTGAACGGCCAGTGCAGATCCTGCCACAACGCCACCGTGATCACCGGCAAGACCGGCCGCGTCACCATGGCGCAGATGGAAAAAGGGAAGACCTGCGGCGCCTGCCACAACGGCAAGAAGGCGTTCACCGTCGCCGGCAACTGCGGCAACTGCCACAAAGGGATGAAGCCGCGCGAGATCAGCTTCAAGTCCAAAGGGGTCACCAACGCCGTTTTCAGCCACGCGTTCCACACCGAGGCCTACTCCTGCAAGGATTGCCACACCAGGCTCTTCCCGTTCCAGGCAGGCGTGAAGCATGCGACCATGGCAGAGATGGAGAAAGGGAAGTCCTGCGGCGCCTGCCACAACGGCAAGGAAGCCTTCTCCGCAGCGGGTGATTGCAACAAGTGCCACAAAGGGTACAAGCCGGGCAACATCATCTTCAAGAACGAAGGGGGCGAGGTGAAGTTCAGCCACGACTTCCACCTCGAGGCGTACAAGTGCGCCGACTGCCACACCAAGGTATTCCCTTACAAGGCCGGCGTGAAGCACTTCACCATGGGCGACATGGAGAAAGGGAAGTCCTGCGGCGCCTGCCACAACGGCCAGGACGCCTTCTCCTCCGCGGGCGACTGCGAGAAGTGCCACGCGATGTAGCATTCGGAAGTCGAAATGATGAAACCGAAGGCGGGGCCCACAGGCCCCGCCTTTTTTCTTTCAGGTAAACGCAACAGTCCGACTATCCCCCCAAGCACGCCACTAACCTGCCAATAAAACTCGCCCGATATCTAGCCCGCCAGCAGCGTTAGGGTATACTAGCACCGTTTGAGTCATCCAACGTTTCTTCTTGGTGACACGTCTCTCGCTGGAGAGGGTTTCCCTCTCCGGAGAGCCTGACATAGAGCCGACCCAAAAGGAGGCCGCGCATGTCGAAGTCAGCCAACTGCATGCTCTTCTTCGCCCTGGTATTCGCCTTATGCAAGCCCCCCGCGGCGCTATGCGGTTCATCGGCCATAGCCGGGCACGCGGTAATGTCAGCCATCCCCGTTTCAGCCTTTGCCGTCGCCTTTTTCAAGGACGACGTCGAGGGGCAAAAGCAATTGTTTCGCAACGTGATAGTCAACCAGCTGGTCACCTCCATCGCGAGGGTGGGATTCAACGAGACCGGCTGGGGGCTTCGCCCGACCGGCAACGAGTACGGCTTCCCGTCGGGGCATGTCTCCTTTGCGGGCTCCGGAGCCTCCTTTTACAGCGAGCGTTACGGCTGGAAGTACGGAGTGCCCGCCTGGCTTGCCACCGGCTTCGTGATGAACAACCGGGTCCAGAACAGGGACCACCACTGGCGCGACGTCATCGCCTCCGCGGCGCTCTCCTACGGGATCGGCAAGCTGTTCGTGACGCCGGAAAACGCCACCCATATCGCGCCGGTGATCGGCCCGGATTGGCTCGGGCTCCGCTGGGAGCGCTCCTGGTAGCGCCGGGGAGGGACCATGGCAAAGCTGTATCTGGGGTGCAGCGGTTTCAGTTACAGGCATTGGCGCGGCAACTTCTACCCCGAGGAGATGTCCCAAAAGGGTTGGTTCAGCCACTACCGCTCCGTTTTCGCGACGGTGGAACTGAACGTCACCTTCTACCGCATCCCTGCCGCCGACACCTTCAAGCAGTGGTACGAGCAAAGCCCGGAAGGGTTCTCCTTCGCCATAAAGGGGAGCCGGTACATCACGCACATCAAGAGGCTCGTCGACGTGGAGGGCGCGCTTTCCAGATTCTTCGCCCCGGCGCATGAACTGCAGGAGAAGCTGCAGGCGGTCCTTTGGCAGTTCCCGCCGCAGTTCAAGGTCGACCTCCCCAGGCTGGAGAGCTTCCTGGACCTGATCGCCCCTTACCACAAGAGAAACACCCTTGAGTTCAGAAACGAGAGCTGGCTAAGCGACGAAGTGGTCGAGCTGTGCAAAGGCCGCAACGTCTCGCTCTGCCTGGCTGACCACCCCCCCTTCCTCGACAGGCTCCCGGCCACCGCCGACTTCGTGTACATAAGAAGGCACGGCATGGAGGGAAGCTACAACGGCTACTACAGCCGCGAGCAGCTGGAAAAGGACGCTCAGCGCATCAAGGGCTTCATGGAGCGGGGACTCGACGTCTTCGTCTACTTCAACAACGACATCGGCGGCGCTGCTCCGCAAAACGCGCTGGAGCTGGCCGCGCTGCTGCGGGAACGTGAATAGCCTCCCCACCACCCTCCCAGGAACCACAAAGAGACCGCCGATGCCGCATTTCGAGCACGAAAACCGGGCCTTAACGGTCACGCTGGTCACGCTGGCCACCCTGGTCCTGCTGCTGTCGGTGTCGCTCTTCCTCCCTGTCGAAATCGCCGCAGACCACCGCAAGAAGGTGCTGATACTCAACTCGTACAGCCCCGAGTACAAGTGGACCGAGGATATCCTCAAGGGGATAGCCGAAGCCACAGGCGAGACGCCTGACAAGGTAAGCCTGCAAAGCGAGTTCATGGGAACCAAAAGGGTCTTCGACCCCGAGTACTTCCGGCTCCTCTTCGAAACCTACCGGCACAAATACAGTGGAAGCCGGTTCGATGCCATCATTGCGACGGACGACGATGCCATCAATTTCCTGCTGAGCTATCGCGACCAGCTTTTCCCCGGCACGCCCGTCATCTTCTGCGGCGCAAACCAGTTCCAGCCGTCCCGGCTCGGGGGCGCCAGACTTTTCACCGGGGTGAACGAATCAGCCGACATAAAGGCGACGCTAGACCTCGCCCTGAAGCTGCACCCCAAAACCCGGCGAATCGTCATCATAAACGACACCACCACTACCGGACGCGCGGTCCACACACGGATCGAGGAACTGCTCCCGGAGTACCGGGACAGGGTCCAGCTGGTACTGCTCGAACAGGTTGCCATGCCGGAGATCATCGCGACGCTGAAAAAGCTGCCAGGCGACGCGCTTGTCTATTTCACCTTCTTCTTCAAGGACAGCGCGGGCACGGCATTCGATTTCGACGAAAGCATCTCGCGCATAGCGCAGGCCTCTCCGGTCCCGGTCTACGGAAGCTGGGATTTCAACCTTGGCTACGGCATGGTGGGAGGCATGATGATAAGCGGCTTTTACCAGGGGAAGACGGCGGGGAGCATGGCGATGCGCGTGCTGCGCGGGGAAGACATCAGCAGGATCCCCGTCGTCATGCAGAGCCCGAACCGCTACATGTTCGACTACCGCCAATTGCAGCGCTTCGACATCAAGCTCTCGGAGCTGCCGAAGGAGAGCATCATCGTCAACCGCCCGATCGACTTCTACAGGGTGCACCGTCCCACCATATGGATCCTGGCAGCCGCTGTCGGGGGGCTCCTGTTCAGCGTGCTCCTTTTGCTGCGCAACGCCTCCATCAAGAGGGAGACCTCACAGAAACTGCTCCGGCTGGCGGAGGAGTTGGAGGAGCGTGTCCAGCAGCGTACCCGGGAGTTGGAGAAGAGCCAGGCGGTGCTGGAGCGGCAAAACAGCGAGCTGCAAAAGACTTACCAGGAACTCAAGGAGGAGAGCGAGGACCGGATCCGGATGGTCGAGGAACTGAGGCTGAAGGACCAGCTGCTGTTGCAGCAGAGCAGGATGGCTGCGATGGGAGAGATGCTCGGCAACATCGCCCATCAATGGCGCCAGCCGTTGAACCTGGTAGGGCTGAAGGTACAGGAGATCGGGCTTGCCTGCAAGCTGGGTCGATTCAGCGAGGAACTGCTGAACGAGAACGTGAGCAAGGCAATGGAGATCCTGCTCCACCTGTCCAAGACCATAGACGACCTGAGGATGCTGTCGGCGCCGGACAAGAAGAAGGTTCCCTTCATGGTGGACGAGGTGATTGCGAAGACCGTATCGCTGATAGAGGGGAGCCTGAAGGAGCTGGAGATAACCCTGGAAACCGAGATAGAAGGCGAGCTGCAGGTCGAGGGTTTCCCCAACGAATACGCACAGGTGCTGCTGAACATACTTATGAACTCACGGGACGCCTTCCTGGAGCGCGGGACAGCGAAGCGGCGCATCAAGGTGCGCGCCTTCAGGGAGGACGGGAGATCGCAGGTCATCATCTCGGATAACGCCGGCGGGATACCAGAAGCGATCATCGGAAAGGTTTTCGATCCCTACTTCACCACCAAGGAGCTGGGCAAAGGGACCGGCATCGGCCTGTTCATGTCCAAGACCATCATAGAGAAGAACATGGGAGGGAGCCTCACCGTCCGAAACGCCGGAGAGGGCGCGGAGTTCAGGATCTCCGTTTAACCCCGCCCGCGGTACCGGCAGCTTAAGGTTTCTTGCCCGGCCTGACAACGTCTTCGACCCTTCCTCGCGCTTTTCCCGCCTCCGTCGCCTCCGGCACCAGCACGAGATCGAATTGAGCCCCTTTTGCCCCGGGTTTCGGATAATGCTGCGTAATGAGCCCCTCGAATCCTTTGGCGTCCACCAGGATGTGGATGTGTGGCGGACGCTGCCCGTAGCCCCGAGGACGCGAGGTCTCCAGCCGGTAACGCCCCTTCCGGTCAGCGATGACCGTGGCGCGGTAGGCGTCTTCGTAGTCGCCGGACGGGCTCGTCTGCCAGAACTCGATCCGGGCATTGGGAATGGCGGCACAATCGGCGGAAGAGCGGACCGTGCCGCTTAGCTGGTACCCCTTGCCGATGGAGCTCCGCAGCGGCGGGTTAGGACGGTAAAAAGGGCCGATCTCGTCCCAGGGGGTCGGGGCGCATTTGGCAGCGTGCGTGACAGGCACCCAGGATAGCGAGAGAGTTAATACGGCCAGGCGGACCAGAGACAAACGGCAGTTTTCCATGCTTTCCCCTCCTTGCATTCCGCCTGCACTCTCACAGCGGGAACTTGGTGGGGTTATCTATAGCATCGGTGCTGGGTTTGTCAAACCGGCGGCAGGAAAGGAGCTGAAAGTCGTGCAGCCTGAGGGGCTGAAACTCAGTCGACACTCTCAGAGAGGCGAACCGCTCAGATGATCGAGGCTGGTCTCGAAGGTCTCGGCGCCGGCAGTGAGATAGAGGTTTCCTTCAGTGACAGTCAGCGACCAGTCGATGACGCGCTTCAGGTTCGCGACCAGCTCGCTTAGGAACTTGAAATCGATCCCTATGACAGTGAGATTGGGTATGGAAGCCAGTTTGGTCTGATGCTGCCCGAGCCAGCGGCTCAGCGCGGGGCCGAAGGCGAAGAGGACCCCGCGCTCCACGTGACGGCAGGATTTTGCCAGCCGCTCCGGGTCCGGCTGCCCCACTTCCACCCAGAGCCGGACCCGGCCGTCCGGTCCCTTGCTCCACAGGTCGGGCTCGTCACCAGAGCCCACCCCCTTGGAGAAGGAAAGCCCGTCTTCATAGCAAAGGGCGTAGGCGAGCAGGCGTGCCAGCAGCCTCTCCGGGGTTTCGGACGGGTGCTGGGCGACGGTGGCCTGCAGCTGTTCGTAGGTCTGGCGGTCCAGATCTGAGAGCTGGACGGAGGCGCGGTACACGGTGGAAGGGAGAGCCATGGGCGGGATTCCTTTGGTAGTCACAGGTTTTTGTTCGTCTTTGCCTAAGGGCTGTCAGAAGCTCCGACGCGAAGGCGCGGATGGGGCTGGGGGGCGTCGCCGGCAGGCTTGAAATCCTCCAGCCAGGCCCGCCAGTCAAAGCTTGCGAAATCGATGAGGAGCGCGGTCGGTATGAAAGTATCCAGTTCGCTCACCCTCCGCCCCAGAAGCTTTCCGGTAAACTCCCTGAAAAGAGCGACCTCCTGCCGGAACATGGCGTCGAAAGGAGCCTCGATGCCTGGCTGCTCAAAGGGGTCCTCGTCGATGAAGTTCAAGGTGCACCAGTCGTCGTGCATCAGCTCGCCATCGACGTCCAGCAGCGGGATGCCGTGCAGCCGGCAGGTCATGGGGCGGTTTTGGTACACCAGGCAGCGGCCGTCGTCGCCCAAAAGAACGCAGGGGCTCTCGTCCTCTTCGGGCATGAGAGGCTCCCACTCCTCATCCGGCCGGTAGTTCAGCAGGTACGGATGGTCGAACTCGGGCCAATGCTCCCGCATCAGGCACAAACGCTCCCTCACCTTGTGAAGCACCGTCTCCCTGGTTGCCGCCGGCAGGTCCTCGAAACCGAGCTTCAGGTAATAGGCATCGAGCAGCGTGATGTCGAAGAGCGACCGGCAGCAGGCCGAGCAGCCGCTTTTGCAGGCGACCTTGTCGGGGTGGAGCTCCACGGAGCGCGCGAACCATGCATCGATCCGGGCCAGCAGCTCCCTATGTTCCTTGAGTATCTCTTCCATAAAAACCTTAAAGGCAAAAGCCCCCATCGAGTGAGGGGGAAGGGCCGGATGTACCCAAGGGGGAGGCGCTCGCCGGGGAGCCCGATCCTCCCCTGCTGGCGGCTCGTCTCCGGGTTTCGATGCGGCAGCGGGGCTTCGCAGGTAAAAAAAGGCGGCAATATCGTCATTGCCGCCTTCGCGCAACAGGTTATGCCCTGCGGATCAAGCCAGGATCTCGGCCTTGGTGAAGATGGACTTCATCCAGTACCCTTCGGCCTCGATGTTCTCGCGTCCACCTTCCTCGCGATCCACCAGGGTGACGACGCCCAGAACCACCAGCCCCTCTTCCTCGGCGCGCTTGATGGCCTTGATGGAGGAGCCGCCGCTGGTTACCACGTCCTCGACGATCACCACCCTGGCGCCGGGCTTCAGGTTCTTCCGCCCCTCCAGCCAGGCGCCGGTGCCGTGCCCCTTGGGCTCCTTCCTGATGATGAAACCCGGGACCGGCTTCCCCGCCAGGAAGCTGGCTATGGAAGTGGCGGTCGCGATCGGGTCGGCGCCGAGGGTGAGCCCCCCTACCCCTTCAACCCCTTCGACGTCCTTGATGGAGTCGAAGAACAGCTTGCCGGTGAGGAAGCCGCCTTCCGGGTGCAGGGTGGTCTGCTTGCCGTCAAAGTAGAAATCGCTCTGGCGACCGGAGGCGAGCGTGACGTTCCTCTTCTCGTAGGACAGCTCTATGATGATCTGCTTCAGTCTTTCCTTTTCGCTCATTATTTCTCCATCTCCTTTTCGAATAGTCCCATCTGCGGCTCTTCCGGGTCCAGCAGGCGCGGGAATTTAACCGGGTACCCCCCGGTGAAGCAGGCGTTGCAGTAGCCGGCATCCTTGTCCGCGCCGACCGATGACATGAGACCTTCTTCGGAAAGATAGCCGAGCGAATCGGCCGTTATGTAGCGGCGGATCTCGTCGACCGAGTGGGACGAGGAGATCAGCTCCTTGCGGTTGGGCGTGTCGATCCCGTAGTAGCAGGGATAGCTCGTGGGGGGAGAGGAGATGCGGACGTGCACCTCCGCCGCCCCGGCGTTGCGGATCATCTTGACGATCTTGCGCGAGGTGGTGCCGCGAACGATGGAGTCGTCGATGACCACGACGCGCTTTCCTTTCAGCACCTCGCGCACCGGGTTCAGCTTGATCTTCACGCCGAAGTGGCGGATCGCCTGCTGCGGCTCGATGAAGGTACGCCCCACGTAGTGGTTGCGGATGAGACCCAGCTCGAAGGGTATGCCGGACTCCTCCGCATAACCCAGGGCCGCAGGAACGCCGGAATCCGGAATGGGGATCACGATGTCCGCGTCCACCTTGTGCTCGCGCGCCAGCTGGCGACCCTGCTCCTTGCGCACCTGGTAGACGTTCTTGCCGAAGATGTGCGAATCGGGACGCGCGAAGTAGACGAACTCGAAGATGCAGGGGGTGGGCTCGACCTTCTTCAGCGGGAAGAAGGAGGTCATGCCGTTCTTGTCGATCACGATCACTTCGCCCGGCTCGATCTCGCGGATGAATTCGGCGTCGATGAGGTCGAGGGCGCAGCTCTCGGAAGCAACGACGTAGGAGCTTCCCTGGCGCCCCAGGCAAAGGGGCCTGAAGCCGTTGGGGTCGCGGACGGCGACCATGCGGGTCTCGGTGAGGAAAAGCAGGCAGTAAGCGCCCTGAATGCGGCTCAGCGCGTCGGTGAGCCGGTCCAGCAGCGAGTTCGCCTTGGAGGTGGCGAGCAGATGGACGATGATCTCGGTGTCCATGGTGGTCTGGAAGATGGAACCGTAGGCTTCCAGCTCGTCCTTGATGATCTGCGCGTTGACGATGTTGCCGTTGTGGGCCACGGCGATGGAACCGCGGGAGTAGTCGACCATGATCGGCTGCACGTTCTTGATGACCGAGGAACCGGTCGTCGAGTAGCGGACGTGGCCGATGGCGGCCTTGCCCGGCAGCGACTTGAAGATCTCCTGGTTGCCAAAGACGTCGGCGACGAGCCCCATGCTCTTGTGCGAGTGCAGGTTGCTCCCGTCCGAGGAGACGATGCCGCAACTTTCCTGTCCCCTGTGCTGCAGGGCGTAGAGTCCGAGGTAGGTGAGGTTTGAGGCCTCCGGGTGGTTGAAAACACCGAAAATACCGCACTCTTCTTCCGGCCTGCGCATCAACATATCTTCCACGACTGCTCCTTATAAAAAGAACTGCTAACTGTCTGTTGTTTGAAGAAGGCCATCGAACATCCGCCAGCTGCCGTCAGGCCGCCCTCCCGCCGCCGCAGCCCCGTTACCAGGGGGCTTGCGCTCGCTCTAGAAGTTTTCCTTCACGTACTTCGCGGCGTTCTTGAAGAAGATCAGCCCTTCGCCCTCTTCCGGCAGCTCCTCGCGGGTCCAGCGCGGGTGCTGGGTCCGGTGCACGAACGCCTCGGGGTGCGGCATGAGCCCCATCACCCTGCCGGTCTCGTCGCAGATGCCGGCGATGGCGTTGATCGATCCGTTGGGGTTCTCCGGGAACTCCATGGTCGGCGCGCCGTAGTCCCTGTCGGAGTACTTCAGGCAGGCCAGGTTCTTCGACTCGATCGACTCCAGGGTCTTCGGGTCGTCCACCAGGAACTTCCCTTCGCCGTGGCGTATGGGGAGGTAGACCCCGCCCTCGATGCCGCGCGTGTAGAGCGACGGAGAGAGCGGGTCGCATTTCAGGTAGCACCAGCGATCCTGGAAACGGCCGCTGGCGTTGTAGGTGAGGGTCGCAGTCTGCTTCAGGTAGTCACCGCCAAGCGCCGGGAGCATTCCCATCTTCACCAGGAGCTGGAAACCGTTGCAGACGCCGAGAATCAGTTTGCCGTCGCCGATGAAGCGGGTGACCTGCTCGACCAGCCGCTCCCCCTTCCCTTCGACGGTCGCGTAGCGCAGGCGGTTTGCCTGCGCCTTGGCGCTCCCCAGGTCGTCGCCGTCGAGGAAGCCGCCGGTCAGGTTGAGGAAGTGGTAATCGTCAAGGCTCACCTCGCCCGACATGAGCTCCGCGATATGGGCGATGCGCGCCTCGTCGAATCCGCCCAGCTTGCAGGCGTGGGCCGCCTCCATCTCGCAGTTGGTGCCGTTGCCTGTTATGACCAGTGCTTTAGCCTTTGTCATTCAATAAGTCCTTTATCAAAAGTTGGTAGCGGGACACAGCGCCTCTCATTATGGCACAACCCGCTTTTTTTAGTCATGCAAAAGATTTCGGGCAGATATCGCCGTGCCCGTCCTCCCGTCGTCCCCGGAGGGGACCTGTCCTCCCCCTACAGGTCCTTCAGCGTCCCCTGCCAGGCGGCCTTCAGCTCGGAGAGGGCAGAGTCGACCACCACGGCGCCGGAAAGCCCCTTGACGGCGAGCGTCCGACCTTCGGTAACCGCACCGATACGGGCGAAGACGGTGCCGGCCAGGGCCTTCTCGAACGCTTCCGCCTTCTCTGCGCGCACCGTCACGAGGAGCCTGGAGGCGGACTCGGAGAAAAGGAGCACGGCGTCGCTCTTCCCGGCCGCGTCACCCTTGAAGGGGACCTTCCCCAGTTCGACGGCGATGCCGAAGCCGCCGGCAAAGGCGCTTTCTGCCGCGGCGACCGCAAGCCCGCCGTCGGAAAGGTCGTGGCAGGATGCCACCAGCCCCGCGTTGAGCGCGCCGTTGTAGGCGCGGTAGGTAGCCAGGGCGGCCCGGGCGTCCACCTTGGGGACCTTGTTCCCGACGTACCCCTTCTGCGCCAGGTACTCGGAGGCGCCCAGCTCGTCGGCGGTGGCCCCCAGGAGGTACACCTGGTCGCCGGGGCGCTTCACGTCCATGGTCACGGCAAGCCTTGCGTCCTCCATCTTGCCGATGACCGAGAACAGCAGGGTGGGCGGGATGGAGATCTTGGTGGTGCCGTCGTAGAAGTCGTTCTTCATGGAGTCCTTGCCGGAGATGAGCGGCATGGAGAAGACGGTGCAGTAGTCGTAGAGCGCCTTGTTGGCGCGCACCAGCTGGGCCATCTTGTACGGGCCGTCCGGGGTCCTCTCGGAGAGGACCGGGTCGCACCAGCAGAAGTTGTCCAGACCGGCCACCAGGTCGAGCGAGCCGCCGACGGCGACGTAGTTCCTGAGCCCCTCGTCGATGGCGTTGGCCGCCATGTCGTAGGCATCTATGTCGCTGTAGCGAGGCGAGATGCCGTGACCCACCACGACCGCCTCGAAGGAGTCGAGGATGGGGCGGACCACGGCGGCGTCCGAGGGACCGTCGTTGTCGACGCCGGTGAACGGCTTCACGACGCTTCCGCCCTGCACCTCGTGGTCGTAACGGCGCACCACGCTCTCCTTGGAGCAGATGTTCAGGGAGGCGAGGAGCCCCTTGAGGTCGCCGCTGTAGTCGGCTGCCGGTTCGAGCACCGGCTCCTCGTGTACCGGCTGCTCCCAGCGCGCCGGTATCTGCATCGGGGGAAGCCCCGCGTGCATGAAGGAGAGCGGCAGGTAAGCGACGGTCTGGTCGCCGTAGAGCATGTGGAAGATGCCGGAGTCGGTGAAGGTGCCGAGCACCGTCGCCTCGACGCCGTAGCGCTTGGCCATCTCCATGAACTCGTCGATGTTCTCGGGAGGAACGGCGAGGCTCATCCGCTCCTGCGCCTCGGAGATCAGTATCTCCCAGGGGGCGAGGCCCGGGTACTTGAGGGGTGCCAGCGAGAGGTCGAGCCGGCAGCCGCCGCACTCCTCGGACATCTCCCCGATGGAGGAGGAGAGCCCCCCTGCCCCGTTGTCGGTGATGAAGCGGTACAGCGCCTTGTCGCGGGCCCGGATCAGGAAGTCGAACATCCGCTTCTGGGTGATCGGATCGCCGATCTGCACCGCGGAGACCGGCGAGCTCTCGGAGAGCTCCTCGGAGGAGAAGGTGGCGCCGTGGATGCCGTCCTTCCCTATCCGGCCGCCGGTCATGACGATGAGGTCGCCGGGGAGGATCTTCTTTTGGTGCGAGGGCTCGCCCTGGAGCTTCGCGGGCATGATGCCGGCTGTGCCGCAAAAGACCAGCGGCTTCCCTGCGAAGCGCTCGTCGAAGACGATGGAACCGTTAACGGTCGGGACGCCGCTTTTGTTGCCGCCGTGCTCGACACCCTCGATCACACCCTCGTAGATGCGGCGCGGGTGCAGCAGGCGCTTGGGGAGCTCCTTCTCGTAGAAGGGGTCCGCGAAGCAGAAGACGTCGGTGTTGAAGATCAGCTTGGAGCCCATGCCGGTGCCGAACGGGTCGCGGTTCACGCCGACGATGCCGGTGAGGGCCCCGCCGTACGGGTCGAGCGCGGAGGGGGAGTTGTGGGTTTCCACCTTGAACACCAGGGACCAGTCGTCGTTGAAGCGGATCACGCCTGCGTTGTCCTTGAAGACGGAGAGGCAGTAATCCCTCTCGCCAAGCGCGGCGCGGACGTCGGCGGTGGTTTTTTGGATGTAGCTCTTGAAAAGCGACTTGATCTCCTCCCGGTTCCCCTGGCCGTCCTCGTAGCTGACGTCGGCGGAGAAGATCTTGTGCTTGCAGTGCTCGGACCAGGTCTGGGCCAGCGCCTCCAGCTCCACGTCGGAGGGAGCGGCGCCAAGACCCACCTTCTGGCGCGCCGCACGCACCCCGGGGTCACGGTAATGGGCCTGGATGATCTTCATCTCGTCGAGGGTGAGCGCCAGCACGCCGTCGCGGCTGATGCGCATCAGTTCCTCGTCGGAGACCTCGAGGTCGACCGTGTTCACCTCGACCTTCGCCTCCACCTGCACCTTGGGCACGAACGCCGCCATCCCCCCCTGCGCCTGGAAGCCCGCGGCGTCCAGCACCTGGTAGCGCTGGATCAGGGTGTTGCACAAAAGACCGGTCGCGATCTTCTCTGCGTCGCCCCGGGTCAGGGCGCCGGAGATCAGGTACTGCACCGAGGTATACACCCCCTCCCCTGTCGCCAGCGGGCGCCCGAGAAGGTAGCCGATCGCCTCGGCAGCGGTGCGGCCGACGTTGTCGGTGACGCCGGGGCGAAAGCCTACCTCGACCAGGAAGTCGAAACCGGCTGCGGCGGGCTTGTCTATGGAGAAGTTCTGGATGACCGGGTCGCTGAAGGGGCCGGCGGCGACCTGGGCAAGCTCGGCGCCGGAGAGAGCCGCGTCCACCGTGTAGACGTCGATGGTGCGCACCTGGTCCACGCTCAGATGGAGAAAGTGCTCTATCTCGCGCTTGATCCGTTCGCCTCGTGGGTCGCGAACCTCGTCCTTTAGGGTGATTTCAATCCTGTGGGGCATGGTCTTTGTCCTTTTCGTATAAAACCGTCCGCGTCGGGTACGGTATGTTGATGCCGTTGTCCTTGAAGCATTTGTTGATGGCGCAGTTGATCTGGTCAGTGGTGGAGAAGAGCTTGGCGTAATCGTCCACCCAGAAGAAGAGCGAGAGGTTGAGGCTGCTGTCGCCAAAGTTCACGAAGAAGGCCTCTGGAACCGGGGCGGAGAGCACAGAGGGGACCGATACCGCACATTGCACCAGGAGTTCCTTGGCGCGCTCCACGTCGGAGCCGTAGCCGACACCGACGTTGATCCTCCCTCTTCCCCTCAGATCGGGGAAGGCCTGGTTGATCAGGGTGGAGTTGCAGAGTTCGGCGTTGGGGATGATCAGGAACGTGTTGTCCAGCCCCTTGATCTTGGTGCTCCTAAGGCCGATATCCACCACGTCCCCGACCTGGGTCCCCAGCTGGATCCGGTCCCCGATCCTGAAGGGGCGGTCGAGCATGAGGGTGAAGCCGGAAATCATGTTGGCCAGGGTATCCTTCGCAGCGAGGCCTATGGCGAGGGAGCCGACCCCGAGCGCGGTGACCAGGGAAAGGATGTCGTAGTCGAAATGCTTCAGCGTGATGATGAGCGCCGTGAGGATCAGGAAGATGGTCCCCAGCTTCTCGATGAGCGGCATGATCTGGCGGCTCGCCTCGGCGCCTGCCACGCGCTCGCCGTAGTGCCCCAGCAGCACGTCCATCACCCGGTACAAGATGATGGTGAGAATCGCCACGTTCACCACGAAGATGGCGCCCGAGGCGATGATGCCGATCTTTTCGGGGAAAGGCATGCGCTTGATCGCGTAGTAGAGGCCGGCGCAGTTCACCAGGAGCATGACGGGGCCGGAGATCCTGTCGAGGATCCGGTCGTCGAGGTCCGACTCGGTGAAAGCGCAAAGACGGACGCCGACCTTGGCCAGCGCCGTCTGCAGCAGCCTTGAGAGGAGGTAGAAGCCGGCAATGATGCCGGCGGAGATGAGTGTTTGCTTGGCCCAAAAGAGAAAGAAGGGATCCATCTCGTTGGGCGTCAGGTAATACAGAAGGCTATCCACCAAAGACCCTCGTGAAAATGGTATCGACGTGTTTCAGATGGTATCCGAGATCGAACGCCTCCTTGATCTCCTCGGCGGGGAGGAAACCCGCCACCTCGGGATCGTTCAGGAGCTCGGTCTGGAAGTCCTTACCCTCTTCCCATACCTTCATCGCGTTTCTCTGCACCAGGGCGTAGGCCTTCTCGCGGGAAGCACCGGCCTCTGCCAGCTTCAGGAGCACGCGCTGCGAGAAGATCAGCCCGCGCATCTGGTTCAGGTTGCGCATCATGTTTTCCGGATAGACCACCAGGTTCTCGATGAGGCCGATGGCGCGGTTCAGCATGAAGTCGATCAGGATGGTGGCGTCGGGGCCGATGATGCGCTCGACGGAGGAGTGCGAGATGTCGCGCTCGTGCCAAAGCGGGATGTTCTCCATGGCGGACACGGCGTAGCCGCGGATCAGGCGGGCCAGGCCGGTCAGGTTCTCGGAGAGGACCGGGTTTCTCTTGTGCGGCATGGCGGAAGAGCCCTTCTGCCCCTTGCTGAAGAATTCCTCCGCCTCGAGCACCTCGGTGCGCTGCAGGTGCCTGATCTCGACGGAGAACTTCTCGATGGAGGAGGCGACGATCGCGAGGGTGGAGAAGAATTCCGCGTGACGGTCGCGCTGCAGCACCTGGGTCGAGCAGGGAGCCGGGGTGAGCCCGGCCTTCTTGCAGACGTAGGCCTCGACCTGCGGGTCGATGTTGGCGAAGGTGCCGACCGCGCCGGAGAGCTTGCCGTAGGAGATGACCTCGAGAGCCGCCTCCATCCGCTTCAGGTTCCTGGCCATCTCGTCGTACCAGAGCGCCATCTTCAGCCCGAAGGTGACCGGCTCGGCATGGATGCCGTGGGAGCGCCCCATCATCGGCGTCATCTTGTGCTCGAATGCGCGTGTCTTGATGACCGCCATGAGCCGCTTGATGTCGGCGATGATCAGCTCGCCGGCCTCCTTGAGGAGCATGGCGAAGGAGGTGTCCAGGACGTCGGAGGAGGTGAGCCCCAGGTGGACGAAGCGGGAATCGTCGCCGATGTAGTCGGCAACCGAGGTGAGGAAGGCGATGACGTCATGCTTAACGGTGCGCTCGATCTCGTCGATGCGGTCCACGTCGAAGCTTGCCTTCGCCCTGATGCGTGCCACCGCCTCCTTGGGGATCCTCCCCATTTCGGCGTGCGCCTCGCAGGCGTATATCTCTATCTCCAGCCACTTGCGGTAGCGGTTTTCCGGCTCCCAGATACGGGTCATTTCAGGACGGCTGTAACGTTCGATCACGAGTTAATCCCCCTTGGTGCTGCAGACTAAGATTGAGAAAAGTAGATAAAGATAAAGACAAAGACAAAGACAAAGATATAGATAGAGATGCAGATAGAGGTGAACCAATCAAAGAGACATATTTCATACAAAGGTTGTGGCCTTACGACATCAACCTATATCTTAATCTTTGTCTCAATCTGTTTTAAAGACATCAACCTATATCTTAATCTTTGTCTCAATCTGTTTTAAAGACTCCGCTTGCCTGATGCTGCCAGCCAAGGAAAAGATCAGGGGCGCAGACGTTTTGCCGGTCAAGGAGCCCGCGCGCCGAGGCCATGGCAAGCGCCGGATCGTTGTTGACCTCCGAGAGGTGGCTGAGAAAGACCCCCTGAAGGGCGGGGTGCAGCAATTCTTCCAGAAGGCACGCCCCTTCCGCGTTGGAGAGATGCCCGTGGCGGGAACGGATGCGCTGCTTCAGATGCCAGGGGTACGGCCCGTCCTGCAGCATCTGCTCGTCGTGGTTGAACTCGAGGACCAGCGCGCGGCACCCTTTCAGCTTCTCGTGGGTGAGCCTGGTGGCGATCCCCAGGTCGGTGGCAAAACCGATGCAACCCTCACCGCTCTCGATCCTGTAACCGACCGGGTCGCAGGCATCGTGGGTGACGGGGAAAGGGTCGATGGAAACCCCCTTGAAGACGAAGGAGGAACCGGCGTCGAACTCGACGAAGTCGGCGCGGCCTATGGCGTGCCGTGCCGCCTGCAGCGTCCGGCTGGAACCGAGCACCGGGACCTTCAGGCGCCTGGCCAGCGCACCCACCCCGCGCACGTGATCGGTGTGCTCGTGGGTGACCAGGATGCCGTCCAGGGTGGCGGCGTCGACGCCGATGGAGGAAAGCCGGGCGATGGTCTCGCGGCCGGAAAGCCCGGCATCGATCAGCAGGCGGCAGGAATCGGTCTCCAGAAAAAGGGAGTTACCCTTGCTGCCACTCGCCAAGAGGCTGAGCCTCATGCATCCCTCCAGAGTTGTGCAGATCAGACCGGAAAAGCGGTCTCATGAACGACAGAAAAACCTTATTTTTATACAGGAAACAGGGGTGAGATTCAAGATGAAGTTGCTGAGATTTGATTAACGCAAAAGCCTGCTGTAGTCGGCGGCCTTCTCGCCCAGACCGGGTGCCAGAGGGAGCAGGATGTGGAACGTGGAGCCGGGGAAGCGCTCGGGGTTGTATCCGGTGGACTCCACCCAGATCTCGCCTCCGTGCATGTCGACGATCCCCTTGGCTATGGAGAGGCCGAGTCCCGCCCCCTTGGCCTTGAAGGCTACCTTGCCGCTGGAGTGTTCCTGGATATTCCCCACCTCGTAGAACTTGTCGAAGATCCGCAACTGGTCCTCCCGGTCGATGCCGATGCCGGTGTCGGTGACGGTGATCTCCAGGAAGAGGTGGTGTTCGCGTCCCGGCTGCTTCCCATCGGAACTCGAGATGCCGCGCAGGAGGTATTTCGCGGAGGTGCTGATGGTGATCTTGCCGCCGTCGGGGGTGAACTTGATGGCGTTCCCCAGGATGTTGGAAAGAAGCTGCATGAGCCTCAGGGCGTCCCCCCGGATGGTCGGGATCGACTCGTCCAGGTTGACCGCGACCTCCTGCTTCCTCATGGAGAAGAAGAAGCGGAGCTCGTTCACCGAGGCCTCGATGAGCCGGTTCAGCTGGATGTCCTCCACCTTCAGCTGCAGCCTCTTCTCGTCGATCATCGAGACGTCGACCATGTCCTTGATGATGTTGTCCAGGCGCGAGGCGGCGTTGGAGATATTGACCACCATCTCAAGGACCGTCTTGTCCACCCGGTCCGCGAGGTCGGTGGTGATCAGCTCGGAGTACCCCATGATTACGGTGAGCGGCGTCTTCAGTTCGTGCGAGGCGAGCCCCAGGAAGGAGTCCTTCATCCGGTTCAAACGGGCGAGGTCGGCGGAGCTCTTCTCGAGGTTCAGTATGATCTCGCGCTCGCGTGTCACGTCGCGGAATATCGCCTGCACCAGGTCCTCGGAGCCGCTTTTTATGCTGGAGGCGTGCAGCATGGCCACCATCGCCCCCCCTTCCTTCTTGCAAAGCTGCATCTCTTCTGCGATGTGGGCCCCCTCGGCCGCTTCGCGGAAGATCCTGTGCACCTTGGGGATGTTGCTTATGTTCAGAAGCAGGAGCATCTTGGTGAGCGGCAGCCCCACCAGTTCCTTCGCCTCGTATCCGAAGAACTCCTCGCCCATCTTGTTCACCATGCGGATGGACTCGTCGGCCCCGATCACGACGATGGCGTCGCTTGCGTCCTCCATGAGCGACTTGTACAGCTCCTCGGAGCGCTCCAGATCCGTGCTGAGGCTCTCCAGCTTGCGGTAGGACTCCTGTAGCTCGTCGAAGGTCTTCTCCATGTCCTGGTAGTTCTTCTTGATCTCGGCGTCCCTGTTTTTCAGGAACTGGGACATGATGTTCACGTTGCGGGCGAGTTCGTTGAACTCGTAGACCTGCACCTCGCCGATCTGGGTGTCGAAGGCCCCTTCCGAGATCTGCTTCACACCCTTTAGCAAAACGGAGATCGGTTGCATCACGTACTTTTTCATGAAGAGCATGATCAGGGAGAACGAGGTGACCAGCGAGATGGCGAGCAGGAAAAAGGTCTTCAGCACCATCCCCTTCATCTTGCCGAAGACAACCTGCTCGCTGAAACCGACGTGCGCCTGCGCGATCGGTTTGCCGTAGGGGCTGAGAACCATGACTGCGCTGTCGTAGAAGGTGCTGTTCACGCCGTCGACCGGCATGGTGACCAGCCGCTTGTAAACGGTGACGTCGCCGCCGGAACCTTCTTCCTTCTCCTGTTTTTGGGAATGCCTGATGGGAAAGGACATGAAGCGCGGGTCGCTGGCATAGAGCACGTTCCCGCTCAGATCTGAGACTACGCAGTAGGCTATGTCGGGGTTCCCCTCGATGATCTCGCGGCACTTCTCCGAAAGGCCGCTCATGTCCTTCAGTTCGAGACCGAGGTTCAGGACCTTCTCGATGTTCGATTTGAGGGCGGAGGCAAGGCCTTTGGAGCGGAGATTGAGCGCGTTCACCTGATCCTTGCGCAGCGCCATAATATCCATGCCGGAGCCGATAAAAATGGTGAGGAAGAGGATCAAGAACGAGAATAGTAAGATGCGTTTTTCCAGGGTCATTTTCATCTATAGTCTATTCCAGCGGCAAGGTGAGCGAAGGAAGTACGCATCGGGGTCCACGGCAGCATAATTTATAAGGCTCCGAAAAGTCAATTATTATATGGCTTTATTTCCCCGGCAAAGAACCCGGCCCGGGCACGTTTTTCCGCTCCTGAAGTGCCGGATCCGGGCTTCTGTGTGGTATCGACTTTCCTGGGAGTTTCTTGAATAAAAATGTTGACTGGCACAGTTCCGGTTGTTACTATGGCCCAATTGTGAAGGAATACTTAATTAACGGGAGGAGCACATGGCTTTAAGAGTAGCTATCAACGGGTTCGGCAGGATCGGTCGTTCGGTCCTTAGGGCAGCCATTCAGGATCAGGCATTTGAGTTCGTAGCCATCAATGATCTTACCGACGCCAAGACCTTGGCGCACCTGTTAAAGTATGATTCCGTTCATGGGAGTTTTCCAGGCGAAGTCACCGTAGACGGCGACCGGATCATGGTCAACGGCAAGGGGATCAAGGTCCTCGCCGTGAGAAACCCGGCGGAACTCCCGTGGAAGGATATGAATGTGGACATCGTGCTGGAATCCACCGGCCTTTTCACCGCACGCGACAAGGCGGCGCAGCACCTGACCGCCGGCGCCAAGAAGGTGATCATCTCCGCGCCCGCCACCGACCCCGACCTCACCGTGGTCCTCGGCGTCAATGACAAGGATTACGACAAGACGAAGCACCACATCGTATCCAACGCCTCATGCACCACCAACTGCCTGGCCCCGGTCGCAAAGGTGCTGCAGGACAGCTTCGGCATCGAAAAGGGACTCGTCACCACGATCCACTCCTACACCAACGACCAGAACATCCTCGACCTCCCCCACAAGGACCTGCGCCGCGCCAGGGCAGCCGCCCTCTCCATGATCCCGACCACCACCGGGGCCGCCAAGGCGGTATCGCTGGTCCTCCCGGAACTCAAGGGGAAACTGGACGGCATGGCGATCCGCGTCCCGACCGCCAACGTCTCCGTGGTGGACCTGGTATGCACCCTCTCCAAGCCGGCCGACGCGAAGCAGGTAAACGCGGCCCTGAAGTCTGCCGCCGAAGGCCCGCTCAAAGGCATCCTCGGTTTCTGCGAGGAGGAGCTGGTCTCCATCGACTTCAACGGCAACCCGCTCTCCTCCATCGTGGACGCACCCTCCACCAAGGTGCTCGACGGCAACATGGTGAAGGTCCTCTCCTGGTACGACAACGAGACGGGGTTCTCCAACAGGGTCGTCGGCCTGATGAAGATCCTGCTCTAGAGCCGTGCCGCGCTGACAAACAAGCCACGGGGGGGAGCCTGCTCCTCCCCGTCTTTATTTTTACGTTTACAAATTCTCTTTCGTTTCTTAGAATCTCCTCCCTTTAGGGCGAAAGCCCTTACAGCGGAAGGGCGTTGCCAGTAAGCTATTTTTTCAATGTTCAGGAGGTGTCATGTCAATTCGTTACATCGATGAAATCGAGAACCTGTCCGGCAAGAAGGTGTTCATGCGGGTGGACTTCAACGTGCCGCTCGACGACAACCAGAACATAACCGAGGACACCAGGATCCGCGCCGTCCTGCCCACCATCAACTACGCCCTCGACAACAACGCGAAGATCATCCTCGCCTCCCACCTCGGGCGTCCCAAGGGGGAGCGCAAGGAGAAGTACTCCATGGCCCCCGCCGCCAAGCGCCTCTCCAGGCTGCTCGGCAAGGACGTGAAGCTCGCCTCCGACTGCATCGGCGACGAGGTGCGCGCCACCATCGACGCCATGCAGCCCGGCGACATCGTGATGCTGGAGAACGTCCGCTTCTACGCAGGTGAGGAGAAAAACGACCGGGACTTCGCCAAGGCGCTCGCCAACGGCTGCGAGATCTACGTGAACGACGCCTTCGCCGTATCGCACCGGGCACATGCCTCCGTCGAGGCGATCACCGACTGCTTCCCGGTGGTCACCGCAGGCTTCCTGATGAAGAACGAGATGAACTACTTCGACAAGGCGATGCAGAATCCGATCCGCCCGCTGGTCGCCATCCTCGGCGGCGCCAAGGTCTCCGGCAAGATCGAGGTCCTCGACAACCTCTGCGACAAGGTGGACAAGATCATCATCGGCGGCGGCATGGCCTTCACCTTCCTTAAGGCGATGGGGTACAACGTAGGAAAATCCCTGGTCGAGGACAACCTCATCGAGACCGCGATGAAGGCCTACCAGAAGGCGCGCGAAAAAGGGGTCAAATTCTACCTCCCCGTCGACTGCGTGGTCGCCGACCAGTTCAACCCCGCCGCCGAGACCAAGGTCACCACCATCCAGGAGATTCCCGAGGGGTGGATGGCGCTCGACATCGGTCCGGCCACCGTCGCCCTTTTCACCGAGGCGCTGCAAAACGCGAAGACCATCGTCTGGAACGGCCCGATGGGCGTGTTCGAGATGGATGCCTTCTCCCGCGGCACCTTCGCCATGGTTTCCGCCGTAGCCAATTCCTACGCCCTGACCATCGTCGGCGGCGGCGACACCGATGTAGCAGTGCACCGTGCCGGGGAATACGCCAAGATCAGCTACATCTCCACCGGCGGCGGCGCCTTCCTCGAGCTCCTGGAAGGGAAGAAGCTCCCGGGCATCAAGGTCCTGGAAGACAAGGGGCACAAGTAGAAACAGGCTGGGGGGTTAAGGTCGAGAAGCGTTTCCTGCCCGGCCTTATCCTCTCGACCTCGACCTTAACCTGAATTCCTGGAGGTATAAATGCGCAAGCCGGTCATAGCAGGCAACTGGAAACTCTACAAGACAAGGGACGAGGCGCTCGCACTCATAGAAGAACTTGCTCCGCTGGTAACCGGGGTGAGCAACGTAGAGATCGTGGTGGCACCGGTTTTCACCGTGCTCCCCACCCTCCCTGCCGCGCTTGCAGGCACCGGCATCAGCCTCGCCGCCCAGGACGTGTTCTGGGAGGAAGAAGGCGCCTACACGGGCGAGGTCTCCCCGCGGATGCTTCTTGATGCAGGCGCAAGCCACGTGATCATCGGCCACTCCGAGCGGAGACAGTACTTCGGCGAGACCGAGGAGACGGTGAACAAAAAGGTCAAGGCATCGCTGAAGGGGGCCTTGGTCCCCATCGTCTGCGTCGGGGAGACCCTCGACGCTCGCGAGGCTGGAGAGACCTTCAACGTGCTGGAGCGCCAGATTAAGGGGGCACTCGCCGGCCTCACCGAGACCCAGTTCGCACCTGTCATCATCGCCTACGAGCCGGTCTGGGCCATCGGCACCGGCAAGGTAGCCTCCGATGAGCAGGCACAGGAGGCACACGCCTTCATCCGCGGAGTCGTCGCCGGCCTGCTCGGCAAGAGCGCGGCCGAAAAAGTCAGGATCCTCTACGGCGGTTCCGTAAAGCCGGAAAACGTCAAGGGGCTCATGTCCTGCACTGACATAGACGGCGCGCTGGTGGGGGGCGCCAGTCTGAAAGGCGCGTCCTTCGCCTCGATCGTCCGCTTTGGCGAATAATATCTTGGTTATTTTGAGCAAATGTGTTAGAAAGGCTCTTTGAACACTCCCGGAGGTAACGCGTTTAATGACTATTTTACTGGTAACCCTGCATATCATCGTATGTTTTGCTCTGATTATCGTCGTCCTGCTGCAGTCCGGCAAAGGAGCCGAAATGGGTGCATCGTTCGGCGCCAGCGGCAGCCAGTCGGTATTCGGCGCAGGCGGTGGCAGCACCTTCATGAGCAAATTGACTACCAGTGCGGCGATTATTTTCATGCTCACCTCCCTGTCGCTGGCTTTCGTTTCGGGCAAAGGCGGCGGCTCCTCGATCATGTCCAAGGCTCCCAAGGCCAAACCGGCACCGATGGGCGGGATGCAGCAACCGGCAGCACCCGGCGCACCTGCTGCTCCGGCGGCACCTGCAGCACCGGCTCAAAAATAGATTAGAGATATTGAAGTTGACTTCTCGGTCAACTGATGCTAAAAAGTTGGTTCTTCTTGCCGAAGTGGTGGAATTGGTAGACACACCATCTTGAGGGGGTGGCGGGCGACAGCCTGTACGAGTTCGAGTCTCGTCTTCGGCACCACAGACAACACAAAGCGCCCGGACATCCCACATGTCCGGGCGCTTTTTTGTTCATGTAATCCAATAGAAAAAGCAGAAGCAAATCAAGATGCAATTCCCGGCCCCGCTCTACTCCAATAGCAGGTTTGCCTGGTACAGAGAAATTTTCACCTCTGACATCATCTTCACGACTTTCAGTCTTGACTTGGCCAGAAACAAATGGTAATAAAGTGGTTCTTCTTGCCGAAGTGGTGGAATTGGTAGACACACCATCTTGAGGGGGTGGCGGGCGACAGCCTGTACGAGTTCGAGTCTCGTCTTCGGCACCAAGTTCAACAACAGAAACGTCTCAGCTCTTCCGGGCCGGGACGTTTTTTTTATTACTGTCATAAATCCCCTGTCCCGCAACAGCCCCAGACACAGCCCCCCCGCCCTATCCGATCACCGGACCTTCCCCTCTCTAGGAAGTCGGTTCCAGCCCGCAAGGCAACCCGCCAGATTCACAATACCGCCTTCCGCTCTTCGGACCGACAAGACAACACCCCCTCCCGTTGACAACCCAACAACGCCCCATATAATGTCTACACCGAGAATTTATTGATATCGAAAACCGGAGGGAAGATGAAAGACACACAAGATGCCATCAAGCAGGCCATACAGACAGAAAAAAACGCCATGAACTTCTACCAGATCGGCGCGCAGCAGATGAAAGACCAGGAAGCGAAAAGACTGTTCGAGCAACTGGCAAAAGAAGAGAAGGAGCATGCCGCCCATTTCTTCGAGGCATACAAAGGCAGCGACCTGGGAACCTTCGAGGAGTTCATATCCGCCCCTCCCCAGAACGAGGCGCTGTGGGTCAATTCCATACAGAAGGTGATCAACGAAGACTTCACGGAGCAGAAGGCGCTCGAGTGTGCCATGGATAAGGAGACCCAGCTTGAGAAGGCATTGCGCGAGACGGCGGCAAAGATAGCGGATCCCTCCATCAAGGAGATCTTCCTGTGGAACGCCAACGAGACCCACAACCACTACCTGACCATCGAGTCCGAGTACGCGAGGATCATGGCGATGGTGGACGAATCCGACATGGACACCTACGTGAGGGAATAGGCTGCATTCAGGCGCGGAACTGCCTGCATCCATGACGCAGTGAAAGGGGCACACAGCCCCCTTTTTTGCATCCTGCGGATTTTCCGATATTTAGCCGCGCACGCCGAAAAACTTAATCATTCGGCCATTTTTTTCTTGCATGGGAAGGGCTCCTTTGCTATAAGTAGGTCTCTCGCAAGCCGGAGTGGCGGAATTGGTAGACGCGCTAGATTCAGGTTCTAGTACTCGCAAGGGTGTGCTGGTTCGATTCCAGTCTTCGGCACCAAAAAATCAAGGGTTACGGATTTTTCCGTAACCCTTTTTTTCGTCTGCACGCCCCCCGACTCCCTTACTAACCTAAATCTTGAATGCCTTTCGTGAAGGTAGCAGCCCCTGCTTACCCCCTTCCGCCCCCCCGCTCGTCTAGAGCAGCCACCGCTTCCAAAAGACCACCCTGCAGTATGAGCCATTTATGCGCCGGAGCGAAAGTAAACAAAGCCTCTCACCGCCATTTAATATCCAGGGAATTTCATTGACGCGGAATCCATTATGAAGTACTCAGTGACAGCTAATCATCTCCCGGGAGGCTATATGGCAGCGGACCTGAAAGAACTGGTATCACGGTACAAGGAGGACCCGGAATCCGTCTACAATACCTGGTTCATCGAGAGCGAGGCACGAACCAAAGCCTTTCGCTCCATAAGACGTGGAGTCACGGACATCGTTCAGGCGATCAAGTCGGAAGCCTTCGGCAATGATTTCAAAGGCTCTCCACTGGAATTCGTTCTCTCCTGCATCACCGAGCAGAAACAGATATTTCAGGGGGCGGCACACCCCTTTTACTGGAAACCGAAACTCCGTATACCGGACATATACGAGAACGAGGAGAACAAAGGCGCCTTTGGCCGGTTCCTTGAGAGCTGCCATGCTGCCTCAAACCCCGATCGACTGGTACGTGAGATACTCACCCTGGATGACCGCCGCATCAAAGGTTTGGGGCCTGCGGTGGGAAACATCCTCTACTTTCTTCATCCCACCCACATGCCGCCCTTCAACACTGCCATACTAAAAGGCTTCAACGCCGTCTTCGAGGACAACAAAAAGCTCGGTTCATGGACGGCTTATCTGGAGATGCGCGAAACGCTGATGCGGGCCAACGAAGAGCTGCAACCTGCCCTTTCAAAGGACCTAGGCGCCATTTCCGGACTGCTTTTCGACGTCGGGGTGGGCAAGATCGCGCTGCAGGGTCATTTCAAGACGGCGTTGGAATGGGACCGGAACAAGCTTGAGAAGGCGATGAAAAAGCGGCACGACGAGGTGCGCAGGGAGCAGAAGGAAGAAGATTCGCACCTTGAAATGCAACTTAAACTCACGGTGATGGGACGTGATCTCGGTTATGACGTCTGGGTAGCAAGCAATGACCGGCGCCGCTCGTGCAACGGCATCAGCATGCAATCCCTGACCGTGGATCGGCTTCCGTCGCTCGATGTTCCACCTGAAGTACTTCGGACCGTCTCCCTCATAGACGTTATCTGGATCCACAGGAAAACCCGCGACATCGCATGTGCCTTCGAGATCGAGAAGAGCACCTCTATCTACTCCGGCATGCTGCGGCTCCAGGATCTGGCATGCTCCCTGGGGGACAGGAAATACGACTTTTTCCTGATTGCCCCTGACAGCCGCGAGAAGGAGATCGTGGCGCAACTCCAACGTCCCAGTTTTGCGGACCTTGGGAGTATATCCTTCCGGTACCTGTTGTTTTCCGACATCACCTGTAACTGCGATGCCATGGCACGGTTTGGAGATGATTACCGCATACTGCTGAAGGTCGCGCGAGGGAGCTCTTGAATCGTGTATGTCCCACCCTTTGGCAGGGCATCAAGCTTCGGCCTTACCTCTTCACCATGCCGGAACCAAAACACGAACCACTACCGGCCTCCCTCCCCGCCCCTGCTCGTCATCGTTTCAAAACGGCGGCATAGACTTTCGCCTCCCAAGGAAAGAGCGGCTCTTTGCCTGCCCAATCCTCTGAGACGTCCCGGTCCTGGGTGATTTCCCGCCATCGCCTGTTCGCGGGGAGTGCCGGCCAATTTGGCACCTGGTACCTCGAGTTGCCGTTTCCCGGGTCGGCTGTTTCCCAGTCCGAGAAATTGGCGACCACGACCACCAGATCGTCCCCGCCACCTCGTTGCCATACCACCACGCGCTTGCCGTCGTGGAAATCGCTGTGAATGAACCGCGTGTCGTTGACCGACAACGCCGGAGACCCTGTGCGGAACTTGACCAGCCTGCAGACGTACTTGAAGACGCGGTGCCTCCAGGCGTCGTCCAGGCGGCTGTAGTTCACCGGATCGACCTGTTTCCTGTAGTCCCGCTCCGACCCGCTTTGGTCCCCGCTGAAGACATCCAGATCCATCTGGTCCACGAACTCGTCTCCGGCAAGGATCATCGGGATTCCTACCGCCGTCAGCAAACAGACGAAGGCGAGCTTTGCGCGCTGCTCCTTGTCGAATACGCCGGCGAAATGCAGGTAGTTGTAGAGCCGCTCGTTGCCGGGCCCTCCCACGTCGTGCGAGGTGATGTAGTTCACGGCCTGGCTGCCGTCATGAAAGCCAAGGTACCGGCAATCTATCATCTTGCGCACGCTCCACTCGAAACTGGGCTCTTCCTGCCAGTTGCGTCCCAGTATGGTCTGGCGCAGGATGTGCTTGAATTTTTCGTTCCACAAGCCGTCCAGCCTCGGCAGCGCCGGATCGATCAACTGAATCGGCACGCTGAGTTCCTCCCCCACCACGAGGAAATTCTCGTCCTTTCCTCCCTGTTTGCGCCACAGATCGCGCGAGTACCTGCTGATTTCCCCGAGAAAATCGTTGCAGGCGATGTTGTTGACGCTGTCCAGGCGCAGGCCGTCAATGCGGAAGCGATCCATCCAGTGGCAGATGTAGGCCTTCATGAACTCTCGTGACGGCTCCACCCTCCCCTTCTCGCCGCTGGTCGGCGAGTAGCCGTCGACCTGGTAGCGGTACTTCACCAGGTCTCCGCCGAAACCGTCGCGGGAACCCTGTTCAGGGTCGCCTGAATCCCATTTCACCAGGAAATCCATGAAATTTATGTCCCGGTACGGCATGTCGGTGCAAAACGCCATGACAGCGTCTTTGAAGAAACGTATCCCGTTTTGATGGCAGGCATCTATCAGGCTGCTGAGGTCAATGGTGGCTGTCGGTTCAGGCTTGTTGGCCGGGAAGCCAAGGTAGAAGCAGGGCGCGAAAAAGTTCGACGTTCCGTACCCCCAGGTCTCCGACTGGTCGCTGTCCGCAGGAGGGAGCAACTCGAGGGCGTTGATCCCCAGTTCCAGCAGATGAGCGCGGTTGTTGAAGGCGGCCACCGTTGGGAAGGTGGTGGATGGCTGTTGAGGCACCAGGAGAGCCATGATGTCCTGGAAGGTGCCGTTGCCGATCTCCAGGCCGTTTCGCGAGGTGATGCGTGTCCAGCGCGTAGGCAACTCGTACATCACCATCCGGTTGTTGGCTGGCAGCGCAGTCGCATGGGGAGCAGTGGTCCAAGTGCTGACCTGCCCCCCAGGATCGCAGGGGACAAGGGAACCATCCTGGTAGAGGACAACGCTGGCAGGGTCCCTGTTGGAAATGCCCACCATCCCCGCAGGCACCGTCTGGGGCACAGCAGCGTGAACGCGGCGATCTATGGTGTACGCCATCGGGTCCGTGCAGTAGAGGACTTCGTTCCGGTTACCCGCATCATAAGGTTCGGTGTTGCGCACCTTGAACCAGTAGTAATACACCCTGTTGTTTTCAAGCTCACATTCGGCGGCAGGGATATGCCACAGCTCAGGAAATATGTGGTCAGGTTTAAGGGGAATCTCGCGATACTGTGACACTGGTTGATCGAACGACCCGATCAAAAGCATGGGAGCCGGATCCGTGACAGCCGGACGCCACAAGACGAAGTGATCCTTTTTACGGGTAAAAATGTCTGCTGCCATAATGTCCTCCATATGGTCACATGCTAAATCACCAGATAACTCAGGCCTGTCAGACTCAATCGCAGAAGTATAGCGAATGCGATTTTGATTGCTACTGACGCTTAACGGAAAGAGAAGGTAACTGCTTCACCCAAGGGAGGAGAATTTGCCTTGTGGACGTCTTGGCACAGTCATAGAGGAGGCGTTTTTAGCGGGAAAGGTACGGGCAATGGATCTGCTGCAGCAGAAACGAAGAAAGGCTCCCGATGGGGGAGCCTTTCTTGTGTTGAGGATGGATGGCTGGAGGAGCTAGATCCCGATGCCGTCGTCGCCGTAATTCTTCTTCGGGAGGTCGCCGCGCTTGAAGAGCAGCACGCTTATCCCTTCGGCGGTACGGTCGAACTCGAATGCCAGGGTGTGCTCGTAGGCGAGAAACGCCACCGGCTCCAGTTGCCCCAGGTCGCGAAGCCTGAAAAGCATGCGGTTCCCCTTCTCCAGGTGGTCGAGAAGACTCTGCGGCATGTCCAGGACGAAGGCCCCCTTTTCCTCTTTCAGATCGACCAGGTTGAGACCGGCGGCGGTCACTTCGCCAAGCTTGATGCGCCGGACCCACGCGCTTCCGGTCCCCGCCCCTCCTTCTGTCAGCTCCGCGGCGTCCTGGGGGAGAGCCTCGACCACCATGCCTGCAGCGACGGTGGCGTTGCTGAAGCGGTCGATGAGGATGAAACTGCCGGTATCCCTGTTCTCCCGGTACGGGTCCAGGGAAACAGGCCGGTCGAGTTCCAGCCGCGCCAGGCCGATTTCGTTCAGCCCCAGCGTCGTCACCTGTTTCTGCTCCAGGGTGTTGACGTCGGTTGCGTACTGCACCGAAGTGACGCGCCCCGGGATGACGCCGGTAGACGTCTTCACCAGATAAAGCTGCCCGGGCTGCAACGGTTCGTCGTGAAACCAGACCAGGTGCGCCTCGGGGTGCCTGGTGTGCAGCGGCGGCGCGTCGGCCGTGGTGAGCATGTCGCCGCGGCTGATATCGATCTCGTCCTCCAGCGTCAGGGTCACCGCCTGGCCCGCCACCGCTTCCATGAGGTCCCCGTTCATGGTGACGATCCGGGAGACCCGGCTCATCAGGCCGGACGAGGCCACCCGCAGTTCGTCGCCGGGGCGGATGCACCCCGAGGCGATGGTGCCGCAGAAACCGCGGAAGTCGAGGTTGGGTCGGTTCACCCACTGCACCGGCAGACGAAAGGGCTGTCCCGCGCGGTCTTCCTCGACCTGCACGGTCTCAAGAAAGTGCAGCAGGGTCGGCCCCAGGTACCACGGGGTATTGTCGCTCCTGTCGATGATGTTATCGCCGTTGAGAGCCGAGATCGGGAGCGCCGTGATCGAGGTGAAGCCAAGGGGCGCCGCGAACTCGCGGTAATCCCTCTCGATCTCGTGGAACTTCGCCTCGTCGTAATCGATCAGGTCCATCTTGTTGATGGCGAGCACGATGTGCCGGATCCCCACCAGGGAGACCAGGTAGCTGTGACGGCGGGTCTGGGTCAAAAGCCCCTTGCGGCCGTCCACCAGGATCACGGCCACCTTCGCGGTGGAGGCGCCGGTGACCATGTTGCGGGTGTACTGCTCGTGGCCGGGGGTGTCCGCCACGATGAACTTGCGCTTGTCGGTGGAGAAGAAGCGGTAGGCGACGTCGATGGTGA
>CAZFMI010000009.1:0-89686 GCA_964519915.1 uncultured Geomonas sp.
CCTGTCTGACCTGTCTGACCTGTCTGACCTGTCTGACCTGTCTGACTTGTCTGACTTGTCTGACTTGTCTGACCTGTCTGACCTGTCTGACCTGTCTGACCTGTCTGACCTGTCTGACCTGTCTGACCCGCCCAAGCCATCCGAGGTACCTGGGACACACCCGCTTCAGTGATCACTTCCACTTCTTTTGCGGGAACCGCCAACGGGGTCGCTGCAGCGAGTAATTCACTGCTCGGCGTCGGGAACAGATCCGCCTGCATCACGTCCGCATCGCTGTCCGCTGCCGCAGCAAAACGCGGCACGCCTTGCTGCGTCGACATCCCTCCCGCCTGCAGGACCGGCTCCCCTTCCGGATACGCCACCTGCAGGAGCGCCTCCAGGCGGGATACTTCAACCTCTTCCCCAGCCTTGGCAGCGGCTTTTTGTTTCAGGTGCAGCAGCTTTTCGAACCCCTGCCCCTGTGCCGGCGTCCCCTGCACTGTCGCCGGCAGCTGGGCCGCAGGGAGGACATCGGCTTGCTGTACTGCTATTTGCATCATATTCATCCTTTCTCACCTCCTTTTTCCTGAATTCGACTCCCAACTCTTCCTGTCCAGCCACCGATCGCGGCCGGACCACCCGTTATTTCCCCGCAAGGTTCAGGCGGGTCCACTCAAGCACCCGGGGCTGCGTGATGAGCGGTATCAGCTTGATCACGCTCTTTTGATCCATCTGGTCCAACACTGCGATCACCAGCCTCGGCTCCAGCTTGTTCAGGAGGTCGGCGGCGTCCTGCGGTTTCAGGCTCCGGTAGATCTTCACCATCTTCTTGAAACGCTCGTCGTCCTGGCTCTTCCTCGCCGTGATCTGCGCCTCCAGCCCCTTCCTCGCCGCCTCTAGCTCCCTGACCTTCGCCTCCAGGAGGGCGTTGGCCTTGACGAACGCGTCCTCCCTCACCTTGAGGGCGGCCTCCCTTTCAGCCAGCCGCTTCAGCCTGGCGTCCACCTCGGCGATCCCGCTCGGGCTCACCACAGCGTCGGACGGGGAAAAGGTGGCGGCAAGGAGCGCGGCAAACAGCGCCAGCGCCAGGCCCGTCTGGTAAACCGCTCTTTTCACTGCCGTGCCCCCTTCCCCTGGATGGCCAGCTCGTCCATGAAGTTCCGCTCCTTGTCAAGCTGCTCTATCCTGAACTCGCGCAGTTTCTTCTCCTTGAAGATCTCCAGCGCCTTCTTCTCCTTGGCCGCCGCGACCAGCGACTCCCGCTTCTCCTGCACCGCCTTCTCCAACTCGGGCAGGGCCTCCTTGATCCTGCTGATCTCGCGGCACTTCCTGAGGCGGTAGTCGCCGAACAGCTGCAGGTCGCAGGCCTGGATGCCCTCCATCTGGCGCTGCGCGAACTCCCGCTCCAGCTCCTCCATGGCGGCTTTTTCGCTGCTGAGCCGGTCGCGCGCCGTATCGTGGCGCTGCCGTGCCGTCATCAGCTCAAGCTGCTGCATCCTCTCCACTTCCTTGCGGAACTTGAGCACCTGCTCAAGCCTGAATTTGTAACCTGCCATGGCTCATTGCCTCCGCTGCCCCGTCACAGGGGCTCCGTACCCTGGAAAATGGCTGCCAGGGCCTCTATGGATTCCTCGACGCCGACGCCATCGGCCACGTCCTGCTTCATGTAGGAGATCATCTGGTCCATCTTCGCCAGGGCGTAGTCGATCTTCGGGTTGCTTCCCGGCTTGTATGCGCCTATGTTGATCATGTCCTCGGCCTGCCGGTACGCGGCCAGTATCTCCTTGAACTCGCCCGCCAGCTGCCGGTGCTCCCTGGAGGTGACGTCGGACATGACACGGCTGGCGCTGTTGAGAAGGTCGATGGGAGGGTAGATGTTGCGGGCCGCGAGCTCGCGGTCCAGGATGATGTGCCCGTCCAGTATGCTACGCATGGCGTCGGAGATCGGTTCGTTGAAATCGTCCCCCTCGACGAGCACCGTATAGAGACCGGTGATGCTTCCCCCCTGGAAGTTGCCGGTACGCTCCAAAAGCCTCGGCAGCGCGGCGAAGACGGAAGGGGTGTATCCCTTGGTAGTGGGGGGTTCGCCTATGGCCAGACCGACCTCGCGCATCGCCATGGCGAAGCGGGTGGCGGAGTCCATCATGAGGAGCACCTTCTTCCCCTGCGCCTGGAAGTACTCGGCTATGGTGGTTGCTATGTACGCCCCGCGCATGCGCACCAGAGGCGGCTGGTCCGAGGTCGCCACGACCACCACCGACTTCCTGAGCCCCTCCTGCTGCAGGTCCTTCTCTATGAACTCCCTGAGCTCCCGGCCGCGCTCCCCGATCAGCGCGATCACGTTGACATCGGCCTCGGTGTAGCGTGCGATCATCCCCAAAAGGGTGGACTTGCCGACCCCGGAGCCTGCCATGATGCCGACCCGCTGCCCCTCGCCGCAGGTGAGCAGGCCGTTGATGGCCCGGATCCCCAGGTTGAGGGGCTTCCGGATGGGGCGCCTCTTCATCGGGTTCACCGGCAAGGCGTAGATCGGGTACTCGTCGGCCACCGCGATGGGGCCCTTGTCGTCGATGGGCGCCCCCAGGCCGTCTATCACGCGTCCCAGAAGCCCAGGCCCCACACCCAGCGCGGCCTTCTCGCGCAGCACCGAGATGACGCTGCCAAGCCCCACGCCGCGCAGCTCCCCGAGCGGCATCAGCAGCGTCTTGTTCTCGCGGAAACCGACCACCTCGGCGGGGATGGGAGGATGCCCCTCCGAGTGAACCAGGCAAAGGCTCCCCACGGCGCTCTCCGGACAGTACCCCTCGATCACCAGCCCAACCACCTGGGTCACCCTGCCGTGGAAGCGGACCGGATTCAAAGAGTCGACCACCGGGAAGTACCGTTTCAGGTCAAGCATCGCCCGGCTCCCCGCGCCGCGTGTTCCTCTCCTCGTGCAGCCGCTTCATCACCTCATCCAGCTGCGCGTCGAGTCCCGCGTCGATGTTCCCCCGCACCGTCTCCACCATGCAGCCGGCGCGGCCGACTGCGGGATCCTCCTTGATGGAGACCTCCCCCTTTCCGTCCAAAAGCCGCCGCAGCTCGCTGGAGCGGCTTGCCACCGCGTACTCCTCGGGGTGCAGCCGGACCACCACCTCGCCGCTTTGGGAGGCCAGCCCCACCGCTCCGTGGACGATACCGGCCAGCAGTCCGTCATCGAGGGAGAGCTCCCGCAGGACGATCTTGCGCGCGATCATCGCAGAAAGCTGCAACAGGTCATCCTCCGCCTCCTGCATCAGTTGGGCTCGCAGCGAGCCGGTCGCCAGCAGCGCCTGGGCAAGCGCCTCGCTCACCTTGGACAGGTCCGCCTCCGCCTGCTCCCTTCCCGCCTTGACCCCGTCGGCGTGCGCCTGGCTGATGCGCCGCAGGGCCTCCTCTTCCAGCATGGTCGGCAGCTCCGGTTCCGGTTCCGGCTCAGGCTCCGGCTCGGGCTCCGGTTCCTCCGCCTCCGCCATGCCAAGGCGCAGCGGCGCAAAGCCGCTGTACTGCGTGGCTGCGCCGCCGGGGGCCCCAAACTGCTCCAGCACCCAAAGACGCTGGGGCTCGGCACCGCCCCTGAGGATCTTAGACGAGGACATCGTCGGCACCCCTGCCACCGATTACCACCTTTCCTTCTTCCTCCATCTTCCGGACGATCTTGATGATCTCCGACTGCGCCTTTTCCACGTCGGACAGGCGCACCGGCCCCATGACTTCGAGGTCCTCCTCGATCATCTCCGCGGCGCGGCTGGAGATGTTGCGGAAGATCTTCTCCTTCACATCGTCCACCGAGGTCTTCATGGCGAGCGTGAGGGTGTCGTTGGAGACCTCCCTCATGATGGACTGGATGGCGCGGTCGTCCAGCTTGAAGATGTCCTCGAAGGTGAACAGGTGCTTCCTGATCACCTCGGCAAGCGGCGGGTTCATGGTGTCGAGCTTGTCCAGGATCTTCTTCTCGCGGCTGCGGTCGAGGTGGGCGAACACATCCACCACCTTCTCGACGCCGCCCACCTTGAACCTCTGCACGCCACCCAGGGCGGTGAGTTCCAGCCTGATCACCTCGTCGATCTCTGCCAGAATTTCCGGCGAGACCTGGTCAACCTCCGCGATCCGGATCACCACCTCCGCCTGCAGGTCCTGCGGCAGCAGCGAGATGATCTCGCTGGTCTGCTTGGGCTTTAGCTTCGCTAGCACCACGGCTATGGTCTGGGGATGTTCCTGGGAGAAGAAGTTTGCGATGGTCCGGGCGTCCATGCTGGAAAGGACATCGGCCATGTCCCCGATGCCTGAGGTGCGGATCTCCTGGAGCAGGTTCTCCGCCCGCACCGGCCCGAGCGCCCGTTCGAGGATCTTCTTGACGAACTCCTCCCCCTGGGAGAAGAAGCCGGTCTCGGGGTTGGTGATATCGGTGAATTCGGCGACCACCGCGGCGATCTCCTCGCGCGGCACGTGCCCTAGACGCGACATGCTCTGGCTGATCTTCTTGATATCGAAGTCGTCCATGTGCTCGAAGACCTTGGCCGTAGCCTCGGGACCGAGGTACAAAAGGAGGATGGCGGCCTTCTCGGCTCCGGTCATGCGGCACCTCTTTGCATCATGTTTTTCACCCGATGTTTCCCTGCCTTTATTTTTGCGCCAGCCAGTTCTGTAGGATCTGGGCTACCTGATAGGGGTCCTGCTTCACCTTTTCCACCAGCTCCAGTTGGGTCATTCTCAGCATGTCGTGCTCGCGCTTTTGCGCCTCGATGAGCTGGGCGGCCTCCACATCGGCCTGCAGCGGTACGAAGCTCTCCGCCTTTTTTTCCACCTTCAGGATCTTCAAAAGCGGCCTGATCACGAAGAACAGCAGTGCCAGGAAACCGAGCCCTATCAGCAAGTTCTTCAAGAGCGTCTGCGCGATGGGAGCATCCCACCAGCGCGCCGGCTCCACACCGAGCTCGCCGGTATCGTTGAAGGGGATGTTGGCGACGGTCACCTGGTCGCCGCGCTCCGCATTGAAGCCGACGGCGCTTTTTACCAGCGCCTCGATCTTTAGCAGCTCGTCCGGGCTCCGCGGCTGGTACTTCGGGAGCGCTCCCGGCTTGGCCCCGGGCGGCAGCTCGTACCTGCCATCCACCAGCACCGCGACCGAGACCTTGGAAAGGCTCCCCACCGGCTCGATGATGCGGGCCGTGGAGCGGCTTACCTCGTAGTTCAGGGTCTCGTCGGTCTTGGATCCCCCCCCCGTGGTGGTCCCGGTCGGGCCGCGCCCGAGGTTGGACTGCACCCCCGGGGCCCCCGATGCGGTAGTGGTCAACCCGCCCTTCTCCTCGCTCCGCTGCTCGCTGCGCACCGCCGCGGATTCCGGGTCGTAGCGCTCCTCGTACTTCTCCACCTGCTTGAAGTCGAAGTTTGCCGACACCCGCGCCACCGACTTGCCGGAACCGACCACCTTGTCCAGCAGGGTCTGCAGTTTGTCCTCTTCCGTCTTCTCGAACTGGCGCTGGGTCTCCTGCCTGCCGTTTGTCAGCTTGTCCGTTGCGTCCGCGGCGGAATGCTTGCTGAGCATCTTGCCGCGGCTGTCCAGCACCGAGACGTGCTCCGGGTCCATCCCCTCGATCGAGGAGGCGACCAGGTGCACGACCCCCTGGATCTCGGACTCGCGCAGGGACCGGTTGGAGCGCATCTTGAGCACCACGGAGGCGGTAGGCGGCTTCTCCGATTCCTTGAACAGCGACTTCTCGGGGATCGCCAGGTGCACCCGCGCCGACTCCACCCCGGCCAGCTGGCCGATGGTGCGGGAGAGCTCCCCCTGCAGAGCGCGCTGGTAGTTGAGCTTCTGCACGAACTCCGTCATGCCGAAGTTCTTGCGGTCGAAGATCTCGAAGCCTACCCCGCCCCCCTGCGGCAGCCCTTCGCTTGCCAGCGTGAGCCTCAGGTCGTGGACCTTCTCCGACGGGACCAGCAGCGCCTTGCCGTCGTCGGAGATCTGGTAGGGAACCTTCTGCTCCTTGAGCTTCTTCACGATCTCCCCGGAGTCTTCGGCGGAGAGGTTGGCGAAAAGCGGGCGGTAATCGGTCTTGTTGGCCACGGTGATCAGTCCGGCGAAGGCGAGCAGGGAGGCGAGAGCCACCCCCCCCACCACCAGCCGCTTGCCGACGCTCAGGGCTAGAAAAGGTTCCAGCAGTTTTTTAAGGCCTTCCGGCATGGCATCCCCACGTCACCTAGATCTTTTACTTTTCCCGCCCGGCTCCTGAGGAGCCGCGGGCGGCCAGGGAGGGCCTAGACCGGCATCCTCATGATCTCCTGGTAGGCTTCAACAGCCTTGTTCCTCACCTGGGTGAGCATCTGGAAAGAGATGCTCGCCTTCTCCACCGCGATCATGACCTCGTGCAGCCCTTTCCCCTGGCCGGTGGCGAGGCTCTGGATCGACTGGTCGGCCTGGGACTGCAGTTCGCTCACCTTGCCCACCATATCGTCGACCAGCTTCCCGAAATCCTGGCCGGGCGCGGCAACCGCCCCCCCTGCCGGCCGGAAGGAGGTCTCGGAGACCCCACCGACGCTTGCTATAGCCGAAATCTGCATCTACTTTGCCTCCTTTTGATTAGCGCCCGAGCTCCAGCGTCTTGAGCGCCATGCTCTTCGCCGCCTGGGTCGCCGTGACATTGGCCTCGTAGCTGCGGGTTGCCGATATCATGTCCGCCATCTCCTCCACCACGTTCACGTTCGGATAGGCGACGTAACCTGCCGCGTCCGCGTCGGGATGGGTCGGCTCGTACTGCATCCGCGGAGGGTTCTGGTCCTCCACGATCTGGGTCACCTCGACCTTCCTCGCCTCCGTCGCCTTCCCCAGCATCGCCTTGAAGGTGCCGGGGCCCTGACTCGCCGGGACCGCGGTGAAGACCGCATCCTTGCGACGATAGGCGCCCCCCTCTGCCGTCCTGGTCGAGTTGACGTTGGCGAGGTTGCTGGAAATGAGGTTCATCCTGGCCCGTTCCGCCGCGAGCGCCGAGGCGCTGATATCCATTGCCGAAAAAAAGTCCATTAGTTACCCCTTATCGCATTTTTCAGCCCTTCGAATTTCTTCCCCAGCAGCTGGACGGTGGCGTTGTACATGATCTGGTTCTCGGCCAGCCTCCCCATCTCGCTCTCAAGCTCCACCGAGTTGCCGTCCGGCCCTATGTTCCTTCCCGGGACCTCGACCACTTCCCCCTGCACCTGGTCCACCCTGGATGCCTGCCCCTTGAGCGGGATGTGCCTGGGGTGGCTCTGGGGCACCGCCAGGTTCCCCTTCCCCAGCGCGCTTCTCAACTCCGCGTCGAAGCTCAGGTTGGTCGGCGTGAAGTTCGGGGTCTCCGCGTTGGCTATGTTCGAGGTTACCAGCGCCTGCCGCTTGGTCCTCAAGTCCAGCGTCTTGCCCAAAAGCTCCACTGTGTTTCCGAAAATTCCGTCTACCGGCATGACCCTTCTCCTTTCGCACCTTGCTGCAACAGCAAAACCCGTACCACAGCGGCCACCTCCTGTTTTCAGGTAGTTCGGGCCGCCTCCCCCCCGGAAGTCATAATTATGACAGCTAGCGCAGTTCCTTTGAAATCCTGAGCCGCCACCTGAGATCCTCCAGCGAGACGGAGGCGAGCTTCACCCAGCTCCCGGACCCGCCGCGCTGCACCGCCTGCTCCCAGCTCGCGGCCGCCTGCCGGGGCATCCCCAGTTGCAGGTACAGTTCCCCGATCTTGTAGAGGCACTGCTCGCCTTGCTCCCCGGTGGCGATCTTGGCACCCTGCCGGTAGGCGCCCAGGGCGCCGCGGTAATCCTTGAGCGCCTCCCGCGCGCCCGCCGTCCCCAGGTAGCTGTCGGCCAGGAAGGGGGATTCCTGCGCCGCGCCCTGCGTGAAGCGGACCAGGCTCGCCTCGGCGCCCTTATGCTCCCCGGCGTGGGCCAACGCCTTCCCCAGGTAGTAATGGCTCTCGGGGAACTCCGCCCGCGCCTGCTTGCCGGCCAGGAAGCGGAGTTCGGCAAGGGTCCCCGGCAGGTCGCCCCTGTCGAAGGCAAGCTTTCCCAGCTGCTCGCGCAGGCGCTGGCCGCGCGCGTCCCCGGGGAAACGGGTCAGGAACTCCCTGGCCGTCGCTTCAGCCAGGGGGAGGTTCTTCATCGCGTACGCATCCTGCACGATGCGCAGCAGCAGAAAGGGGGTGTTTTCCCCTACCCAGCTCCGCTCCGCCAGGTAGGAGAAGAGCCGGATCTCCTCGGCGGCCATGCCGGCGGCCTGGAAGGCGCCGGAGAGGCGCTCGAGGAAGCCGGGCTCCCTCAGGCAAAGAGAAAGGTACTCCTTGTGGTCCTGCGCCAGTCGCACCAGGGCGGCATCGTCCTTGGCCTGCGCCAGCTCCCGGTAGACCGGCAAAAGGAGCTGCTCGCGCATCTTCTTCACGATGGTGGAGAAGATCCCCCTGGGGTAGCGCCTGTCATAGGTTGCCGCAGCCTCCAGCGCCTCGCCCGCCGGGCCGTAGAGCGCGGGCAGCAGCGCTATCTTGAACAGGGCCTCGTCCCGGAGCGCGATCCCCCCCGGAGCGTCGTAGATGGCCTGGTACCTCCTCTGCAGCGCCGGGTAGCGCCCGGCCGGCAGCGAGAACACCTCGCGGTCCGCGAGTTTCATGACCGCCCTGGCCGCGGCCTCGGTCCCCTTGGCATGCAGCGCGACGGCGCGGTACATGGCAAGGGCCTGCTCGGTTTCGCCGTGGCGCTCGCAGACCTCGGCCAGCCGGTTCAAAAGCGGCGCCATGTGCGGCGTCCCGCTCAACTGCCCGATAAGCCGTCCCAGCAGCGCCTTCCCCTGGACGTAGTCTCCGGTCTTTGCCAGCAGCTCGGCGTAGAGCTGCATCAGTTCGGGAGCCTGCTCCAGATACCCCGGCCAGAGCGCCCTCCCCTGCTTGAAGGCGTCAAGGGCCTCGTCGTTGCGCTCCAAAAGGGAAAAGGCCTCGCCCAGCCGGTAGCTGGCCAGGGCCTTCACGGTCTGGTGCTTGTCCTGAAACCTCGTGAAGAGCTCGGCTGCCTCCGCCCCCTTGCCGAGGTACACGAGCTCCTCCCCCTGGAAGAACAGGGCGACTTCCTCCGGGGTGATGAGCTTCTCCACCAGCTTGGGGTCGGTCGGCACGAACGGGAGGGCGGCGCGTGCCGGCACTCCCACCGTCCTGATCAGTTCCGCGGCTCCGCTCAGGATCGCTTCCCGCCCCGGCACTATGTCAGGCTCCTCCGCATGCGCTCCCTTGCCCGTGCTTATCACGAGAGACAGCACCGTGGAGCCGGCGTCCCCTATCACCTGGACCGCCGCATCCCCCCCCTTTACCGGGATCACGACACGGACCCCCCCCTTGCGGACCGAGGTGAAGAGACCGGCCACGCGGGGGTCGCTGTAGGAGCGCATCCTGCGGAAGGAGGGGGCGTCCGCCCCGTTCACGGTGAGCCTGACCCGGTCGCGGAGACGACTCACCACGTAATCGGGCGGATCCTGGAAGAAGAAGTCGACCTTTGTGTAGCCGTTGTGCGGGACGATCTTGATGCGGCGCAGGCGGTTTTCCTGCAGCGCCTGGGCAGGCGCGGACCACACAAGCAGAAGCAGCATGATGAGCGCCCAAAGGCACCGGCTGGATGTACGCGGATGGCAGGTCATAGGGAGCGGGAAGGCAAAAGGCGTGCCGTTTGGCGAGAAGGGGGGTGCGGGGAGCTGCAGCTCCCGTTTTTCCTGAGGTTTGCCGGGGCGCTCCGGCTCGATCCGGCGTGGCCGGCCCCGGCTTTTTGCAGCGGAGTCAAAAAAACACCCCCGGGGAGATGTTTTTTTGACTCGACGGGGGGAAACTCCGCTAACTCCCCAGCATCTTGGCCACCTTGGCGTTCAGTTCCGCGGCGTCCAGCGGGTAGGTGACGATACCCCGGGCCCCCGCCTTGAGGGCCTTGAGCACGGATACGCGCGTCCACTCGGGCGCGCAGAGGAGGACCCCCCCTCCGTTTTTCTCCACCATCGGCACCACCCTCCTGCAGATGGCAAGGTCGCGGTCTGCGGTCCTTTTAAGCGATATCAGCGCCATCCGGACGTTGGCCTCGGAGAAGAGCTGCGGGAGGTCGGCCGACAGCGGGGCGTCGAGGAGGTTAAGCGACGGGTCGAGCCCCTCCAGGATCTCCTGCCGTACCCCCTCGTCCCCGAGCACCAGGACCGCGGAGGGGGCCTGGGCGTCTTCCTGCGGGGCCTCCCCGGTCTCTTCGCAGGCCTCAGCCTGCAGGGGTTCCTCGGGCTGCGGGTCGAACAGGTTGGCAAGCGGGTGCGGGATCAGGATATCCAGCTGGCTCATCTCCTGCCCCTCGATCTCCAGCGGGGCCCGGTACATCAGGTACTTGCCGTCCGGGAAGGGGAGTTCGTCGGTGAGGGGGTCCACATCCGGGACGTACTTCAGCGGCGGCACGAGCTTGAGATGCACCTTGTCGGGGAGGTTCGGCTGGAACACCGAGTTGAAAGAGCCGATGATCTGGTTGGCGATCTCGCCGAAGGCGTCCGCGTCGTCAGGCTCCTGGATGCTGAGCCTGCGCTTCTCCTGGACCCTCGGGCCCGGGATGCCCAGGAGGATGGAGCTCATCACGATGGTGTCGGAAAGCGAGAAAAGCAGGTAGAAGAACCCGGGGTAAGCCTCCCGCGACTCCACGCCCACCACGTATATCGCGCTGTCCTCGCCTCCCAGATAGCTCTTCCTGTCCGTGTTCAGCACATCGGAGGCGGCCACGGTGAGGCTCTGCCCAAGGAGCATGCTGCTCTCCTCCCCCGCCTGCCTCATAGCTGCGTCCAGCATCGATTGTAGCTTTTCGTATCCCATTTCCCGTACCGCCCTTATACTTCCTTGCGCAGCTTCAGACCGACCAGGAAGCGCTCGCCCTCGTTGGTGAAGGGGATGATGACGCAGTCGCTGTCGGACATGGAATTCACCGTGTAATCCTCGCCGGAAATGACCGTCGGTATGGAGAGGTTGATGTCCAGTCCCCCCTTCGACAGTATCTGCTTCACGTAGCCGCCCAGCATGTTGGCGATCTCCCCGAGGGCGTCGTTCACGTCCTCGCCTACCTCATCCACGTCCATGCCGAGCATGTTCGAGGTGATGCGCAGGGCGAAGCTCTGGGGGCAGTGGATGGAGAGTATCCCGGTATAGGTGCCGGCCAGCCCCACCATCCCGGTGACCGAGCAGTGGAAGGCGGTGACCGGCTCCTTGAGGGGGTAGCTGTCCTCCAGGGCCATCATCACCATGGTGTCGAAGACCTCCTTGGTGGCGTTGATGACGTAGGTTGCCAGATCCGCCTCCTGCAGGTGTGTCGCGTGCGCGATCTCCTGGTTCAGGGACATCATAGCAGTCCTCCGAGCTTCTCGTTCAACTGGTCCGGCGTGAACGGCTTCTTGATGCTGTCGCTGGCGCCGTTGCTGATCGCCTCCCTGAGGATATCCTCCCCCCCTTCGGTGGTGATCATGACGATGGGGGTGTTCACCCCTTTGGCCCTGACGCACTTGATGAACTCCAGGCCGTCCATGTTCGGCATGTTGATGTCGGAAAGGATCAGGTGGATGGTCTTCCCCTCCATGGCGGAGAGCGCCTCGATGCCGTCGCCCGCCTCGTAGATGTCGTCCACCGAGAGTCCTGCCTGCCGCAGGCTGCGGGAGATGATCTTCCTCATGGTAGAGGAATCGTCCACTATCAATACGTTGCCCATGCTGTTATCCTCCTTGGCTGTTTGTTCTGGCGCTTTGTCTGTATTTGTCGGCGGGAAACGGATGAGCCCGCTCCCTTTTTTGGTCCCATGAAAGGGCTAATCGGCTCGTGCTAAGGGAAACTTTAACCCTTAGATGCGTGTTTTTCGGCCGGCAGCGGCAGGTAGACGGAAAAACGGCTCCCCTTGCCGGCCGTGCTCTCCACCTTGATGCTGCCGCCGTGCGCCTCCACGATCGCCTTGCTGATGGTGAGGCCGAGCCCCGTCCCCTTGAAACCCCGGGCGGCGGAGGCGCGGAAGTACTTGTTGAAGATGCGGGGAAGCTCTTCCTCGGCGATCCCGATCCCGGTGTCTTTCACCCGCACCAGGAGATGGCCGTCCTCGACCGCGCTGTCGACCGTTATGGTGCCGCGCCTGGGGGTGAACTTGACGGCATTGCCGATCAGGTTCGCGAACACCCGGGTTATCTGCTTTGCGTCCAGGTAGAGGGAGGGGGCCTTGTCGCAGATCTCGCACAGGAAATGGGAGCCGTGCACCGCCGCCTCCCGCTCGCCGTCGCGGCAGCAACCCTCCAGGAGGACCCTGGCGTCGCAAGGCTGACGGTCGATCTGCAAAAGCCCCGCCTCCAGCCGGTAGGCGTCCAGCACGTCGTCGATCATGGAGAGCATCTTCGCCGCGCTCTTGTCCATCTCCCTGACGAACAGGTGCAGGGATGGGTCCACCTTGCCCGGCATCTCGCCCATGAGCGCCTGAAGGTACCCCATGATCACGGTGAGCGGCGATTTCAGGTCGTGGGTCATCATGGCCACGAACTCCTCGCGCTGCCGCTTCTCTTTCCTGTCGCTGCTGATGTCGCGCAGCTGGAAAAGCTCCCCTCCCCCTTTCTCGGGGGGGATCGGGGAGGACCGGACCAGGATCACGTGCCCGTCGATGCTCATCTCCACCGGCGCATCGCTGGAATTCTCGCTGAGTACCCGGTAGACGGGGGTGCGCAGCGGCAGCATGTCCACCCTCCTGCCAAGCACGTCGGCGCGTCTGACGCGGAGGAGCTCTTCCGCCCTCCGGTTCATGAGCCGCACCTTGCCCGAGCCGTCCAGCTGCACGATGCCGGAGTCGATCAGCTCCAGCAGCGCTGCCGTGTCATTTTCCCGTACGTCCTGCATGCCACCTCCGCCTTCCACCTGACGTGTTTTGGCTTATCGGAACCTCTTTGCATACCTTGAGCCAAATGACCGCAAAAGTTTACCAGACTTTGGGTTTTTAAAGAGGCGGAGGCTTTTGATGTTTTGCCCCTCAGGCGGCCCGTCCCTTGCGGGGAGGGGATGCCAAGCGGCCATGGCGGCAGCGATAACAGGCGCGAAAGGCTGGAGACGACAACGGAAGCGGCTGGCGACGGGATGGGGGGTGATGCGGAGAGGCCGCCCGTAAGGCACCGGGCGGCCCTGAGGAGGACGGGAGGAAATCAGCGCGACCCCATCTGCAGCGGCAGGCCGTTTCTGTACCAGCCGACGAGACCGTCGGACATGTTGTAGACCTCGCGGTACCCCTTGGAGGCGAGGAAGCCGGCTGCGGAGACGGAACGGGCGCCGACGGCGCAGTAAACCAGGACCGGCCTGTCGCGCGGTATTTCCTGCACCCGCCTGGTGAGGTCGCCAAGCGGTATCAACAGGGAACCCTTCAGGTGCGCCTGCCGGTACTCCTCCGGGGTGCGGACGTCCAGTAGCACGAGCCTGTCTTTTTTCGCCATCAGCGAACGGGCCTGGTTGGAGGTGATGTTGGCCGGCCCCGCGGCGAAGGCGAACGAGACTGTCAGCAGGACAACGGAAACAAGGAGCGCGATCGATCTCATAAAAATCACCTCTGCATATATATGATTATTCCACTTCCAGCAGGTATCCTACCTGCATCGGTTTGAATCCGCCAGGGAATTCAGCGGCCAGACGCGCCGCAGCATGAAAACCCGTGCAGTGGCCGGCGCAGATCTTTTTCACCCCGTACTGCTTCAGCGCCTTCACGGTGGCGTCGATCTGCACCTGGGAGGAAAAGGCGAGGTGGCAGCCGCCTACGACCCCGTACACCTGCGCCACGCCGGTCTTCTCCCGGGCGAGCTCCAGCGTGTTCACAAGGCCGGCATGGCAGCAGCCAAGCAGGAGCAACAGCCCCTTCGCCGTGACGATGACCAGGGACTGGTCGTCCGGGACATGGTCCCTGTGGCAGCCGGCAAGGTCGCAGCAAAGCCCCGCGTCCCCCTCCTCGAATCCGGTCAGCCGCGGCACCTCCCCGGTCAGGAAGACCCCGGGCATCACCTCGCGAAAGGCGTCGCTGTAGCAAAAGCTCGCCCCCATCCCGGCCAGGAACTCCTCCGAGTACGGTATGCCGACCGAGCGCGTCTCCCCTTCCCTGAGCACGTAGCGCCGGGTGAAGATCTCCGGATGGGCCAGGACCCGCTTTGGTCCCGTGCTCTGCAGCAGCGGCCAGAGCCCCCCTGCGTGGTCGTAGTGCCCGTGCGACAACACCACCTGCTCCACGCTCCTCAGGTCGATGTTCATGCGCTGGGCGTTGTGCAGCAAGGTATGCCCGCCGCCGGTGTCAAACAAAAGCGAGCGATCCCCCTTTTGCAGGAGGGCGGCGAAGCCATGCTCCCCCAGGGTCCCGGAGATCGAGCCGGCGCTGTTCTCGCACAGTATCCTGATCCGGCAGCTCATTTGCCGCGCCTCTGCGGGGGGAGCCTTGGGACGCCCAGCCTGTCCAAAACGGCCATCATCGGGCACCAGTTGGTGAAGCCGGACTGCAGCAGGTTCAGCCCGATGAAGGCGGTGAACCAGAGCCACCTGGGGTCAAGGTAGTGGGCCAGGACCAGGGAGAGCAGGGTGAAGGTCCCCGCGATCAGTCTCAGAACTCTGTCGATGTACATGGAGGCGCTCCTGTCTTGGTAGGTTTGGTCACTTTTTTTCCAGCAGCAGTTGCGCCACCCTCCCCGCCACGTTGGCGGTGAGCGCGAGGCAGCCGCTCTTCCCGTTGGCGGAGAGCACCTTGCAGCAGGTGGCGCCGTATTCGCTCTTGAACCAGCGGTGCAGTTCACGGGTCAGCGCGGAAGCCCCTTTCCTGTCGTCTTCCAGCACCAGCCCGAACGCCATGGTCCCGCCGGAGACCGCCCCGCAGATGCAGCCGGATCCAGAGCCCGCACCGAAGCCGGCCGCCAGATGGACCACCCGATCCTCCAGGTGGGGGGCGAACTCCTGCTTCACAGCCGAGAGCACCGCCTCGGCACAGTGCATCTTGCCCGAGCGGTAGAGCCCTTCGGCATCCGTTGCCACCTTTCCCGCCACCGATTCATATTCCTTTTCCACGACATGCTTTCTTGCCCGGAACATCGAGCCTCCTTGAACCCCAGGTCAAGGTTGAGGTTAAGGTTTGAGTGAAACCTGAGCCTGTACCTGCCTGAACGGTTGATGTTTAATACGACTGCTTTCGCTTTATCTGGGGTCGGCCTGCCCCTCGACCTAAACCTTAACCTCAACCTGTTTCATCCTCTTCTCCTTCCACGACTCCACCATGAAGTAGAGGATCGGGATGGTGATCCTGGAGAGGGTGGTGGAGGCGATCTCGCCGCACATCATGGCGAGCGCCAGCCCCTGGAAGATCGGGTCGAACAGTATCACGAAACTCCCCACCACCACCGCCGCTGCGGTCAGGAGCATGGGGCGGAACCGTACCGCACCCGCATCGATGATCGCCTCGTCCAGCGCCATCCCCTCGCGCCGCCTCAGCTCGGCGAAGTCTATCAGGATGATGGAGTTCCTGACGATGATCCCGGCCAGCGCGATGAACCCTATCATGGAGGTCGCGGTGAAGAAGGCTCCCATGAGCGCGTGCCCCGGCAGGATGCCGATCAGGGTGAGCGGGATGGGGGCCATGATCACCAGCGGGGTGGTGAAGTCCCTGAACCAGGCGACCACCAGCACGTAGATGAGGACCATGACGGCGGCGAAGGCCGCCCCCAGGTCGCGGAACACCTCGTAGGTGATGTGCCACTCGCCGTCCCACTTGATGCCGGGGCGCTCCTCGCTCCAGGGCTGGGTCGCGGCGCGCTGCTCGATGCGGTACCCCCCGGGGAGCTCGATCTTGTCGATCTCCTTCTGCATCTTGAGGATCGCGTAGACCGGCGCCTCGATCACCCCCGCGACGTCGCCGATGACGTAGACCACGCTCTTCATGTTCTTGCGGTAGAGGGACTTTTCCTCGACCCCCTCGACCACCCGGACCAGTTCGCTAAGCGGCACGTTCCCCTTCCCCCCCGCCAGGTATATGGAGGAAAGCGAGGAGACGTCGCTCCTGGAGTCGACCGGGAGGCGGAGGTTGATGTGGACCGGCTCCTTCTCCTCGGGGACGTGCATGAGCCCCACGTCGGTCCCCCCCACGGCCATCTTCAGGGTCTGCACCACCTGGCCGGCGTCGACTCCGGAGAGCGCCGCCTTCTCGCGGTCCACCTCGAAGCGGAGCGTCGGCTGGTCGTCCTCCCGGTACCAGTCGACGTCGACCACGCCCGGGGTCCCCCTGAAGATGTCCCTCACCTTACTGGCGATGGCCACCCGGCTTTCCTGGTCCGGCCCGTACACCTCCGCCACCAGGGTGGAGAGCACCGGCGGCCCCGGCGGGATCTCGGCCACCTTGAGCCGCGCGCCGTGGCGGTCCGCGATCGCCTTCAGCGCGGGGCGGATCCTCTTGGCGATGTCGTGCGACTGCCCTTCGCGAGCCTCCTTCCCCACCAGGTTCACCTGGATCTCGGCCACGCCCGGCCCCTTCCTCAGGTAATAGTGGCGCACCAGTCCGTTGAAGTTGAAGGGGGAGGAGACACCGACGTAGCTCTGGAAATCCGTCACCTCCGGGACCTTCCTGAGGGCGTCCCCCAGCTCCGAGACCAGGCGCGCGTTCTCCTCGAGCGTGGTCCCGTCCGGCGCGTCGACGATCAGCTGCAGCTCGCTTTTATTGTCGAAGGGGAGCATCTTCACCGTCACCGCCCTGAAGTAGATCAGCGAGCAGGAGACCAGGAGGAGGAGCACCACGAGCGTCAGGAAACCGTAGCGCACCGGCTTTTTGTGCAGGAGGGTCCCCATGATGCGCCGGTAGAAGTCGGTCATCTTGCTCTCTTCCGGCGGCGCCTCGGTGCCGTAATGCGATGCGCCTTTCATGAAGCGGTAGGCGAAGTAGGGGGTGACGGTGAGCGCTATCAGGAGCGAGAAGATCATCGCCATCGAGGCGCCCACCGGGATCGGGCGCATGTACGGCCCCATGAGCCCCCCCACGAACCCCATGGGGAGGATGGAGGCGATGACGGCAAGCGTGGCAAGCATGGTCGGGTTGCCGATCTCGTCCACCGCCCGGACCGCCGCCTCCAGGGGCCTGAATTTCGTGGTGGTGAAGTAGCGGTGGATGTTCTCGACCACCACGATGGCATCGTCCACCAGTATCCCTATGGAAAAGATCAGTGCGAACAGGGTGATCCTGTTCAGCGTGTAGCCGATCCTGTTGAAGATGAACATGGTGAGCGCGAGCGTCACCGGTATGGCGACGGCCGCGACCGCGCCCGCGCGCCATCCCATGAACAGCGCGATCAGGATGGTGACCGAGAGGGCCGCCAGGAACATGTGGTACAGGAGTTCGTCGTTCTTTTCCTTGGCCGTCTCCCCGTAGTTCCTGGTGACCGTCACCTGCATCTCGGAGGGGATGATCTTCCCCTTCTGGAACTCCACCCGCTTCAGGAGATCCTCTGCCACCCAGGTGGCGTTGGCCCCCTTTCTCTTGGCTATGGCGATGGTGACCGCGGGGTAGTCGGCAGCGCCGCCCCGGAGCCCCTTGTCTGCCGCTGCCGGTCCGAGCCCGAAGAAGACGTAGTCCTTCGCCTCCTGGACGCCGTCGCTCACCGTGGCGACATCGGAGAGGTAGACCGGGCCGCCGTCCTTCACGCTCACCACGAGCCTTCCCGCCCCTGCCGCATCCGCGATGAACCCCCCCGCCTCCAGATGGTACTCGCGGTTGCCGGAGGAGAGCGAACCGGCGCGCTGGGAGACGTTCCCCTTCTCCAGGGCCCCCATGACCTGGACCGGCGTGAGGCCGTAGGAGGAAAGCTTCGCCGCGTCGAGGCTCACCCTGAGCTCCCGGGCAAGCCCCCCCTTGATCTCCGAATTGGCGACATTTTCCACCTTCTGCAGATCGTCGCACAGCTCGCGCGCCACCCGTCTCAGGGCGTGGTGGTCGTAACGCTCCGACCAGAGCGTGAGGGAGAGGATGGGGACGTCGTCGATGGATTTGGCGACCACCAGCGGCTCCCCCGAGCCGGCAGGGAGGAGGCTTCGGTTGCTCATCACCTTGTTGTACAGCTTGACGAGCGAATCCTCCATGTCCTCGCCCACCAGGAAGCGGACCGTGATGATCCCCATGCCCGAGCGGCTGGCCGAGTAGAGGTATTCCACCCCGTTGATCTCCCAGATCTTCTTCTCCAGGAGGGTCACCACCCGCTGCTCCACCTCCTTCGGGGTGGAGCCTGGCATGGGGAGGTAGATATCCACCATCGGGACCATGATCTGCGGCTCCTCCTCGCGCGGCGTGGCGAAGATCGAGTAGAGCCCGATCAGAAGCGACGCCGCCACGATAAGCGGCGTCAGCTTGGAATCTATGAAGGCGCGGGCGATCTTCCCCGCGAAGCCTAGGTTGTTCATCGATGCTCCCATCACTGCACCCTGGCGCCGTCTGTCACCCGCTCCGTGCCGGCGCTGACCACCTGCTCGCCGGCGTTGAGGCCGGAGAGCACCTCAACCCTGCCGTCCACGCGCCTCCCCAGCCTGACCAGCCTGAGCCTGGCGATCCCCTCGGGGGAGACTGCCCAGACCGAGGTGAGCGAGCCGCGCTGCACCACGGCCCCGGCGGGTACCGCGACCCCCTGCCTGGAGCCGACCCTGAAAAACGCCTTCCCGTAACTCCCGGAGCGAAGCCCCCTGGAAGGAAGGTCGATCTTGACGGTGAAGGTGCGGCTCCCCGGATCGACCACGGGGACCAGCTCGGAGACCTTTCCGGTTGCCGGCGCCCCGTCGACCGAGAGGTCCACCTGGTCCCCGACCCTCACCTTTCCGAGGAGCCCCTCGGGGGCCGCCACCTCGAGACGGAAACCTTCGTCCCCCTCCACCGTCATGAGCGGCGTGCCGGGGAAAACCGTCTGCCCCGCCTCCACCTGCTTGGCGACCACCACCCCTGAGATGGGGGCGGTCACCTTGCCGTACCCCGCCACGGCGCCGGCGGCCCTGGCGCCCTGGCGGGCCTGGGAAAGCCGCGCCTTTGCGCGGGCGACACCCTGGGAGGCCACCTCCTGCTCCGTTTTCCTGGTGTCGAACTCCTGGCGGGTGACCGCCTGCTCCGCGAAAAGCCTGCTGTAACGCTCGAAGGTGACCTCGGCGAGCCTCTCGCGGGCCTGCGCCTCCGAGAGGGCGCGGCTCGCCTCCTCGACGCCCGACGCCGCCCCCGCCGCTGCGGCACCGCTTTCCACCGCCTCGATTACCACCAGAAGCCTCCCCCTGCCGACCCGGTCCCCCTCCCTCACATGGACGCCGTTCACGCTGCCGGCGATGCGGGCCGAGATGACGGCCGTGGCGCGCGCCCGCACCGTACCCACCGCCTCCCGGACCTCCGGGAGCTGCTCCGCCGCCACCTTGGTGACCTGCGCACCCTGCACCAGCACCGGCGCGCCCTGCGCCGCATGCTCCTTCTTTTTGCCGCAGCCAAGAAACGCCGCTATCATGAGGGCCGTCGCCGCCGCCCGGTAACCTTTCATCGCATCACCTCCCTAAGAAACACGCCCGACCTGTAGTAAACCTCGCCGGTTGAGGCGAGGAAGCCGTTCTCCACCTCGACCAGGTTCGCCCGCGCCCTGTTCAGCGCCGCTTCGGCGTCCATCAGTTCCACAAGCGGCGAGAGGCCGTTGGCGAAGCGGAGCCCGACCAGGCGCATCACCTCTTCCGCATCCCTGGCCGCCGCGCGGGCGCTTTCCAGCCGCAGCCCCGCCTCCTCGCGCCTGAGCACGCTCTCGGTCACCTGGAACGCCACTTCCCTGCGCTCGTTCTCCAGGACGGCTGCCGCCCCCTTCCTGGCCAGCTCGGCCTTCTCCTTCTCATGGGAGCGCCTGGCGCCGTCGAAAAGCTCCCAGCGCAGGTTCAACCCGAGGCTCCAGGAATCCTTGTCCCTGCCAAGCGGCAGGTCGCGGTCGTTCACCTGGTAGACGCCCCTGGCGTACAGCGTCGGGAGGTAGGCTTCCCGCGCCTGCTTTAGCGCAAGTTCGCCCCTTTGCACGGCGTTCTCGGCCACCTTGAGATCGGGCCGGCTCTGCTTCGCCAGCTCGATGAGCCCCACCTTTGCCGGGCTCGGCTCCTCGAGCCTTGGGAGCTCGCCGATGTCGAGCGTCTCCCCCTGCGCCCCCCCGGCCACCAGGCTGAGCCTCATGCGCGCCAGCAGGAGGTCGTTTCTCGCCGACAAGAGCCGCTGCTCCCCCTCGGCGAGCGAGGTGGCTGTGCGCAGGCGGTCCGACTTCAGCCCGATCCCGTCCCTCTCCCTGAGCGCCGCCAGGCGATCGTGTTCCTTGGCGCTTGCCAGCGCCTGGTCGGCTATGTCGCGGAAGGCATGGCCCCTGCGCACGGCGAGGTAGGCGAGGTAGACCCTGAAGGCCACCTCCTCCCTCCGTCCCTGGAGCGCGAGCTCCAAGGCCTCGGCGTGCTTCCCCGCCAACTCGACGCCGGTCCCTATGCTGAAGTCGAGCAGGGGTTGCTCCAGGGACAATGCGCTCCTGAAGTCCGCCCGGGGGGAGGGGTTGTTGAGCGTGTCGGCCGCGAAGTCGCCGGCAGGGTCTATGCGAGCCTCGTCCAGCTTCATCATGAACACGGTGGAGGGAGTATCGGAGAGGGCGGCGCCGCTTTCCAGGAACAGGCGGGGGAGGTAGCGGCTCCGGCTCACTGCGACATCCTGCTCCGCGGCACCTTGCTCCAGGGCCGCCGCCTTCAGCAGGTTGTTGCTCTCAAGGGCGCGGTTGACCGCCTCGCGCAACGTCACCACCTCCCCGAAGGCCGGTGCCGACAGGGAAAAAAGGAGCATTGCGATCAGCGGTATCTTCTTATGGTTCACCCGGCAGCCTCCTTTCGGGCAGTCTGTTCTTCAGCTTGATATATATTCGAATTATTATATATAGGCTGGGGCGCGAGATGTCAAGGGTAATTCCTGAGCCGAACCGACATGTTAACTCCACCGCCCGGGCGGGGAATGCGAAGCGGGTTTCCTGCACTGGGAGAGACGGAAAGACCTGCGCCATTGTGGCGGAAAGCAGTCAAGTTTAACAGAGAGCGCCGGGTTTGCTGTCGACGGCACCGCTTTTACGAGGTTTTCGCGGGTGGCGCTCCCTTCCTCCCCCTCTTGAAAGCAAAAACCGGCGCACATCGATGGATGCGCGCCGGTTCTTTTGCCGTATTCAGGTATGTGGAGCGGGTCGCTCCTTTTGCGGGCCCCCTCAGGCTTCCGGCTGATTCAGCAGGTAACGCCCGACCCAGTTCTTGGAGAACTGGAAAGCGGTGCGGCCGCAGCGCTTGGTCTTGTCGTGGGACCACTGGATGGCGTCCAGTTCCAGATCCTTGCTCCAGGCAATGGTGATGTTGCGATGCTTCGCCTCGCGCTCCACGCAGAGGCGGACGGCATCGAGGTAACGGTCCTGGTTGAATACGTGGAAGGCAACCCAGAGGCCGAAGCGGTCGGAGAGCGAGACCTTCTCTTCCATCGCCTCGCTCTGCTGCAGTTCGCCGTTCACGAACTTGCCGCCGATCAGGTCGCTCTCGTACTCGGGGAGCAGGTGCCTGCGGTTGGAGGTGACGTAGATCAGCACGTTCTCCGGAGCCGAGTAGACGGAGCCGTCCAGCGCGCTCTTCAACATCTTGTAGCTGAGCTCCCCCACCTCGAAGGTGAGATCGTCGCAAAGGAGGATGAAGCGGTAGGGCTCGTTCTCCACCGCGCTGAAGATCTCGGAGAGGTAGATCAGGTCTTCCTTCTCGACCTGGATCACGCGCAGCCCCTCGGGGGCGTATTCGTTCAGCAGGGCCTTGACCAGCGACGACTTCCCGGTGCCGCGCGAACCCCAAAGGAGGGCGTTGTTGGCCGGGAGCCCCTTCAGGAACTGGCGGGTGTTGTTTATCATGATCTCTTTTTGCTTCTCGCAGCCGAGCAGCTCCTCGAGCTTGGTGCTGTCGGTGACCTTTACCGCCTCCAGGTAACCCGAGAAGGAATGACGGCGCCAGTTGGCGGCCTGGCACCTGGACCAATCGACCGCGCGGACGGCCTTGGGGAGCAGCATTTCGACAGAGCTGAGCACTCGCTCGAGCTGGGCAACGACCTCTGGTTTCAGATTCAACATGTGCGGTTTTCCGTCCTCTGTATAGTGGAGCCGGGGTAGCCAAAAGGCGTAGCCGGTGCCAAAATGATGCCCCCTGCAGGTACGGCTGGCGGCCTTGGCCAGGGGTGAAAAGTCCAACCTGTATACGCCATTGCACGCCTCGCTGTCAAATTAAAACAATGTGTCACTCCCCGGGGAGCGTCGACTGTCCGGGTGTGAAGCCTGCGTCAGGGGAGGGGCTCGCGGCAGCAGCGGCGTTGCCGCCGCGGCCCACCCGCCGCTACCCGCGCAGGAATGCCGCCGCAGAGCGCTTTTCACAAAGCGCCCAGGCGCTCAATCCCGGGGGCTTCACGCCTCTTCGCGCCAGCCTGATCATCAGCGAGTTTTCCAGGCGCAGCAGCGACCCGACGAGGAAGGTGATTTCCGCACCGGCACTCCAGCATCCGATCCCCTCGGTATTTTCGGGCTCCAGGAATTTGTAGAGAAGGAGTTTGGGAAGGAGCAGGCACCCGAACAGGTAGCCGGAAGCGACCACCTCCAGGCCTGCCCCCTGCGCGAGCTGCTCAACTTCCTTCAGCCGGTAGCGCCTGTAGTGTCCCAGGAAGCGGTCGTGACTGCTGTAGAGCTGCTGGAAGGCCGGTACGGTGAGCAGCACGCGCCCCCCGGCCGCCACATGCTGCTCCGCTATCTGCGTGAGGAACTGCCGGTCATCCTCCACGTGTTCGAGCACGTCCAGCAGCAGGGCGAGCTCGAAACCGCTCCCCCTGGCCGGCAGTCTCGTCAGGTAGCGGAAACCCCCGGCCGCGCTTTGCAGTTGCCGTATGCGCTCCCCGGTCAGGTTGATGTCCACCGCCGTGACCTTCTTGCGGGCCAACCCGCTGAAGAGGGTGCGGCTCAGGTACCCGTCGCCGCAGCCGACGTCAAGCACGGTGATCCCCTCCCGCAGGGGCGCCCCCAGGATATCGGCAACCGCCTTTACGCGGGCCGTCTCCCAGGGATGTCTTTGCACCTGCGCACCGTGCAGTTCCCTTAAGTCCACGCCTCAGAACCTGAATTCGCAGCTGAGCCCCGTACCGCTGCTGGAAAGCATGGGGAGGACGCTCATACGCTTGATGAAAGGTTTCGCGCCCTGCTTCTTCTCGGGCGCCCTGTCCAGGGGGTGGGAGTAATGCAGCAGGCGGGGGAGGACGAACCCGGAGAAGAGCCCCAGCACGGTCCCTGCCGCGACGTCGGTAGCGTAGTGGCGGTCGGCCACCAGGCGGAGCACGCCGTCGGCGACGGCCAGGCCAATGCCGGTAGAGCAGGCGGCCCGGTCGGCGGCGGGATTGTTGTAAAGCGACTGGTACCTGTGGTGGTTGCAGAGAAGCCCCGCACCCGTGAAGGCGAAGGCGACATGACCGCTGGGAAAACCGCGGTTTTCCAGGTTGCTTTCGCAGTCGCCGCCGCCCCGGCAGTCGCGGACAAACGGCCTCTCCCGCGCCAGCAGGTTCTGCGTCACGCTGGAGACCAGGGAGGTGAAGGTGAAGGATTCCAGGTTAACCATCTCCGTCTGCAAGAGGGCGTCCCAGTCGCCGTCCCGGATGCCGAGGGTGGCCAGGGAGTCCAGCACCGGAGCTGCTATCATCAACCCCATGATGGCGTGGCCTGCCACATCTGTCGCGTCCCGCGCAGACCGGCTCTTCAGGCGCAGGGCGGAGCGGATCTCCTCGTCGAACCCGTTTCGCGAGGTCCAATCCCCCTTGGTCGGCCTGCCGTTTTCGTGCTCGAAGTAGGCGGTCCCTACGGCAGCCACCGCTACCACCGCGTATTCCATCCCCCCCGCCCGGCGCCAGCGCCACCCGGGTTGCTGCGGTTCGGGGTGGCCGACGGCATCGGCGGCCGGGGCCCGGGCCGCCGATGCCGGTTCCCGTAAACCCGCGGCCCCCCACAGCGCAGCAACAGCCACGCCGATCGGAGAGGGATCCGCTACCCGTTCCTGAGCCGGGGTTGCGCAGAGCAGGCCGTCCGGGGCCCCCGGCGAGGGCGCGTGCAGGGCGGAAGCAGCCGCAGGCCTCGATGCAATGGGCGCCGGCAGGGAGTAACAAAGGGGTGAGGCTGAGGGTGTCGCGGCAGAGGCTGCTGCAGCGGCAAGGCTGAGCGACAGGGATGCTGCCGCGATATGGAGGAGGGTTTTGACCATAGGCGATATTAAAGTGCATTAACGTCGCATTGTCAAACGATGGGCAGGGTTAAAAGCGCAGCTAGGCGGTGAGCTCCAGTTCGCCGGTGTGGCTAAGCCAGGCGAAGGAGAGGGCCAGCATGTCGGCGACCCCGCCCATGGTGAGGTTGCGGCTGATGTACTGCTCGTTTCTTTCCGCCAGGAAAGCCATGAAATCCCCGCGCTGCAGCACCAGCAGTTCCAGCTTCCTGCCGTCCTCGCGCAGCGTCCTGAGCCCTTCCCTGCCGCAACGGTGCAGGGCGGTGGTATCCTCGACGGTGGCCATCAGGCGCCCCAGCATGGCGTACACCGCGCCTCCCCGGTTCCCCCCGGACGCCATCTCCTGCCTGAAGGCCGGGAGCGCCGCGCCGAACAGCGACGGGAGCCCCTCCAGCGCCTCCCCCTTGACGCCCTGGGCTTCATACCTCTCGCGGACCAGGCTCCCGTTACTGGCGGCCGGCTCGGGCTGCGCGAACAGGCGCCCGGCGACGCGGGAGACCGCCCTGGAAAGCAGCACCTCTTCGGGGCGCGCGAGTTGCGAGCTTGCCGACAGGAGCAGGCCGCTCAGGAAGATGTACCCCTTGTGGCAGTTGGTGCCGACCGTCTCCAGCATGGTGCTCTCGGCTGCGACGCCGATCCGCACCTGCGCGGCCAGATCCTCCCCCCGCTCCAGGGAATCGCTCAGGCAGGCCAGGTAGCCGGAGACGACCTTGAGGGACGCCTCCATCCTGGAGAGGGAAAGGTCGCGGTGGGAGCCGGAGTCGTTCAGGTCGACAAGCCCCGGCTTGGGGGTCAGGTAGAGCTCCATGAAGGCGCCGCGCACCAGGTTGAGCGCCAGTTCCCCCAGCTCAGAGCGCATCGATCACCGCCTCGGCCCGGAGCATCAGCTCTTGCGTCGTGTGGCGCTTCGCGTGGATGCAGGCCAGCGCCGGTGCAGGGCAGATCAGGCAGGTCCTGGGGGCGATCTCCAGCTCGGCGCGCGAAAGGGGGTTGCCGGCATGATCGTAGATGTCGAGATCGAGGAGCCTTCCCGCCGGGTACATGGACTCCAGCGCGATCCCCAGGCGCTTCACCTGCGTTGCCAGGAGCCGGGTGCGGTACAGCGCGAACGGCCCCAGCTCGTCGGAGCCGCGCACCGTTGCCGCCGCCTTCAAAGCCCCCAGAAGAGCCTTCTCCCCCCACTCGAAGAGCCGCTGCGCGCGCTCTCCCGTCTTTGCCGCGCCGGGGAGGTTGAGCGAGAGCATCACCGTGGCCGGGAACGGGGTGGGGAACAGGTCGTCCAGGAGGGCCTGGCGCCGGTCCCTTGCCTCCAGGAGGCTATTCCTTAACGCGTCTAACTGCATCTATGATGCTCCCGTCCCGGTACTCGATGACCGCCACCACCTCGTCCTCGAACTCCAGCGGGCGGGGCGTCCCGGTAACCCTGCAAATCTCCCGCTGCAGCTCGCCGATCTCCTTCACCGGGAGCTTTCTCCTTATCAGTTCCTCTTTCAGCTCGGCGTGCTTCCCGTTGACGGCGATGCCGCGCTCGGTGACCACCACCCCGATGGTATCGCCGGGGGTGGTGATGGTGGTGACGCGGTCCCTCACGATGGGGAGGCGCCCCCTGATCGACGGGGCGACGATGATGGAAAGCTTGGCGCCGGCCGCGGTGTCCGAATGGCCGCCGGTGTTGTGCAGCAGATAGCCGTTTGATTCGGTGTTCACGTTGACGTTGAACGAGGTGTCGACCTCGGTGGCGCCCAGGATGACGCAGTCGAGGCGGTTCACCACGGCACCCGCGTTGAAGGGGTTCGCGTACATGTCGGCGCCGATCTCCTGGTGCGCACGGTTCCTGCCGATGGAGCGGACCGCCTCCTGGTCGAAGCACTGCACGTCCATGAGAGCCGAGAACAACCCCTCCTCCAGCATCTCCACGAAATATCCGGTGATGCCGCCGCAGCCGAAGCTCCCCTTTATGCCGCCGCGCCGCATCGCGCCTCTCACCTTGTCGGACACGGCGAGCGAGATGCCGCCGGAGCCGGTCTGGAAGGAGAAGCCGTCCTTGAGAAGGCCGGAGGCCTCGATCACCTGCGAGGCGTAGCTTGCGATCTGCAGGCCTACCGGATCCGTGGTGATCCTGGTCGTGGTGGAGACGATCTTCGCCGGGTCCCCCAGCCGCTCCACCGTGACCACGTGATCGACCAGGGTCTGCGGGATGCTGATCGGCACCACCGGGAAGGGGACCAGGTTGTCGGTGACCGCGATGACGCAGCCGGCGTGCAGGGCGTCGGTCTGGGCGTACCCCAGGCTGCCGCAGGCGGAGGGGCCGTAGTAGCCGTTCATGTTGCCGTACTCGTCGCAGCAGGGGGCCGCGATGAAGGCGACGTCGATCCGCACCGATCCCTCGATGATGGAGCGGGCGCGGCCGCCGTGGGTGCGCACCACGATGGGGCAGGAAAGCTCGCCGCGGCTTGCCAGCTCGCCGATCACCCCGTTCACCCCGCACTGGAAGCCGGCTATGACGCCGCTTTTGATGTGGGGGATGATCTCGGCGTGCACCGGGTGCACCGATGACGAGGCGATCCAGATCCCCTTGAGCCCAAGCGCCGCCATCTCCGCCACGATCCGGTTCAAGAGGTAGTCGCCGTTTCGAAGCGAGTGGTGGGTGGCGATGGTCATGCCGTCCTTCAGCCCGCTCGCTTCAATCGCCTCCCTCAACCCGGAGAGCATCTTGCTGCCGCCGGGGTTCACGCGCCGCAGCAGTCGTGCGGCGACCCTCCCGGCAGGTGTGGCCGAATAGGGATCGCGGTAGGGGACGAGCTTCCTTCCCGCGTAGCTCTCCGGTATCTCGCGCCCCAGGCTATTGAGCGCCATGAATCGCCTCCTCGTCTATCAGCGTGTCCACCATGCCGTGGGCGTAGGCTGTCCTCAGGACGCGTGCCGCCCTCTTCACCACCGGGGCGTCCACCATCTTCCCCCCCAGCGCTATCACGCCGGTCCCCAGCCGGCGCGCCCGCTGGATCGCCTCGATCACCTGCAGGGCGTAGTCGACCTCGTGCTGCTTGGGCGCGAACACGTCGTGCACCACCTCGATCTGGCGCGGGTTCACCAGGCACTTGCCGGTGTAGCCGAGCCTCTTGGCGAGCTCGGTCTCGGCGCGAAGCCCGTCCATGTCGGAGACGTCGGCGAAGATGGTGTCCACCGCCTGGATGCCGGCCGCCTTGGCCGCCCAGAGCACCCGCGTGCGTGCGTTGAAGAGCTCCTCCCCCCCCTTGGTCCGCTCGATCTCCATGCTGGCCGTGTAGTCCTCGGCCCCGAAGGCAAGCGCGAAGATGCGATCCGAGCTGTTGGCGATGCCGGTCGCGTTGATGACGCCGAGCGCGCTCTCAAGCGAGGGGAGCACCCGGAAGCGGCCGATCTCTACCTCCAGCTCCTCCTCGAATTCGGTCAAAAGCGTGTCCAGGCGCTCGACGATCTCAGGGGTATCGGCCTTGGGGAGCCTGATGCCGTCCGGCATGGCCGGCAGCACCACCTTCAGGTCCTCGTACCCCCAGCGGCTGTCCAGCGGGTTGATCCTGACCAGGATCTCCTTGTTGCGCTCCGTGTAGTTCAAAAGAAAGCGCCTCACCAGGTGGCGCGCCGCGTCCTTCTCGGAGAGGGGGACCGCGTCCTCGAGGTCGATGATCACCGCGTCGCAGTCGAAGATGGGGATGTTCTGCAGCATGGAGGGCATGTTGCCCGGGACGTACAAAAGCGAGCGTCTCAGCTTGAAATCGGACATCAGTCCCCCTCCTCGTCGATGTAGATGGTGGGTATCCCCCCCACCTTGGAGACGTGGCGCTCGACCCCGGAGACGTCCAGCTCGGTGAGCACGATCTCGCAGGTGGCGAAGACCTCGGCATCGTAGAGATGCCCCCCCACCACCTCCCCCGAGGACTTGGACATCATGATGTGGAAGTGGCAGTCGAGGAGGTCGGATTCGCCCGGGACGATGTTCCCCTGCAGCCCCAGGAGCTCGCACGGCCCCTCGATATCGTGGATGGTGACCCGGGGCGCGGTGATGGGAAGCTTCGCGCCGGTCTTGATCCCCCTGAGCCTGACGTTCTTCACGCTCCCGAGCGCGGACACGATCATCGCGTAGCGCACGTCGGTCAGGTGCGCGAATTGAAGCAGCCGGGTGGTGAGACTCTCGCCCGGCGTGATCTTGATGATGAAGCGTCTCCCCTTGGAGCACTCCTTGTACCAGAGCCCTTCCATGCTATCCCTCCGTTGCCCGCATTATGGCCGTTTCCAGCCGTGCCTCGATGGCGTAGTCCAGGGCGCCCCGGTCGGTGATGCGCACCTCGCCCGCCTCGATGCCGTGCTTTGCCAGCACCTCTTCCACCTTGGCCCGGATCAGCGCGCCGAACTGCTTCAGGACGGTGGACTCGATGGCGACGGTCAGGGTCTCCGCCGGCTCCAGGAAAACCATCAGGTCGCTCGACTGCATGGTCCCCGCCTGCACCTTCTTGGTGATCTTCATGTTATTCTCCCTTGGTCCAGATCTTGATCCCCTCGCTGGAGAGAAGGAAATCCAGCGTGCTCACCGGCACCAGTTCAGCGATCCCGTCCAGCTCTCCGCGCATGAGCATGTCACGCACCCGCGAAGCGCTGATGGCGGCGCCGACGGCGCTTTTTCTTTCCATCTCCCGCACCTCGATCCCCAGAGGGGGCAGGATGCGGTGCATGGCGGCGTTGTACTGCGCAGTGGTCCGGCTGTACGGCTCGCTGCCGACGAAGCGGGTTTTGATATGGAAGTGGGGGGCGATACGGGTGCCGAACAGCAGGAGATCCAGCTCCATCTGTATGGCGCCGGCGGGGTCCCCCTCCTTGAGGAAATAGGTGGGGAAGGTGACGCTTGAAACCGCGTACCAGGAGGTATCGAGGACGGTGACGTTGGGGAGATCGAAGGTCCCCTCCTGGACCATCCTGAGGCGGGCGGGAAAGGGGAACATGGAGCGCTCCTCGCGCACCACGAAGAGGTAGAGATGATCGACGCTGGAGGCGGCCCGCTCTACCAGGTAGCGGTGCCCAAGCGTGAATGGGTTGCAGTTGGCCACCACCGCGCCGTTGTTGCCCGGAGCCACCTGCCTTTGATACCGGGCGAGGTAGCGCCTCAGGCCGTCGCCGTACTCAAGGAGCGCCGTCTTGCCGGAGGAGACCAGCAGGTTGAAGTTGAGCGCCTCGAAACTTGGGGCGAGGGCGGGCGAGGTGAAGATGAAGAAGGAATCGACCCCTTCCTGGTAACCGCGCCCGACAAGGTCCGTCACCACCTCCCCAAGGAGGGGACCCCCCTGCTGCGCGGGGGTCACGGCGAGCATCTTGAGCACCCGCCCCTGCCTCGCGCCCACCGCCACCAGGCGCCCGGACTCGAACACGCCGACCAGGTCGTCGTACGGCGGCTCGAACTTGAGGCCGCTCTCCGCTACAAGCGCCTGCGCCTGCCGCAGATCATCCGTTGATAGTAGAGATGTCACCATATTGCAAGCCTAGCACTAATGAAATGTAAACGTAACAACGTATACCGGATCGCTTCACGGCCGCGCTGCAACGTCAAAGGCCCGCCAGCATCAGTTGGCGGGCCTTTTTCTTCAACCGCATCTCACTGCCGATGAAACGGCTGCCGAGGGAGGCCTTACTGGAAACCGGCCTCCTTCCATGCGTTCACCCCCCCTTGCAGGCAGGATACGTTCCTGAACCCCTTCTCCTGAAATTCCACTGCCCGACCGGCAGATGTATGTTCCTGCGGTCAGCTGCAATAGAAGATCAGTTCCTTGTCCTTGGGGATCTCCGCCAGCCTGGCGTTGAACTCCCCCATGGTAATGGCCTTTTCCAGCCTGATCCCGCCGCACATCTCCTCGGAATCGTATGCGCAAACAAGCAGGGCCACATCGTCCTGCACCTTGTTGCGCGCCTCTTGGATTTGCATCCGTCTTGCCTCTGCCATGATCTCCTCCTTCCACCTCTGTTACTGATGTATTTCGCCGGTTTTCCTGCCGTCACGCAGGGTGGTCACGGACGGTAAAAGAGTAGCAGAGAAAGCCGCCGCGTATAGCGAACGGGGACAATTACCGGGCGGAGAGGTATTCCCGCTTCGTGCGCATCGAGGACTTGGTGCGCTGGAAGTCGAACTCGCCCTTGACCTCGTCGGTTCCCAGCATGCGGGCCAGGGTCGCCTTGACGGTAGCCTTGTCGTCGTCGAAGTCCCCGTGGCGGCGCGCGGTCGAGTAGCAGCGCATCGCCTGCTTGTCGTTGTTGGGGGCGAGTATCCAATCGGCCCCTTTGCCGGCGAAAAGATCCCTGAGCCTCGAGTCGTCCCTGATGCTCCTCTCCAGACCCAGAAGGGGTTCCCCGCTGCGGAACTTCGGGATGCGCGGCCGGTTCTCGAAGGCGTTCGACACGAGGTAGAGGAGCGACTTGTTGTAGATGCGCGCGCAGTTGTCGCACTGCTCCGCCTCGTCGTTCAGGGTAAACAGGGTGAAGCGCCCGATGTTCCCGTTCTCGATGGAGGGCAGGTAGCTTTGCTTGAAGAGCGCGGTGCTGCAGGCGGGCGCCCATAGCGTGCAGGTCTTGATCTTGCGCCCCATCTTTGCCAGCATCTCCACGATCGGCGCATGGAAGATCGCTCCTGCGCTGTGCCCGACCACGTGGATTTCCACGTCCCGGGGGAGCTTGTCCAGCAGATCAAGCGTCACCCTCGCGCCTCCCTGCTCCTTGCCGCAGGCGGCCAGCGCGTTCTGCTTCATCTCGGCCCAGACCGGCTTTCCCGCGCAGCGCGCCACCGGCTCCAGGGCGTCGTCGAGCCGGTCCAGCATGAAGTCCTTGGTGTCGTCGATGAACCCTTCCGACCTGCGCCGGCGCAGCGCGTCCTGCAATACGTTGGTGACGGAGCTGTACAGGTCGCTGTGCCAGATGAAGGCCAAGGGGTAGATCTCCGCCTTCAGGAGCTGGGTGCGGTACTCCGCCACCCGCTGCACGGCCGCCTTCTCATCCACCAGCCCGCCATGCGCGTAAAGCAGCAGGCGCTTTTTGCTCCAGTTCCCGGTGATGGCGGGGAAGTCCCTGCCGAAGATCTCCTCCACGTCCCCCCTGTCCGTGCCGAAAGCCCCGCCGGGGCTCAGTGCCCCGTTGTTGCCGATGCTCACCAGATGACGGCGGATCTCCTGGTTGCTGTAGGCGCCCGTGTGGCTGACGGCCGCGGAGCTCCCCACCGCTATCGATTCGCCGAAGAGAAGGTTCATGGGGACTCCCAGTCTCGCCACCCATACGTCGCTGCCGTTGGCGATCCAGTCGTCGTAACCGATCCGTGCGAACCCCCCCTTGCCCCAGTCGGTGCCCCAGGAGTTCTGGATCCAGAAACCGTCCTCGTCGTATCCCACCACTGCGAAGGCGTGCCCCCCGAGGATCCGGTCCGCTTTCCTGATCACCCCGTCGCCCCCCACCTTCTCCCAGCCGCTGTGCACCGCTGCCGTCGCGTAAAGTATCCCCACCTCGGCAATCGCGCTGTGCATCGCCACCAGGTCCTTGTGGTTCACCCGGAAGTACGAGCCAAGGGAGCGCTTGGGCGCGTCCCTGAACGCCTCCTCGCTCAAGCGCCCCCCCTTGTCGCAAAGTGCGGTGGCGCAGACCCCGTGCTTGTGCCACCCCTTCATGGCCCCGCGCGCGCTGGCCCCCTCGTACTCCTCGCCGGGCCACTCGTCGTAGCGCCTGGCCAGCTCGTAAAGCATCCAGGGGCTCACGCTCATGGTGTCCGGGACCACCTGGCGCTTTCTCAAAAGATAATTCACGTTGGCAGCGAGGCCAAAGCCGGTGCAGGCGCCTTCGGTTCCCTGGTCCAGCACCGGCACCTCGAAGCGCAGGTAGTCCTCGAGAGGTTTCCTGATCGGCACCTCGACCAGCGTGGGGAGGAAGATCCTGTCCCTGAAGTCGAGGGTGTCGGGCCTTACGTACAACTTGCGGCCATGCGCGGTTTCCATGCTCCTCGTCATAACGGCGCCTCCTTTATTAATTAATTGTGAAATACTACTAATCCCCCTCCCGTTGTCAACGCTCCGGCAGGGCAAGCGGCAGCGGGGGGCGGGGTGCCGCTTGCGTTGGAAATCCGAAAGGTTACACTTGCGCCCATGAAAACCGACCTTTTCATCGCCCTCTACCCCGCGCCGCGGCGTTTGCCCCTGGCCAAGGTGCTGCCGGTGGCGCTCCTCGCGCTCTCCCTGCTCCTTTGCGGCTGCAATCTGCGCCGGGAGTACCGGGCGGCCCTGGTGCTCTCCGACATCGCAGCCGGCGCCGCTCCCAGCCGCCTCAAAAACAGCTCCAGCGAGCCGAGGATCTCGAAGGTGTCCTTCCCCGCAGGGGGACGCACCGTCGGCGGGGACCTCTACCTCTCCGTCGCCAAGCCGGCGGCTGCCGTGCTGCTCCTTCCCGGCGCCGCGGAAAAGGGGAAGAACGACCCGCGCCTGCAGGCGTTCGCCAGGAGCCTCGCCCGGGGGGGGTTCGCCGTCCTGGTCCCGGATTTCGAGAGCTTCCGCTCGCTCAAGGTCAACAGCGGCGACATCACCGGGACCGCCGACGCCTTTGCCTGGCTCTCGGCGCGGGAGGACCTGGCCCCCGGAGGGAGGGCCGGGATGTTCTCCTTCAGTTACGCATCCGGCCCTGCCATCCTCGCCTCCCTCCACCCGCGCATCGCCGGCCGGGTCAGGTTCATCATGGCGGTAGGCGGGTACTACGACGTGAAGCAGGTGCTGACTTTCTTTACCACGGGTTACTTCCTTGACGGCGGCCGCTGGCGCCGCATGGAGCCCAACAGCTACGGCAAGTGGATCTTCGTCCTGAGCAACCTGGAACGCCTCTCCGAAGCCTCCGACAGGAAGCTGTTCGAGGAGATGGCACTGCGAAAACTAAAAGACCAGGATGCCGCGGTGGACGACCTGGCGGACCGCCTCACAGCTGAGGCAAAAAACCTCTACCTGTTCGTGGAGAACCGCGATCCCTCCCTGGCAACCCATCTCCTCTCCGGGCTCCCCGAGCGGATCCGCCGGGAGATCCGGGCGCTCGACCTCTCCGGGTACGACCTGTCCCGCGCGCGCAGCCGGTTCATCCTGGTGCACGGCTACGACGACGACATCATCCCCTACACCCAGAGCGAAGCCCTGGCGAAGAACCTCCCGCGCGGGAGGGTGCGGCTTTACCTCGTGCACGGGCTGCAGCATGTGGATCTCGAACCGGGGCTGATCGACAAGTTCCGGCTCTGGCGCGCCATCTCGGCGCTGTTGAGCGAAGCAGAGGAAACCCGCCGCGCCGAGTAATCCGGTCGCGCCCGCTCCGGCAGGTTTGTATTTTTTAACTTTCCTGCTAAACCTGAACGGTGCTTTCGCACGGCAGCGCCATGGTGCAGCACCAAATCCGGGAGGTTAGACATGAACAACTACATCATTCTTCGGGACGTGAACGCAGTAGCAACGGCAGAACCCTTCAACATGCGGGCGGGGCGGGCAAGGGCAGGCATTTCGGCGCCGATGGAGCCGCAAATCACCGTAGAGAGCCTCAACATGAACGAGGTGAAGGAAGCAGTCAAGGATCCGACCGTGCTGGCCGTGACCCCCAAGATGCCCATCAAGCTCATCAAGCCGTTCGAGGCGCAGCTCGCTCCCAGGGTCACCGAGTCCTGGGGTGTCGATGTGGTAGGCGCCAAGCACTCCCCGTTCACCGGCGACGGGGTGACCGTCGCCGTGCTCGACACGGGAGTGGACGCCGCCCACCGCGCCTTCGAGGGGGTCACCTTCATTCAGAAGGACTTTTCAGGATCCGGAGACGGGGACCGCCAGGGGCACGGCACGCACTGCATGGGAACCATCATCGGCCGCGACGTCGACGGAATCAGGATAGGGATCGCACCCGGGGTAAAGCGCGCCCTGATCGGCAAGGTGCTGGACGATACGGGAAGCGGCACCTCCGAGATGATCTTCCAGGGGATCCAGTGGGCGGTCTCCATGGGAGCCGACGTGGTCTCCATGTCGCTTGGCTTCGACTTTCCGGGGATGGTGAGCTATCTGACCTCACAGGGGTGGCCGGTGGAGCTGGCGACCTCCGCGGGGCTGGAGGCGTACCGGGGGAACCTGAGGATGTTCGATGCGCTGATGGAGGTGGTGCAAAGCCAGGCGGCCTTCACCCAGGGGTCGGTGATCGTGGCGGCGGCAGGCAACGAGAGCCAGCGCGACGTCCAGGCTGATTACGAGATCGCAGCCTCACTCCCTGCGGCTGCCGAGGGTGTCATCTCGGTGGGGGCGCTGCAGCAGGGGCAAAACGGGCTTCAGGTAGCAAGTTTCTCCAACACCTTCCCGCAGCTCAGCGCACCTGGGGTCGGCATCCTCTCGGCCAAGGCGGGGGGAGGGCTTCGTTCCCTGAGCGGCACCAGCATGGCCTGCCCCCACGTAGCCGGCGTGGCAGCACTCTGGTGGGAAGCTACGCGCAAATCGGCGCTGAACGCCGGTGCCGCCGCGGTAATGGCCAAACTCCTGGCGAGTTCCCGCACCAAGGTCTTCGCTTCGGACGTCGACTTTGCCGACAGGGGTCTGGGGCTGGTCACCGCGCCGACCGAGCTGTTCTAAAAACGGCAGGAGCGGCACGCCGCCGCGGTTACGCAGGCGACGTGCCGCTCCAAAAACGCCGCGCAGCTCCCCGACCTCCTACTCTCCGGGAAGCGCCGCCCCCTTCACCACCTTTATCTCGCCCGTGTTCATGTCGTACACCCAGCCATGGATCTTCAGCTTTCTATCGGTCATCGCCCTGCGCACGAAAGGGTACTCCTGGAGATGCTCCAGCTGCAGCCTCACGTTCTCCTCTACGATCAGGTTCATCCTCTGTTGCGGCGGCATTTCGATGTGCAACGCCCCGATCTTCTCGTCGACCCGTTCCTTCGCCTTGTAGGCGTTGTTCAACCAGATCGGTATGTACCTGTCCTCGCTGCTTTCGTTAACCAGGGCATTGATGCCGCCGCAACCGTAATGCCCGCAGATGACGACGTCCGGGATCCTCAGGTGGTTGATGGAGAACTCCAGCACGGCGCTCAGGTTCCAGTCGTTGGTAGCGACGATGTTTCCGACGTTTCGATGCACGAAGACCTCACCTGCCCTGGTCTGGGTGATGGTGTTCACCGGCACCCTGGAGTCCGAGCAGCCGATCCAGAGCACGGTCGGTTTCTGGTCCTTGGCGAGGACTGTGAAGAATTCCCTTTCCCTTTCAAACGTTTCCGCCACGAAGCGTTTGTTCCCCTCCAAAAGCGTCGCGATCATGATGCCTCCCCTTTGCTGGAAACGGCCTGCACCCCGGCGGCGACCGGGCACCCATGCCGCCGGGCTCTCCCCCAGCCGGGGCGTCTTCCGCCCCCGGACACTCTCATGAGACTCAGGCACAGGTGCTAATAAGGTACTAGCTAGCCGGCAAAAGTCCAGCGCGTCGAGGAACTTTAAGCTGCCGGTTTCATGTCCCTTTCGGGGGTGGGCAGGCTTTATCCGAGCTGCCGGCAGCAGAAGTCTCCCAGGTAGCTCAGCGCGTGGTCGGGAGCCTTGTTGCAGACGCATTGAAACAGCCTCTTTCTCAGCGATTCCTGCTGCAGGAGGCGTTCAAGGGGGGATCGTCGGGGTAGATGAAGTGCGGCAGGTCCGTGCAGGAACCATCTTTTCCTCCCGATACTCGCACGATGGTAACGCCACCGCCCACCCGGAGACGGGCAGCATAACGGGCACTTGCCTTATCGGCGCAACGACCGGAGTCAAGGCAGTGCCCGGCGGCGCCACAAATAATCCCGTGCCGGATTGATCGGGCGTCCGACGCTGTTAAGATAAGGTTCGACCTGCAAAACGATGAAAAGGGCCCCAGCCAAAAGGAGGGAAACCATGCCGTTTTCAACCCGGCCCCAAGCCGCCGAACCATTCGAGGAGCACCCCATCAACTACAACCCCGACCAGGAAGCGAACTTCAACCCTCAGCTGCGGCGTTTGAACATGAAGCTTCTGCTGAACGCCCTCATCGGTATCGTCTCAGACCCGCCCGCCACCCTGTTGCTCGGAGGGACCTTCGCAGCCCTGCTGAGGCGAAAGTACCTCCTGGCATCCTTTTTCGCCGCAGGATTCGCACTCCAGCAAACTGCTGCGCGCCCCCCCGGACCAAAAGGGCGGGGGCGTAGCCTCAGGCAAAGGGAGGAACTGGAGTTCGAGCGCCTTGCCATGAAGGCGCAAAGGGGGGATTACGGCAGGCTCGAGGTGATCGCGTTCAAGTGAGGGGATCGTGCGGAGATCCTTTCAGCGCAGCCGGGTCTCCTAGCCGGGTTGCGCCCGGCAAGAGGCACGCCGAAAAAGAAGGATCCGGGGCGGCTCTAGCCTTGCCCCGGATCCCTTTCGACCCTCCGGACGACCTCCCGGCCACCAGCCTTAGGAAGGCGTACCCTCTTCCGAGTACAACCCCGTCAGCACAGCCTCAGCCAAAACATGATCTTCCATGGCCACTTCCAACTGCCCCTTGCTGGCCGTGCCGGCAAGGTCGAGCGTGGTGTCGAGGGCGAAGAGCTTGAACATGTAGCGATGGGTACCGGAGGGGGGACAGGGCCCGCCGTACTGGTTGTGCCCCCAGCTGTTTTTCCCGATCACCGACTCGCGCGGCTCTGCCCGCTCGACCAGCACCCCGATGTTCGGCCTTATGTTCCAGACCACCCAGTGCACCCACAGTCCGTTGGGGGCGTCCGGGTCCTCCATGAGCAGCGCCAGCGATTTCGTCCCGGGAGGGACGTTTTCTATCACCAGCTCAGGGTTTATGTTATCCCCGTCGCAGGTGAACCTTGACGGAATCTGCCCGTTGTCCTGGAAGGCCGGGCTGGTCAGTCGCATCTTTTCCATGTGTTACCCCCTGTTGTTTTAAGGGCTTACGATGTGCCTGTGCCGCCTGCCGTCCGGAAGGCGACCAAAGCTCCGGTTGGCGCTACATCTTCTGGGGCACGCCGGCCATCTTGATCTCAATCACCAGATCGTCAACCTGGGCGAACTGCTCAGAGGCGGATCCGACCGGTCTCAAAAGATCCAGCGACCACTGCCCTTCGTTGGTGGGTTTGCCGACGGGGCTCGCGTTTGCGTGGGAGACCATGCCGCAGAATTCCGAGCGACGCACCGAGCGGCGGTTCTCCACCCGCCCGAGAAGGCAGGGGGGGAGGGAAGTCTGATCCACGTCCACCTTCTGTCCCGACCTTACGAACAGCGCCGCCTCGGGGAGCCTGAGGAGTGCCGACCACGGGACCGTTCCCGCCTCGCCTATCAGCGACGCGCTGACACCGCGCAGACGGCAGTTGTCGAAACCCTGGAACAGTTCCGCCGGCAGCTGCAGCTTGAACGAAAAGCTGTCCCTCGCGTGCCGCAGCTGCCCCCAGGCGTTCCGGTTCAAGAGCGCGCGCACCGAAACGGCCCGCGTGAAAGCCTGCTCCTTGCGCTGGTATCTCGCCAGCCACTCGATGGCGTTGCGGGTCCAGACGGTCAGGCTGGTGATCGAGACCCCCAGGGTCTCCGCCCAGGAGGTCAGGGGAGACGCTTCGCCGTCGTAGCCATAAACGATCCTTAACCCCTCCTCAGCCACGCTGACCCGGTTCACCGCCTCCTCGTAGTCGCGGCAAAGCCGCCTCAACACAAGGTCTCGCTGTTCGTCCAGGGCGAAAGCCCCCCCCGGAGCCGAGAGCTCCTTTTTCCGCCGCACCGCCTCGGTGCGAAGGCCGAGGAAGGTCTCCGGCGCTTCCGGCTCGGCCGTGGGCTCCGCTTCCCGGGGGGCCTCCGCCTCACCTTCTTCCCGGGCCCTCTCCTCCTGCGCCTCTTCCTCGCTCTTTTGCTCTACGGCCGGCTCTTCCGGCTCCGTCGCAGCGACTGCCTCACGCTGCGGCGCCTCCTCTTCCGCCCGCCTTATATCCAGCTCGACTTCCTTCTCCAGGATCTCCAGATCGTTCCTGTAACTCTTCCAGGCCCGGTCCAGCGACGAGTACTCCTTGAAGTCCGCCACGCACCTCTCCAGCAGGGTCGCTGCTTCGCAAAGCAGGGGCTCCGCCTGCCACGTGCTGAAGTTGGCGGCGAGCATGGCTGGCTCCGGCCGATAGCTTACGATGTTGCACGCCAACTTGCTCATCCTGTTACCTCCTCTTCACCCCCGGAGTCGGAACAACGAGGGGCAGCCTCCGCTGCCCCCCTTGATCATTTAGAGGAAACTCGTCCTGCTGGTCGCACCTTCGGACAGGCGCGAGATCAATTCCTGGCAGATCTTTTCACAGTTCTGGCAGACTGCCCTGCAAATCCTGCAGTGTTGGTGCATTTCGGAATGCAGCTCGCACTCCTGGGCGCAGACCCGGCAGGAAACGGCGCAGCTTTGCAGTTGTGCCTGCAATAGCTGTGGAACGGCCTCCGTCTGGCGTGCCAGGATGCGCGCCGTGGCTTGGCAGATGTCCGCGCAGTCGAGATTCACCCGTATGCATTTGGTGAGCATTTGCACCTTCTCCTCGCCAAGGCAGGCATCGGCGCAGGAGGTGCAGACGTCGGCGCACTCGACACAGGCGTTAATGCATTCGGTTATCACGGTGACGTCCATCTGGGACTTTCTCGGGTGGGCATTGAACATATCGGTTGTTTTCATAGACTCTCCTGTTCGTTGAAATGGTGGCGCAACAATTAGCCAATTCTAACCACGTCGCCCCATAATTCAACGCCAGGGGATGTTTTCCCGAAGCTGCCGGTGAAGCCGCTCCTGGTGAGAGGAGCCGGGCCCCTTTTGTCGGCCGCACAAGATTAGAACGTTGTCATTTGCAGATTATCCATTATATTGTTTGACGGATTTAATATTTCACTGTCAATTGGAGGAAAAAACATGAAGCTTCGCTTACCGTTATTGGTTGCAGGGGTGTTGTTTGCCGCATCGGCCACATCGGCCATGGCACAGGGGGCCTACATCGGGGCCTCCGGCGGGGTGACTTTCATCCACGAAAGCGATGTGGACAGCGCGTTCGGTTCAGACGATCTAAGCTACGACGCCGGTGGTACTTTCAACGTTGCCGCCGGCATGAAGATGAACCAGATGCGCGGCGAATTGGAGTTCGGCTACAAGGAAGCGGACTTCGATGAGTTCAACGATGTCTCTGCGGATGGGGAACTGAGCGTGATGAGTTACATGTTGAACGGGTATTACGACTTCATGCCCGTATCCGGTTTCACGCCGTTTCTCGGGGCGGGGGTCGGTTTCATCAACGGGGAGTTTTCTTCCGGGGGCGCAGAGGACGACGATACGGCTTTCGGCTACCAGCTCATGGCGGGTGCGTCGTTCCGGATGACCCCCGCAGTCAACTTCGACCTTTCCTACCGCTTCCAAAGCGCGCCCAACGATTTCGAAAGCGAGGGGGACGAGATCTCATACAACAGCAGCAGCATCCTCGCCGGTTTCCGTTTCAGCTTTTACTGATCCCTGAAAGCCTGCCACCCGCAAGGGGCGGACCCGCGGGGTCCGCCCGACCCCTGCCGCCGTCATCCCCTGAAGTCCCCGCTATCCTCTCCGGCGGAAGTCCCAGCCACTCGAAAAACCCCCGATGCCCAGCCGGCGTTTCCTGCTCGAACAGCCGATGCCGATTGTGCAAAGCCGCGTCGTCAGCCCGACGCCCCTGAAGGGGCGGGCCGTTCTGGTGCGGGAGTTGCATCCTCCGGAGAGCTTTGAGCCGGTCTCCGCCTCCGGAGTGCGGCTCACACCCCGTTGCAGTGGAGAAACAAAAGGAGAGAGGAGCAGAGTATGGCAATGGCAGAGATGGGCGACACCGTCGGCATCAGCTATATCGGGACCCTGGACGACGGCACGATTTTCCACTCCACCGAGGAAAACGGCCCTCTGACCGCCACGCTTGGCGCCGGGGCGCTGTTCCCGAAACTGGAGCAGGCCATCGTCGGTATGCGCCGGGGGGAGACGAAAAACATCTTCCTGCCGGCTGAAGAGGGCTACGGGCCGCGCCGCCGGGAGAACATCATGCAGGTTGCGCTCAGCGCCTTTCCTGCCGAAAAAGAGATCAGGGTGGGGCAGAAATTAAGCATCGAGTTCGCCGGCGGGACATCGCGGGTCATGGTGGTCACCGAAGTGACCGACGCCGCAGTGACCCTGGATGGCAACCACCTGCTGGCCGGCTTCAACCTGACCTTCGCGCTGCGCCTGGACGCAGTGACCAAGGGAGAAAGGTTACCGCAGGAAGGGGGGTGATCTGATGCAGAGGCTTTGCAAGCCGGACCGTTACGTCTCCTTTGCCGGCATCGAGGGGGACAGGAACTCGCAGGCGCTGATCGGGTTGCTGCGCCGCCACATAGACCTCCCCGAGAAGAGCAACCCGTTTTGGGGGCAGTTCAAGGAAAAGCTGGCGAGGGTGGGGCAGCCCGAGCAAAACGGCGGACGCTGCCTGGACGAGCTGTTCCTGATCCATTCCTACATCAACGACCTGAGGGAGCTGTTCGAGGAAAACGACGACCAGCCGGCGCTTGCCCTGTTGGAGCGGATAGAGATGGAGAGCTGCTAAGCGGCAACCGGAACTGCAACATCCAGGGTTTCCCCGGCCTCGCTTCCCCGAACCGGCTTACCTGCCTCAAGAGGCGGGTGACGGATTCCGATTGACACCAGCAACCGCCCCCCACCTTGGCGAGAGACCTCTCTGGCCGTGCAACCTCTTCTGCGCCAGGGCTTAGGGTGAAACCAAAATAAAAAGGCGAGGATTGAACTCTCAATCCCCGCCCGAAGTAGCGGCCGGCCTTAACCGCTTGCACGGTTCAACCGTTAATAGCTCTCGAATGCCTCGTCACCCTGGTGCATTTCCAATGAGGCCCCCTGAGGGCCCGCATGTGAAAGCTTGGGCGCCTTGGGCGAAGTCGCTTTTCTGGCGACGGGTTTTGCGGCGGGCCTGTTCGGCCGCTTCACTGCGGCTTGCCCGGCGGCGGTCTCCTTTATCCTGAAAAAGCTGATGGTCGACTGCAGTTGCTCGGACTGGTTGGCAAGCTCCTCCGCCGTCGCGGACATCTCCTCCGCTGCCGATGCGTTCTGCTGGATCACCTGGTCCAGCTGCTGGATCGCCTTGTTGATCTGTTCCGAGCCGGTATCCTGCTCCTTGGATGCCGCGGAAATCTCCTGCACCAACCCCGCGGTGCGCTGGATATCGGGGAGCATGCTGGAGAGCATCTCCCCCGCCTTCTCGGCGACCTCCACGCTGGAGGAGGAGAGCTCCGAGATCTCCGCTGCCGCCTTCTGGGAGCGTTCCGCAAGCTTTCTTACCTCGCTTGCCACCACGGCGAAACCCTTGCCGTGCTCCCCCGCCCGCGCGGCCTCGATGGCGGCGTTCAGGGCGAGCAGGTTGGTCTGCCTGGCGATCTCCTCTATTATGGAGATCTTTCCTGCAATCTCCTTCATCGCCGTCACCGTCTGCTCAACCGCTTTCCCCCCCTCTTGCGCATCGGCAGCCGATTTCACCGCGATCTTCTCGGTCTGAATGGCGTTGTCCGCGTTTTGCTTGATATTGGCGGACATCTGCTCCATTGACGATGACGCCTCCTCGGCGGCTGCAGCCTGCTCCGTTGCCCCTTGGGAGAGCTCTTCCGCACCGGACGACATCTGCTGGCTCCCCGCTGCCACGTTGTCTGAGGCTGCCTTCACGTCGTTGACGACATCGGATAGCTTCTCCACCATGTTGGAGAGGGAGCGCATCAACTCGTCGTTTTCCGACCTCTCTGCGATGCTCACCGTCAGGTTTCCGGAAGCCACCTCACTTGCTGCTGCCGTGATGTTGTTCATGGCCTGGATCAGCACGTTGAGGTTGTCCTTGAGATCGTTGAAATCGCCTTTGTACTCATCCCTTATCTCGGGAGGCATATCCCCCTTGGAGATCCTGTCCACGTAGTCGGCTGCGACATTCAAAGGACCGATCACCGCATCCAAGGTCCCGTTCACCCCTTCTATAACCTCGCGGTAAGCCCCTTGATGCTTGCCGGCGTCCGCCCGCGTTGCCAGTTTTCCCGCCATCGCTGCCCCTGAGAGCATGACTGCGTCGGCGGCGAGGGCCTTGATGCTCTCGATCATGGTCCGCATGGCAGCCAGGAGCTGCCCGGTCTCGTCCTTGCCGGTCTCCCCGATGGTGACCGACAGATCCCCTTTAGCCAGTTGGTTGGCCACCTCGACGCCTCTGGTCAGCGCGCGGCTGATCAGCCGGGAGAGAAGGACTCCGATGGCGATGCCAAGCAGGACGCCGCCGGCAACCAGGCTGACCATCAGCGTCAGGCTCGCCTTGTAGATCCTGGTCGTCTCTTCAGAGACCGCTTTGGCGTTTTCTTCCTTGATCTTGGACAGCTCGGTCATGTAATCATCCACCACGCCCTGCTTGGTCCTCGCCTCTCCCAGGCAGAGATCGATGGATTCTTTCTTGTCGTTCAGGCTCTCCCTGGCCCCGATTTCTACCACCCTCTGCTGGACCTTCAGCCACTCATCGTTCGCCGTTTCGAGTTTGGCGAAGATCTCCTTCGCTTTTTACGATGCGAACAGCGGCTTGGCCTTGGCCAGCTGCTCCTTGTACGCTGCCTTGTACTTGTCGATGTTGGTCAGATAGTTTTGCCGCTGCTCCTGCGTATTGGCCAGCAGGAAGTTCCTCTCGGCGCGTGAGATGTACACCAGGTTTATGTTGGCCTCTTTTATGTGAGAGAGGCCAAGCAGTTCTCTTTCATACATCACGTCCGCCATGTTGTTGATGGTGCCCATGTTCCTGATGCCAAAATAGCCGACCGCCGCCGTGATCAGTGACACAATCAGAAATCCCATTATTAGCTTCGAGCCGACTTTAAGATCGTAGAACCATTTCATGCTGTTTCTCCTTGGTGTGGTGGTATAACTGTCTGCCTAATCGCGAGATCGGCAATGCTTTCGTGATTTACTTGTCGGTGTGCCTGCGAATAACGTTTGGAGCCATGCATCCCCTGCTCAATGTAAAAAAATGCAGGCTGACGCCTGTAGATACTGTCTGGTATCGGCCAGGGGCCGGGAATTTTAAGAACTATTTTGCGTTTTCTCCCATCACTTACCGCACCACTAACTGATTCACCAGCCATGTCAGATGTTTAAGGCGGCAATTTTTTTGCGCCTGACCCGAATCGCCCGCGTTTTGCGCTGCATCTGCCAGTCAGCGCATGACCGTGACTGTTGCCGGTCCGACAAAAACCTGTAGGCCTTTGGCAACCGCCAGAGGGAGCTGCGTAACGACGGGCACCGGTCCTCCTCGGGGCAGTCTCCTTTTCCGGGGAAACCGATTTGACTGATGCGTCCATTCCGGGGGCGGGTCCCGGAGGGGGCACATGAATATCGGCAGAAACGATTCCAACGCACGGGAGTTGGCGGAAAAGGCGAGTAATTACAGCATCCCTGGAGGGAAAAACATGGCAAACAGAGCGGATCATTCCAATTAAAAGCCAGCAACCGGGGCCCTCACCTTGGCAACCGCTGCGCAAACTTGCTATACTGCTGGTGCCGGGAAATACCGGATGATCTTGTGACTGGGAAGGCTGCTTGTTTGAGTCGGGGAGTTGGGAACATGGCGGAAGGTTTGCAACTGAGGAAATTCGTCGCACCCGAGTTCATCTTCGGCGTGGGGGCGCGGCGGCTGGCCGGGCGCTATGCCAGGAACCTCGGAGGGCGTAAGATACTGGTGGTCTCGGACCCGGGAGTGGTAAAAGCCGGGTGGACCAAGGACGTGACCGACAGCCTGGAGGAGGCGGGTCTTCCCTTCGTCCTCTTCACCGGGCTCACACCGAACCCCAAAGCGGAGGAGGTCATGGCCGGGGTGGCGCTTTACCAGGCCGAGCGGTGCGACCTCCTGGTCGCCGTCGGTGGCGGGAGCCCGATAGACTGCGCCAAGGGTATCGGCATCGTCAGCTCCAACCGGAGGCACATACTGGAGTTCGAAGGGGTGGACATGGTGAAATCCCCCATGCCTCCCTTGATCTGCATCCCGACCACCGGAGGCACCTCCGCCGACGTCTCCCAGTTCGCCATCATCAGCAATCCCCTGGAAAGGGTCAAGATCGCCATCATCAGCAAGTCCGTGGTCCCCGACATCGCCCTGATCGACCCCATCACCCTCACCACCATGGATCCCTACCTCACCGCCTGCACCGGGCTCGACGCCATGACCCACGCCATCGAGGCGTTCGTGTCGACCGCACGTTCGGCCATGACGGACCTGCACGCCCTAGAGGCGTTGCGCCTTCTGTCGGCAAACCTGATCCCGAGCATCCTCAACCCGGCCGACATGGATCTGCGCGGCAACGTGATGCAGGGGAGCCTGCAGGCCGGGCTTGCCTTCTCGAACGCGATCCTCGGTGCCACCCACGCCATGGCGCACAGCCTGGGCGGCGCGCTCGACCTCGCCCACGGGGAATGCAACGCCATACTGCTGGACCACGTCATCGAGTTCAACTTCGCTTCCGCTCCGGAGCGGTTCGAACAGATCGCGCTGGCCATGGGGCTCGACCTGAAAGGGATGGGGCACCCCGAGAGAAAGAAAGCCCTGCTGCGGCATGTGCGTGACCTCAAGGCAAAAGCCGGGGTCTCGCGGACGCTGGCGGAAGTCGGTGTCGGGCGGGGCGACGTGGCACTGTACAGCGAGCATGCCCTGAAGGATCCCTGCATGGCAACCAATCCGCGCCGGGCGTCGAAGAGGGATATAGAGGTCCTCTATGAAGAATCCCTCTGACCCCCAGGACGACCTGGAAGCCCTGCAGCGGAAGCTTGCCGGGCTCGGGGAGTCCTCGCTGCGCAAGACCTACTATCCCGCACTGCAGGAGCGCCTTGAGGAACTCGAGCGGTTCAAGGCCCTCCTCGATCAAAGCAACGATGCCATTTTCCTGGCAGAGCTCTCGACCGGGCAGATCGTGGACGTCAACGACTCCGCCAGCCGCCAGATGGGATGGAGCCGGGAAGAACTGCTGGAGCGCTCCCTCTTCGACATCTCCGACCTCAAGCAAACCCCTCCCGCCGCAGCGTTGATCCGCCCCTGCGAGGACGAGGCGAACCTCCGGGCGCTCACCGTCACCAACCTCCAGAGAAAAGACGGCAGCCGGTTCTGGGCCGAAGTCACCCTGAACCGCATGCATTTCCGCGACCGCGCGTATCTCCTCGCGGTGGCCCGCGACATCACCCAGAGAAGGGCGATGGAGGAAGCGCTGCGCGAGAGCGAGGAGTTCCTGAAGAACGTCGTGGACCATATCCCCGCCCTGGTGTTCGCCAAGGAGGTGGATGATCTGCGCTTCGTCACCATCAACAAGGTGTGCCAGGAAGTGTTCGGCTATGCGAGGGATGAGATCCTGGGAAGGAACAGCTACGACCTCTTCCCCAGGGAGCAGGCCGATTTCTTCACCCAGGTGGACCGGGAGACCCTGGCGAAGGGGGAGATGGTCGAGGTCCCCGAGGAGGTGATCACCACCAGCAGCGGCGACCGGATCCTGCGGGTCAAGAAGATCCCGCTCTACGACAACCAGGGGAGCGCCCGCTATCTGCTGGGGATCGCCGAGGACATCACGGAGCGCAGGCAGCTGGAGGAAAAGCTCCTGCAGTCCCAGAAGATGGAGGCGATAGGGCAGCTCGCCGGCGGGGTCGCCCATGACTTCAACAACATCCTGATGGTCATCATGGGGTACGGGAGCATGCTGCTCAACGAGGGGCCGCTGCAAACCCGCCAGAGGGAGCAGGTGGAGCAGATCATGAAGGCTTCCGACAAGGCGGCGAAACTCACCTCCGATCTCCTCGCCTTCAGCCGCAAGCAGGTCATAAAGCCCCAAACCGTGAACCTGAACGACATCATCCTGCACGTCGAGAAGTTCCTGTCCCGCATCATCGGGGAGGACATCCGGCTGCAATCCTCCCTGAGCGCCCGGGAGCTGATGGTGGACGTCGACAGCGGCCAGATCGAGCAGGTCCTGATGAACCTCGCCACCAACGCGCGCGACGCCATGCCCCGGGGGGGGCTGCTCGGCGTGGACACCTCATTGCAGCAGATCGACGACCTTTTCGTGCAGGCCAACGGCATCGGAGAGCCCGGCCCTCACGCGGTGATCTCCGTTTCCGACACCGGCATCGGCATGGATGAGGGTGTCAGAAAAAGGATCTTCGAGCCGTTTTTCACCACCAAGGATGTGGGGAAGGGGACGGGGTTGGGGATGTCCATAGTCTACGGCATCATCAAGCAGCACAACGGGTTCATCAACGTCTACAGCGAGCCCGGGCTGGGGACGACCTTCAGGATCTATCTCCCCTTGGCCGCCGGCAGCACCTTGAGCGCGGAGGAGATCCGGGGCGCCAATGTCCCCCCCGGCGGAACCGAAACCATCCTGGTGGTCGAGGACGAACCGGACCTGCGCGAACTGCTGGAAAGGATACTCACGAGCGCAGGTTACCGGGTGCTGTCAGCCGGAAACGGCCAGACCGCCTGCGAGATGTTTGCCGCAAGCAAGGGGGAGATAGGGCTGGTGCTGATGGACATGGTCATGCCCGGCATGAGCGGCAAGGAGGCGTGCAGCGCCATCCGCGGCATCGATCCCGCCGCCAAGGTGCTCTACACAAGCGGCTACACCATGGACATCATAAAGAGCCGCGACCTGGTGGAGGAGGGGACGGAGCTCCTCATGAAGCCGGTACGCCCCCTGGAGCTTTTGAGGAAGGTGCGGGAGATGATCGACAGATAGCCCTTCTCAGCTCCGGCAGCGGAGCAGGAAGAGCTGCCGGCTGTAGCGGTCGGCCTTGGCGCGTTCCCCGGCGGAGAGCTCCGACGCAGCCACGGGACTCAGGAAGCGGCGCAGGAAGCGCCGCTGCGCGCGGTCGAGGAGCCCGTTTTCGTGCCCCAGGCGCCCGGGGATCCGCAGCGGCGCCAGGCGCAGCTGCGACACCGCCTTGGCGAGGCAGGGGTTCAGCCTGTAGGTCGCAGCGCCGACCTCCCCTCCCCCCCTGACTCCCTTCCCCAGGTAGATGACGAAGTTGCCCGGCGACCTGCGCTCCTTCTCGAGCCCGCGGATCCTCGCGACCTCCCGGTCCAGTTCCGGCAGGGCGAGGGGGTGGGCGAACAGCAGCGGCTCCAGGCCGCTCGCCGCCACCATCTCCATGAGCTCATCGATGCGGAAGGTCGTCACGCAGGGATGGAGCAGGGCGTCGGCCAGACCGGAGCGGAAGGAGACCTCGTCCGAGCTTGCGAAGAATTCCCTCAGGCGCGACCCTTCCCTGCTTGCCGCCACCATCTTCAGCACCTGTTCGGGTTGCGTGACCCGCAGCATACGGAGCGCCCGGCGGATCGATTCCTCCTCCCGGCGCGTGTAGCGGCTGTAGACCATCACCCTCAATATCCCCCCCTCACCCAGCCTGGAGGCGAGCGAGCGGAGCCCGGCCAGCGGCTCCTTGAGGTGGTGCAGCACCCCGTAGCAGTCGATCAGGCCGAAAGGGCCGGAGGCGAGCGCCGGGTCGAGAAGGTCCCCCGCCAGGAAGTCGACCCCCGCGATGCCGTGCAGCAGGCAGTGCAGCCGCGCGCGTCCGAGGCTCTTGGCCGAGAGGTCGAGGGCGGCGACGGGCGTGCCGGGATTGGCGACGGCAAAGGGATAGGGGGCGAAGCTGCCGCACCCCGCGATCAGGATGCGCTGCAGCTGTTCGGGCGGGAGCTCCGCGTTGAAGCGCGACCAGAGGGCCGCGAGGTTGTTGGCGTAGGTATCGCAGCGGCGCACCGAGGCCAGCAGGGGGTAGTTCGGGTAGGGGTAAAGCTCGTAATGGCTGCGCACGCTGTTTGGCATGGCACACTCTAACAATTCGCCCCCCGGCTTGGCAAGGGGAGACGATAAAAAAAGGCCCGGGGGCAACCCGCCCCGGGCCTTTCTCGCATCACCTCGTGGTCACGGCTCTACATGACCCATTTCACCATGGCCTGCGGCGCGTACTCGTCCACCCCCTTCACGCCGTACTTGTTTTTCCAGTACATGAACTCGCATCCCACGAAGAGACTGCCGGGGGTCCCCCAGTAGTTGCCGAGGTCGAGGAGCAGGCGCGGCTGGGCGTCTATGTTGAAGGAGGAATCCCCCTCGCCCCCCGCGATGTCGGTAAACCCTTCGAAGACCAACCTCGCCTGCCCCACCGAGAAGGGGAGCTGCCAGACGGGAGTCACCTGGTAGGTGGTGCCCGGCAGGGCGCTGTTGCGCACGTAGAGGTTCAGGTCGGCGAAGTTGAACCTGGGGAGATTGAGGCTGAGGCCGACGCCGTAGAGGTAGTTGTGGAAGCCCTCCCCCACCTCCAGGGTGCCCGCCAGGAGCAGATCCTTTACCAGGGGGGCGGACAGGTCCGTTCCGGTGATCTTGCCGATGCTGAGCCTGGGGGACAGCTCGCCGTAGATGGAGGTTCCCTGGTCGGTGGGGTTGCTGATGTCGAAGAAGGCGAAGTTATCGCCGTATTTCCAGGCGTTGGCGTGCTCGAGGGTGATGGTGGAGCGGCTGCTATCCTCCGGCAGCCTGAACTTCCCGCCCCAGAGGTATTGAAGGTTGGTCTCCTGCCAGAGCGCTGCGCCGGCGCTCGCCTGGTCGGCCGCGGCAAACGGCAGCAGCAGGGATGCTGCGAGGGTCACTGCTTTGATGCTTCCGGACAGGGTGCTGCGAATGGATCTCTTCATCAGGTGCTCTCCTTAGGAATACATGCTGGCTCCCTTTTCGGGCGGAAAAGGCTGCTGAAACTAGCATGTTTTTTAGTGGGGATCACCTTTTTTTGATCTTATTAAACTCGCATAACCCTCCGTCTTTCCGCACCTGCCTCCCTTCTCGTTCTCACACCTTTACCTGATGCTCTCTTTCCACCTGCCGAGCGCCTCCATCAGCTCGTTGGAGATGGCGGTGTACTCGCCGTCGAATCCCATCAGCCGCTCAGCCTCTTCCTTTTCGCCTCTTGAGGCAAGCTCGGCCACCTTGGCCGCCACTTCATGAAAAAGGATATGCAGCTGCTTCACCCTCTTGTAATGCGCCGACGACCTCTGCCTGGGGATGATGCTCGGCCCGTAGAACCACTTGCCGAATTCACACTCGCTGTCCTTGGCCTGCCTGACCGGGAGTTCCAGCTTCCCTCTCTGGATCAGGGCCTGCAGGTTCAGTTTCCACATGGCGTGCTCACTGATGGCGTTGTTGATCTCTTGCTTCTCCATTGCTTACCCCTGTTCAATGAGTGCGTGCCGCTGGCAGGAAACGTGGAGCATTATATCGATATTTCCGGATAATGTAAGCGGTCAGCTGACCACTGTCCCTGCCCGGCCGGAGATGCGGGACAATGGCGTGTGCCTTCCCGGAGCCCGGGGCATGGTGTCTAGCCTGATCCTTCCTAGCCTCGACACTACCCGCGCTATTGCAGGCCGAACCTTTTCAGCTTGCGCCACAGGGTGGTCTTGTTGATCCCCAAAAGCCGCGCCGCCTCCAGTTTCCTGCCGTTGCACCTGGCCAGAACCCGCACTATGTGGTCCCGCTCCGCGCCGTCGATGTCGAAGGGATCGGCGGCATCGGCATCGGGCGCAAGGTGCTCCTCGCCGCCGCGCACCAGCACCGATGCCGGGGTGAGCCGGTCCGTGCACTCGAGTATCATGGCCCGCTCGATGATGTTCTCCAGCTCCCTCACGTTGCCCGGGAAGCGGTAGGTTTGCAGCAGCTCCAGGGCCTCCGCGCTTACCCCGGTCACCCGCGGGTTGATGGCGCGGTAGCGGGCGATGAAATGCTCGGCCAGAAGCGGGATGTCGCCGCGCCGCTCCCTCAGGGGGGGGACCTCGATGGTCACCACGCTCAGGCGGTAGTAGAGATCGCTCCTGAAGCGCTCATCCCGGGCGTCTCGCTCCAGTTCACGGTTGGTGCATGCGATCACCCTGGCGTCGACCGGTATCGGCGTGGAACTCCCCACCCGGTTCAGCATCCGCTCCTGCAGCACCCGCAGGAGTTTCACCTGGAACCTCGGGGTGGTGGCGCCGATCTCGTCCAGGAGGATGGTCCCCCGGTGCGCCAGCTCGAAGTAGCCGGTCCTGCGCGTGGCGGCTCCGGTGAAGGCTCCCTTCTCGTGGCCGAACAGCTCGCTTTCCAGCACCCCTTCGGAGAGGGCGGCACAGTTGACCGGCACGAAGGGGCGCTCCCGGCGCGGGCTCCAGTTGTGGATCATCCTCGCCACCAGCTCCTTGCCGACCCCCGTCTCCCCCTGGATCAGTACCGTCGAGTCGGCGCGCGCCACCTTCCGGGCCAGCTCCAGCACCTGCAGCAGCCCCGGGTCAGCCGTCACCGGCAAAAGGCCGGCGGCGCTCGCCTCACGCTCCCTTTCGTAGACCTGCAGTTTTTCCGCCATGGTCCGCTCGCGTATCGCCCGGTTGATGCGGGTCAACACGTCCTCGGGGTCGAAGGGCTTCGCTATGTAGTCGTAGGCGCCGAGCTTGATCGCCTTGACCGCGTCCTCCACCTGGGAATAACCGGTGATGATGAAGACCACCGTCTCGGCGCTGATCTCCTTCACCTTCGCCAGCAGTTCCAGCCCCCCCATGCGGGGCATCCTGAGGTCGGTGAGGACCACGTCCGCGCCGTTCGCGCTGTAGTAGCGATAGGCCTCCTCGCCGTTGCCGAAGGTGGTCACCTGGAACTGCGGCCCCAGCATGCGGCGGAATATGCTCGCCGCCAGCGGATCGTCCTCCGCCACGATAACCCTGATCATGCTACCCTGCCTCCTTTGCTGTGATCACGCCTTCCCAGGGGGGAAGGGTCACGGTGAAGACGCTGCCCCCCTCCGGCGCGCCCTGCGCGCCGATCTCCCCCCCGAGCGCCGTCAGTATCCCGTAGGCAACCGAGAGCCCCAGCCCGGTCCCGGCCCCCACCTCCTTCGTGGTGTAGAAGGGGTCGAAGATCCTCCCCAGCTGTTCGGCCGGGATCCCGCTGCCGTCATCGATGAAGCGGATGCAGGCCCGCCCCTCCCGCCAACCCGCTTCCACCGCCACCACCCCCTTGTCCGGCTCCACCGCATCGATGGCGTTCAGAAGGAGGTTGATGAAGACCTGCAGCAGCTGCTGGAGGTCCGCCCGGACGAAGACCGGCCCGGATTCGGTGAAGCGAAGGGAGACCCCCTTCAGCTTCGCCTTGATCCGCACCAGCTCGAAGGCCTGCTGCACCAGGCTCCCCACGTCGACGCGCGCGATGCACGGCTCCTGGCGGCGGGCAAAACTCAGGAGCCCCGAGATGATGCCGCTGCATCGGGCGGTCTGGCTGGAGATGTCGGAGAGGTCCCGCACCAGCCCCTCCCGGTCGCCCCCCCCCTTTTCCACCTCGCCGCGCGCCAGCGCCGCCAGGGCGTTGATGTTCCCGAGCGGGGTGTTCAGCTCGTGGGCAAGCCCCGCCGCCATCTGCCCCACCGAGGCAAGCTTCTCCGCCTGCCGGATCTTCTCCTCCACCCTCCGGCGCTCCTCCAGGTTCTGCTCCAGGGTTTCCGCCAGCTGGTTGATCCCCGCGGCGAGCGCCCCCAGTTCGTCCCGCGCATCGAGCTCGATGCGCTGAGAGAGGTCCCCGCCGATACGCTCGGTACCCTCGACCACCGCATGGATCGGCCTGGTGAGGGAGCGGGCGAAGAAAAGGGCGGCCCCGGCTGCCAGTACCAGCACCACCCCTCCCCAGAGGGTGATCCGGCCGCGGATGGTGGCAAGCGGCGAGAGGAAGGAGGATTCCTTCGCCTTCACCACCACGACCCAGCCGCGCGTCTTGGAGCCGAAGGGGGAATAGAAGCGATGGGCGAGGATGTCCCCGGTGCGCGGGTCCCCGGCCACCCCCTGGTCATCCTGCATCCAGGAGGCCGTTACCGCGGCGGGGTAGTCCCGGAAGGCCTTGATGTCGCTTCCGGTCTGGTTGCCGAACTGGCAGGACTCGATCTGGTGGAAGAGATAGATGCCGTTTCGCTCCGGGCGCCCGGGGTTGCGCTCCACCAGGAAGGCGCTCCCCTCCTGCGCCGACAGGAGGCGGTTGATCATGGAGCCGGCCGTCTCGGCCCAGACGTTGATGATGACCAGACCCGCCCGGCTGCCGTCCTCGAAGAAGACCGGGGTGGAGAAGCGGACCATGGCCGGGCACCACTTTTCCTCCTCCTCGACCCTCCCCCGCTCCATGTCCGAGACCGCCACCTCCCCCCTTTGCATCCGGTTCGCCGTCCTGAAGAATTCCCTTTTCGCGATGGAATGGACCACTCCCGGGGCACGAGGCGACGAGGGGGCCTTGCGCGGCAGTATCTCGCCCTCGCGCACCTTCACCAGGACGTTCCCCTCCCTATCCACGAAGCGGATCGCCTGCAGGGTCCTGTCCAGCCGCTGGAAATCCTGGAAGGTGGAATCAAGCCTGGCGAGTGCCGCCCGGACGCGTCGCCGATCGCCCGACTTGAGCGCCCCGACCAGTTCGCGCAGGTCGGGCGTGCCGGCCGCGGCAAGGAGCGTCCTGCGGGAATCGCCGACCAGGCCCTGGAGCCCCTGGGCCGACCTCTCCGCCAGTTGTTGCGCCTGGCGCGTGGCGTTCCCCCTGAGGATCTGCTCGGTGGAACTGATGATGAGAAGGTAGAAGGTGAGCAAAGAGAAAAGAGTGAGGGCAAGGAGGGTGGCCAGGAGCTTGTGGCGGATTTTCAGCCTTTTCATGGGATCTCCAGGACGGGCGCCGGGTGCAAGACCGCAACCCGGCCGCCGCTCGCCGCAACCGAAAGGGTGCAATATGCACCGCGCCGTACTCTACCTTTTTCCGCACGCGGGGTCAACAACCGGGAGCCAGGCCCGCCATTTCGGCCGGTTGCGCAACAACGGCGGGGGCGGCATGCTTCGTGCCATTGGATCTGCAACACGTTTCCCATACGAGGTTTACACGGAGGATGCCAATGAGGTTGAGAATTGCGGTAACGGCACTGCTGGCGTTGGTGCTTTGGGCGGGGGGTGCGGCGGCATACGACGCCGCGTCAGGCTGTGTCAAGTGTCACGGCGACCTGGAGCAGATGAAATCCCTGGGGGGGGAGTCGATGTACCTCGACCCCGCCGCGGTGGACCGGGAAGTGGCGATGGGAGGAGCTCCCACCTGTACCGACTGTCACAAGGGGGACGCCGCCGCGCTCGACAAGGAAGCGGCCCACCGGGGTCTGCTCCGCCCCTTCGTGAGCGCCGCCGGGAAGAAGGTGAAAGGGGAAGCCGTGTACCGCACCGATATCGGGCTCGCCCCGCTGGTCCCGGCGAAGGGGAGCGCCATGACGGCGATGATCCCCAAGGGTGACAAGGAGCTGCTGCAGAAAAACGAGATCAAGAAGGTCCTCGGGCTCTACTACCACGACCGGGACCCCAAGACCTTTGCCTACTCCCCCGACATCGCGCGCGACACCTGCGGCAAGTGTCACGCCAAGGAGGTGCAGGATTACAACGCCTCCTCCAAGGGGCTCATGAAGCATCAGAGGGCCTACCGGAGCTACCAGGAGGAGCTCCCGGGACCCCAGAACTGCGGAGCCTGGTTCGGCAACAACTACGAGAGGCTGCGCGACGAGACGTCGGCCCCCTTCACCCCCGGGCAAAACGCCGCAGGGGACCGTTCCTGCAACCTCTGCCACGCCGGCTGCAACGACTGCCATTACAAGCCCTTCAAGGGAGAGGGAAGCCACCGGTTCGGCAAGCCGGAGACCCCTTCCTGCTACGGCGGCGGGCGCGCCAGCATCTGCCATGCCGGCCCCATGGACCGGCGGCGCGGCTCCGGGTTCATGAGGGGCGAGTACTCCTTCCCGGCCACGCTCCCCGTCGAGAAGCACGCCAGGAAGGGGGTCCAGTGCCTGGACTGCCACAAGCCGGTCGACCACAAGTTCGGGCATCTGGCGAGCGACGACGCCCGCAAATCCTGCAGGAAGTGCCACACCGACATCTACGACGCGGTCGCCGGCTCCCCCCACAGCAAGGTCGACTGTTCCTCCTGCCATATCACCGACGTCGGGGCCTACCAGTTCACCTTCTGGGGGCCGGGGAACACCGCCGGGGTGGAAACCCCCTACGCCAAACACAAGGAATACTACGGTGTTAGGGACTTCCCGACCATCATCAGGAACCCGGCCGGGCTCTGGATCCCGGTCAAGCCGTATCCCATGGCAGTCCTGAACCAGAAGGGGGAGGTCAAGCCGTCCGGGCTTTTGTTCAGGGCCATACCCAAGCGCGATATCAAGGGGAACACCGCGATCGGCGAGCCCGAGTCCTTCTCCGTCTCCCGCGGTTTCTCCGACGTGAACGACGCGGTGATCATCAAGGGCACCCGCAGCGACCTCCCCTCCGGGAACAATGCCGTGCTCTGGGTCCAGATCGACAAGATGAGCCATGCCCTCGGCAAGGGGCGCGCATGCAAGAGCTGCCACGGGTCGAAGGCGCAGGTCTCCCGCTCGACCTACGAGTATTTCGACGACAAGAACGTGACCGAGAAGTTCACCGGCGGCTACACGGTGACGGCGGACAAGAACGGCATCCGCTTCAGCGACATGAAAAACAGCGAGATCAAGCCCGCCAAGGGGCGCAACGTGATCGACTTCGCCCCCTTCACCTTCATGCCGCAGGCGTGGGACGTGACGGGAATAGACCTTTCCATACCCTTTGACGAGAGGAGATACCTGGCTGCCGGCAGCGAGCTGGACAGGTTCTTGAAGGAGCTTGAGGGGCACCCCCAGGGGGATCACAGGGACAGGGTCCGGGTGCTCGCCTACCACAACCTGAAAAAGGCGAAGGAGATGCTGAAAAAGAAGCGGTAGCAAGGGTGTTGCCGCCGGCATCAAGGCCCCCCCGGAAACGGGGGGGCCTTTTTTGATCCGCGGTATACAGTTATGAAAAAGTATCGGTGCTGTGTTAGCATTCAGCTTGCCTGCCATCCGGCGGCATCGAATTGGACCAGCTTCACACACATGGCACCAGGAGAGCGACGCATGCTGACAATGCAGGAAATAAAAAGCCACTACTACTTCACCGATACAGACGAGAAACTCCTGAAAGAGCTCCTTCCCCTGGCGCAGGACAACTGCGAGACAATGGTGGAGGAGTTTTACAGCTACCTGTTGAAGATACCCGAGACGGCCCGGTTCCTCAGGGACCCCAAGGACATGCAGAGACTAAGAAAGACGCATTCGGAGTGGTTCCTGTCCCTTTTCTCCGGGCGTTACGACAACAACTACATGCTCACCCTGCAGGGGATCGGCCAGGCCCATGTGCGCATCAGGGTAAGCGCGCACTACGTCAACGCAGCGATGAACGTGGTGCGCCGCTTTCTCATCGAGCTGCTGCAGACCAATTTCCCCGACATCGATGTCAGGCGCAAATACCGCATCGCGGTGGAGAAGATCCTCGACATCAACCTCGACATCATGAGCACCTCGTACCAGGAAGAGGAACTGCGCAAGGTGTTCGTGTCGCACCGGATCGAGTCCAAGCTGATCCATGCCGCAGAGCGCTTCACCTACGGGCTGAACCTGGTCCTGGTGGTGGCGCTCACCATCGTCTCGCTCTCCGTGGTGGCCCTGTTCTTTTGGGATCTCCTCCACGTCTTCAGCGGCAGCATCGAGAAGGGGATTCTCTCCGCGCTCGGCTCGCTGCTGATCCTGTGGATGATGATCGAACTGATGGACAACGAGATCAAGACGCTGAAGGGCGGGAAATTCAACATCCTCATCTTCATCGGCGTGATCATAGTGGCGCTGATACGCGAGATCCTGATCTCCACCCTGCGCCACGACGCCCTGGAAACCCAGGCGTTTCTCGCCGGCACCCTCCTTATCCTCGGCATCGTCTATTACCTGGTGGCGAAGACCCAGAACGACCGGGCGCACTAGCCCCCGGTACGCAGTACGACAGAGCTGTTGATACGTTGTATATACTTGTCATCCTTGGGTGAGGCTCCAGCACACAATCGGACGGGCGAGTTGAAGGAGGCAAAATGGTGGCGAAAGCGCAGAAATGGGGAACAGCTTGGCGGTGCGTTTGCCAAAGGCGATGGCGGAGGAATGCGGGATTGAAGCAGACTCTCCCATCGCGATCGTGAGGGAAGAAAACTGCATCATCATAAGACCGGTAAGCGGAGAAGAGATGTCACTGGAGAGCCTTCTGTCACGGATCACGGAAGACAACATCCATTCTGAAACAGAGACCGGCAAACCCGCTGGAAAGGAAATGACAGCCGTACGCGGCGTAAATACTGGCCGACCAGGTGAAGAGCCTGGACGGGCAGGTACGCCGAGCCGAAAAGAAGGGAATCGTCTAAAGGGGTGTTGGAAGAAGTTGCCTTGAAAGTTCGCGCCATCCTGGAAGGGTGAGCGACCCGTACAGGTTCAGGGCACCCGGATTCCTGCCGGGTGCCCCTGCTCTTTGCTCATCGACAGCATTGCCGCCGTCATGCGCTCCATCCCTGCGAACCAGCGGCCGGAGGCGCCGCCAGCTCCCAGAACTCGCGCCTTACCTGCTCGATCTCGGCGAACATCCGGTCGCAGCTTTCCATGAGCCGCCCCCTCTCGGCCGAAGCGGCATCCGCAGCCTCCGTCGCTCCCCTCCTCTGCCTATCCAGCGTATCCATGATGAACTTATGCCGCCTCCCCTCCTCAGCCCCGAAGAGGTCCAGCTTGTCCCACAGGTAGCACAGAAAAGAGGTTCCCAGCCCCACAGCAATGCCGACCAGAACCGCTGCGATGCTGTCGGCTAAAGGCGCTATGAACGGGCCCACCACTGGAATGGCCGCGATGCCTGTCCTCACCGCCTCTTCCGCGCAAATCCCCAGGCTCACGGCGATGCCGCCGGCGATGATCTTCCCGCTTTCATGGTACGCCTCGCCCCTGCTGTAACCTTCCGGTGGGGACAGGATGAACTTGACGCCTCTGACCAGGGACATGAACCCTTCGCGGATCATCCTCACCGCGTTCTTCGCGCTCGTCATGAACATGTTTATCACGGTGGTGATCATGCTGCTCAAGAACCCGCTCATGGCGCCGTCTCTGAAAGCCACCACGATCTCCTTCCACTTGGAGAGCACGCGGGCTCCCACCCGCGACAGGCGCTCCAGGATGCCACGCAGCACCGACTGGTGGTTGCCGGTCCCAAGTGAGCCGCTCCCCAGCACATCCCTGACCTCGTCCCACATGCCCCTGGCAAGCTCCATGAGAAACGCCCCCAGCGCCTGCTGCAGCCCCATCCTCGCTCCCTCTTCCACCCCCGCCCTGCCGGTTCGCCAGGCGGAGTGGTCCTTTTTTTGCGTTTCGGGGCGGAGGTACCTTTTCGCGGCTTTTTCCCCCCTTTTCACTGCGGCGTTCACCCGCCTGTTGTCATGCCCATGGACCTCTTTGTTGGTCTTGCCGCTACCGTTTGCGGATTCCCCTTCCTGCCACTCGTGCTTGTCGGCGCTACCCATCGACCTGTTGGCGGAGCTGCTGGTGATGACCAGGTTGTCCCGGTCGGCGCCGAAGTCGCGTTTGTCCTCTTTTGAGAGTCCGAACCCGCCATCGTCGTTGAACCTCTTTGCCGCGTAAACGTGATCGACGTCGGCGTCAGTCGGATGAATCTCCCTGCCGCTGTATTGATCGACCACGTAATCCTCGGGACTGCTCTCGTAATACTCGTGCGGGTTCTCCATGCGGTAAAGACCGGCATCGACGGTCATGACCTCGATCATTTCCCTGGCAGTCGCCCTGTACCTGGACGTCCTGTACTCCTGCGGCCTGAACTTTTCCTGTGCAGGCGCCGTGGCAACATCCCCGCCATCCTTTTCCGCGAAAAGGACCCTGGCCAATCCGAACGGGCGGATGATCGCTTCCATCACGCGGCTCTGGGCGTCCTCGAGATAGCCGTCCAGCTTCTGGCGGGAGTAGGAGGACGAGACCTGCTCCAGCAGGCTCCTGGCCTCTTCCCTGGAAACCGGGGCGCAGGGCCCGGCCGCTTCGCCCGCCGGGTTGTCGTCGAGCCCGGCAAGACCGACTGCCCGCAGCATCCTGAGATCATCCCTCGTCACTGTGGCCCCTGCCGTTTCCGCCGCCCGGCAGGCCGTTCTCTTGAAGCTGTTGCGCATCCCTGCTCTTGTTTTGTCGTCCATGCTCGCTCCTTCTCGCGGGTCCGAGTTACAACCCCTGATCGACCAGCCGCGCCTGCTGGCTCACCGCATCCAGCAGTTGCTGTTCCGCGGGGGTAACCGCCTCGTCTGCAAATGCCACCATATCGAGGACGAATTCGAGCCTTTCCAGGGAATGCCTGGTGCCGCAGGCATAGATTTTTTGCCTGGCCTCCTCGATGCCGAGCGGGTTTTTGAAAAACTCAGCGCCCATGGCAGCGACCCCCTCCGGTTCCGCGCAGAGAAGCGAGACGGCCTTCACAGCCGCATCCACCTCTTCCTGCGCTGTGTTGCCGTCCGCATGGGCGATAGCTGCCGCTATGGTGAACATCAGTTCCGATTCCTGGCGGGTGAAAGGCCTTTTGCGGAGCTCGTCGAGCATGAGCTCGTTGTCCTTCAGGATGTCTGCCACGGTCTTATGCAGCTTCGACACTTCCGCCTTGCTAAGCTCCGCGTCCTCTTTTCTCCTGCGTTCCGACTCGGTCAAGGCCGCCCTGTTCGTCTCGGCCTCCGCCCTGTAATGCGATACCAGGTCGGGTGAATCGTCAGTCGCCGCATCATAAATCCCCTTCGCCGCCAATCCTCCCATTGCACCTATAGCAGCACCGGCCGCCGTCGTGGTCCCCGCGACCCCGATAATGGCCGCCAATGAAGCTCCGCCGGTCACCGGTGCGGCAACTATGGCGGCAACACCCGCGGCAGCCCAACCCAGACCTTTCAAGAACGACATTTCCCCCTCCTTCTCTATCATGGTTAATTTCTTACTGTGCTTCGGGTTTCCCTCCCACTTCTTGAGCTTTTTTGCATCTCCGCTGCAGGAAGAGGCCGGGGCTCGCCAACCCCTTCTTCCCCACAGCGGCGGCGGCCCGGCGCGCACCCGCGGAAAAGCTGGCTTTCCGGTCGTCGAGCGGCTAGAATTGTAGCGCCAACTTTTTTCATTAGGGGACTGCCCGAGGCGAGGCGCCCCGACATTTCGCGGCTGACAGCAAAGATCCCGGAGCGGGCACCATGACAGACAGCAAGGATGCAACAACACATGAGCCGGCGGAAGGCGGCGCTTCCCGATGGCAGCCCGATCAGTTCCCTTGCATCCGGAGGCTCACCCCGGAGGACGAAAGGGCGATCAAGCAGATCCCCCTGCTCAACATCGACTCACTGCTGATCCCCTCCCCCTACATCCTGGACAAGACCATAGACGTCGACTACGAGCACAGCTTGGTCTGGGAGGAAAAGGGGGAGCTGCTAGGCTACATCCTGGTATATGCGACGCCGGACCGGAAGAAGTTCCACATCTACCGGCAGGTGACCAGCCCCTTCGGCAGGGGAAAGGGGATCGGCACCACCCTCGCCCGCTATCTGGCGCACACGGTGGCCCCGCAATCCCATATCTACCTCTACGTCTGGGACAAGCTGATCAGCTCCATCGGGTTCTTCAAGTCCAAGGGGTTCCGCAGCGAGGACGTCATCGTCTACCGGAGGATGAAGTTCCTCCTGATGTCGGTGACCGCGCAGACCCTCAGAGAGAAGGTGGCCCCGGCCAGGCGCGAGGAGGTATCCATCGTCGAGGAGCTGAGCCGCGTGCGCCACGACGTGAAAAAATCGCTCAAGGTCCTCTTCGACATGGCGGCCATGATGTCGGTGGACAACTTCAACAAGGTGGCCGAGAACATCAACCGCGAGACCACCACGCTGCTAAACATCCTGAACATGTACGAGGACAAGGTGCATCTGTCCCACAAGGTCTCCGTGAAGGATCTGCTGACCGAGCGGATCATCCCCTTCATAGAGGCGGTGGACAGCAGCTGCGAGGTGAGACTCGTCCTGAAATCGAGGGTGGAACCGGTAAACGGCAGCTACGTGGGATTCAGCCGGGCCCTGATCAACATAGTCGCCAACGCCGTGGACGCCATAAAGTCGGCCGGGAGGCGCGGCCTGATCGAACTGGTCCTGGCGCAGCAAGAAGACGAGGTCACCCTCAGCATCACCGACAACGGGATCGGGATCGCGCAGGAGCTGCTGCAAAAAGGGGGGGACCGGGTGCCGTTCTTCGTCGGCAATTCGACCAAGGGGGGGCTGGGCGAGGGGATCGGCACGAGGCAGATCTACTCCACCTTCGGCGCCGACCGGATCAACGTGGAAAGCAGGGAGGGTGAGTACACCCGCTGGACCATCTCCATGGACAAGAGCACCGGCAGGGAGACGGCGCTGCTCGCCGATCTTTTCACCAGGTACGCGAGGTTCCTGAAGTCCACGCAGAGGATAGAGCTGACCCCGGCGAGCACGAGGACCGAGATCGGCAGTTTCATCTGGCAGTTGAGGCAGATGGAGCTCTTCAGCTACGACCTCATCTGCCATTTCAGCAAATACAACAACGTGCGCGACATCTTCCAGAGCGTGCTTTCCTACCGCCTGGGGGGCGTCCCGTTCGAGTCGCTAAAGGGCGAGCTCGCCAGGTGCCGCATCGACCACGGCGCCATCAGGGCCTGGCTGCTGGGCATGACCAAGCGCATCGCCAGGAACGAGGGCTACCTGAAGCAGCACCTCCCGCTTGAGCAGTACAAGGACATACTCTTCCAAAGTTACGGCCAGGCCACCGACCGCACCATGATCTTCACCCTCGACCCCTTCTCCGGGGCGTTCCTCTGCACCGACCGGAAACTCGCAGAGCACCTCGACTTCGTCCCCTACCTCGCGCGCGGCAAGGAGGAACTCCTGCGGGGCGAGCTGGTGGGGGACGTGAGGAAGGTAAGCAGCCCCATCTACCTGGGGGTCTGGTCCGTGAAGGACCTGGAGGATCTGCAAAGGAAATTCAGCCTGTTACGCTCGGGCGCCAGGCAGTTGCTGCAGATGGGCCTTGACCCGGGGAAGCGGATCGCCTTCTACAACACCACCTACAACAGCTGCGAGCTCGAGATCGACACGCTGAAGAGCGTGACCCTGGGCGAGATGGCGTCACTCGAAGAGACGGAGTACGGGCGCTTCTTCAGACCGGCCGCGGACGAGATGGGGGGGGTGGTCCTCGCCACCTGAACCGCCGCGGCAAGTGCAAGGAACGGGAGGGGAACCCGTGCAGCCGGGGGTACCCGCCAGCGTTTTTGGAGGGATCGCGATGATTCGAGCAGTTGCGAATCCCACAATTTGACCTTCACAAAATCCGCAATTCCTGTAAAATGCCTGGGTTTGCCGCCCCGACAATTACAACCAACCAATCCGGCCGCCCGGAGATAGTTCGAGAGCGCGCGGCGCGGTTTTTCGAGCAGGTCATATACCGATGAAACAGATGCTTCTCAAGCCGGCAATGGCTGCCTCCGTATTCCTCATTTCCGTAGCCGTATGCGAGATCTTCGCAAAACCCCTTTTCGGGGTGAGGCACAGCGCCGAATACTTTGCCTTCAACTACGTTCCCTTCCTGGTATTGTCGTTGCTGTTGTTCGCCGTTACCAACAAGAGCGTCTTCTCCTTTTTTGTGTCGGGCATTTTCGCCATAGCCCTCGTCGCGGTCAACAACATCAAGTACTCCATACTGGGGAAGCCGCTGATCCCTTCCGACTTCTTGCTGGCCACGCACTTTTTCGAGAGTCCCGACCTCTACCTGAGGTACATCAATGTCACTTCCTCCTCGTGCGTCATGCTGGCGGTCGCCTCCATGGTCCTTTTCTACCGGATTGAAAAGAAGCAGCTGACCACGACCCGGAAGGCGGTCCTGCTGAGGGTTGCCATTGCCGCCGTGGCGCTTACCTTCTTCGCGAGCATCGACAACGCCGACTCCTTCGTCGCAAAGACATACAGCAGGAATTCGCTGCGCTACTCGAGCTGGGACCCCAGGTCTTCCGTCAACTCCAGCGGGCTCTTTTACACCTTCATAAGGCTGAGCGAGCAGGCCGACTTTTCCATTCCCGACCACTACGGCGACCCCTCCCTGGTCAAAAGAGCCGCCGGAACGGCGCCCGATGCGCAGGCGCCCGGCAAACGACCGGCTCCCTTGCCGGACATCGTGGTGGTGCAAAGCGAGTCGTTCTACGACTTGAGGCAGCACGATCTGCGGTTCGATGAAGCGGCCTATGCCGGTTACGACCGGACCGCAAAGAAGGCGGCCGTCAGCGGCAACCTGGGGGTGCGGACGGTCGGGGGGAACACGGCGAAGACCGAGTTCTCCTTTTTGACGGGGATAGAAAGCAACGTACTACCCGCGGGATGTGAGTACCCGTACCGCTCCCTGGTGAGAAGGAACATCTGGAGCATCGCCTGGTATCTCAGGAGTCTCGGATATTCGACCATAGCGATCCACCCCTACACCCGCACCTTCTGGGACCGCGATATCGCCCTGCAGTTCCTGGGCTTTGACAAATTCATAGACGGCGGCAGCTTCACGGTGGGCCAGATGGAAGGACTGTACGTTTCGGACCAGGCAGTCGCCGACAGCATAGCCGCAGTGAGAAGGGAAGCCAAATCGCCGCTCTTCATCTTTGCGATCACCATGGAGAACCACGGGCCGTGGGACAAGAGGCGCGTCGCCAACCGCAGAAAGTTCCGGATCCAGGGGGACGTCGAGGCGCAGGACGCCACGAAGATCGGCCGGTATCTGCACCACGTAGCCAATGCAGGGGAGATGGCCTCCGACATGACCCGGCAGATGAAGAAAACCGGGCGCCCCTGCGTCCTCGCCTTTTACGGGGATCACGCGCCGGGATTTGGCGGGACCCTGGAGAGAATCCGGCTGAGGCCGGGGAGGTCGGTAACCGAAACCCCCTATTTCATATGGAAAAACTTCGGGGCGCCGGCGCACATCGGACGGGATCTGGATGTGAGTTTCCTGGCATCCGAGATCCTGGACCAGGCGGGGATCAACGACGACGTCTACTTCAGGGCGAATTCCTACATGAAGAGCGCAAACGGAGGGATCTTCGGGACGATCGATCAGAGCAAGGAACTGAACAGATCCTACACCCAACTGATGTACGACAACCTCCTGGGAAAGCTCTCCGACGTGCAGTTCCACTCCAGGAAGATGCTTTAGAGAAGGCAGCCTCTTCGCGCCCATCACCAGAGAGGGCACCCGGCGTTACGCCCGGGTGCCCTCGTTTTTTCTGCTGCAGGCCTACGCGGCCGCTACCGGCTCCAGCCTACCCTTTTCTTCCTGAGGAAGTTCCTGCCGGCCAGGCCTGCGAGGCCAAGGCCCAGGAGCAGCATGGTCGAGGGCTCGGGTATCGGCTGGCCGAAGTCCAGGCCGGCCTTCAGGTACGAGTTGGAGTCAAACTGCAGGTCCTGGAAATTGAACAGGGCGGTATCTTCGCTGAAGGAGACCCTGCCGGCATCCCACCCCTGCAGGTTGGTGCTTACCGAAACTCCCTGGAGGGCGTTCCCGGTGCTGTCGTTGAGGCTGCCGACCACCAGACCGTTGAAGCTCGCGGAGGACCACCTTGCAGCCCCGTACACGAACTGCACCAGGAGAGTGTTGGCATCGACATTGACATCGTAATAGTGGATCCCGGAAGGAACGACAGCCATCGTATCGCTTGTTCCCTCTACCACGGTAGCCGTTGCCATCCCCTGGTATGGATCGGAGAGACTGGGGAAGTAATGCTGCGCAGTAACAGCATCGCCTATAAGAGTCGCATTTGCAGCTCCTGTGACTCCAAGCATCAGTACGCCTGCCACCAAACCTGCCAAGAACCTGCTTTTCATGTGATTCCTCCTTTTTGCGCTGTATTGTGGGTTGCCTGGATCGCCGTATGACATGCAAAACAGAATGGCTTGCTTCTCTGAGCAACTACTATGCCTATCTACCTGCAGCCATATACAGTGGAGCTTTACCTACACGGAAGAGCCGGCTGCAGCTGAAAGATTGGCTGCCAGGTGTTCATTCTGCCTGCCTTGGTCACTGAGAGTAGGTGACGAGGCCATGCGCAGGCAAGCGATAAAAGGGAGCATGGCCCGGCGCCGCTGAAAAGGTTTGTAAAGAAAGCCGACTGGTTCAGGAAGGGTTCTGTAAAGAAAATCGACGGTGGACCGGGGAAGCGCGACAGTATCGGTTACCTTTCCCGAGTGAATGAAGGGCTCCGCAATGAGAAAGGCACCCGCGACTTGTTGTCTGAGTGCCTTCCGTTTGCTCAGTGAGCGTTCACTTGTTCCTGCTTCGCCTGTTCGTCGAAGAGGAGGAAACTGCTCTATGTGCGTCTTCCGGTTTTATCGTAATGCGACATGGTCGTGTTCAACAAAGCACAGAGCTTGCAAGCATCTTCCCCTCCCGTCCGGGGAAACAATTCGTAAAAGGTCCTGGCTTTTTGCCTCTGGAAAGCCCGGGCACAGGAAGCCAAAATGAAAAACCCTACGGCGAATGCGTAGTACCCCAACCGGACCTTGTCGTAACAATATACGTCCAGGAAGGTACTGTACCAGGCCGGCATGAAGAAACTGGCGTCGATGACGTCTAGAAAACCAAGAACTGCTGAACCAACCTTACTCGCCAATGCATCCATAGTTTTCTCCCTAAACTATCGGCTATTAGGCAACTTTCGGGCACCGGCGGCATCTATCTTGGCTCACAACGCACGGCGCAGGTATCAACAACATTTTCATGCTACTGCAGCTATAAATTGGATTTTCATAATTTTTCTATGACGCTGAGCGTACTTATCGGCTTAAGGCAGAAGGACTTTAATATTTTTTTTTCACTATGTCATTAGTAAACTGCTCTTTTTAGGTTTTGACGAAAGATAATGTGCGAGTTATGACTTGGGCAGAAGGAGATCGCACAACTTTTGAGTACAATCTTCTTGAAAGAATTTCGCCCGAAAGGACCTTCTTGTAAATGGTTCAGCAGCAACAGATTATCGCGTTTGTCAATGACACACGCCCCTCGTTTGCCACACTAGACCGGCAATTGCGATCCCGATTCATGCATTCGCAGGGGTGTCCCCACCAGTTTTTTAACGCAGACACATTCATAATTATGGATTGAAAATTTCAAGTTATTGCTGTATATGACTAAGCCAGTGCTAATTTTTTTGTGCTACACCGACAAGAGCAAAATCAGAGCAATCTGATGACGCAAAGCCAAGGGTCCATGGCGACATGGATAGCCGGTTACCGAAGAGTAGACGAGTTTGTTTCTTAGACGTCCGTTCTCGGCCCAGAGACGGGCGTTTTTTGCGACCGGAGAACCAAACGGGTTTGCGATCCGCGCAGGCTGCTGTTGGTTCAAATTCATAATCAAGGAGAGTGTGTATGCGGAGTAGATCGATTGTCCTGGCTATTGCTATGTTTTCTTCTGTTTGCTTGAGTGGATGCGCGCTTACAACAGCAAAGGTGGACATCCAGTATGTCCCCCAGTCAGGGGTAACGGCAATCGAGGGGGCAAAAGACGTATCAGTAAACGTGCAGGTGACCGATAGCCGCCTCGAGCCGAAGGTCGGCAGCAAGAAGAACGGGTTCGGCATGGAGATGGCCCAGATCCGGACCAACGAAGACGCAAACTTCACCTTTCAGAAAGCAATCCAGCATGAATTGAAGGCGCGCGGGTTTGCGCTCGGGCAACAGGATGCTGTGGTCAATATCGATGCGGACCTGATGAAGTATTACAACGACTTCAAGATCGGGTTCCTGGCAGGCGACGCCATCGCTGAAATGAATATGGGCGTCACCATAAAGAGCAGGAAGGGCGATCTTCTCTATTCGAGGCAGTTCGTGACACAGGGCATCGAGCGTAACATTCAGCTCGCCAGCGGAGACAACGCCCGCCTGGCACTGGAGAGGGCGCTTGCCGAAGGGATGAAAAAACTTTTCGAGGACAAGACTTTCATTGCAGCTTTGGTGAAATCGAAGAAGTAGGTTACCTGCCTTAGGCTTCGCATTCGCGGCAAAGGGCGTCCCCTCTTCAGGGGCCGCCCTCATTCTTGTCCCATGCAACCCACCCCGCCTGCGTCTTCATCACCGCCCGTGGCGTCTCCACCCCCGGGTGCTTGACGACTCGCCTCTGCTTTATATCCTCTACTTAGTCTCCCGCCGCCCCCGCCTGTTGCTTCGATCCTCACTCCCGGCGACACCGGACATGGACCGTGTGAAGAAAGCCCCGACCGTGCAGACCTCGACGCGAGGAGTCCGTGATGACACTTCTCTTGGTAGGCTTCCTGGTTCTTTTGGCAATCGCCCTCTCAGCCTTCTCTGTCGATCTGTTCGTGCACATCTTCCGAAGGCGTGGGCGCTATCCCGCCCGGGGGAAGGTGACCTTGGAGGATGTCGGAAAACTGGTTTCAAAAGGCGAGCGTATCCTGGCAATGAGGGCGTACCGCGAGGTTACCGGAGCGTCCTTGAAGGAGACGCAAGAGGCGATCGAGAGCATGGAAAGATCTCTCCCGCCCCCGCCTGTCGAGGAATGAAGCCTTTTCTGCGCCCTTTCCTGGAGCATGAAGGGGCGGACGGGCCGACACGAAGAGGGCGCCCAGTGGCCGGGGCGCCCTCTTTCCCTTTGTGCGGCAAGCACGGTGGCCGGGAGGCGCTGGGCAAGGGGCAGTACCCGCCCCTCCGGGCATGGCCTAGGGGGAGAATTGTATTGACTCCCAAGGGAGATCCATCGAATAATCAGGCGGATACCAATCCGCTCGCATGCGCCTTGCGAGAGTTGAGGATCCTGAGTTTGCCTGCCATCCTTTACCAGATGCCCGGGTTCCATTGGATAAGGCCCCCGGATCCCCCACATGCAAGAGGTCCCGATGAAAAAATTTTCCCTGCTCGCCCAAGCTGTCCTGCTCGCGGCGATCCTATGCCCGCCCGCCTCGGGGGCCATCGTCCCGGAAAGGCTCGTTTACGACGTGACCTGGACCGGGATCAAAGCCGGCTCGGCGGAGCTGGAAGTGACGGAAAAGGGGGACGAACTCCTAATCGTCAACACCATCCGGTCTGGGGGGTTCGTTTCCTCTTTCTTTCGTATCGACGACAAAAGCGAATCGGTGATCTCCCGCAGTGGCAGGCCCCGGTTCTTCAGGAAGAATATCAAGGAGGGGAGGTACCGGGCGCTGCGGGAGGCGACCTTCGACTTTGCCGGCCTCCACGCCGACTGTAAGGACTTGCAGAAAAAGACGGAGAGGAGGGATCGCATCAGCGCCCGGACCTACGACAACCTCTCCTGCATCTATTTCATACGTTCCAGCGAACTCGTCACGGGGCAGACCATTTTGTTCGACATCTACGACACCAAGCGTCTCTTGAACGCCGAGGTGCGGGTGGTGAAGCGTGAGAAGATTTCCACTGCGCTCGGGGTACTCGACACAGTCATGGTGACGTCACGGCTAAAGTTCAACGGAGTCCCGGCCCGGGTCGGCGACGCGACCTTTTGGTTTACCGACGACAGCCGCCGGATACCGGTCAAGATAACCACCAAGCTGAAGGTCGGCGACATCACCTTGACGCTGGCGGGCCCCCTGCCTCCCGCCCCCTAGCGTACACAAATCTCTATAGGAACTTCCGCTAAGGCCGATGAGTAGTGATCATATGGGCCATTTCGGGGGTGAGGCAATGGAAAGCAGCAGACCGGTTTTCTTGAAGGGATTCGTGAAGGTTGCGATGACGACCGAGTTGAGGGGCAGGATGGAAGCTGAAAGCGCGTGGGCAAGGAATCTCGGATTGGACGAGGCTGACGAGCTGTTGCAGCTGACCGAATACATGTATCCGTACCGGGGGGAGAAGGGGGCGACCGTTTTCCGTGAAGGCGACAGCGAATCATTCATGTGCCTGATCTGTGAAGGGCAGCTCCAAATCGCCAGGAGCGATTGCTCCACCTCGTTGTCGGTTGCGGGGCCCGGAAACACTGTAGGCGAGATGGCGCTCATCGACGGAAACCCCCGCTCCGCTTCGGCGTTGGCCTTGACCGAGGTGCTTCTCTACGTCATGACCCGGAGCAATTTCTTCCGCTTGGCCGAAGACCATCCCAGAACCTGGGGAAAACTGCTCTTCAAGATCGCCTGCCTCATGAGCAACCGGCTTCGCCTCACCAACCAGGCGCTGGCAGAGCACCTGGCGCCTGTTTCCCACCCCGAGAAGAAGTGGGCGCCGACCAAGATATAAAAACGCATCAGGCATGGCGGAAGTGAGCGCAAGTTCCGTTCGCTGCCTCTCTCACAACATGCCCCCTGCCGCCCTGCTCCCCTTCCGCCACTCGCCGAACCATGTCCCCTACCTCAGGGACACGCAGCTGGCCTCGTCTGCTGCGTGTCCTGCCGGCAGACTGTGTCTCCCGAACTGCCCCACTGTGCAGCAGTGCGACCCTGACCCAGACTTTATCCCTGGGCTGACGACTAGATCCATCCCCGCCCCAACCCCTCGTTATTTAATTATTGTTTTATAACTTTAGGTCGCTATACTAATCCGGCGCCTCATCGAAAGCCGTGATCCGACTGATTCAGCAGCGATACCACCGCCGAGTGCTGACCATGGAATCAAAGGAAACCCACAAGAAAGCTTTTGCACCTGATGCGGGCAAGATCGGTGAAAGTACAGTTGGGCCCTTGGGCACCATCCTGACCATGGCCTATCTCATCGTGTTCACCCTGCTCTTGTTATACAGCCTCGTCGTGTTCTGTAGCCGCGTCACCCCCCCTGCAACATCGACCGACACCTTCTTCTTCTGGACCATATCGGTTTCCTCTGAAGCCGGCCTCCTCATTACCGTCGCTTTGGCTGGCGGGCTCGGCGCGCTGCTCCATGCGCTCCGGTCATTTTACTGGTATGTCGGCAATCGTGACTTCCGGCGCAGCTGGCTTGCCATGTACGTACTGCTGCCGTTTGTCGGCATGACCCTGGCGCTGGTCTTCTACTTCGTCTTCCGCGGCGGGTTCTTCTCTCCCCAGGCGCAGGTCGAGCAAACGAGTCCCTTCGGTTTCGTTGCACTGGCGAGCCTGGTTGGCCTGTTCTCGGAGCAGGCTGTCCTGAAACTCAAGGAACTCTCGGAGACCTTGCTCTCCAAGCCTCCCAGGGGGGAAGACCATATCGCTGGGGAAGAACAGACGCCCAAGCAGGGGAAAGCTGCTGCGGAAACCGGAGAGGGCGCCGGGTGGAGATCACCGGGGGAGTGATCGGACAGATTGGGCGGACAGGCCGAGCTGCTCTAAAGATTAGCGCCAGTGGCACAGAGGAGGTACGATGCCGAACACGCTGGACGAAAAAGACTGGCAACTTCTTCTCAGCCGGATCAAGGACGGCGAATGTACCCCCTTTCTCGGCGCCGGGGCCTGCTTCGGCGCGCTTCCACTTGGTCGTGACGTCGCTCTGAAATGGGCCAGGGAGGAAAACTACCCTTTGGAGGATTCCGGGGACCTGGCCAAGGTAGCCCAGTTCCTGGCAGTCGAATACGATCCGATGTTTCCCAAGAAAAAGATCCGCGAGGAGTTCGAAAACGCCGTCCCGCCAGACTTCACGGCTCCCGATGAACTCCACGGCATACTGGCCGACCTCCCGCTCCCCTTGTACATCACAACCAATTACGACGATTTCCTGGTGCAGGCCCTCAAAAGCAGGCACCGCGATCCCAAGCGGGAGATTTGCCGTTGGAACAAATTCCTGCAGCGCAAATTCCCCGTTTCCGCCATCGAGTCCGCTTGTCCTCCTACTCCGGCAAACCCGTTGGTCTTTCACCTGCACGGTCATATCGAGATAAAGGAGTCCCTGGTGCTCACCGAGGACGACTACCTGGACTTCCTGAGAAACATCTCGGAGGACCCGAAGCTGCTCCCTGCCAGGATCGAGGAGGCTTTCTCCGGAACTTCTCTGCTTTTCCTCGGCTACAGCATCGCCGACTGGGATCTGCGGGTCATCTTCCGGAGCCTGGTCAGTTACCTGGAAAGAAGCATCGGGCGCGCCCACATCTCGGTGCAGCTCATGCCGATCAGGGGGGAGGACTCGGAGGATTTCCGGATAAAACTGAGAAATGCCCAGAAATATCTCGATGACTATTACGGAAAACTGGCGATACGCATGTACTGGGGCACCTGCCAGGAGTTTGCCGCCGAATTGAGAAGGCGGTGGGAGGCCTTCAAGTGACCGCCCAACTCCAACCCTACGTGGGGCCACGCCCCTTTGAGGCAAAGGACCAGGACCTTTTCTTCGGACGGGAGCGCGAAGCCAACGAGCTGAAATCCCTCATCATCGCCCACGGCATCGTCCTCGTCTATGCCCAGTCCGGCGCCGGCAAGACCTCCCTCGTCAACGCCAGGCTGATCCCCCTTCTGACAAGCAGGAAGCTGGCAGTTTTCCCGGTGGCGCGAGTGCGCGGTTTGATCCCGAACGACATCGGCCGGGAGGAGATCCGGAACCTCTACACCTTCAACACCCTCTTGAGCTGGGTGGAGCCGGGGATCGATCCGAGGGAACTTGCCCAGGCAAGCCTTGCCGAGTTCCTCAGCACGCGTCCGCGCGCCGCCGGGGAGGAGGCACAGGTCGTCATCTTCGATCAGTTCGAGGAGCTCTTTTCCTTTTATCCCGAACGCTGGAAGGACCGGGAGGAATTCGTCCGGCAGCTGTGCGAGGCGCTGGAGGCCGACACCCGGTTGCGGGTGCTCCTCGTCATCAGGGAAGACTACCTGGCCCAACTCGACTCGTATGCCCCGGTCCTCCCTGAGAAGCTGCGCATCCGCTACCACCTCGAGTGCATGCGCGGCGAGGCGGCCCTCCAGGCGGTCACCGGGCCGCTGGCTAATACCGGGCGCGTCTTTGCCGACGGGGTGGCGGAAAAACTGGTAGACGACCTGCTGACGGTTCGCGTGGAGACGGGCGCCGACGCCGTCCAGGCGGTACCCGGGGAGTTCGTGGAATCGGTTCAGCTCCAGGTGGTCTGCCAGAACTTTTGGCGGCACCTGCCGCCGGAGGCCACGGTGGTCACCAAGGACCACCTGCAGGGTTTCGGCGACGTAAATCAGGCGCTGGTGCGATTCTACGAAGAGTGCATCCAGGCAACCGTCGCCAGCTCCGGCGCCATTGAGGGAGACCTGCGTGAGTGGTTTGGCAGTACCCTCATCACTCCGGCGGAAACGCGCGGCACCGTTTTCCGTGGCAAGGAGAGTACCGGCGCGATCAGCAACTTTGCGGTGGAAGTGCTGGAAGACCTCCATATCATCAGGGGCGAGTGGCGGGCCGGGGCGCGGTGGTATGAACTGACCCATGACAGGCTCATCGAGCCGATCCGGCAATCGAATCAGGACTGGTTTGCCGGGCGCTGGGAGGCCGAGCAGGTCCGCAGGCAGCTGCAAGCCAAGGCAGCCGAATGGGTCCGCATGGGGCGCGGCACCGGAGGTCTTCTGGACGAGGTGGAGCTGCACGAAGCGCAGCGTTGGGCCGGCGCCCTTGAGACGGCAGGGACAAGCTATGCCGAAGACATCTCCGCGCTGATCGGGGCGAGTTGCGCCGCCTTCGAGGAAGCAGAGAGGGAAAAGGAAGCTGCGCGCAGGCGCGAACTGGCACAGGCTCAAGCGCTCGCTGCAGCCGAATCCGCCCGTGCCGAGCAAGCCAGGAAAGCCGAGCGGCACCTGAGGAGCTTTTCCGTTGCGCTAGGCATCATGCTGCTGTTCTTCGTCCTGGTCTCCGCAGTTGCCTGGCGCAAAAAGCATCAGGCCGAAACGCTGGAGAAAATTTCCCTTTCCCGTGCAAATGCCGGCAGCGCCTTCCGCAATCTGACCCGAGAACCCAATCTCAGCCTACTTCTGGCCATGCATGCCGTAACGGTGACACACTCTTCCGACGGTACCGTGACAGATTCCGCAGAGGCCGCGCTCCACAAGGCGGTACAATCCCCGATGGTTCGACAGACCTTTACCGGCCACACGGCCTCGGTCACCGGGGCTGCCTTCAGCCCCGACATGAGGCGTCTGGCCACGGCAAGTTCGGACCGCACCGCAAAAATATGGGATGTGACCTCCGGAAAGGAGCTTCTCGTCTTTTTCCACGCCGGCGCCCTCCACGGTGTGGCCTTCAGCCGTGACGGAACGCTGCTGGCAACGGCAAGCAGGGACCGGACAGCCAGGATCTGGAATGCGGAAACCGGCATTCAGCGCCTTGTGCTTCGGGGCCACAAAGGAGCGGTCTCCGGCGTCGCCTTCGGCCCGGACGGCAAGGAGGTCGCCACGGCCAGCTCGGATGGAACGGCGAGAATCTGGAACACGGACCGGGGGGAGCGGTTGCGTACCCTTCCCGGCCACACCGGCGAGGTCACGAGTGTCGCCTTCAGTCCTGACGGCACCAAGCTTGCCACGGGCAGTGCTGACGGCAGGGTCAGGATCTGGGACCCGGCCTCCGGGCGGAGGCTGCTCACCCTTTTAGCGCACCCTCCGGTCAGCAGTGTGGCCTTCAGTCCGGACGGCAAGATGGTTGCCGGTTGCAGCAGGGGCATGGAGAGAGCTGCCTATGTCTGGAAGGCAGCCGACGGCGCGCCGCTGGGGACCTTTTCCGGCCATACCTCCGATCTGACAGGTGTGGCTTTCCATCCTGACGGAAAGGTGTTCGCCACAGCAAGTTTGGACAGGACCATAAAGGTGTGGGATATCGCATCACGCAAAGAGATCGGCTCCTTCTTCAGTCCCGAGGGCGAACTGAACAGCGTTGCCTACAGTTTTGACGGAAAGCGTCTGGTCGCTGCATCTTCAGACCAGACGGCAAAGGTCTGGGATTCGATACAGAATCAGGAAGTGCTCACCATTTCGGGCGGTGCAAACAGGGTCTACCACCTGGCCTTCAGCCCCAAGGGGCGTTTGGGCCTGGCGACCTCGGAGGGAACGGCAAAGGTGTGGGATGTCGGGTCCGCCAAGGAGGTGCTGAGCTTCGACGGCCATACCGACTATGTCTTCGCCCTGGCTTTCAGCCGCGACGGTAAGTATCTGGCAACGGCAAGCTGGGACAGGACGGCCAAGATAGTGGAGATCGCCTCCGGTGCCGTCCGGAATTCCCTGGAAGGACATGCCAATTTCGTCACAGGGGTAGACTTCAGCCCTGATGGGAGGTATCTGGCAACGGCAAGCTGGGACGGTACGGCCAGGATCTGGGACGCCGCCGGGGGCAAGACGCTTCGCACCCTTGCCGGGCATGTCGGCACCGTCAACAGCGTAGCCTTCAGTCCCGACGGCCGGCACCTCGCAACGACCAGCGCCGACGGTACCGCCCTCATCTGGGACGCCGGTTCCGGCAAAATATCCTTCACCCTAGCCGGCCACAACGGCCAAGTCCTCGGCGTGGCATACAGCCGTGACGGAACCAAATTGGCCACCTCCGGTTTGGACGGCACGGCCAAGATCTGGGACACCGCTTCGGGCGCACTGATCCGTACTCTCAAGGGACACTCCGGCGTCGTTTTTGGCGTAGCCTTCAGCCCGGACGGGAAACGGCTGGCCACTGCCAGTTGGGACAAGACGGCAAAGGTGTGGGATCTTGACTCCGGCAACGAGGTGCTTACCTTCTCCGGTTTTGGCGACCGGGTTTACAGCGTAGCCTACAGTGCAGACGGGAGGTACCTGGCGGCAGGGAGCCGGGACGGGACGGCGCGTGTCTATGCCGTGGCAATCAAAGACCTGATGCATCTGGCACGCAGGCGCATTACCCGCGGGATGGATGACGTGGAATGCCGCAGTCATCTGCATCGAAACGGTTGTTCGTCGGCGATGGCGGCTTTGGGTCTGGTGGCTGCCGGCAACGAGCATGCGCGGGCTCATGACGCCGTCAGCGCCGCCCAAAGCTACCTCGAGGCAAAGGAAAAAGATCCCCATCTTGACCTCGACCCTGATCGTGAAGCACGATCCATGACAGCGCAATCCATGTTGCTGTCAGGACAGCAACTCGCACGAGCCGGCGACATCGCCGGTGCCGCGGCGCTGTTGCAAAAGGCAAAGGAACTGGAACCCTCCTTAGCTTTTTCCGATCCGACGGCGGAAGCGAAGCGGCTTGCAGCCATGCCAATGGTTGCACAGGCGCACAAACTGTTGCAAGAAGGCGACAAGGAGCAGGCACTCGACAAATTTCGTCAGGCGCAGGAAAAGGACCCGAGCCTGTTGCTGGACCCGGAAGCGAAAGTGAGGCGTTTGGCCGCGCAGAAGCTGGCCTTGGAAGGACGGGAACTGGCGCGATCAGACAAAATCGAGGATGCCATAGATGCTTTCCGCAAAGCCAAGAGTCTCAATCCGGGCTTGGCGATAGACCCCGAATTAGAGCAACGGCGGCTTAAGACCAAGCAAACCGTGGATGAGGGATCACGTCTGATACGTCGAGGAGAGGTGAACAAAGCGATTGCTGCTTTCCGCAAGGCTCAAAGGCTCGACCCGGGCACGGAGGTGCGCGCGTCCCATTGGAATGAGCTTTGTTGGACCGGAACCCTCCTGGGACGCGCAGCGGCCGTTATGTTTGCCTGTGAGGAGGCAGTCCGGACTGGTTACGACGCCGCATCCTACCGTGACAGCCGTGGAGTGGCCCGGGCGCAGACCGGGGACTACCAAGGGGCGATTGACGATTTCGAGGCGTACCTGGCCGGAAGGGTTGACGAAAAGATGAAGCCACAGCGCAGGCGCTGGATCGACGCCCTCAAAAAAGGAGACAACCCCTTCACCCCGCAGGAGATCCAGGGGCTCTATGGCGAGACACGTTGAGCTGGGAACGCTTCCGGCAAACCGGCTCCCAACGCGCAGGGCCCGGCGAGCTTCCCTGCGTCACAGCCTGACGAGCAGCTCTGGCGCATCTGCCTCTTGATCGTATTCCCGCCCCGTTCCCTGAACGAAAGGAGGGCACCCGCTTGCTCGGGCGCCCTCCTTTACGTTTATCGTGTCGGTCCATCCACGGGAAAGCACTCCCTTTCGTGCCTGTTCCGGTACGGGTGCCTCTTCTGCACCCGTCCCCCCTCTTTGAGACAGGAAATGCATCATGTTTTGTCTTAATTTGACTTAGGTCAATTTTTTTTACCCGTCATTCGTGGTAGAGGTTCTACGGCTTATTGCGGGTAATTGCAGGATACTCATAGGCAGAAATTTAACTGGACACCGGTTAATCACCTGTTGACCCGGTCGTACAAAGTTACCTCCGGCACTGTGTTCATCCGCTGCAATGAAATACATCACTGCCTTTCTATACATTTTCGAGCTACCAAGGGGGGTCTATGCCAGTATCAGGTATCGTCGTGACATGCAGCTCGGCTAGCGTTGACACAGTTGCGCTGGAACTGGCCAAGCAAGACGGCATCGAAGTCCACGGCGTGCTGCCGGAGGGGCGGATCGTGGCGGTTGTCGAGGCGGACACGGTTGATGCGGAGGTGGAGCTGGTAAGCGGGCTCGAGGAGATCGAAGGAGTCGTGTCGGTGCAACTCGCGTATCACAATTTCGAGGAATTATAGGGGGAGCAGGCCTGAGGGCTGCTCCCCTTTTTTCGTGACACTACTGGCAAGGAGGATGCGATGGGATTGACCAGGCGGGATTTTATCAAGGCCAGCGCGGCGGCAGCCGCGTTTGCGGCAGTAGGAGCGCCGATGCTGCGCCCGGAAGGCGCAGAGGCGGCAGAGGCGGGGATAACCTGGGGAAAGGCCCCCTGTCGGTACTGCGGAGTCGGCTGTTCGGTGTTGGTCGGGGTCAAGGATGGGAAAATCGTAACCACCAAGGGCGACCCCGCGGGACCCGTCAACAAGGGGCTCAACTGTATCAAGGGGTATTTCCTCTCCAAGGCGCTCTACGGCAAGGACCGTCTGACCAAGCCGCTGATCCGCAAAGGGAACAAGATGGTCGAGGCGACCTGGGACGAGGCGCTTGACCTGATCGCCTCCAAGTACAGACAGGCCGTCTCCCAGCACGGCCCCGATTCGGTCGCCATGTACGGCTCGGGCCAGTGGACCGTGCAGGAGGGATACGTCGCATCCAAACTCATGAAGGGGGGGATCGGCACCAACAACCTGGAGCCCAACGCTCGCCTGTGCATGGCTTCTGCGGTGGTCGGCTTCATGAACACCTTCGGCTCCGACGAGCCGATGGGGTGCTATGACGACCTCGACCTGGGCGACACCTACATCCTGTGGGGGGCCAACATGGCCGAGGCCCACCCGGTGCTGTTCTCCCGCCTGATCGACAACAAGCTGAAGCACCCCAAGGTCAGGCTGATCGACATCGCCACCCGCAAGACCCGCACCACCAAGATGGCGGACGAGTACATCCCCATGCGTCCCCACGGGGACCTGGCTGCGCTCAACGGCATCATCCACGTCATCCTGCGCGACAAACTCTACGACGAGAGCTTCATCAGGGAGCACATCAGCTTCAAGCGGGGCAAGGAGAACGCCCCCTACGGCCTGAAGGACAAGGAGGCGTTCAACGAGACGCCAGCCGACGTGAAGGGGCTCAGCTTCGATGAATACAAGCAGCTGATGAAACTCTTCACCCCGCAGTGGGCCGAGAGCGTCTCCGGCATCCCGGCCGGCAAGATCGAGGAGCTGGCAAGGATCTACAGCGACAAGTCCCGCAAGGTGAACTCGCTCTGGACCATGGGGGTGAACCAGCATTCGCGCGGCGTCTGGGTAAACAACCTCATCTACAACCTGCATCTTCTGACCGGCAAGATCTGCAAGCCGGGGGAAAACCCGCTCTCCCTGACCGGCCAGCCTTCGGCCTGCGGCACGGCCCGCGAGGTCGGCACCTTCGCGCACCGGCTGCCCGCCGACATGGTGGTGATGAACGAGGCGCACCGCAAGAAGACCGCAGGCATCTGGGGGATCGATCCCGGCAAGATCTCTCCCAAGGTCGGGCTGCACACGGTGGAGTTGTTCCGCGCCATAGAGCGCGACGAGATCAAATGCATCTGGATCCAGTGCACCAACCCCTTCCAGTCCCTCCCCAACCTGAGCCGGGTGCGCAAGGCGGCGCAGGCGCGCAAGGCCTTCATCGTCGTTTCCGACATCTACCCGACCAGGACCACCGAGCTGGCCGACGTCATCCTCCCCTCCGCCAGCTGGGTCGAGAAGGAAGGGGTGTACGGCAACACCGAGCGGCGCACCCAGCAGTGGTTCAAGATGATCGATCCTCCCGGGGAGGCCAAGGAAGACACCTGGCAGCTGATCCAGTTCGCCAGACGTATGGGACTGGGGCACCTGTTCCCCTACAGCGAAAAGGGGATGCACCGCGAGATCTGGGAGGAATACCGCAAGTTCACCATCGGCACCGGCAAGGACCTCGCCCCCTATCAGGCCTACACCAAGGTGCGGGGCCTGCGCTGGCCGATCAAGCCGGACGGCAGCGAGACCCGCTGGCGCTACACCGACCTGGATGACCAGAACGTGAAAAAGGGAGAAGGGATCAAGTTCTACAAGGCCCCCGGCAACAAGGCGAACGTCTGGTTCCGTCCCTACGAGCCGCCCGCCGAGTCGCCGGACAAGGCGTATCCGTTCTGGTTCTCCACCGGCCGCCTGCTGGAGCACTGGCACACCGGCACCATGACCGGGCGTGTGCCCGAGCTGAAGCGGGCCGTTCCCGGGGCCACCATCGAGCTGCACCCCGAGGACGCGAAGAGGCTCGGCATAAAGAACCGCGACCTGGTGCGCATCACCTCGCGCCGCGGCAGCGTGGTCCTCCCCGCCGAGATCAACGGCCGCGGCACGCCGGAGAAGGGGAGCGTCTTTGCCGCCTTCTTTGACGAGAACAGGCTTATCAACGAGCTCTGCATCGACGCCTTCGACCCGCTCTCCAAGGAGCCGGATTTCAAGAAGTGCGCGGTGAAGGTGAAGAAGGCGTAGTCTCTCGCAGCACTGCCAACCCGCTCCCGGAGTCCCCATACCCCTTGCCCGGGGTTGAGGCTCCGGGGGCGCAACACGAGATACCCCTATGGGCGATGAATCAAAAAACAGCGGCATATCCCGGCGCCAGTTCCTGAGAAGAAGCGCGGTGACGCCGCTAGCCCTCGCGCTGGCGGGAGGAGCTCTCAGCTCCGTGTACCTGCGCCCGGCCGACGCAGGCGGCTTCACCCTCCGCCCGCCAGGATCCGTCGCGGGGAAACGCTTTCTGTCCGCCTGCGTCCGGTGCGGCAAATGCGCCCAGGCCTGCCCCTACGGCTCGATCAAGCTGGCCGGCGGAGAAGCCGGCACCGGGATCGGGACGCCGGTGATCACGCCGCGCGAGACCCCCTGCTATCTTTGCCAGGATCTCCCCTGCGTCAAAGCGTGTCCGTCCGGTGCGCTTGACAACAACCTGGAGGATATCGAGAATGTCCGCATGGGGACGGCGGTGATCATCGACCGCGAAAGCTGCCTCTCCATCCGGGGGTTGCGCTGCGAGGTCTGCTACCGCCAGTGTCCCCTGATCGACAAGGCGATCACCCTCGAGGTGCGCCACAATACCCGCACCGACGAGCACACCATCATGGAGCCGGTGGTGCACAAGGAGAAGTGCGTAGGCTGCGGGATCTGCGAAAACTCTTGCGTCCTGCCCAAGCCGGTGATCGTGGTGCAGCGTCTGGTCGAGACGCAAAAGGATGGCTATGAGTTCTAGATGGTGGCTCCCGCGACGCGCTGCGCAGCTCTCGACCCTGGCGCTGATCGCCTCGCCGCTTCTCGGGCTTGGCGTCTTCCGGGGGAATCTCGCTGCGGGAGAGTTGCTCGGGATGCCGCTGGCCGACCCCCTGGCGTTCCTGCAGGCGCTGATCGGCGGCAGGGTCCTGGTGCTCTCCTACCTGGGGTCGGCCCTCCTGGTGGCCGCCTTCTATTTCGTGCTGGGAGGCCGCAGCTTCTGCGGCTGGGTCTGCCCGGTCGGCCTCATCACCGAAATGGGGGACAAGCTGCGGCGCCGACTGGATAGCGGCGGGAGCACCCTGCCGCTTGCCTCCAGCCGCTTCAGTCTGGCGCTGGTGCTCGCCACCGTCGCCCTGACCGGAATCCCGCTTTTCGAGGTGCTTTCGCCCATCGGCATCGTAAGCCGCGCCGTCGTCTTCAAGTCGCTGCTTCCTCTGCTGCTGCCGGCTGCGATCCTGCTGGTGGAGGTGTCGGTGTCCCGCAGGGTCTGGTGCCGCTCCCTCTGCCCCTTGGGGGGCTTCTACAGCCTGCTGGCGCGCTTCAGCCCGCTGCGGGTCGCCTTCCTAAAGGAGCGCTGCACCCACTGCGGCGACTGCCTCCGGGCCTGCCCGGTTCAGGAGGTGCTCGCCCCGCCCCTCGAGCACGAGGCTCCACAGGTAGCTGCAGGGGACTGCAGCCGGTGCCTGGCGTGTGTCGACAGCTGCCCCACCAAGGCATTGAAGATAGCATTCACATACAAATCAAGCTGCACAGGATAAAGCTTGCATGACAAGGAGGCTGTTAATGAAACGAATTCTGCGCCCCGTGCTGTTAATGACCGTTATCTCCCTGGCCTTGATGGCCCCCGCCTTCGCAGAGGAGCAGCCCGAGCCGGATCTTGCCGCCGATGCGCTCCAGGCGCCGAGTGATCCTCCGGCGATCCCGCATGCGGTAAAACCCGACCAGGATGGCGAGGCCTGCAACGTCTGCCATCGAGACGGCGTGAAAAAAGCGCCGGCCACCAGCCATCCCGAGCGCCTCAACTGTACTTCGTGCCATGTGCAGGGCGAGGTGAAACCGGCGAGGAAACCGGTCCGCAAAGGGAAGACGAAGTGACCACTCTCACCCGCAAGGGCTTTTTCCGGCACGGCTTTTACACGCTGGGGGAGGCCCTGCTTGGCGCCGGCGACATCCTGCGGCACTCCAGATCCGTGCTCTGCGACGCGCAGGCCCGGTTAGAGGCGATGGGCGAAGATCAGGAGAAGCCGAGTGCGCCGGTCGCCGGTCCGGATATGGTGGCCAAGGCAGACAACCGGCATTGCCTGTCGAAGAACTGCGGCTGTTTTTCCTGCATGGAGCGCTGCGAAGCACAGGCGATATCGCTTGTGCCTGGAGAGGGAATCAGCATCGATCAGGCCCTTTGCACCGGCTGCGGCGAATGTCGGGAGATCTGTCCTTTGGCCCCTGAAGCGCTGACCCTTGTTCCGAGAAGCTGACGTCATCCCGCCACTGCCTTAGCCGACAGAGGCGCCAAAAAGAAGGGGCACCAGATACCGCTACCTATCCGCGAAGGACGCGACGGATGCTGCCGGGGCAGATTTATGCGCCTTCTCTCCATGACAGTCCCCTGATCTCCGTGGAACTGCTGCGTACCACCAAATGGCGCCCCGCAAATGACGCTTAGTGGGATATCCAGGTTCGGGTGTCTTGTGCTGGCCCTTTAACCGGTTTTTGTCACTGCGCGATCGCGTTGAACTCGACCCGGTTCCGGCTGACTGTATCCTTCTCGGGTGCCTTGTAAATGTCGTCTACCTTCTGGAAAAGCCGCTCGGGAGGCAGCCCTTCCTTGGCGACCATGTAGTTCATCACGGCTGCGGTGCGCTCTCGCGCCAGGGAGAGCAGTTCGTTCTCACCCACCACGGAATTGGCAATGATAAGCTTCTTCATCTCATTGTCGGGCAGATCCTTTACCAAACCTATTGCGTTGCGCGGTTTGGGAAATCTCTCCTTCTTGTAGACCGCCTTGAGGAACTTTGATTGCTCTTCCGCCAGTACCTGCACGGTCTCGGCACTGTCCCCGCTCTTGACCTGTCCCTCCTTTACCAGGAACAGGAACTTCTCGTTGCGCAGCTTGCGGCTGAGCATCTCCTGGCGGTATCCCTCGGGGTCCTTTGCCTTGTCGACAAACCCCTTGATCTCCACCTTCAAACCGGGCCGATCAGCCAGGGCCTTGGCCATCTGGGAGAGTTTTTGCCCTTCTTCCGCAGGCAGATTGCTGGAACCGGCCGGGAACTGGATGACGCTGAAATCCTGCCCGCTCCCCATCACGGACGAAAGCAGTGCAAATGGAGAGGTGGCCGCCTTGACAAGAAGGTTTTTAAGGACCTGCCCGATGAGCCCCAGGATACTGAATTTCGGGTCGTCGGTGCGGCCGGTGACCGGCAGATCCAGATGAATCTCCCCCTTGCGGTCCTTAAGCAGAGCCACAGCCAGCCGGACCGGCAGGGTGGTGGCCTTGTCGCTCTCAACCTGCTTGCCGAAGGTGAACTGGTCGATGAAAACCTTGTTCTCGGAGCTGAGCTGTTTCTTGTCGATCAGATACTTAAGGTCAAGGAACAGCTTCCCTTTATCAACGGTGTAACCAAGGTAGGTGCCGGAGTAAGGGGTTATCGGTGAGAGGTCGATGTCCCTAAAGGAGATCTTCAGATCGACGAACAGATCCTCGCGCAGCGGGTTGAGCCTCCCGATAATCTGCATGGGAGAGTGATTTTCCAGATTCCCCCGCAGGTCCACGTCGGCAAACTTCGACTCCTCCGACGATAGGCCGCTGACCCTCCCGCCCAGGTTGAAGAAGGTGCTGCTGTAGGTCTGGGGGAGGTGCTTGTCGGTGAAGGAAAGCGTGCCGTTTTGTATGGTGACACTCCCGACCGAGATCTGACGCTGTGTCGGCGCGACCGCGGCAGGTGCCGTCTTCTGTGCAACGGTTGTTGTCGTCTGGGTGACCGCCGTGACGGGAAGCGCTGCAGCCTGCGCCGCGGGTTCCTTTTTCTCGACCAGGTTTTGCAGGTTGAGCGTGCCGTCTTTCCTGACCACGATGCGCGAGTAGACATCGTTCAGCGCCACCTGGCGGATGCTCAGCTTGAAGGGGTCCAGGTTCCCCTTCACCTCGTCAAACTGCAGGCTCTCCCATTTCAGCAGATCCTCCTCACCGATGCTGTCAATGCTGTGGAAGTCACGCACTCCTGCGCTCCCCTTAAAGCTCCCCGCCGGTTTGCCGTTTTTCATGGCGAGGTCCAGGTTCATCGCTGTGTCCACATTACCGCCGATAACGGAGAAATTGAAGCTGTCGGGAAGGTAGGCTTCGAAATCCCGTATGGGGAGTCGCCTCACACTCACCCCTCCCTGATAGCGGAACGGGGCTGGGGTTATAGCGCCGCTTGCCTTTAACGCGGCATTTTTCCCGAAGCTGGCGGAGAAACGAAGTGCCGCCGGCGTGAACCTCGGCCCGCTCAGGTCCGACAGTGCCAGGCTGGCGTTGCGCAGGGTAAAGCGCGGTTCCTCTTCTAGCGTCCTGTCAGTGAAAGCCAGGTTTAACGCATCGATCCGGAACCGTTTGAGGCGGTAGGTGAGCGGCTTGGCGTTTTTCGACGTGCCAGGCGCGGTTTTCTTTTTTGCGGCAACTGACGAGAGCGGAGCAGCCTTGACGGACGCCCCCGATCGGCCCCCTTGCTCCCGGTTGAGAAGCGATAGCAGCGAGATGTTGCCGTCCTTTTCCCGCGACAGGGAAATCTCGCCCCCGCTGAGACGGATATCGTCAATCTCCAGGCTGCTCCCCTTCTGGCGGAAGGTGGCGCCGCTTACCTGAAGTCGTGCCAGATCGAACCCTTCCTTTTTGCCGTATCGGGCGGCAAGCCCCTTGACCGAGAGGTTGCCACGGTCAAGCCTCAGTCCGTCGGAGTCGCTGAACGCCAGGTCCGCCGACAGATCAAGCGTCCCCTGGACCGGCGCGCTCAGGTACTGGGCCAGATAGGGCCAACCGCGCTGGATCTTGAGGCCGGTGAGTGCGGCGGAAGACGTTGCTGCCAGTGGTGTGATTGAAAAGGTGCCGTCCGTAGTGAAGGCGGCATCGGTGTCCAGCAAAAGAGACAGTTCGTACTCCGCAGGTTTTCCGGGCGCCGTGCTGAAATTCTTCACCGTGAAATCGATTTCGGAAACCGTTGTCTTGAATCCCCCCTTGGGTTTGGCATCGCTAAAGTGAACGGTGCCGTTACTGCATGCGAAAGAGGAAACGAGGAGCAACCCTTGCCTGTCCTTGTCGCCCTTCTCCGGTTTTCCCTCGGGGGATTGCTCCGGTTTTTGGCCGGCCTCAGCCGGTGGCATGAGGCGGGAATACATCCAATCACCCTTGCCATCGCGATCGACAAACAGCTCCAGGCCATCCAGGACGATCTTTTCGAACCTGAACTGCCGGGCAAACACCTCCAGGCCGGATGCCTGGGCCTCCAGCAAGGCGAGCCTGGCGAGAGGCTGGCCGTTCTTCATGCTCACGCTGATGTCGTCGAATCGGGTCAGGCCCGTAACCGTCAACTCCGGCCTCTTGTCGGCGGAAATGCGGTAGCTGACATCCATGTCGACGGTCAATCTGCCCGATGCCAGGTCGGCCAGGGGTTTTACCGGGGAATAGGCTATGTACTGGGGCAGGTCGAGCTTATTCAGGCTGACGTGCACCGAGGTTTCCAAAGACTTGCTCAGGGGCTTCAGCTTTCCTGCAAAGCTGAACGGGGCGCCATTGACCACGGCGGAAATCCGGGGCTCCGTGTATTGTTCAGCCAGGTAGGGAATGTTGCTGATAAAGGGGATCGCAACTTCCAGTGCGCGCACGGTATGCCTTCTACCGCCGCCCACAAGTTGGTCATCGAAATCAAGCGAGCCGTTCTTGACGATTATGTTGTTGATGGAGAAGAGGAACTCCCCCTTCTTTTCCTGCTTGGGCGCCTGGTTGACCCGATCAAGAATATCGCTGAAGCTGAAACGGTTGGGGCCGGTGCGGGCGAGACTGACAGTGGGCGCATCTATGGCGACATCGGACAGTATCAGGGCGCGTTTATAGACGGATGCCAGGGAGAGTGAGGCTCGCAGCCGGCTGAAGCCGACCAGGGGAGCACCCTTCTTCTCGTAGATGGCAAATCCCTTTACCGTCACCGCCAGGGAAAACGGGTTGATGGCTACAGACTTTATCTGAGCCTTGCGCCCTGTTGCCTCCTCTATGGCGGCCACGGCCTTGCTTCTGACAATCATCGGCAGGACGGCAACGGTGAACAGAAGGAGGGCGGCAATTATTCCGGTGGCGACGAGGGTGTATTTTTTTCGCTTTGGCACAAAAGCCTCACTATGTGAAATCGTGCAGTGATAAAAACAATGCACCTGAATGACAGCAGAACTGATCATGCAGGTGCACCTGGTTCGGAATCGGGAGCGTCACGGGGATCAGGTCACGCTTGATCCACAAGCCCTGCATTTGCGGGCTTCAATCGGGATCGCCTCGAGGCATTCCGGACAGTTTCTGGTAGGAGGGCCTGGAGGTGGCGGTTTGATCAGAGCCTTGGTCACCAGATAGACTACGAAGGCAATGAAGACAAAATCTATCAGCGTTCCTATCAGATGTCCGTATGCGATGGCGCTGTCGGTAACGTTTCCTTTCGCATCGGTGACGGTCCTTAGCACGAATTTCGCCTCGCGCCAGTCACCCGAGGGGAGAACAAGCCCTATGACTGGCATCAGGAGGTCGTCGACGATCCCGGAAACCACCTTGCCGGTGGCGGCGCCGATCACGACACCCACAGCCAGGGCCAAGGCATTGGTCTTGGTAAGAAAAACCTTGAAATCCTGCAACATGAGCGGCCCTCCCCCTTTTCAGGAAAATTAAACTCTCGCTACGCTATTTCTCAGTTGGCACCCGAGTTCTGTCATTCAAAAGTAGTTGTTCCAGATCATTGCACTGCCAGGGACAGCTTACCGTAAGTTATCCCCAATAACAAGTCTCCGTACTGTCATTGATCAGGCTCCGGGCACCGTCGTCGCGTCTTTTGCCAGTACTCCTTCGGCTTCAAGCACATGCGCACCCCGACAGTGTCAAAGGCAGTCACTGTAACTGGGAGGATGAATTGCCCGAACGTGCGCAGGGTAGTCGCCAAACGGGAGCCACAGCATCTCTTGTTTGTCCAGGAGGAGGGCATTAGGCGTAAGCGGGCGTGGAGCAATGGAATGAGCAACAGACAGGAAACGGGGAGAGCAGGGCCCAGGTACACCAGGGGAATCTGCCGGCAACGGCAATCGGGACCTGCGCGTTGTCGAATCCGTTTTGTGTCCGCTGTACTTGCATTGCTCGCGGTACCCTGTATCCTCAAGAAGTTGTCAAAATTTGCCAGCGTTAATCAATAGCCGGTCCAACGCTTCGTTCACCGAAGGAAGGGAGGTGCGACATGACAAATCACATACAGCGAAGTTATCGGAACATGGCGCCAACGAAGTTCCACGGTTTCAACCAGAGGGTGAGAACCGCTCTGGCCGACAAAACCAGGATCCCGGAGTCGATCTGGGCGGCAAATGCGACGCTGCTCCCATCGTATCTGTCGGCAGCGGAGAAGCACGATGCGGTGTACCACGAGTCCATGCTGGGCAGCAAACTGGTGATTGCGGAGCGCGAGGTCCTCCAGGCACAACTCCTCATTCATCTGGACGAGATCGCGTCTCTGCTGGAAATGGCTGCTGTGCGCACTCCCGACATCCTTATCGCCTCAGGATTCGATCTCACCAAGGAAAGAAGGGGTCACCCCAGGGCCAAGGCTACTGCCGCAGCCCGTAGCGCCGCGCACACCGAACATGAAGAAGGGGAGAGCGGTACTCCAGCTTGATCCAATGCAACTTCCCCCCACCGAGCCGAGGGGGGTGCCGTTAGGCATCCCCCGTCCCTTCTTCCCCCTTCCCTCCCTTCGAAGCCAGACAGCCGGCTGCTGTCTCCTGCGCCGAACTCTTGTTTCCTGCCCCTGACAATTCATCCCCTGCGGTGTCCGAGTCCGCTACCGCGACGGACAAGTCGCCGGCCGCTTCGTACGTGTTACCGATCGTGATACGCGTGTTATCGACCTCGGTGTAGAAGTCGTCCATCGCGATGTTGAAATTATCGACCGCGATGCAGATGTCATCAATCACGATGTACGTGTCACAAATCGAGATACGCGTGTTATCGACCGCGATGCAGAAGTCGCCTGTCGCGATGTTGAAATTGTCGACCGCAGCGTAGAAGCCATCGATCACGATGTACGTGTCACGAATCGAGATACGCGTGTTATCGTCAGCGATGTAGAATTCACCGACCGGGATGTGGAAGCCGACAATCGCGATGCACGATTCATCGACCGCGGTGTACGACTATTCGCCTGAGCTGCGAAAGTTATCACCCAGGCAGCTGCTTTCACCAAGGGCCCGTCGGTCTTTTTTTCGCAGCGCGGGGGTATGCCGGGTTTGCCTGTAGGGGGTAAAGAAGCGGTCAATTTTTGGCGGGTTTGAAAAGCGGAAGCTTTTATACGGAGACAAACGGAGGCGCCTTGGAAGGTACGTGGAGGAGGCGGAAATAAGGAGGTTCGCCCGATGAAGCCGAGGCATGGTCGGCTCGGCAGGCGGCAGCCGGCCCTCTGGTCTTCAGGCTCGGCGCCGCCGGGTACTCTTCCTATGCCGGTCGCAGGTCCGACAACTCCTGCATCGGTCTATGATGCAGGGTGCCGAGATGGTCCGGACTAAGTTTGTGGAGACATGCGAGCACAAGTTGGTCGCCCAGCTCGTTGTAGTCCTCTCCGACCACATCGAGCAGTACTTCTCCCGAGTCGGCTCTCACCTTCAAGTGCACATCCTCGCCGAGCTTCACCCCCTCGAACGTCCTCTCCTCGTCAAGATCTATGACAAGCGACATGAAACTGAGAGCGATGCTTTCGTACAGCTTCGATATATCGAACTCCTCCATATACCACCTCCGTGTGCATGGTTTTTATAGGCAGGAACCCCCTTGCGCGCCGCCGGCATACGTGCAACTGCGTACCAGCTTGCTCACTTCACCCTCTTCAAGACGGTCCGCGACCCCCGAAGCGGTGTCTTGTGAAGCGCACGAAGCCGATCGAAGCTCACATGCTTCAGGCAACCGAGGGCGAACTGCTCGCCCAGATCGTCATAGCTGTCACCGATTGCGCACATCACCACGTCGCCTGTTGCGTTGCGCATTTTGGCGCGCATGAGCTTGCCGCAGGTGCTGATTTCAAAGTTCATCTCCTCGTCATTCTCAACACCTGCGTGCATCAACGCAAAGGTAATGCATTGAAACAATGGCGTCGGTTCGAGTCCCATAATGCCTCCTTGTGAGGTAATAGTCTGTCGAGACGAGGATAAAACATATCAACCCTCAACGCAGTGTCAACCTCCGACTCGCACAACTCATCCTACTGGCTCAATATCGCCTCAGCCAATATGTATGACCGCCGCCGAATACGTGCACGGCCCGTGGCCATAGTGACAGGCACAGAAGTGTCCAGTTTGCCGGGATCGAGATGCTCGGGTGCTGGTTGCTCTTTGGATGCGAACTGGTTAGGGGGGACCTGATGAAAAGCCCTCCCCAGACGCAAAGAGGGCACCCGATCGCTTGGGTGCCCTCTCTTACATTCTATAAACGGCCCTATGCTTAGAACTGCACTGCCTTCTGTGCCAGTTCCAGGACGGTGCCCGGTACCACTCCGAGGATCAGGGTGGCGCCTACGCTGACCAGCAGGCACAGCGCGATCGCCGGGGTGGCGCCGGCCCAGGAGAAATCCTCCTCGCCGTCTTTCATGTACATGAAGACCATGACGCGCAGGTAGTAGTACAGGGATGCTGCGGAGTTCAGCACGCCGATGATGGCCAGCCAGATGTAGCCGGACTTGATGGCGGCGGAAAAGAGATAGAACTTGCCGATGAAACCTGCGGTCGGCGGCATGCCGGCCAGGGAGAGCAGGAAAATGGAGAGCACAGCGGCAAGAAGCGGCTTCTTGTGGCCGAACCCCGCCAGATCCTGCACGTTGCCGTTGGTCTCGCCTTTCTTGCCGATCAGGATCACCACGGCGAAGGCGCCGATGTTCATGAAGGCGTAGGAGAGCATGTAGAAGAGGATGCCGGCTGCGCCTTCCGCGTTGGTGGCGGTGAAACCGACCAGGCAGTACCCCGCGTGGGCGATGGAGGAGTAGGCGAGCATTCTCTTCACGTTGTCCTGGGAGAGCGCGATGATGTTGCCGATGGTCATGGTGAGAACGGCCAGCACCCAGAGGAGATCCGACCACTCGGTCATCAGCATCGGGAAGGCGAAGATCATCACCCTCAGGAAGGCTGCGAAGCCTGCGGCCTTGGGGCCCGCGGACATGAACGCGGTCATCGGGGTCGGCGCCCCCTGATAGACGTCCGGGGTCCACATGTGGAACGGCGCGGCTGCCACCTTGAAGCTGAAGCCGGTGGCGATCAGCAGCATCCCGACCACGAAGATCGGGTTGGTGGCGACTGCCGGGTTGGCCTGGACGAAGGCGGAGATGGCGTGGATCTTGGTGCTCCCGGTCGCGCCGTAGGTGAGCGCCATGCCGTAGAGCAGGAACCCGGTGGAGAAGGCCCCCAGGAGGAAGTACTTGAGGCCCGCCTCGTTGGAAGCCGTGTTGGCGCGGTTGAAGCCCGCCAGCACGTACAGACAGATGGAGAGAAGCTCAAGCCCGAGGAAGATGACCATCATGTCGGTCCCGGCCGCCATCAGCATCATGCCGACGGTGGCAAAGAGTATCAGGGGGTAGAGCTCGCCCTGGTTGCACTCCTCCTGGACCATGTAGCGGTCCGAGATGAGGATGGCGAGTCCGGCGGAGATCAGGAAGATCACCTTGAAGAAGATCGCGAAGTTGTCCTGCACTACCGATCCGTTGAACGCTGACACCGACGGCCCCCACCCGCCCACGACGCTTGCCGCGGTCACTGCGAGGCCGATGATGCTCAGGTAACCGAGGTAGGCCTTGTTGTTGCCCGGAACGAATACGTTGACGAGCAGCAGGACCATGGCGACGCATGAGAGTATGATCTCAGGCATGACCACTGCCAGGTTTATGGCCGGCATAGCAATTGTTTCCATCTATAATCCTCCGTCAGCTAGTTCTAAGCGGTCTATTTTACTTCGTGGTTTGCAGGGACAACCGGGTGGCCTTCGGGAAGGCCTGCCGGAACGGCGACGTGCCCTGCCGGAAGCTGGGGCGCGGCCGGTTCTACTACCTGTGCTACTTCCTTCTTGGTGTTCACCTGGGCGATCAGCCTGTCGATCGACGGAGCCATGGTGTCGATGAAGGGACGCGGGTAGACGCCCATGAAGAAGATCAGGGCGATAAGCGGCAGCATGATGGCCACTTCCCTTGCGTTCAGGTCCTTCAGGTTCTGGTTCTTCGGGTTGCTGAGCTCCCCGAACATGACGCGCTGGAACATCCAGAGCATGTACACTGCGGAGAGGATGACGCCGGAGGTGGCGATGATCGCGTACCAGCGGAGCTCGCTCTCGAAGGCGCCGAGCAGCACCAGGAACTCGCCGACGAACCCGTTGGTGCCGGGGAGGCCGATGGAGGAGAAGGTGACGATCATGAACATGGTGG
>CAZFMI010000010.1:0-84733 GCA_964519915.1 uncultured Geomonas sp.
GGAAGGTACTCCTGCCTGCAAAAACGCCTTTGTGGAACAAGGGTCCCATCTCCCCGATAATCGCCTCTATGAGCCTTACATCTTCTTGCATATCTATCCTTGCCTTTAAAAACACTGTCATTGCCGTCCGCCCCGAGCGGCTTGTGAGAAACGAGATGCTGCATCGCGGAATTTTTCTTCTTTGCGGTTGTGCAATAAGGGCTGCAGGATAATATTGATGATCTCTGCCCGTGTCAAATATTTACTTATGCCGTACCGGTGCAGGTCGTTTTCTCAAGGGGCGGACACTTTATGGCAGGAAGTTCCGTCTGTACTTGATATCTTGCTGCAGTATGTACTATCCTCTAACTCGTGAAGCTCTCTCTTTTCCTGTAACTTCGGTGGAGTCCCTCATGGAAAAGGTACCTTACCGCTCGATGCCCGACATGCTCCGGCACAACGCGGCGCATTTCAACGCGAAGCACGCGGTCAAGTTCAGAAAAAACGGGCGTTGGGTCACCCTGAGCTACGGCCAGTTCTACGACCGGGCCCTGATGGTCGCGCGCGGGCTGAGGAAGCTGCAGGTACACCCGGGCGACAAGGTGGCCATACTCTCCGAGAACCGCGCCGGCTGGATCATAGCCGACATGGGGATCCTCTGCGCCGGCGCGGTGACTGTCCCGGTCTACCCGACCAACACACCGCAACAGATAGCGTACGCGCTCAACCACTGCGAGGCGCGCATCGTCTTCGTCTCGGGGAAAGGGCAGTACCGAAAGCTCCTGGAGGTGAGGGACGAGATCCCCCGGGTGGAGCTGGTGGTCTCCTTCGACCGCTTCCTGGGCGAGGGGGCGCTCCCGGTGACCACCTTCTACCAGCTCTCCGAGATCGACGACCCCATCCTGCACCCGGAGCGGGAGGAGCTCGAGTCGCTGATCGACTCGATCGGCCTGGACACCCTGATGAGCATCGTCTACACCTCGGGCACCACCGGGCTCCCCAAGGGGGTGATGCTCTCGCACGGCAACGTGCTCTTCGACGTCTGGAACACCATCGAGAAGGTCGGGGTGCTGACGCACGACGAGATCTTCCTGAGCTTTCTCCCCTTGAGCCACGTTTTGGAGAGGAGCGCCGGCTACTACCTCCCCATCGCCTACGGCGGCATGATCGCCTTCGCGGACAGCATGGAGAAGATCGCGGAGAACATGGTGGAGCTGCATCCCACCATCATGGTCTGCGTCCCCCGGCTGTTCGAGAAGATCTACTCTCGCATCTTCGAGGGGGTGCACCAGCTCTCGCTCTTCAAGAGGAAGATGTTCCGCCACGCGCTTTCCATCGGGCGCAGATACGTGTACGCGAGGTACATCGACAGGAAGGTCCCCCTCTGGCTCGGGTTCCAGCACGCGGTCGCGGACCGGGTCATCTTCAGCAAGCTGCGCCGGCGCTTTGGCGGCAGCCTGAAGTTCTGCACCAGCGGCGGCGCCCCCCTGGACCAGGAGGTCAACGAGTTCTTCTGGATCATCGGGGTCCCGGTCCTGGAGGGCTACGGCCTCACCGAGACGAGCCCCGTGCTCTGCACCAACACCTTCGAGCTGCTCCGCTTCGGCTCCGTAGGCACCCCGGTCCCGATGACGGACATCGCCATAGCCAAGGACGGCGAGATCCTCGCCAGGGGGCCGCAGATCATGCTCGGTTACCACAAGGACGAGGCCGCGACCAAGGAGGTGCTGAGCGACGGGTGGCTAAGGACCGGCGACATCGGCCGCATGGAAGAGGGATTTCTCTTCATAACGGACCGCAAGAAGGAGCTCATCATCACCTCGGCAGGGAAGAACATAGCGCCCCAGCCGATCGAGAACCTCCTGAAACGGGACAAGTACATCTCCCAGGCGTACGTCTACGGCGACCGCAAGCCTTACCTGACCGCGCTCTTGGTGCCGACAATCGAGCGGCTTCTCGAATTCGCCCGGGACAGGAAGCTCAACTACCACGACCTGGAAGACCTGGTGGTGCACCAGCCGGTGATCGAGCTGTACCGGCAGCGGGTGGAGGCCGTCAACCTGCAGCTTGCCCACTTCGAGACCATCAAGAAGTTCGTGCTGCTTCCCCGGGACTTCACCATGGAGGGGGGGGAGCTGACGCCGACCATGAAGCTCAAGCGCCAGGTGATCTCGCAGCGGTACCGGGACAGGATAGAGCATCTCTACGAGGCCGAACATTGAAGCGCCGCGAGCGCGGCGCAAACGATAGCACCTTCGCATGCAGGACCGGGAGGATGGAATGAAACAGATCAACAGGGTTGCAGTTCTTGGCGCAGGCGTCATGGGGGGCGCCATCGCGGGGCACCTGGCCAACGCAGGGATCGAGGTGCTGCTGCTCGACGTCGTGCCGCGAAGCCTGACCGACGCCGAGGCCCGGGCGGGGCTGGAGCTCGGCTCGCCGGAGGTGAGGAACAGGATCGCGAGCGACGCCCGGGCGGGGCTTTTAAGGACCAGGCCTGCGCCGCTTTACGCCCCGGCCTACGCCGACTGCATCGAGGTGGGCAATTTCGAGGACGACGGCGCGCGGCTGAAGGAGTGCGACTGGGTCATCGAGGCGGTCTTGGAGCAGATGGAGATCAAGAGGCGGCTTTTCGCCGAAACGGTGGTCCCCAACCTGAAGGAGGGGGCGGTCCTCTCCACCAACACCAGCGGGCTTTCGGTGAACGAGCTGGCGCAATCCCTCCCGGCGCAGGTGAGAAGGCGCTTCATGGCCACCCATTTCTTCAACCCGCCACGCTACATGCGGCTGATGGAGATGGTGCCCTGCGCCGAAACCGATCCGGAAATCACGCAGGCGATGGCGGGTTTCCTCTCCCGGAGGCTCGGAAAGGGCGTGGTCTACGCCAAGGACTCCCCCAACTTCATCGCCAACCGGATCGGCGTCTACGCCGGGGCCGCAGCCTACCGGCACATGACCGAGATGGGGCTCACCGTCGAGGAGGTCGACGTCGTCACCGGAGCGCCACTGGCGCGACCCAAGACCGCCACCTTCGCCCTTTGGGACCTGGTCGGCATCGACACGGTGGTGCGCGTGATGGACAACAGCTACCGGCTCCTCGCGGACGACGACGAACGCGAGCTGTTCAGGGTCCCCGAGAGCACCAGACGCATGGTCGACGCCGGGCTCACCGGGAAGAAAGGGAAGGGGGGGTACTACCGCAGGGAGAGCGTCGATGGGGCAAGCGTCAAGCTCTACTACGACGAGAAAAGCGAAAGCTACCGCCCCTGCGTCCGCCCGAGGTTCGCCTCCGTGACGGCGGCCAGGGAGATCGACGACCCCGGGATGCGGGTGAAGGCCCTCATGGAGGGGACCGACCGGGCCGCCCAGTTCGCCTGGAGGACGCTGCGCGACACGCTCCTCTACGCTGCGAAGAGGCTCGCCGAGATCGCCGACGACGTGGTGAACGTCGACAACGCCATGAAGTGGGGTTACAACTGGGAGCTCGGCCCGTTCGAGATCCTGGACGCCTTGGGTGTGGCGGCTTTCGTCCGGCGCGCGGAGCAAGACGGCGTGGCCGTGCCCGGGTTCCTCAAGGGGATCGAGCGCTTCTACCAGGCGGAAGGGGGAAGGAAGTACTACTACGCGCTCCCCGACCGTGACTTCAGGGAGCTTCCCGTGGCGCGGGAACAGGTCTCGCTCACCATCCTGAAAAGCGCCGGAGCAGTGGCCGAGAGAAACAGCGCCGCCTCCCTCATCGACATCGGCGACGGCATCTTCTGCCTCGAGTTCCATTCCAAGATGAACACCATGGGGGGGGAGACCCTGGCGATGATCCGCAAGGGGGTCGGCCGGGTGGAGGCGGAGGGGATTGGGATGGTCATCGCCAACGAGGGGAGCGTCTTCTCGGCCGGGGCCAACCTGATGCTGGTGGCCATGGCCATAGCGGAGGGGGCGTGGGACGACCTCGCCATGACGGTGAAGGCGTTCCAGAGGGCGATGATGGCGATCAAGTACTCGAAGATACCGGTGGTCGCCGCGCCGCACGGCCTGGCGATGGGAGGGGGGTGCGAGACCTGCCTCCACGCCGACGCCATCAACGCCCACGCCGAGACCTACATGGGGCTCGTGGAGATCGGGGTGGGGCTCATACCCGCGGGTGGGGGGACCAAGGAGATGGCGATGCGCGCCATAAGGCTCGCCGAGGAGTACGGCGCCGACGTCTCCCCCTTCATCTTCAGGAACTACCAGAACATAGCCATGGCCAAGGTGAGCGGTTCCGCCGCGGAGCTGGTCTCGCTCGGTCTGATGCGCCCCTCCGACGGCATCACCCTCGACCTCGACCGGCGCATCCACGATGCGAAGCTGAAGGCAATCGCGCTCGCGTCGAACTACCGCCCGGGGCGGCCGGCGACCGCCCTGAAGGCCCCGGGAAGGAGCGTCGCCGCCTCCATCAAGGGGCAGCTTTGGAACCTGGAGCAGGGGGGGTTCATCTCCGGCTACGACCATTACCTCGCTTCCGGCATCGCCGAGGTCATCACCGGCGGCGACGTCCCCGGGGGGACGCTGATCACCGAGGAGTACCTGCTCGAGCTGGAGCGCGAGGCGTTCCTGAGGTTCTGCGGGCAGAGGCAGACCCTGGAGCGGATCCAGCACATGTTGAAAAAGGGGAAGCCGCTGCGCAACTAGAGGCGCGGCCACCTAAGTGGCGGAACCGGCCTTCCCCTCCTCCCGCGACGGGAGAAGACGTACAAGAAGGAGCACATCATGACAAACGCATACATAGTCACCGCACTGCGCACACCGGCAACCAAGGCGTACAAGGGGAAATTCAGGGAGGTGCGCCCCGACGACCTGGCCGCCGCCGCCATAAGGGGTGTCATCGACGGCACGGGCCTCGACCCGCACGAGCTTGACGACGTCATCATGGGGTGCGCCTTTCCGGAGGCGGAACAGGGGATGAACGTGGCGAGGATCGCCGCGCTCAAGGCCGGCGTCCCCTACCAGGTCCCCTGCCAGACGGTGAACCGCTTCTGCTCCTCGGGGCTGCAGAGCATCGCCTCCGCCGCCGACCGGATCATGGCAGGGTTTGCCGACTGCATCATCGCCGGCGGGACAGAGAGCATGTCCCTCATACCGATGGGGGGGAACAAGTTCAGCGCCAACCCCGGACTCATCGGCTCCTGGCCCGAAAGCTACGCCTCCATGGGCATCACGGCGGAGCTCATGGTGGAGAAGTACCGGGTATCGCGCGAGGACCAGGACGCCTTCGCCGCGCGGAGCCACCGAAACGCCGCCCGGGCCATAGGGGAGGGGAGGTTCGCCGAGGAGATCGTCCCGGTCCAGGCGCAGTTCTGCTCGCTGCAACAAGGGAAGATGCGCTGCTCCGGCGAACTCGTCTCCGCCGACGACGGGGTCCGCGCCGACACCACGGTGGACGCCCTGGCGAGGCTCAAGCCGGCCTTCAAGGCGAACGGGAGCGTCACGGCGGGGAACTCCTCGCAGATGACCGACGGCGCCGCGGCTGCCCTGGTGGTTTCCGAGGCGTTCCTGAAGAGGACCGGCATGAAGCCGCTGGCCCGCTTCGTCTGCTTCGCCGTCAGGGGGGTCACGCCGGAGCTGATGGGTACCGGCCCCATAGAGGCGATACCCGCCGCGCTGAAGATGGCCGGCCTCACCCAGGACCAGCTCTCCCTGATCGAGCTGAACGAGGCGTTCGCGGTGCAGTCGCTTGTCTGCATGAACGAGCTGAAGCTCGACCCGGAGCTGGTCAACGTCAACGGGGGCGCCATCGCGCTTGGGCACCCGCTCGGCTGCACCGGCACCAAGCTCACAGCCACGCTCCTGCACGAGATGCGGCGGCGCGGCGGGCGCTACGGCTGCGTTTCCATGTGCATCGGGGGGGGCATGGGGGCGGCGGGCATCTTCGAGCTGCTCTAGGAAGGGATACTACAAAAACCGGATGTCGATTCCGATACGAGAGGTGTTTTTATGGCAGCAAGGGTATTTAAGGGCGCGGAATTCCTTATCGCTGAAACGGGAAAAGACGAGGTCTTCACCCCCGAGGATTTCAGCGACGAACAAAGGGAGATAGGGCGGACCACGGAGCAGTTCGTGCTGAACGAGGTGCTGCCGCTTCGCGACGAGATCGAGCACCAGCAGTTCGAGCACGTGGTGCGGCTGATGAAAAGGTGCGGAGAGCTGGGGCTGTTGATGATCGACGTCCCCGAGGAGTACGGCGGCCTCGAACTCGACAAGGCGACCAGCATGCTCGCCGCCGAGAAGATATCCGGCTCCGGCTCCTTCTCGGTCGCCTATTCGGCCCACACCGGCATAGGGACGCTCCCGCTGGTCTACTACGGGACCGACGAGCAGAAGCAGAGGTACCTCGAAAAGCTAATGACAGGCGAGTGGATCGCCGCCTACTGCCTCACCGAGCCCGATTCCGGCAGCGACGCCCTGAGCGCCAAGGCGAGCGCCACGCTCTCGGCCGACGGGAGCCATTACCTGCTGAACGGGACCAAGCAGTTCACCACCAACGGCGCCATCGCCGATCTCTACACCGTCTTCGCCAAGGTGGACAAGGAGCATTTCACCGCATTCCTGGTGGAGCGGACCATGGAGGGGGTAAGCGTCGGCCCCGAGGAAAAAAAGCTGGGAATCAAGGGGTCATCCACCACCCAGGTGATCCTCGACAACGCGAAGGTGCCGGCGGGAAACCTCCTCGGGGAGATCGGCAAGGGGCACAAGATCGCCTTCAACGTGCTGAACGTCGGCCGCTTCAAGCTCGGCGCCGCCGTTACCGGGGCTGCCAAGAACGCGCTTGGCGACGGGATCAGGTACGCGAACCTCCGCAAGCAGTTCGGGCGCCAGATAGCCTCCTTCGGCGCCATCAAGGAGAAGATCGCCGACATGACAGCCGGCATCTTCGCCGCCGAATCGCTGATCTACCGGCTGGCCGGGCTCATCGACGACAGGCTAGCCACCATACCGAGGGAGACCCCCGACTACTACGAAGCCTACCAGCGCGGCATCGAGGAGTACGCCATGGAGTGCGCCGTGGCCAAGGTGTTCTGCTCCGAGGTGCTGGCGGACGTGGTGGACGAGGTGGTGCAGATCCACGGCGGCTACGGCTACGTGCAGGAATACCCGGCGGAACGCTACTACCGCGACGAAAGGATCAACCGCATCTTCGAGGGGACCAACGAAATCAACCGGCTGCTCATCCCCGGGATACTGCTGGCCCGCGCCATGAAGGGGGAGATGCCGCTGCAGCAGGAGGCCATGAAGGCGCTGGAGGCCCTGATGACCCCCTCCTTCGAGGAACTCGACGACAGCATCCCTTTTGCCGCCGAAAAGGCCCTCCTCAAGGGGTTGAAGCAGGCGTTCCTGGTGGTGGCGGGGACGGCGGCCCAGAGGTTCCAGGGGCAGATAAAGGACGAGCAGGAGGTGCTGCTGGCCGTGGCGGACGTGGCGATCAACATCTTCGCCGCCGAAAGCGCCTTGCTGCGTGCGGAGAAGATGCTCCCCTCGCTAAGCCCCGCCAGGAAATCAGCCGTCACGGCGGCCGTCAAGGTGTTCACTTTCAACGCGGCGGAGAAGACGGCCGGCGCGGCCCGCAAGGCGGCCTTCTATATCGGGGAGGGGGACAACCTCGCCATGATGCTCTCGGGCATCAGGCGTTTCACCAAGTACGACGCCACCGGGCTGTTGCAGGCCAAACGCACCCTTGCCGATGCCGCCAGCGAAGCGAAAAAGTATCTTTTCTAGCCTCCAGCCCCGTTTCCCTGCAAGCTTCCGTCGCTCCCGCAAGGCCGGCTCTCTCCGTTGCACACTCAGGGAGCCGGCCTTTTGTATGTGGCGATGGGTCAACTGACACTTCACGCCAAGCTGACAGTCACAGCTGGCGCACTCACTGTGATAAATGATAATTCTGTCTGGTACTCTGGATTCATTTATGGCACAATTGCTCTTTAAGAGAGTTCTAAGAGGCGCACCGTGTCGGCGGTAAGGCGGAGGGGTGAGAATGGACGTGCTTCCAAACATGCAGGACAGGCATAGGGACGGAGACACCAAGGGGAAACCCGAGGGATCCTCCGCCTTGAGGGAGCTGGAAACAGAGCTCGCTGAAAGGAGCCGTGTACAGGAAGAGCTGTACGCCCTGATCGGCGCTCTGGAAACCCGCCTCCGCGCAAGCGATGCGGAACTGGCGCGCGAAAAGATGGCGGTCAGGAACCTCGGCGAGGAACTGGAGTCTTTCAGCTACTCGATATCGCACGACCTGCGCGCGCCGCTTAGGCATCTCATCGGTTTCAGCAGCGCGCTCGCGGAGGATTTCGGGGAAGGGCTGGAGCCCACCGCCCACAGTTACCTCGATTGCATCGTCAGGGCCGGACGCAAGATGGAGAGCCTGATGGAGGCACTGCTCGGCCTGTCCAGGATCGCCCGACAGGAGATGTCCCTCGCCCCGACCGACCTTGCCCAACTGGCCAGACAGTGCGAGGCCACCCTCCGGGAGGGGGCTCCCGGGCGCCAGGTGGTATTGGTGGCCCCGGACCGGATCTGCGTGCAGGCGGATCCCCACATGATGAAGGTTGCGCTGGAGCATCTGTTGGGGAACGCCTGGAAGTTCACCGGCAAGAAGGAGAGCGCGACGGTGGAGCTTGGGTGCAAAAGGGAAGGGGGGAGCGAGGTGTATTTCGTGCGCGACGACGGGGCGGGGTTCGATCCCAGCTTTGCCGGACGTCTCTTCGCCCCGTTTCAGCGCATGCACAGGGAGGACGAGTTCCCCGGCCTCGGCATGGGGCTCGCGACGGTGCAGCGGATCATCCACCGGCATGGCGGGCGGATCTGGGCCGAGGCCCGGGTGAACGGCGGCGCGACCTTTTACTTCACGCTCTTCGACTGACCCACGCGGGGCAGGGGGTCACGCCGGCACCGGCGACCCCTGCGGGCTCCCGAAATGGAGCCTGAAGCCGTTCAGCCTCAGAATCATGGCGGCTCTGGTGATGTTCTCAGCCAAAATCGCGTTGCCGGAGCCGGCTGCCTGCAGCATGTCGCGGTAATAATTGCGTGCCTGCATCCTGTGTTCTTCCCTGGCGAACAGCGCCGACCTAAGCTTCGCATAGACACCGGAAAAACTGTTCAGGATCAGCGGGTAGATCCTGTTGCCGGACATGACGGCCATGGCCAGGTGCAGTTCCCAATCGTACTTCACCAGCGCGGAGGCGCAGTTGCGCAGCTTCTCGGCCCGCCCGAGGATCTCGGAGAGCACGGCAGCGTCGTTCTCCACAGCCCTCCTGGCGTAGTCCGGTGCCAACTGGACCCTAAGCTCCAAAAGGTTCGAGGCAAGGTCAGGCGGAAACGGGTCGCTGTTTCTGGCGATAGAGGAGAGGATCTCCAGATCGCCCTGCGACCAGAAGTCGTTGACGATGGTGGAGTGCCGCTGCTGCACGGAAATCCATCCCGAATCCTGCAGCTTTTGCAACGCCTCCCTGACGGCCGCCCTGCTGACGGAGAACCTTGCGGCGAGGTCGCGCTCGCTTTGCAGCGCCCCCCCGGGCTGGGGGTCCCCCCTCAGCAAGCCATCCACCAACTCCCTCTCCACCATCTGCCAGGTTTTCCTCATTCCGTCCTCTTTGTATGGGCGCATGACAGATCCACGTCCCCAAACCCGTCGCCTTTTTTATATCCTGCCAGGCAGGGGAGGGGTGCGCATCATCATAAAACATAGTTCTGTAAATTGGTAGATTTATTTTTGTCGATGCCGGATTGTCAGGTGCCGATCTTAGCGCGGCGGCGCTGCGGAAAGGGGGAAGAGGGGAGGATCGCTGTCGTTGTCGCAAACGGAAGCGCGGGTTCGCATCGGGGGGATAATTTTCAACCGGTTTTATAAAAGGCTTTTCGACGCCGCGATGCGGGACCCGGGGTGCGCGTCGTTCTTCCTCGGCTGGGAGAGGGTGAAGTAGAAGGTGGCGCCCCCGTTTTCCTTCCCCTCGGCCCAGATGCTGCCGCCGTGACGCTCTATGATGCGCCGCACGGTGGCCAGCCCGATGCCGGTCCCTTCGAACTCGGAGCCGTGCAGACGCTGAAACGGCTGGAACAGTTTGTCGATGTACGCCATGTCGAAGCCGACCCCGTTGTCCCTGACATAGAAGGCCTGCCTCCCCGGAATCGCCGTCTGGCCGAACTCCACCCTGGGCGACGGCTTCCCCGAGGAGTACTTCACCGAGTTCCCCAGCAGGTTTTGCAGGACCAGCCGCACCAGCACGCTGTCGCCGTAGGCCGACAGCCCCTGCTGTACCAGGAACTCGGTGCCGGGGGCATTTCTCACCTCCCGCAGCATGTCGGCCACCTCCGACGCCATGACGCTGATGTCGAAGGTCTGGCGCTTCATCACGGCTCGTCCCACCCGGGTCAGCGTCAACAGGTCGTCGATCTGTTTTCCCATCCTGCTGCTGGCGGTGCAGATCCGCTCCAGGTATTGGCGCGCCTCCTCCGGCATCTTGCTGCCGTGCTCTTCCACGAGGATGGAGCTGTAGCTGTTTATGTGCCTAAGCGGCGCGCGCAGGTCGTGCGAGACCGAGTAGCTGAACGACTCTATCTCCTGCTTCGCCGCCGCCAGCTGGGAGGTCCGCTCGATCACGCGCCGGTCCAGTTCGTCGTTCAGGTTCCGGATCGCCTCTTCCGCAGCCTTTCTCTCGGTGATGTCCTTTATGGTGCCGATCATGCGCGAGCGCAGTCCTGCCTTGTCTGAACTAAGCTCGCAGCATTCCGCCACCCAGCGCTGCGCCTTGTCGCTGCATCTCCTTATCTTGTACTCCATCTCGAAAGGGCGCCCCTGGGTGATGGCCGCCAGGTAGCTCTCGGTGAAAAGCTCCCGGTAATCCTCGTGCACGACCTCGATATGCCCGCGCAGACTCCTTGGGAAGGCGTCGTCCACGCCGAGTATCTCCTCGAGCTTGCTGGAGCAGCTCCATCTGTCGCGGGCCAGGTCGAGGACGTAGCTCCCCAGCTGGGCGATCCTCTGTGTTTCGCGCAGCAGCCTGTCGCTGTCGGCCATCGCCTGCTCGCGCCGCTTTTGCTCGGTGACGTCCTCAAGGGTGACCACCGTTCCTCCCACCTTGCTCTGCTTGTCGAGGAAGGGCGCGGTGCTTATGGAAAGAAGGGCGCTCCCCCCGTCGGGGCGGTGGAAGACGAAGCACGCGTTCAGCAGGCAGTGCCCTGCTTCCAGCATCTCCCCCAACGACACGTCCTTCTCGCTCCCCGCTTCCTGCCGATGCTCCACGATGCTCCAGATAGGCGAGTCCCCGCCGCGGGACATCAACTCCTGTTTGGACAGGCCGAGTATCGCTTCGGCGCGCGGGTTGGCAAAGGCTATGTTGCGGTCCGGCTCGATGAACATGATGCCTACCGGGCTCGTCGCCGTGATCAGGTCCAGCAGGTCATGCTCCATGCGCAGGAGGTGCTCCATCATCTTCTGCCCGTTTATGTCGACCAGGGTACCCGCGACCCTCAGCGCCTTTCCCGAGGCATCGCGCTTGTCAGCCTTTCCCTTGCAGCTGAACCACCTCCATTTCCCCTCGTTGGTCTTAAGACGGAACTCCAGCTCGAACTTCTGCAGCGCGCCCTCTATGCAATCCTCCTGGAGCCGGCGCACCGCCTCCAGGTAGTCGGGATGCAGTATGTTGGTCCACTCCTCCAGCCGGGGCTGGGCCTGGCCCGGCTTGTAGCCGAGCATCTCGAAGCAGTACGGGCTTAAGTAGCACCGGTTCCCGGCCACGTCCATGTCCCAGATACCGGCGTCGGCAGCTTCGGTGGCCACCCGGTAGCGGTCCTCGCTTACCGCGGTCTCCTCGTGTGCGCCGGCCTGCGCCGTCATGTCTATATTGCACCCCTGGTAGCCGACCGGATCCCCGCGGCGGTCACGCACCTCCGCTATCACGGCGTGCAGCCGGAACACCTGCCCGTCGGCGGAGCGGTACCTGAACTGCCCGGCCCACTGCTTTCCCGCCTCCATCGCCTCCTTCCAGCTGGCGCTGAGGAGCTTGCGGTCCTGCGGGTGGATGAAGCCGATCAGAGGTTCAGGCTCGGGAGCCGAACCGGCGCCTGATTTGCCCGGCAGCCTCAGGAGCCTTCCGGCGAGGTCCGTGTGGTACATGCCAAGCGGAGCCGTGCTGAGGATGTTGCGCAGCACCAGCTCGTGGTTGGGGCAGGGGAGATCCTGCGGCTTGGCGGCTGCCTGGTGAGTGGGTGGGAAGGGGAGGGGGATGCCCTTGATCTTGGTCTGAGCAAAGGTCGCGACTTCCGAAGATTGACTCATGGTGACCCCCCGATTGCGCAAGCTGTTGAATGAGGCGAGGTGGAAGACTTAACCGGTCGCCGGCTGCAGAATCCAGCACGCCGCCACTGTCTCTGGCGCCCTTTGAGCCGCAGCATAAAAGTTTTTTTTAATATAACAACTACTGCCAAAAGTAGCAACCATAAATTATTTATCGATAATTTTCACATCGGACAGTTCGCCACTCCCGTCAATGACAGTGAACCATCTCCCGAAGCGACACCTATGCCTTCAGTGCAAATTCAGCAGGCGCCGTGGTACAAAGGGAGGATTCAACAGTTGACTGCCGGCCACCGGATGCGGTAGTTATAGGGCAAAACAACCGATCGCGTTCAGGAGATAAGACATGGATTCGAGCAAGACTTGCCAATGCGGGGCCAAACACACAGGTCACATCTGCATGCTAAAAAGTGCCGGACGTCTCGACGAGATCGCGCACATCACCGACAAACCCACGGTCGCCTGCTTTACCTGCGGGGCTGAGGCCAACTCCGCGGAGAACGTGTGCAACCCCGTGCCGATCTGATCGCCCGCATCCCCTCGAGCCTTGTAGGGCGCGCGCCACTAGCAGAGCACCGCCGGTTCCGCTGCAGTGCGGATGCGCCAGGAGCAGTCGATGCCTGAGTTACCAGAGGTAGAGGTCACCCGGCTGGGGATCTGCGACAAGCTGGTCGGAGCCCGTATTGCCGGCGTCGCAATTCACAGCGCCAAGTTCCGCGCCATGCTCCCTGACGGACTCTCCCTGGTTCTCACCGGCCAGACCGTCCAGTCGGTGCTGCGGCGCGGCAAATACCTGATCCTCACCTGCGAGGCGGGGTCGCTTTTGCTCCATCTGGGCATGACCGGACACCTGCGCCTGGTTGCAGGAGGGAGCGAGGCGGGAGCCCACGACCACTTCGACCTGTTGCTGGATTCGGGGCTCATGCTCCGGATGAACGACGTGCGCCGCTTCGGTTCCTTAAGCTGGACGTCCCACGACCCCCTGCAGCACAAGCGGCTCAAGGCCATCGGCCCCGAGCCGCTGACCGGCTCGCTGACGGGCGAGTACCTCTTCCGGAAGAGCCGCGGCAAGAAGATCGCTTTGCAGCGCTTGCTGATGGACAGCGCAGTTGTCGCCGGTATCGGCAACATCTACGCGGCCGAATCGCTGTTTCGCTGCCGGTTCCTGCCGGATACCCCTGCCGGCGCCCTGTCCCTTTCCGACTGCTCCCGCCTCTGCGCTGCCATCAAGGAGACGCTCTCCACGTCCATCGCGGCCGGTCGCTCCGCCATGGATTTCACCGTGGCCGAGGAGAAGCTCGCCTATTTCCCGCAGAAACTCCACGTCTACGGACGCGAAGGGAGCCCCTGCCGGGAGTGCGGCGCCGCGATAAAGCGAGGCAGGCTGGGCACCCGCTCGACCTTTTTCTGCCCCGCCTGCCAGCGCTAGATCAGCCCCTTGATTGACCTTGTGGCAGGGGCTGATAAACTGCCGCAGGAGCGGAAACCCTCCGGGTTCCCGATGTAGGTCACTACAGGAGGTGTTCCCATGAGCAGTCTCTTCACCCCGCTTACCCTGCGCGAACTGAGCATCAAGAACCGCATCTTCGTCTCCCCCATGTGCCAGTATTCCAGCAAGGAGGGGATGCCCAACGACTGGCACCTGGTTCACCTGGGAAGCCGCGCCGTGGGGGGCGCCGGCCTGGTGATGGTGGAGGCGACCGCGGTGACCCCGCAGGGAAGGATCAGCCCCGACGACAGCGGGATCTGGAGCTCCGAGCACGCCAAGGGGTTTGCGCCCATCACCAGGTTCATCAAGGAGCAGGGAGCCGTGCCGGCCATCCAGCTGGCCCACGCCGGGCGCAAGGCCTCGACGGACCTCCCCTGGAAGGGGAGCGCTCCGCTTGACGGCAAGCACCGGGGGTGGCAGACCATCGCCCCCAGCGCGCTTCCCTTTGCCGCCGGGCATCCGGTTCCCCGCGAGGCGACCGCCCAGGATCTGGAGATCATACTGGGGCAGTTCGCCTCGGCAGCCCGCCGCAGTCTCGAGGCGGGTTTCCAGGTGGTCGAGATCCATATGGCCCACGGCTACCTGATGCACGAGTTCCTCTCCCCGCTTTCCAACCGGCGCGAGGACGACTTCGGCGGCTCCCTCGAGAACCGCTGCCGCTTCCCCTTGCGGGTGGCGAAGGCGGTGCGCGAGATATGGCCCGACCATCTCCCGGTTTTCGTGCGCGTCTCCGCCTCGGACTGGATGGAGGGTGGGTGGGACCTGGCCCAGACCATGGAACTTGCCGGGGGTCTCAAGCGGATAGGGATCGACCTCCTCGACTGCTCAAGCGGGGGGCTGCTCCCCGAGGGGGCCCCGCCCTTCGGCCCCGGCTTCCAGACGCCGTTCGCCACTGCCATAAGGCGGGAACTGAACCTTCCCACCGGCGCCGTCGGCTTCATCACCGACCCGGTCCAGGCGGAACAGATCGTGGCGACGGGGCTGGCCGACGCCGTGTTTTTGGCGCGCGAGATGCTGAGGGACCCTTACTGGCCGCTGCACGCGGCAAAGGCGCTGGGAGAGGAGGTCGACTGGCCTGTCCAGTACGAACGGGCTAAATAGAAAGAGGAGTCGGAGAACCGTCGCAAAAGGGTTACCCGCGCGGCGCTGAAACGCGCGCAGCAAGTCGAGGGCGGGAAGGGATCGTTTCCGGGCGGGGCGCCGCAGCCGGTAGGCCTATAGCAAGCGAAAAGAGCCCGGCGACAGGAAGTCGCCGGGCTCTTTGGCGGGGCAGGGGGGATGAGGGTGTCAGCGCAGCCTGATCCCCTCCGGGGTGATCTCGATGACCCCTTCCTTGTAAAGGTTCCCGATCACCGTCTTGAAGCTCTTTTTGCTCATCCTGAACATCTCCGAAATGAGCTGCGGCGAAGACTTGTCGCCCACCGGAAGAAAGCCGCCGCGCTCGCTCAGTACTCTCAACAGGCTTTCCCTGTTTCCGGCCATCGCCTGCGCCCCCCCCTTCCTCAGGGTCACGTCGATCTTGCCGTCGCTGCGGATCTTCTTCACGAAACCTTTTGCCGCCGCCCCGACCTCGTACTTTCCGAACAGCTCGCTTTTGAACAGCAGTCCCTCGTAGCGGCCGTTGATGATGACCTTGGCGCCCAGTTCGCCGAACTCGTAGAAGGTGAGCTTCACCTCTTCCCCCTCCTTGAGCTCGATGCGCGATTTCTCCATGAACTTCCCGATCTTGGCCGATGCCGCTATGCGCTCGGAGCGGTCCAGGTAGACGCGCACCAGGTACTTCTCTCCCTTTTGCATGGGGCGGGGCTGCTCGCTGAAGGGGACCAGCAGGTCCTTCTCCAGCCCCCAGTCCATGAAGGCGCCGACGTTGCTGACATCCTTGACCTCCAGGAGGGCGAACTCGCCTACCTGCGCCTTCGGCGTAAGGGTGGTGGCGAGCAGCCTGTCCTCCGAGTCGAGGTAGACGAACACCTTGACGTGCTCGCCAGGTTTCAGCCCCTCAGGGACGTATTTGGTCGGCATGAGGATGTCGCCGAGCTCCGACACCAGGAAGGCTCCGATGGCACTGATCTTCTTCACTTCCAGACGGTTGTACTTACCTATTTCTAACATGTACGATCGCGCTCCGTGCTGCAGTCAACAAAAGGGTGTCTGAAACATTGCAAAATGGTATTTTACTTTTGAATTTTCAATCCGATTACTATAGCAGATGCCGCCGGAATCCTATCATCTTTTTTCCACCTGGGATCACGGGGGGAAAGGAAAGCGCCGAAAGCCGTCGCTTCAGGCGATATCTTTTAGCTGGACAGGGATGCGGCGATCATAATAAAGTGACCTGTTTACAAAGAGATCCGCTCCCGTCGCCGGGGGCTGGTGTCTCCAACAAGACGCCATAACCATGGTTGAATTCCGGAGGCTGTTTGATCCCCTTCAGTCTGAAAACGAAGATGACGGTCGCCATATCCCTGCTCATCGCGGGGTTGCTGTCCATTCTCGCCCTTTCAACGCAGGTGTATTTCGTCGACCAGATCAAGCAACTGCTGTACAGCCAGCAGTTCAGCATGGTGTCGGCCGTAGCCGACCAGATCGACGACAAGATGTCCACCGCCCACACCGAACTGGTCGCAACGGCCAGCACCCTGGGCAGGGGTGCCATTGACGACCCCGCCGCGCTGCTCCGATTCTTTGCCGAGAGGCCGGATACCCTCGCCATGTTCGACAACGGCCTCTTCCTTTTCTCGGCCAAGGGAGACCTCCTTTCCGGCAACCCGATCGATCCCGGGATACTGGGGAAGAACTTCATGCATCGGGATTACATGAAGAGCACCATCAGGACGCGGGCCCCCCACATATCCCAGCCTTTCATCTCGGCGCAGCCGCACGGGCACCCGATCATCATGCTGACCGCCCCGATACTTGACGAAAAAGGAGAGGTGGCGTCCGTGCTTTGCGGGAGCATCGACCTGACCAAAAACAACTTCCTGACCAAAATCGGGAAGGTCACCCTGGGGCGGGAAGGTTACCTGTACCTGTACAGCAAACAGCGCGTGATGATCGTCCATCCCGACAGCAGGCGCATCTTCAAGCAGGACGTACCGGTCGGCGCGAATCTGCTCTACGACAAAGCCATCGAAGGTTTCGAGGGGACCGGGGAAACCGTGAACTCCCGGAAGCTTCACGTGATAAGCTCCTTCAAGACCCTCAAGTCGACAGGCTGGATCCTCGCCAGCAACTTCCCGCAGCATGAGGCTTACGCCCCGATCTACAAGGCGCAGAATTACATACTCGCCGCGCTGGTGATCGTTTTCATGATCTCGGTCATCGTCGTCTGGCTCTCCATGAAGTTCCTGACCGCTCCGCTTGTCTCGCTTACCGGACAGATACGAAACCTCACCCGGAGCAAAGGGGCCAGCACCGCCCCGGTCTGCGTGGACGCTACCGATGAGATCGGCGTGCTGTGCGACGCCTTCAATCAGCTGCTAAATGAACTGGAAGCGCAAAAAATCGAGCTAAAAAGGCAGCTCGACTTCTCCCGCATACTCATCGACATCACCCCCATCCCGGTCTACTACAAGGACGCCGAGGGAAGGTACCTGGGGTGCAACCAGGCCTTCCTCGACTTCAACGGCTTTGCCCGGCACGAGATCCTCGGGAAAACCGTTTTCGACGTCTGCCCGCGCGACATGGCGGACGTGTACCACCAGTCGGACCAGGACATCGCCGGCAAGGGGGGGGTGCAGGTCTACGAAACCAAGGCGCACAAGGCGGATCTGACCCAGCGCGACGTGGTGTTCTTCAAGACCGCGTTCCCGTCGCTGGACGGCTCCTACGGCGGGCTGCTGGGCGTCATGCTGGACATAACCGAGCGCAAGCAGGCAGAGGCAGCCTTGCAGACGCAAAAGGAGTTCGCAGAGAGCCTGGTGCTCAACTCGCCCGTGCCGACCTTCGTGCTGGACACCAGCCACCGGGTCATCATCTGGAACTCCGCGATGGAGGCCTTGACCGGAATCAAGGCCTCCCAGGTGCTTGGCACCGCGCAGCTTTGGAAGATCTTTTACGACACGGAGAGGCCGCTTCTCGCCGACCTGGTCCTGAACGACAGCCTCGACGAGCTCCACAAATACTACAGCCGGCACCAGAACTCGCCGCTGATAAGCGGAGGCGTGCAGGCCGAGGGGTGGTACCGCGACCCGCAAGGCAACGGGCATTACATCGACATCAGCGCGGCCCCCATCAGGGACAGGCAGGGTGTGCTGGCCGGCGCCCTTCAGGTCATGGAGGACATCACGGAGCGCAAGCAGGCCCAGGACGCCCACGAGCAGACCAGGCGACAGATGCAGCTGATCCTCGACGCCGCCGGCGAAGGGGTCAACGGCGTGGACATGAACGGAAGGATCACCTTCGTCAATCCCGCCGCCGCACAGATGGTAGGCTGGACGCAGGAGGAACTCCTGGGACAGCACCAGCACTCGCTGATGCACCACACCAAGGGAGACGGCACCCCGAACAGCGAGGAGCGCTGCGCCATGGCCGCCGCATGCAGAGAGGGGAGGCCGCACCAGGGAAGCGACGAGCTCTTCTGGCGCAAAGACGGCTCCAGCTTCTACGTGGAGTACAACTGCAGCCCGATCCGCGAGGCAGGCGAACTGGTGGGCGCCGTCGTCATCTTCAAGGACACGACCGAGCGCAGGCAGGCAGAGGAACAACTCTCGAAGCTCTCCCAGGCGGTCATGCAGAGCCCCGTTTCCATCGTCATCACCGACCCGTCCGGCAACATCGAGTTCGTGAACCCCAGGTTCAGCCAGGTGAGCGGTTTCGCGGCAGAAGAGGTGATCGGCAAGAACCCGCGCCTGCTCCAAAGCGGCAAGACCTCGCCGGAGCTCTACCAGAACCTTTGGGACACCATCAGCTCCGGGCGCGTCTGGACCGGCGAGCTCTACAACAGGCGCAAGGATGGGGCCACCCACTGGGAGCATGCCACCATTTCGCCGATCAGGAACGGTACCGGAGCCATCAGCCACTACATGGCCTTCATGGAAAGCATAGCCGAACGCAAAAGGCTCGAGGAACAGCTGCGCCAGGCCCAGAAAATGGAGGCAATCGGGCAACTTGCCGGTGGCGTCGCCCATGACTTCAACAACATCCTTACCGTCATCATGGGGTTCGGGCAGCTGTTGCAGCACTCCCTGCCCGATGGCGATCCCATGCTCGAGAACATGGAGCAAATACTGGATGCCGCGGACCGCGCGACGCATCTGACCAGGAGCCTTCTTGCCTTCAGCCGCAAGCAGGTCATGCTGCTCCAGCAGATCGAGCTGAACGAGCTCACCAGGAAGCATGCGAAATTCCTGACGCGCATCATCGGGGAGGACGTGACGCTGAAGAGCTCGTTCAGTGAGGAGCCCTTGCTTGTCATGGCGGATGGCGGGCAGCTCGAACAGGTGCTGATGAATCTCGCCACCAATGCCAGGGATGCCATGCCCGGCGGGGGCGAGCTCGCCATCAAGACCGAGTCGGTCCAGCTGGACAAGGAGTTTCACCGGCAGCATGGCTACGGCATGCCGGGGCACTACGCGCTCATCACGGTCACCGACACCGGCACCGGGATGGATGCCGAGACGCAGCAGAAGATTTTCGAGCCGTTCTTCACCACCAAGCTGCCGGGGCGCGGAACCGGCCTTGGCCTGTCGATCGTGTACGGCATCGTCAAGCAGCACGGCGGATACGTCACCATCTTCAGCCAGAGAGGCTTCGGGACCACCTTCAGCATCTACCTGCCGCTGATCGCAGCACAAACTGCGAAGAAGGATAAGGCACCCGCCTATTTCCCCGAAGGCGGGACTGAGACCATTTTGGTGGTGGAGGACGATCCTCCCGTCGGTCGCCTGGTGGAGTCCGTGCTGAAGAGGTACGGCTACAAAGTCATCCTGGCAAGCAGCGGCGACGAGGCGCTTGAGCTCTACGAAACGAAATGCCGCGAGATCGACCTGGCCATGCTGGACGTCATCATGCCGCGCATGAACGGAAAGCAGCTCTGTGAGCAGCTCAGGCAGCGTTCACCCCAGTTGAAGGTCCTCTTTTTGAGCGGATACACCGCAGACCTGATCCAGGACAAGGGGATCTTGATGGACGGCGTCGACATCGTCAAGAAGCCTGCCAAGCCGCTAGAGCTCGCCAGAAAAGTGCGTGAGCTGCTGGATTCCCCCTGATCCGTCCGCTATCTCGCGGCAGCTCCCCTCCTCTGAGGCAGGACGGGGGAGGGGAGGGTGTTGCGCAATTAAACCTTTAAATTCAAATACTTGGAGTACGAAATGATAATGGAATGCCTGACCATGGAGGAGTTTGCCCAGGGGCTGTCGCGTTGCAAGACGGTATACATTCCCTTTGGCTCAGTGGAGGAACACGGAAGTCATCTTCCTTTGTCGACCGACACCATAGAAGCCTACGAGGTTGGCAAGCGCGCAGCGGAGAGGATTCCGCTTTTTGTAGCGCCGCCCGTGCATTACGGTGCGTGCCGTTCCACATCGCGCCATCCCGGGACAGTATCGATCAGCACCGGCACGTTGAAGGCGCTCTTGAAGGACATCGTGCGTTCGCTGCACACACAGGGGCTCAGCAATTTCATCGTGCTGACCGGGCACGCCGGAGGCTCGCATAAGATGGCGCTGCAGGACGCCGGCGAGGAACTGATCCTGGAGTTGCCGGAGATAAACATGGCCGTTGTCACCGAATACGATCTGGCCAAGGAAGCCGGCGCGCAGTTGATCGAGACACGCGGCGATGCGCACGCCGGCGAGATCGAAACCTCGCGCATCATGCATTCGCATCCGCACCTGGTCAAAGGGATGGGCAGACCTGAGTATCCTGCTTTTCCGACCGGGATCCTGGTCCGGGACAAGCGGAGCTTCTGGCCGGGCGGAGTCTGGGGAGATCCCACCAAGGCGAGCGCGGAAAAAGGGCGTCAAATCGAATCCCTCGTCACCGACAAGGTCGTCGAGCTGGTCAAGGCCCTGGAGAGCAGGCGCTGGTAAAGCTGCCCAAAAAAGCGGCTTCCAAATTTGGCGTTTAGAGGGACTTTTCGATCAGGTGCAGGGGTAGGCATACACCTGATCTTGGCCTAAAGGCACCAGGAGCGGTTTTTGGGCACCGTGTGGCGGGACCAGGCGAAATAGCAGGTTGAGGATGATCCTGATCGGGGCGCGAGTAGAGCCAGCAGGAGCGGCGAGATCGTCACAGCAATACAGCATGAGGGACGCGTGTGCGCCGACCGGAAAGACGGGCACGAGATAGCACGCCGACAAGACCACGGCGGAAATAGTTCCGGTACAAAGAGCGAGGCGGTACCCAACGTGGTATCATTTTTCGCACAGCAAGGAGTAAAGGCACCAGCAGCAAGTCATCAGCGGGGCAGCAGCGATCCGCAGTCCCGACACTCGCCAAAAAAGATTCATCCCACCCCATACCCGCAACAATCAAACCACCACCGGATACCAGGCAACCCGATCCACTCTCGTAACAACAGACCCTCGACTTGACATAATATATCTTATGGGACGTTATGGATGGGTAATGTGAGGGTAGTTGGTTGATCGATTCTTCCTCGACGGAACGAAATCGGTTTACGCTGCTGAAGCAAAACCGTTGTATTAGATCGAGTCGCCACTCGGTACTCTCACCTGTTACCAACCTTTTTGGTACGCCTCTCTATCCACCTCCTGATTAGGATTTTTAGGTGTACATAGTCGGGTTTCTGCGCGTGCTAGCGCACATTTCCCAACATTTGCCCTACAGGCAAACCACCTTGTCCTTCGATTAGAAAATGCCCTGTCGGATCCGTCTTCACAACTTTCAGACTTCCAGGTGGCCCACCTACTCCCCTGTCGTCGCAGGGGTCCTCAAGAACGCACTGGCTAGTACAATGCTTTTGGACGGAAACGGAGATTCATCGGCGCCAATATGCCGGGAAATCTCCGATAACAAAGTTGGGCCCAGCCGGTTCGCCGGGCCGCGATGCTGGTGAATGATCGGCAGGTCAGTTTCAACGAGGGCGTAATGCAGGATCAGCTCATCTTCGGCGTCGGGCATTGCGAGCAGGTTGTCACGCTCGGCGGCGAACAAAATGCAGAATCGCTGTGTTGCTCCACCTCAAAATAGTCCTTGAACATTGTTAATTATTCACTAACATTGCAATGAGTTTTAATAAGGAATAGAGGCAAAGGACCAAGCAATCTGCCCCGCGCCCTTAGGGAGTAATGAATGCTGATTGGCTATGCTCGCGTCTCGACGCACGATGAAAACCTCGACAATTCGAAGCATTGACAAAGCGGGTTGCACGAAGGTTTTCGACGACAGGATCAGTGGCAGCCGGGCAGAAAGACCAGGACTCGCTAATTGAGTCCGCCAAAAATTCGCCGGCTAACGGCGTGCAGCATAGCGACGTTGCCAAAAACCTAAGAGCGTCTGTTCCGACACTGTACCGTTGGATTCCAGCTACTGGAAACCCGTAACGATTAAGGTTTCTTTGGTCGCAAGCCGACGTATATTGAATGATAGCAATGAAATTATTCCAAGGAGAACTCGATGGCCAAAGCAAAGGTAAAGCCCGCAATGGAAGTATTGTTAAAATCCCCGACCGGCATCAAGGGACTGGACGAGATAACCGGCGGTGGTCTCCCCAAGGGGCGCCCCACCCTGGTCTGCGGCGGCACCGGTTGCGGCAAGACTCTGCTCTCCATGGAGTTCCTGGTGCGCGGAGCCACCGAGTTTGGCGAGCCGGGTGTTTTCATGTCGTTCGAGGAGAAGTCCGAGGAGCTGACGCAGAACTTCGCCTCCCTGGGCTTTGATCTGACCGATTTGGAGGCCCGCAAGAAGCTCTCACTCGACTACGTGCACATCGACCCCAGCGAAATAGAGGAGACAGGCGCCTACGACCTGGAAGGGCTCTTCATCCGGCTGGCTTTCGCCATCGACAGCATCGCAGCCAAACGGGTGGTGCTTGACACCATCGAGACCCTTTTTTCCGGTTTTGCCAACGAAGCGCTCCTGCGGGCCGAGCTGCGACGGCTATTCGGCTTCCTGAAAGATAAGGGTGTCACCGCCATCATCACCGGCGAGCAGGGGGAGAAGACCCTGACCCGCTACGGCTTGGAGGAATACGTCGCCGACTGCGTCATCTTCCTGAACCACCAGGTGTCCGAGCAGATAGCCACCCGGCGTCTGCGCATCGTCAAATACCGCGGCTCCGCACACGGCACCAACGAGTACCCGTTCATGATCGACGAACAGGGCTTTTCCGTTATGCCGATCTCATCCATCGGCCTCGACCATGCGGCCTCCAGTGAGCGGGTTTCCACCGGCATCCCGCGCCTCGACACTATGATGGAGGGCAAAGGGTTCTACCGTGGCAGCAGCGTGTTGGTCACCGGGACCGCAGGGAGCGGCAAATCGAGCATGGCTGCGCATTTCGTGGACGCCGCCTGCCGGCGCGGCGAGCGCTGCCTCTATTTCGCCTTCGAGGAATCCCGCAACCAGATCATCCGCAACATGCGCTCCATCGGCATTGACCTGGAGCAGTGGGTGAACAAGGGGTTCTTGGAATTCCGCAACTCCCGCCCTACCCTCTACGGGCTGGAGATGCACCTTGTCACCATGCACAAGGCGGTAGAGGGGTTCAATCCGGCCGTCGTCGTGGTTGACCCCATATCCAACCTGGCTGCCGTGGCGAGCGGGGTGGAGGTGAAGTCCATGCTCTCCAGGCTCATAGATTACCTCAAGATGAAGGGAATTACCGCCTTCTGCACCGAACTGGCCGAAGAGAGCCTGGAGCGACCCGATATCGGGGTCTCGTCTCTCGTTGACACCTGGCTTCTTTTGCGAGTTATCGAGGCGAGCGGCGAGCGCAACCGCGGTCTCTACATCCTCAAATCCCGCGGTATGGACCATTCCAACCAGGTGCGGGAGTTTTCCCTGACCGGCATCGGCATCCAGCTCCGGGACGTCTATATCGGCGCCGGCGGCGTGTTGACCGGTGCCGGGAGGATTGCCCAGGAGGCCCGGGAAAAGATGGAACTCCTGGAGCGCACCCAGGAGATCGAGCGCAAACAGCGCGATATTGAGCGCAAGAAGGCCGTGATAGAGGCACAGATCGCGGCTCTTCGGGTTGGTTTCGAAGCCGAAAAAGACGACCTGGAGCAGGCCATCGCCAGGGAAAAATTGCACCAGGAGGTGCTCGTGGAAGAGACCCAGGCAATGGCGCTGTCTCGAAAATCTGACGAAATCCCTGTCATCGCCGGGAAGGCCGTAAAGCCCGGCAAACGAGGTGGCAAATGACTGCCGAACCGAAGGCCAAGGCGCCGCGGAAAGCAAAGAGCGAAAATGTGGAAGAGGTTTGGCAGCTGAAGCTTTATGTCGCTGGTCAGACGCCCAAATCCCTTGCAGCCTTCGCAAACCTGAAGCGGATCTGCGAAGATCACCTGGAAGGAAAGTATCGCATCGAGGTGATCGACCTAATGGTGAACCCCCAACTGGCAAAGGGCGACCAGATCCTCGCCCTGCCGACCCTGGTGCGGATGCTCCCGGACCCGGTACGAAAGATCATCGGCGACCTCTCCAACACAGAGCGCGTGCTGGTGGGACTGGACATCAGACCGCTTGGCTGACTGGAAACGAACGGGGAAAGCACATGAGCAAAAAGAAAAAGGACGCTGAGGCAGCACCTCTTCAGGATGCGACGCAGGTCTTCGAGCTGGCGCTCCATGAGACGGACCAAGGCAACTACGTGCTGCGCCTCTACGTGAGCGGCATGACCCCCAATTCCCAGAGGGCCATCAGGAATATCCGCAAGATCTGCGCGGACCACCTGGAAGGGCGCTACCAACTGGAGATAATCGACATCTACCAGCAACCGATTTTCGCCAAAGAGGGACAGATCGTAGCCGCCCCCACCCTGGTTAAGGAACTGCCGCTGCCGTTACGGAAATTCATCGGCGACCTGTCGCAGACCGAGCGGATTCTGATGGGACTGGACATCAGGAAAAAGGGGTGAGAGATGACAACCGCAAACCGGCGGTCCCGCGAGGAACTGCTGGGTGAAATAGAAGAGCTCCGCTTCCGCCTGGAAGAGGCAGAAGAGACCCTGCGGGCCATCGGCAGCGGTGAGGTGGACGCTTTCGTGGTCTCGGGGCCGGACGGGGAGCAGGTCTTCACCCTCAAGGGCGCGGAGCAGCCGTACCGCGTCCTGGTGGAGACCATGAACGAAGGGGCTGCCACTCTTGCTGCCGACGGAACCATCCTTTACTGCAACAACCGCCTGGCGGCCATGCTGCAAGTCCCGATGGAAAACCTGATCGGGACGCAGCTGGGGTCTTACCTTGCCTCCGAGGACCGTCCCCTTTGGGAGGCCAGGCTGGAAAAGTCCACGTCGCAGAGCGCCATGGATGAAATCAACCTGATAACGCAAGCGGGGCACTCCATACCGGTGCTAACTTCCTGCTGCACTCTCGACCTCTCTGGGCACCGGGGCATAAGCGTGGTGATTACCGACCTCACCCAACAAAAGCGCAACGAAGAGATCATGTCCTCGGAGATGCTCACCCGCTCCGTCATCGAACAGGCCGGGGAAGCGATCATCGTTTGCGACGAAGAGGGCCTGATAGTTCGCGCCAGCCGGGCCGCGCACGATCTTTGCGGCGAAAACCCTTTACTGGCGCCTTTTGACCGACTGTTCCGGCTGCGGAAATCGGAGGGGGAAGTTTTCTTTTCCGTTTTGTCCGCGCTGCACGGCGAGCCCCTGGAAAATGCCGAGGTCGAATTCCGGCGCGGCGACGCCAGGATATTCCACCTCATCCTGAACGCCACGCCCCTTAAGAGCGGTCAGACTCGTATAATTGGTTGCGTGGTGACGCTTACCGACATTACCGAACGCAGGAAGGTAGAGCAGGAGCTTAAAGAGAGCGATCTGAAGTACCAGAGTTTGTTTAATAATAAGCTCAACGGGATGGTTTACGGCCGGATTATGTTAGACGAGAAAGGCGATGCGGCGGATTACCGCTTCCTCGATGTCAACGATACCTTTGTGAATCTGACCGGGCTTACGAAAGCCTCGGTAATAGGGCGAACCGCCAGGGAGATCATGCCGGGAATCGAGGATTCCTCATTCGATTTCATAGGAGTCCACGGGAAGACCGCGCTGGGTGGTGAAGAGGCCATATTTGAGCAATATTCCGAATACTTCAAGCGCTGGTATTCGGTCTTTGTCTTCAGCCCTGAGAAAGAGTACTTCATCTCGATCTTCAGCGACATAACCGAGCGCGTGCACACCGAGGAGGCGCTGCGGGCGGCTCATGACAGGATCAATGCCATCCTGGAGCAGATGAGCGACGGGTTTGCCGCCTTCGATCATGACTGGCGCTACACCTACATCAACACCGCCGCTGCAAAAGCGCTTCACATGAACCCGGAGCAACTGCTGGGCAAATCGATTTGGGAGATGTGGCCGCCGGCTTACGACCTTCCCCTGGGCGTAAACTTCCGTCGTTCGCTTGAGGAAAACGTTCCGATGCAGTTCGAGACTTATTATCCCTCCCCGCTAAACCGTTGGTTCGAATACCGTTGCCATCCGACCCCTGAGGGGCTGGTAACTTTTTTCAGCGATATCACCGAACGAAAACATGCCGAAGTGGCGCTGAAGGAGTTGAACCAGGAGCTTGAAAACCGGGTTGTGCAACGGACGGCCGAACTGCGGGAAAAAGATCAAATGCTTTTGTTGCAGAGCCGCCAGGCGGCCATGGGCGAGATGATCGGCAATATCGCACACCAGTGGCGCCAGCCCTTAAACATACTGGGGCTCACGGTCCAGCAATTCCTACTGTATTACGATGTGGGAGGCTTCGACAGGACTTTCCTGGTTGAAAATGTCGGGAAGTCAATGGAACTCATCCATCACATGTCCCAAACAATCGACGACTTCAGGAATTTCTTCAAACCGGAAAAGGAAAAGGTCGAGTTCAAGGTGCAGAATTCGATCGCTCAGACGATGTCGCTTCTGGAAGGTCAAAATGACCGGATCCGTGTCGAAATCATCGCCAAGGACGATCCCGCAATATGGGGCTATCCTAACGAGTTCGCACAAGTAGTCCTCAACATCTTAGTCAATGCCAAAGACGCCTTGACGGAAAGGGGGATCGACAACCCGAAAATAACCGTCACCATCTCCAGTGAAGACGGCTGCGCTACAGTAACCGTTGCCGACAACGCCGGAGGCATACCGGAAGAAATCATCGACAGAATCTTTGAGCCCTACTTCACCACCAAAGACCCGCAGAGTGGGACCGGAGTCGGCCTTTTCATGTCGAAGGTCATAATAGAAAAAAATATGGGGGGGAGGCTTTCCGTGCGCAACAAGGCCGATGGCGCTGAATTCAGGATAGAGGTGTGCCAGTGAAAGAGACACCCGATCCCACACAGATCTCAATATTGCTGGTAGAAGATGAAGTTGCCGCCCTGGAACTTCTCGCCAACATAGTGCCCAAAAAATTTCCCGGCGTAGCGCTTTATACCGCCACTGACGGCAGAGCGGCCCTTAAACTTTTCAAAGCTCACAGGTCCGAGATTGTAATCACCGACATCAATATGCCGGAAATGAACGGAGCGAAGTTGATAGCCGAAATCCGCGCAATTAAGCCTGACGTGCAGATCATCGTCCTCACCGGTGATAGCGGAAAAGCTTCACTGGAGGCTTCCATAGGAGGCGGATTTGAAATTGACCATTACATCGTGAAGCCGGTTGATTTCGGATTATTGTTCGCCGGGATTGAAGAGTGCCTTGCTAAATCACGCAGTAAAACCCTTCCATAACCCCCAATTCACGACAGAGTCATTACTTCTTGACGAATAAACACTGTTATTACTGCCACTGCACAACTAGCACTATCGCGGGGTGAATCGAACGAATACCACAATCTACGCAAATCCACTCAAGACATCTACTAAGCCTCCTCGATTTTGATTGCGGCATCGCATCGCGGCGCAGCGGGAAAACGCTTCCCTTCGGAAAGCCTTCTCACACGCGGCTCGCCTTGACGCCCTACCAGATCGGTTGAATGTTTTGGCCACGGCTGTGAGGCTAGCAGTCCCTTTTGCACTGCAATTTCCAGCTTATCCAGCGCTTGACACAACTTTTCGTCTAGAACATCAAGGTGTTTTTCCCAATCGCTGAGGCCTCCCAGCTCCTTTTTCCCGTCGGAAATGCCCCTTAATCCGATCATCGGCACGGCGTATTTTTGGCAGGCTCTCCAGACGGCGAATGTTTCCATGTCAACCATGTCAGCGTCGATCTGGTCATATGCAGCTCCGGAAACGATGCTGCCTCCCGTTGACAGTGTTGCTCCCTTGATGTCGGGGACTTGCAGTGGCAAAACGACAACAGCCGGCAGATCAAGCAGAGGATTACATCCCTTTTCATACCCCAGTAGCGAGACGTCCATGTCACGGTACGAAAGCGCCGTTACCTGAAAAACCTCTTTTTGAGGAAGCGTGCTGGAGCCGGCGGAGCCAAGGCTTACGACTAGATCGGGTAAGGATTCATTATATGACAGCCTGCCCAGTTCGGCGGTGAGGTTGACGCCCGCTTCAACAGGACCGATCCCAATCATGAAAGGGTCGATCTTTGACTGCAGACACTTCCCACATTCAGAATGCGAAGCCATCACGTATAATATCGACAACTTCTGATCTATCATAGCCCCTCTTTGAGACGTACCAATTATCGTTCCGCAATTACCTTAATGCCAAGTGCAATGAAAACAGCACCAGTTATCTTTTCGATGTGGCCGTTGATAGCTTGGAGTCGCTGACGTACCGATTGCTGACTGATGGTCATGGCAAGAAACGCCAAGAAAAAAAACTCAAGCATTACAATCGTCATGGCATACAGTAGTTGCGCGAATAGAGAGGTACCTTGATCTATGATTTGTGTGAAGAGTGCCAGGAAAAAGAGAGTAGCTTTCGGGTTAAGCAGGTCCGTTAAAAACCCGCTTCGCAGAGCGGGAACAGCACCAAACCGCAACACGGCACGCGAGTCTTTCATAGCGGCAGGAGACTGCGGCCATAGAGATTTGATGCCCAGGAATATCAGGTAACCTGCACCTATCAACTTGATTCCATTGAACATCAGAATCGACTTTGAAATCAGTACGCCGATCCCCACCAGGCTGTAGGCAATATGAACGAGATTGCCTAACGCAAGGCCTACTGCTGTATACACCCCGGAATGGCGCGTGTGAGTAAGGCTGTTCCGTACCACAACCGCCATGTTCGGCCCCGGAATAATCACGGCAAGAAAACCAACGGTTACTACAGTAAGCCAGTCATAAAAAATCATAATCCGATGGTCCTGTCTGGTGGAGCGTGAACGCCTGCAACGGCAAGCTCTGCGATCCTTGAGTAAGGCCTGTCTAAAGATGCTGCGGTCGAATGACTCCCGGCACCTGCACCGGGAGTCATTCTTCGTGCCGGTCTCTTCAGTCTACGCGACGTCATAGATGCGAACTTCCGGTTCGTCGTCGAGATAAGGGGCCAGTGCCTTCACAACGTCCCGATTGAACAGCTCGCTATCGAGGTAACCCCTTGCGTCTGACACGCTGGCAAACCCGTGTAGAACCTGAACGTCTTCATCGCGAATCAGCAGCTCCTTGGTCTGAGCTCCCTTGATCTATTTCAAGAAGGGATCTTTGTAGTCGGTGTACACCTTGGCGGCAAAAGGACGGTTGTTGCTGGAGATCTTCAGGGTAATTTCGAGATAAGCCATTGTCGTTCTCCTTTTTCAGGTGGATCACCCAGCAAGGGTGCTGGTGACCGTGCTTTCGGAAATCGGCTTCATTCCGCCTCTTGTCGACCTTCACATGACACGGCGTCTGATTCAAAAAAGATGCTGATCATCTCCTAGCCACAGCTTTGTATCGCGTAGAGGATGTTTTTCGAATGGGTCGGGTGAGCATGAACGGTATTGCCCACCTGCTGCAGGGTGAGGCCATTCTCCACCGCCACAGCCATCTCGTGTATGATTTCAGTCGCCGCCTCTCCGACTATGACCGCTCCGGTGATCTCCGAGGTCTGCTCTTTCAGAAAAAGCTTCACGAAGGCCGGCGCAACCTTGTCCACCACCGAGCGTCCATTGGGGACCCGGGGCAAGGTGTAGCCCCTGATGCCGTCACCTTCCCGTGACGTCCCTACCGCAGCCACTTCCGGGTGACAGAATGCCACCCGGGGGACAGCCAGTTCTTTGAGAACGTGACTGCTTCCCTGCAGTAGATTTTGAGCCAGCAGTTGCGCTTCCCTTTGCGCCGCATGGGCCAGCGTCACCCCCCCGGTCACGTCCCCGAGGGCGTAGATGTGCGGCACATTGGTCTGCATCAGTTCGTTGACCTTGACGGCGCCATGTTCGGTCCGCACGCCGGCAGCTTCCAGCTTCAGCCCTTCAATATTGGGGACCCGCCCTACTCCGACCAAGACCCTGTCGACCGCGTCGATGCTTTCGCCATTGTCAAATTCCGCCCTGACCCTGCCATCGACGACGGTGATCCGTTTAATCGACGTGCAGGTCTTGACCGTAATCCCCTGAGCTTCAAAGGACTCCTGCAGGTTCATGCCGGCCTCGCAGTCTTCCCGCGGCAGGAGGGACTCCAGCGCCTCGACGAGTATCACCTCGCTGCCAAACGTGTTGTACAAGGTGGCGAACTCGCATCCGATCGCGCCCCCACCGACGATCAGGAGCTTCCCAGGCAGGTCGGTGTTGGTCAGCATCTGGTCGCTCGAAAGGATGTGCCAACCGTCGAAGGGCGCCGAGGGGAGTTCACGCGGTATCGAGCCCGTTGCAATGATGATCGTTTCGCCCCGAACAGTTTCCCGGCTGCCGTCGGCCCTGGTTATGGCGACCTCATGCTCCGATGCGAAGGACCCCTTCCCTCGAAATGTCGTTATCGGGGCCTCCGCAATCATCCCCTGGATAGCCCCACGCAGCATGCATAGATCCGCTTCGGTGACCGCGAGCAGTTTCCCCAGATCGACTGGGCCCACCTGCAGATCGAGACCGTATTTTTCGCCCTGTTTGGCATACCGGTAAGCGGTAGCGGCCTTCAACAGGGATTTCGTCGGCATGCAACCGCGATTCAGGCAGGTGCCACCGAAAGAGTCCGGCTCCTCCTGAACAATGGCGACGCTTTTGCCCGCCTTGCTCAGCATGATCCCGGCACCGATCCCGCCCGGCCCTCCACCGACAACGACAACATCGAAAGTTTTCACGCCTCCTCCTCGATTGCTTTAATTATTGTATCAATCATCCAGGGACCTCACAGCCACGTCGATTAGCCGTACGAATGTCTTCCGCTCTTCCTCCGACATGTCCCGCAACATCCTGGAGATCACTTCGTCCCGTTTCGCCTGCAGAACTTCAAGAACCGGACGGATTTCATTGGATATGAAAATCTTCGACTGGCGCCCGTCATGCTCGCTTGGACTCCGGCATATCAGGCCGTCTCGCTCCATTCGCCGCAGCGTATTGGCCATGGTCGGCTGTTCCACCTGGATGTTTTTACAAAGTTCCGACTGGGTCTGCCCTTCCTTTTCGTTCAAGCAGCAAAGCACCGGCAACTGCCCCTGGGTGACCCCGAAATGGCTTGTCTTCTCGTTGACTTGCGAGAGAAGCAAACGGGCCAGGTAGTTCAGCTTGGAACACAGGTTTTCGTGCATTTAGTCCTCCGATGCCACAAAGCATAGCTGGCTATATAAATACATAGTCAGCTATGCTTTGTCAAACACAAACTAGCGACCCCATTGCAAACAAACAATCCTTCAATTTGGCCATGCCGGTCCGACCAGCCGGGTTCAAGCCCCCTTCCCTTTCCGTCAATACGCAACATCCCGGCGAACTCTGCCGCGGAGTTTCTGTCCAGTGAGAGATCCCCCGGGGACGCCAACTGACAGGTTTGCTGCTGGATCAATTTTCCGGAAACCTCCTTTCAAGTTTTACCCTCGCATCTTGCATAAACTCCATCCCGTCTTGCCTGAATGTCTCCGTATCTTATAAAAACAGGTTGGTGTTTCATACAAACAGCAACGCATCTTATACAAACGCACCGCTATCTTGCTAAAACGCGATCGCATTTTGGTAAGATGGGAACACAAATGATAAAGATGGAATTGCATCTTCACAACTTACGGCACCATCTTTGGTTCATTCCGCCGCATCTTGTATAAACTCCGTCACATTTTACACGAATGGTTCCGCATCTTATAAAGACAGGTGCGTGTTTCATACAAACAGCAACGCATCTTGTACAAACGCGCCGGTATCTTGCTAAAACGCGATCGCATCCTGGTAAGATGGAAACACAAATGATAAAGATGGGATTGCATCATTGCAACTCACGGCATCATCTTCAGTTTTTTCCGCAGCATCTTTCCTTCGCGCGGCAGACTTTGCACCTCGCCGTTGGTCAGTTGCTTCTTGCGGCTTAGGTAGATCTTTGGCAGGCGGGGCCATTGGGCATGGCATTTTGTGGAGGCTATGCGGGGAAGAGCTGTACGCAAACGCGGCTGCATGGTGGCATGCAGCCGCGTTTTTTTTCGTTTTTGCTACGGGGGTGACCAGACACGCGTATCAGGTGACTACCAGCGATACGACGTCCGACCAGGGACCGTTGCCTGCTGCGTTGCGGAACCTTGCCCTTATGTAGTATCTTTTCACCGGCTCCAGGCCTTTTACCTCCATCTTGCATGTGTAAAAATGGCCCACCGTTCTCCAGGACGCTTCGTCCTTCGGGTCTTGATCCGTTATCTGGAGTTGAACGCTTCCCTTGCCGAACCCATTGTTCACCAAGGCCACCATGTTCCCGGCCCCCTCATCGTCCTTCACGGTCAATTTTGTCGGCTTCAGGGGCAGCTTCTTGTTCGTGTCCCTGGTATAGGTCTTGTGCTTGAGTTCCAATCCGAGGTTCAGCAACGCGCCAGGCTCTTGGTGGTGCGCGGCGTACATCGCGACGTAGCTGCTTGCAAAGCTGATTGCCTTGGCACCCTTTTCGCGGACCGCTATCCTTTCCTCATCCTTACTTTTGTCGGCTGCGGCTGCTGCAACAGCTTGCTCCAGGTTGTCTGCGTGTCGCCTGAAGTGCTCCCCTCCCGGGACCCAGACCGGGAGGGAGGTCTGGTAGGCAGGATGGACATCGAACAGGCTTCCCAGATTCTTCAGCTTGAGGATGAAATCCCCGTCTGACAGCTCTTTGAAATTGGTTTCGTGTGCGGCCTCCATAGGTCCTCCGTATTTGGGTTGACTGCAGGTTGCGACGCTGCCCGAGAAACCACACTAAAGTAGCATGGGCGCACACTAATGCAAGTTGGAAATTCATCATGCCTAACTTAAGGCCCTCCCATCTGCGCTCAAGCTCGGGTGAATTTCATGACACCCTCTCACACGAGCCGCGGCAAGGATGCCGGTTACCGCACCCCGCATGGATGTCGACGGCTCTGGGCCATGACTTGACTGATTCATGGGCCCCATGGCGGCGTCTAACCGGCGGATTCAGTCACTTTTGCTAAAGCCAATTACTGTTAAACTCCTTTGAACAACAACCTCCGGCACAAAAGCAGATTCTGAAATCCAGGAGCCACCATGGCTACACCACGAACGATCCTTGCCAGGCAACCGCTGGCGCGGCTGAGGCGGGGCGGAATTCGTTTCCAGATCTTCCTGCTGGTCTCCCTCATCATCCTTCCTTTCGCAGCACTTTTCGGCTGGATTTACAAGGAACGCTACGAAATTCGACGCAGTTACGCGATGCAGGCGGAACTGGAGGTGGCGCAAGGCTTGGCGAGCAACTTCAATACCTACCTCGACGGCATCCGAAAACAAAGCCTAAGCGTAGGACACGCCCTCAGGATCTTGCCGGCGGCGCACGAGGGCCAGGTCAGGGATCTGCTCAACACGGCAGCAAGACACTCCAACAGCATTAGCAGCATGAGTTGGGTGTCTCCCAAAGGGATCGTTCTCGTCTCCTCAATGCCCGTATTCGATGGCAGGGATCTGTCAGGAACGCCCTATTTCCGGGGGTTGTCAGACGGGCGCGAAACGGCCCTTGGCGACCTGATCGAGGAAGAGTTCCCAGCGGGAAAGGTTGTGATAGGGATAGCTACTGCCATTCGCGGCAACCGGGGAGAATTGAAAGGGGTCGTGGTTGTGGGAGTCGAGCCTACCCGTCTGCACGAGGTCGCCCTGACTCAAAAGCGCGCCAAAGGCGGCGCCCTCGCCCTGTTCGACAGCAAGGGGACCCTCGTCTATCACAACTTCATTACTGCTCCGACCTGGGAACAGCGCTCCAGTTGGCATGAAACGGACGAAATCCTTCGTAAGGCCTTGCGTGCCGGTCAAGCACAGGAAGGAGTGCAGCGACTGAAGCTCACAGCCGACAGGGAATGGCTCTCTGCGCGGGTGCCCATCGCCGGGACCGGATGGATAGCTGGAGCAGGCAGGTCCAAGGAGTCGGCCTTTGAGCCGGTCAAAGCAGGAATGATAAAGGACGCATTGATGGGCGCAGCGGTACTGGGCATGGCGCTTTTGCTAGCGTACCTGCTGGGCCGCAATATCAGTGTCCCGCTGCGCCGTTTGGAAGGAGAAGCACAAGAAATGGTGACCGGCAACCCGATCACAGGCGAGGATGACTTTGCGCCGGAAGAGGTACGCAGCCTGCGACATACCATCCTCGCCATGTCATCGGAGCTCATTGGGCGCACAACCAGGCTTCAGGAGTCGGAGGAATCCTTACGCACCGTCATAGACAGCGTCTACGATGCCGTGGTGATTCATGGGATCGACGGCCGCATTGTCGAGGTGAATGGCCGCAGTCTGGAGATGTTTCGCCTCACGAGGGACGATCTCTGCCGGATAACCATAGCCGACCTGTCAGAAGGGGTCCCGGTAATCGAGACGATGACCCCACTGTGGCGGGAGGTATTGTCTGGGGATACGAAGCTTTTTGAATGGCGCTCCCGCAGGCCATACGACGGAAACAGCTTCGATACCGAGGTCTTCCTCTGCCCCGTCCGCTACCAGGGAAAGCTGCTCGTCATGGCGAACGTGCGGGATATAAGCGAGCGCAAGAAGGTCGCGCGCGAACTGCAGCACTCCAGAGACCAATTGGAAATCAGGGTCCAGGAAAGGACCAAGGAGCTGGCCCACACCATCCAGGACCTGAAGAAGGAAACAGAGCAGCGGCTCGCAGCCGTGGAGGATGCCCGTCGCAAAGAGCAGCTGCTCATTCAACAAAGCCGTCTGGCAGCCATGAGCGAGATGCTGGTGAACATCTCCCACCAATGGAGACAGCCACTCAATATCATAGGCCTTGTGGTCCAGGAACTGGGTTTCGAATACCAGCAGGGTTCTCTCTCGCCAGAACGCATGAAGGATGGTACCGCAAAAGCAATGGAAGTAATTTCAAGTCTGTCCCAGACCATAAACGAATTCTCGAACTACTTAAGTCCCGACAAGGAAAAGGGGAAATTCAGCGTAAAGGACACCCTGGAAAAGGCACTGCAAATGCTCGAAGCCGAGCTGAAGGACACGACAGTGACTGTGGACCTGGCAGAAGCGCAAACGATCTACGTCGAAGGGTTCAGAAATGAATACCTGCAGGTTATCCTCAACGTCCTGATCAATGCCAGGGATGTGCTGCGCGAACGTCAGGTTGCCGATCCGCGCATAGATATAAAGCTCTCCACGGACAATGGCCGGTCACTTGTGATCATAACAGACAATGGCGGAGGTATCGATTCCGCCATCTTAGAGAAGATCTTCGATCCTTACTTCACCACCAAGGGGCCGGACAAGGGCACCGGAATCGGCTTGTTCATGTCCAAGAACATCATAGAAAGGAGCATGGGGGGGACGCTGACCGTCCAAAACGGGACAAGCGGTGCTGAATTCCGTATCGAGGTTTAACTTGTCACGGCGTTCTCGCTTCGGCTCCCGTTGGAGGGGGTGGCGCCCAAGATGCAGGTCAAAAAAGAAGAGCGGCATCCCTCGACGCGTCTATCGCGCACGTGAATGCCGCTTTCTTTTTCTGCCTCAAAAGAGGGAGCTCGGGAGCTGGACGAAAGCCCCTCTCCGTCTATCTGTTCATCATCGAACCGCCCATTATGGTCTGTGCCCCCATCATCCCGCCGCGGAAGTAAGAGGACATGTTCCGGAAAGGCATGCCGATGCTGATGCCGCCGAGATTGGAGGTCATGGTCTCCATGAGCTCGGTCATGGTGGCCTGGGGAGCCGTGGCCCTAACCGAAGACATGTTGCTGAACATGGTGCCCATCATGCCGCGGTAGCGATTGACGTCGATGCTGGTGGATGTCCCGCCGTTACCGAACACCTGCGCCGCCTGTTCGCCCATGACCGTGGCCATGTTCTGGGCCGCCGTGTGCATGGTAGCACTACCCCCCGCGAGGTAGTCCCCCATCATGCTGGTCCCCGGCGGCAGACCGAGGTTCACCCTCAGCTCCTCCATCGCCTGCTGCATCGAGACGTAACTCCCGGTCTCCATCATTTCCCTTATCTGGGAAGACATGGGGCTTATGAAGTTGCTGCTGACATTACCGAACACGCTCTCCTTGGGAAGGCTGAGCAGGTAGCTGCGAGCGATGGGTACGCCGGGGTTGTCCCTGTCGATGGTGACGCCGGCGACGGCGAGCGCGACGATGGGGTACTTTCCGACGTCGGCCGGATCGACGGCGAGGACGTAGGCGCCGTTGGCATCGGTAGCGGTCGAGGGCTCGCCGGTGTCGGGCCGGTAATTGCCGTTTTTATCGAGGAACACGGTGGCTTTTTCCAGGTATCCGTCGGCGACCTTGCCGGCGACCGTGGTGGCCGCAGGGGTGGAACCGCTGCCGCCGCATCCCGCAATCATGGCTGCGGCGGCGAGCGATGCCGCCAAAACTGTTTTGTTCATAGTAGTACCCTCTCTTTTGTCTGATTTAGAAATCGTAGAATATCGCAAGGCCGCTACCGTAATCAGGGCTGCTGCGGGTCACCCCTTTGGCAACATACCCCTCGATTCCCGTCTGCGACGTGGCCAGGTACTTCAGTTTCAGCCTCATCTCCAACAGGTCGCCCGCACCCTCCACGGGTGCTTCCGACCCTTTCAGCACGAACATCGGGAGAAATCTTTCTCCGAAAACATAGCCGGCTCCGGCGCTGTAGCTCAAGTAGTCCTTGAGGGGGAGCAGCGGCGATGCTCCCTGGAAGGTGTACCCCGCCTCTGCGAATGAGTACCAACTTCCCATCTGCTTCGAGAGCTCCACGGCGAATCCCTCGTCGAATTCGCCGGTACCCAAGGCATGGTCCCTTTCCGCCGTGGGGATCTTCACGAAAAGGTAGGGCCTGACCCTCGGCACGAGATCCCCTTCCGGCACAAGCACATACCCCACCTTCGCCGTTATGTCCCCCACCCCGCCGTGCGACTCGTTCGGCCTGCCGGAAGTCGCGGTGGACGTAGAGCCCGTGGTGCCGGAGGTGTCGGACATCCCCGAGCCCGGAGTCCCGCCCCCCATAGGGGAACCGGTCATGGCAGCCGGCTGCTTCTGCATGCCGGCCATCCGGGATCCCCCCATGAAGACCGTGGTGTTCACGGCTGAGCTGCTCTGGTAGACGTAGGGAATCTCCACGGAGAAGCCGAGCCGCTGCGTCGGGTAGACGGCGAACGTCACCGGGAGATAGACGGAATCAGCAGTGGTTCCGGTTCCGTACCTGCCCGAGGCAACCTCGAAGCCGAGCCCCAGGGAGAAGGCAGGGCGATCGGCATGCGCCCGGCCGGCAAGCGACAGGCAGGAAACCACCGTCAAAAAGTAAAGCATCTTCCAGCGATGAAACAGGTTTTTCATTGGTGCTCCGTGGCGTAAGGCGCTGGGATTGAGGTAATCAGCGCCGCATCATCCCCCCGCCGCCCATCATTCCTCCGCCGCCGCGCATGAAGCCACCGCCTTGGAACCTCTGCCCTTCCTGCGACCGCATTTGTCCCACGCCGGCCGCTCCCCTCCCCGACCAGACCGGCTCTCCCCTTTCGCTGCGAAGCTCCAGCTGGCCACCCGTGGTCCGGTTGACCAGCGTACGGGTCATCAGGTACGCCTTTCCATCCTGCCCCTGCGCCCTCGCCCCCTTGGCGCTGATCTCGTCGTTCAGGCGGATCGGGATGCCTTTCTTCTCCCAGAAGGACCCGGGACCGACGCTCACCTGCACCGGTCCCGAGACGTCCTCGACCTCGATCACGTAGTGCTCGCTTTCAGCCTGGCGCGGCAAGGCCGTTACCCGTCCCGATACGGTGCCGACCGTGTTCAGGTCGTACCCGCGGCTGAGGTCGAGGCCGCTCTTCCCCTTGTCGTCCGAGCCGAAACCGAAGAAACCGGCCGAGGCTGGAGCGAGCATCAGGCAGTTTGCCAATACCGTCAGCATGAGGATTGAGAAAAAACGTCCCGTTGCCATAAAAAACCGACTCCATCCTACCTTAAGCTTCCCTACCCGGGAGCCGAACAATCGCGAGCTGTTCGGCAGATCACGCCTGCACGCAAGAAAATCACCACATCGGGCGAAACATGCAGCAACCGGACAAAAAAGGGAAACAGCACATCAACAACATCGCCGCCGTAAGGCTTTTCATGCGCCCACCTCCCTTCCGATACCAGCCGCCACTGTCGGCCTCCCGGGGCTTCGTGATTCCTTCAACAGGCATCCTCCTTTGATATGGTTTACCAAGGGAGTTTTCAAGGTCCGTACCAACAGCGCGCGCCCGGCTAAGTGGCTGATTAACGGCGGACTTCCCCCCAAAGGGGTCAGTCGGAGCGGCCGAAACGGTGCAATCCTTTGCACCGGTTGGAGGCGAAATTGCACCACCTCACACCTCATCTAGAAAGCCGTATTCTTTCAGCTTGTACTGGAGCGTTCGCCGTGAGACGCCGAGCTCCTCCGCCGCAAGACGCCGGTTGCCGCCGTGTTTTCTGACCGCCTCGCCGACCATCTCTTTTTCCGCTTGCTTGAGGCGCTCGCGGCTGTCCAGGTTTTCCTGCCGAGGCTTGCGCAGCAGCTCCTCGGGGAGCGCCCCCACCCTTACCAGGTCCCTCGACAGGATCACCCCCCGCTCCAGCACGTTTTGCAGTTCGCGGATGTTCCCCGGCCAGTGGTACCTTTTCAGCGCCACCATGGCCTCGTGGTCGATCCCCTTCAGCTCCTTGCCGAGCTGCCGGCTGAAGCGTTGGATGAAGTACTCGGTCAGAAGCGCTACGGCATCGGATCTCTCCCTGAGCGGGGGGAGCTGCAGCGGGAATACGTTCAGGCGGTAGAACAGGTCCTCGCGGAAGCGCCGCAGGGACACCTCTTCCCTGAGGTTGCGGTTGGTGGCGGCGACCAGACGGATCTCCGCCCGGATCTCCCTCCCTCCCCCTACCCGCTCGAACACCCTTTCCTGTATCACGCGCAGCAGCTTCGCCTGCAACGGAAGCGGCATCTCCCCGACCTCGTCCAGGAAGACGGTGCCCCCCTTGGCCAGCTCGAACTTGCCCTGCCGCGCCTGGACGGCGCCGGTGAAGGCCCCTTTCTCGTGACCGAAGAGCTCGCTCTCCAGGAGGTTTTCAGGGATGGCGGCACAGTTCAAGGCGATGAAGGGGGCCTTTTTCCTGGAGCTCAGCAGGTGTATGGTCCTGGCCACCAGCTCCTTCCCGGTCCCGCTTTCGCCCAGGATCAGCACGTTGGCCATGGTGTCAGCGACATCGAGCACCAGCTGACGCAGCGGGCGCATCGCCTCTCCCGCGAAGATCAGCTCTTCAGGCGGCAGCCCCGCCGCTTCCGATTCCTTGAGCGACAGGTAATCCCGCGCCCGAGTACGGGCCTCGATCGCCCTGTTAACCAGCTTCAGCAGCGCGTCGGGATCGTGCAGCGGCTTGGAGAGGAAATCGACGGCTCCCGCCTTTATGGCGGCAACTGCCTCTTCCACCTTGCCGTAGGCGGTCAGGAAGATGAACTGCGGCGCAGCAGGGTCCGCCCTCGACTCGCGGAAGAGTTCCAGCCCCCCCTTTCCCGGGAGTTTGAGGTCGGAGACCACGAGGTCGAAGCTCCCCTGCCTAAGCATCCGCAGGGCCTTGGTGCCGTCGTCGACCGCCTCCACCTCGTGCCCGTCGTCCTCCAGGATGGTCTGCAGAAAAGCCCGGAAGGTTTCATCGTCCTCCACAACCAGAATGTTCCCCTTCATGTCCGCTCCTATGAAATCACCCGGCACTGCGGCAGGGTTACTGTCACCGTGGTTCCCCGGCCGAGACGGCTTTCCAGGGAGATGCCGCCGCCGTGCTCCTCGACGATCTTTTTGCACAGCGCGAGACCCAAACCGGTCCCTCTCGCCTTGGTGGTGAAAAAAGGCTCGAACACCATGGGGAGATCCTGAGCCGATATGCCCTGTCCCGAGTCCTTTACGGTGACGACGGCGTCCTTGCCGGCCGGGGCCGCCGCGAGTTCGAGCACCCCTCCTGAGGGCATGGCCTGAAGCGCGTTCCTGCCAAGGTTGAGCAGCACCTGCTCCAGCCTGTCCCTGTTGCCGGTCAGGGGAAGGTTCGCCGGGCTCTTCTTGGCTACGGCGACCTTCAATGCGGCAGCCTCGGGGGCAAGCAGCGAGACGGTATGGTCGAGCAGTTCGGAGAGGTCGAGCGGGGTCCGGGAAAGGGCGTCGCTCGACGCGTAGGCAAGAAGCTCGCTGACCAGGTTTTCCAGCCGTACCGCCTCGGTCACTATGCTCTTTGCGAAGACGCTGTTGCGCGGCTCCTGCGGTTTCCCCGCTATGACCTGTGCGAAACCCTTTATGCCTGCCAGCGGGTTCCTGATCTCATGTGCAAGCACAGCGCCCATCTCGCCCAGTTTTGCCAGGCTCTCCTTGCGGGCCAGTTCGACCTGGTGCAGTTCCTCCCTGCGGGCATAGCGGTAAAGCCCCAGGCTCAGTATCCAACCGGCGACAACGAGGCCAAGGAGGACGGTCACGTTGAGATTCGCCCGCCGCACGACGGCGTCGGCCCTATAGGTATGCAGGGTCAGATGGAGGGAAAGGGTCTCGCGGGGAAGGTTCACCGGTGCGACTACCTGGTAGGCAAGCTCCCCGGTGCCGAGCGCCACGCGCTCTTCCGACCTTGCCGGGGGCTGCATCTCCCTGGAGGGGGCCCTGTTCATGGAGGTGCCGACCAGGTCAGGATTGGAGTGAAACCGGTAGATGCCGCGGCGGTCGACCAGGGCAAAGAAGGCGATGTCGCCTGGGCGGAAATCGGCGAGAGCCGCAAGGGTGGGATCATGCGTCGCGAGGTTTTCAATGGCGGACGCGAGGGAAAGGGCCGTCCCGCGCAGGTTCTCTTCGGCGATAGGGACTGCCTGGCGGTAGTCGTAGACGGCGAACCAGAGCAGGGAGCAGGTAACGAAGATCCCGATTATCAAGGTGGCTTTTTTGAACATGCGCTTCCTGTTAACCGATGGGACTCGGACTCGCCCGGCCATTGCCGGCCTGCGTCGGCCGGTTGCAGCTCCTCCCCCGGGCATGGCAGGGAGGGAGGAGCCGGCTACCGGCCCGGATGGCAGCGACCTTAATCCCTGAACCTCTTATGGCACGCATCGCACTGTTTCCGGGCGCTGGCAAATGCTGCCTTGGCCCCTGCGAGATCCCCTCTTTTCGCGGAGTCCGCGGTCAGTTTCACATCGAGCTCAAAACCGGCGGCAATTTCTTTGAACTCCTCCACCCCCCCGGGATTCTTGTGAGGCTTCGATTGCTTCAGGTCGGCGGTTGTGGATAAGAGGTAGGCGGTTTCCTTGGCAATAGCCAGCCGGTCGCCTCTCCGGAGTGCGGAATCGATACTTACCTGCGCCCGGGCGTACCTGGGCATCATCTTGTGCAGCCTGGCCATCTGGGCGTCCTGGCGATGTTTTCCGTGCTGTTTCCCGCCCGGCTCCTTGCCGTGGCCGTGCCCATCCGCATCCACGGCCAACGCCATCGTTGCGGATGCAAGGAACATCGCGCCTGCCAAAATTATCACAACCGACTTCATGAAACTCCCCCTCTCCTTGTCAGTGCTCCCTTACTTCAAGGTGCACTTCATTTTCACCCGATGCGCTGCGTCCAAGATTGTCGGTAACGTTCCAACGCACCTTTACCGGGAGGCCGGCCTTTAACAGGGCGGGATCCTTCGGCTTCAGCACCCCCGCCATGTCGAATATGGAGTGGTAGACGTCTCCCTGGAACTGCTTACCATCCGCGCCTGCGACGACCAGTTGGTTGATCCGGACCGGACGGTCGAAGAAGACGTCGATCTCCTCGACATCGCTCTCCCCCTTCTCCTTCATGGCGACCACACCCAGCAGGCGCGGCGCCGCGAGTTGCACCACGGCACCCTCATCGCCCTTTCCGGCCTGCTTGTCCAGGTCGTCCTGCGCCCCTTCCACCTGTATCGCTACGGCAGACACCCCTTCGAACTGGCGCAGGGTAAGAACGATGGCGTTGGCCACGGCGCGCTTTGTTACAGCATCCAGCTTGGCGCCGGCCAGCTCCTTGCTGAAGTTTGCCGTGACTTTGCCGTCTGCCTGGACGACATTGAGCACCCTGGTGCCCGGGGGAAAGGGTTGGGAAATCTCCCCCCGATACGCTTTCAGCTCTCCCATGCCGCCGACCAATTTCCCGAGCGCCACCTTCTTCAGGCTCGCCTGATCGAAACTGAAAAAGGGGAAAGGCACGACCTTGCCGGGTTCCCTGGCTGAAGGGAAGTAGATGACAAAGGCATAGCATGTTCCCTTGTCGACAGAGGGTGCAGGGCCGAAGTGCCTGACGAAGTCCCTGGTCGCCGACACGGACCCCTGCTTCTCGGCTTCCTGCCGGTCGGCCGAGGTGCAGGCAGCAAGCGCGGCAAAGAACAAGACGGCAAGCGCGGTTTTCATATATCGCATAGATCGGGCACCTAATCTTAAATTTGCATATTCCATTTATGCTATTTCCAGAGAAAAGACCAGCAGAAAAAACGGACACCCCACCCGTGTCGTCCACCCGGAAGCTGGCTGCAAGCGGAGGCCGTCACCCGTAGGAGCGGCATTCCTGCCGCGATTCGCGACAGGCTTCGCGGCAGGAATGCCGCTCATACAGACGATGAAGGAAGGGGCCGCGGCGAGAGTTGCGGGCAGGAACGGTTGAGGGGCGATCCTCTTTGTCCTGCCGGATCGCCCCTCTTTTTAGCCTTATTACTTCACGGTGTACCAGAACTTGGAGCTGCGTACCTGGCCGTCTTTGAGCTTGAACTTGCTCATGACGCCGTACTTCCCTTTTTGGGACAGGTCGAAGTCGGCGCCGAAGTGCCCTTCCATCCCCATCATGTCCTTGGTCTGCTCGGCCTTGTCCGGTCCCTGTACCTTCACCTTCACATCGCCTTCGGTCAGCGCCTTGCCGGTCTTGGCGTCCTTGAACTCGACCATGAGGTGGTGGGTTTCCTTCAGCCCCTTGGGCATCTCCATCTTCATCGCCTTCAGGTGCTCCTTCATGCTTATGACCTTGAAGGTGGCCTTTACGCCGTTGACCACTTCCTCGTGGGCAACGTCACTTTTATGGCTGCCATGATCCATCTTCATGTCACCATGCCCGACAGCGGCAAGGACGGTCATCGGGGCGGACAGGGACAATGCGGCAGCTACAAGAACGGCAAATTTCTTCATGATCTGTGGTCTCCTTTTGGTTTAAGGTTTCTTGCTGGCTTGTTTAGCATGTGTCGTGCCAACGGCTAAGTATGTGACATCGCGCGACTGCACAAAAAGGTAATTCTCCCTGTGCAGAATATTGCACACGACGGCGTCGCATATTCTGCTATCGAGGCCCCGGCCGCGCTGCAGGAACCCGCTGCTGCAACGGCTCGCTGGCCGCTTTAGTGCTTCATCCCCGAGTACTTCAGCCTCCCCTTCCTCAGATCACGCACCTTCATCAGTACGAAGATGACCGGCGTCATGATGAGGACGTGGACCGCGGACGAGATCATCCCGCCGATCATCGGGGCGGCTATGGGCTTCATGACATCGGCACCGGTGCCGGTGGACCACATGATGGGGACCAGGCCGAGCAGCGCGACGGCAACGGTCATCAGCTTCGGCCTGAGCCTCAGCACCGCCCCTTCGAAGGTGGCGTCGTAGATATCCTGCTCGGTGACCGGCCCCTTCAGAAGCCGCTTGTCGAGCGCCTCGTGCAGATAGATGACCATGACCACGCCGGTCTCGACGGCGATCCCGTACAGGGCGATGAACCCGACCCATACCGCGACCGACATGTTGTACCCCAAAAGCCACACCAGGTACACCCCCCCGACCAGCGCGAACGGCACCGAGAGCATGACCATGCTCGCCTCGAGAGCCGAGTGGAAGGTGAAGAAGAGCAGTACGAAGATGATCACGAGCCCCGCCGGCACCAGCAGCTGGAGCCTTGCCTTGGCGCGCACCTGGTTTTCCCACTGCCCCGACCAGGCGACGTAGTATCCCGGCGGAAGCTTCAGCTGCTTTTCCAGGACCGTCTTGGCCTCCCCTACGAACCCGCCCATGTCGCGCCCCCTGACGTTCAGGAAGACGATGGAGCGCAAGAGCCCCCCCTCGCTGTTGATCTCGGGGGCGCCGGTGGAGACCTTTAGCTTCGTCACCAGCGACAGCGGCACCTGCGCGCCGTCCATGCCTGAGACCAGTATGCGCTGTATCGAGGGGATGTCGTCCCGCATCTCGCGCATGTAGCGGATACGGATCGGGAAGCGGTTGCGCCCCTCGACGGAGGTGGAGAGCGTCTCGCCGCCAAGCGCCGTGGAGATCACCTCCTGGATGTCCCCGACGTTCACGCCGTAGCGCGCTGCCGCCTCGCGGTCTATGTCTATGTCGATGTAGTTGCCGCCGGTCACCCTCTCGGCCACGACATCGGCAGCGCCCGGCACACCCTTCAGTATCCCTTCAGCCTGCACCGCCAGGTCCTTCAGCACGGCGAGGTCGTTGCCGAAGATCTTCACGCCCAGATCGGTACGCACCCCGGTGGAGAGCATGTTGATCCGGTTGATGATCGGCTGGGTCCAGCCGTTCCTGACCCCAATCTGCTGCAGCCTGCCGTCCAGCTCGGCCACGATGTCGGCCTTGGTGACGCCCGCCCTCCACTTATCCTTCGGCTTCAGGATGATGATGCTCTCGAACATGGAGACAGGCGCCGGGTCGGTGGAGGTTTCGGCACGACCCACCTTGCCGAGCACGTGCTCGACCTCGGGGACGCTCTTGATGATCTTGTCCTGCACCTGTATCAGCCTCTTCGCCTCGTTTATCGAGACGTTGGGGAGCGTCACCGGCATGTAGAGGAGCGACCCCTCGTCCAGGGGGGGCATGAACTCGCTCCCTATACTCATGAACATCGGCACGGCGATCAGGAGCGCCGCCACGTTCAAGGCGATGGTGGTCTTCTTGAACTTGAGCACCCACCGGATCACCGGCGAGTAGAGCTTGATGAAGAAAGTGGAGACGGGGTTAGAGCTCTCCGGCGGCATTTTGCCGCGCATGAAGTAGTACATCAGCACCGGCACCAGGGTGATGGCGATGAGCGCGGACCCCATCATGGAGAAGGTCTTGGTGAAGGCGAGCGGGTGGAACATCTTCCCTTCCTGTCCCTCCAGCAGGAACACCGGGATGAAGGAGAGGATGATGATGGCGAGCGAGAAGAAGATGGCGCGCCCCACCTGCTTGGCCGAGGCGATGATCACCTCCAGCCGCTTTTCCTTGCGCTCCTCCGGCGGCATCTCGGAGAGGTGCCGATAGCAGTTCTCGACCATGATGACCCCGGCATCGACCAGGACGCCGATGGCGATGGCGATCCCCCCCAGGGACATGATGTTGGAGCTGACGCCCAGAAGCTTCATGGTGATGAAGGAGAACAGCACCGCGATGGGGAGCGTGAGCACGATCACCAGGGCGCTTTGGAAGTGGAGCAGGAACACCAGGATCACCAGCGAGACGACGATCGATTCCTCGATCAGGGAGGCCTTCAGGGTGTGGATCGCCCTCTCGATCAGGTCGGAGCGGTCGTAAGAGACCATGATCTTCACGCCGGGAGGAAGCCCCTTCTCCAGCGAGGCGATCTTCTCCTTGACGCGGTCGATGACGTCCTTGGCGTTCTCGCCGTAGCGCATGACCACGATGCCGCCCACCGCCTCGCCTTCGCCGTTCATGTCCAGCATGCCGCGCCGGATGGCGCCCCCCATCTGCACCGTGCCGAGATTGCGGACATAGACGGGAGTGCCCCGCATGTCGGCGCCGACCACGACGTTTTCCAGGTCGGCCGGCGACTTGATGTAGCCGCGCCCGCGGATCAGGAACTCGGCGTCCGCCTGTTCCAGGAGCCGGCCGCCGACGTCGTTGTTGGAGCGCTTGATCGCCTCCATGACCTGGCTCACCTTGATGTTGTAGGCGAACAGGCGGTGAGGGTCCAGGTCCACCTGGTACTCGCGCACGAAACCGCCGATGGAGGCGACCTCGGCGACGCCGGGGACCGTGTTCAGCTGGTAGCGGACGAACCAGTCCTGCAGGGTGCGCAACTGCTCCAGGTCGTACCCTTTCCCCTCCAGGGTGTACCAGAACACGTGCCCCACCCCGGTGCCGTCCGGCCCGAGCGTTGGGACCACCCCCGGGGGGAGCAGCGAGGACGCGTAGTTGAGCCGCTCAAGGACGCGGGTCCTCGCCCAGTAGATGTCCGCGTCGTCCTCGAAGATCACGTAGATCATGGAGAAGCCGAACGCGGAGGAGGCGCGCACGGCGCGGACCTTGGGAAGCCCTTGCAGGTTGACGGCCAGCGGATAGGTGACCTGGTCCTCGACCACCTGTGGCGAGCGGCCGGCGTAGTCGGTGAAGACGATGACCTGGTTGTCGGAGAGGTCCGGGATGGCGTCTACCGGCGTCTTGTAGACAGCCCAGATGCCCCAGGCGATCAGCAGGGCGAACATCATGAGGATGATGACGCGGTTGCGGGCGGAATATTCGATGATTCTCTCGATCATTTAAAACCTCAGTGCTCAGTGGTAATGCCCGGACAAGTCTTAAAGGCCAGGAGGTGAAGCGGGGGGCGCAGCGCGGGGCGCCCGGACGCTGCCGCCTCACATCTTCATGTCGTCCATGCCCATGCCGTCGTTCTTCTTCGGCGCGGCCGGCGCCGCGGGGGCGCCCGGTGCCGCCGGTGCCGCTCCCGGAGCGGGCGTGGCCGCGCCGTGCCCCTGATGCGCGCCGCTGCCGCCGGTCAACTGGGACTCCGAATCGATCAGGTACCCCCCCGAGGCAGCCACCTTGTCTCCGCGGTTCAGGCCGGAGAGGATCTGCACCTGGTTACCCACCCTGGCGCCGACCTGCACGTCGCGCGGCTCGAACATCCCCGGCTGCGACTCGACCCATACCACCTGCCGCGTGCCGGTATCCATGAGAGCGGTGCTCGGCACCACCAGCGAGTCACCCAGGGGAGCCTTGATCCGGGCGGTCACGAACATGTCCGGTTTCAGCCTGAGTCCCGGGTTCGCCAGTTCCACCCTCACCTTCACGGTGCGGGTCTTCGGGTCGAGGAACGGGTAGATGAAGGAGACGCGGCCGGAGAAGCTCTTTCCCGGGTAGGACTGGGAGATGATCTCGACCCGCTGCCCCATCTTCACGAAGGCGAATTCGTTCTCGTAGACATCGACCTCCACCCAGATGTTGGAGAGATCGGCGATGCTGAAAAGCGGCATGCCCAACTCCACGTACTGCCCTTCCTGGACCATCTTCTCGATCACCACGCCGGAAAGAGGCGTGTAGATGGGGAGCCTGATGTTGGGATGCCCCGCCCTCTGGAGCCCCGCGATCTGCTCGTCCCTCACCCCCATGAGCTTCAGCCTCTGCCGGGCCGAGGCGACCAGCCCCTCGCCCCCCTGGGAGATCGATGCGATGGAGGACTTCTGGAACTGCTCGCGGCTCTTCAGGGCGAGCAGGTACTCCTGCTGAGCCGCGACGAGATCGGGGGAGTATATCTCGGCAACCGGCCTCCCCTTGGACACGTAGGCGCCTACCGTGTTCACGTTCAGCTTGTCGATGCGCCCCGCCACCCAGGCCGTCACCTTGGCCTGCCTGGACTGGTCGTACTGCACGATGCCGGTCGCGTTGATCTCCTTGGCAAGGGGGGCGAAATCGGCCACCACCGTGGCGACGTTTGCCATGACCGCCTGGGTCGGCGACAGCGAGACGTGTCCCAGCATCTTCTGCTCCTCGGCAGTCGCCTGGGTCCCCTCCACCTTCTTGATCAGTTGCATCCCGCAGATCGGGCAGGTCCCCGGCTTGTCCTTGAGGATGAAGGGATGCATGGCGCAGGTGTACTGCACGACCTCCGCCTTGGCGCTCTTATCCGCCCCGGTAGGCTCGTGCTTTTGCTGCCACAGGTAATATCCTCCTGCGGCTGCCGCTACCAGGACCAGAACTATGGGGATTGCAACCTTCATGCTTCGTTTCATTGTCATACCTCGCGGGTGGAATTAAATTTCAGTTTGTGCAGCAGGGGCAGGCCGGTTCGCACTGCTACTGCAACTCGTCACCGATGAGCGCTTCCAGCTGGGCGAGCTTCATCTGGTAATCGGCCATGGAGTCGTAGTATTCCCGCTCGTAGTTGAAAAGGATGACGCGGTTGTCGAGCAGGGTCAGGAAATCGACCTTGTTCACCCGGTACCCGATGACCGCCGACTCCAGCGACTGCTCGGCCTGCGGGATGATCCCGGTGCTGTAGAGGTCGATCAGCTTCCTGCGCCGCTCCAGTTGGGCCAGCAGGTCGCTGATCCCCGAATTGATGGTGTTCCAGACGCCGTCCAGCTCGGCATCGGCCATGTTCACCTCGGAAGAGGACTCGGCCAGCATCGCCTGGCGCCGCATCTTCTGTACGGGGAGGTTGAAGGTCACCCCCAGCGAATACATGTCGGAACCGTCGCTTCCCATGGCGCGCTGGCGCTGCATGTACTCGAAGGAGACGTTGAAATCCGGGTAATACTCCTTTTGCGCCAGCAGGTGTCCCGCCCTTCCCTTCTCTATCTGCGCCTGGATGCTTCTGAGCATCGGGCGGTTCTCCTTTGCGATGTCCCTGAGTTGCTCTGCGGTCAGGGCCAGAGGGGTCAGCTTGAAGTCGGGTACGGTGCCTACCCTGGTGGTCTGGGGGCGGTTCAGCAAGGAATTGAGCGTCACCTCGAGGCTCCTGCGCTGCTGTTCAAGGGAGATCTTCATGTCCAGCATGCGCGAGCGCTCCAGTAACGCCTTGTAGATGTCCTGCTGCGCACCCTGGCCGACCGAGTACTTGGTTTGAGCCAGCGCGATGAAGTCGTCGAGGATCCTGATGTTTTTCTCAAGGATGCCGAGCGACTTGTCGGTGAAGAAGATCTGGTAGTAGCTCTCTTTCACCATCCGGGCCAGTTCCAGCTTGCGCTCCTCGATGCTCCAGCGGTAGGTCTCGGCCTCCTTGGCGGCGATTTCCTCTCTGAGCTGCCTCTTCCCGCTGAAGGGGAGCTGCTGACTGATGCCGATCACCTTCTGGGTCATGCTGTCGGCGGTAAAGCTGAGCGGGTCCTTGATCAGTGCGTTCTGGATCTTCAGCATCAGCATGGGGTCTTCCAGCGCGCCGGCCTGCTTCACGCGGTTGCGGTACATCTCCCAGCGTGCGGTGGACGACTTCAACTCAGGGTTGTCGGCAAGGGCGGTATCGACCAGCTGTGCAAGGCTTTCCGGTGACGAAGTCGCGGGTTCGGCATGGACGGCCTGGACCGATGCAAGGGCGATGAGCAACAGGTAGAGCGACAATAGCCGGTATTTCATGGTGACTCCAGAGACTTGGCAATAGGTGCGGCTATGGTATTACACGTTTCGTGCCCGATTCGCAACCAACGGTGTTTCAGGTACTTTGTCTTGGCGACAGGACAAGAAAGAAGGATATTCGGCACTAACAGTCGAATATTATACACGTTGCGGCAAGTGACGCAGCCATTGACAGATATATTCGTCACAAAAGCAAAAATCTGAAGGACACAACCAATATCTTGTGTCCTTCAGATTCTTTTTTGTGGATCTTCGTCTACCGCAGAGTACGCAGAGAGCGCAGAGAGAATCGAACTTCATAGGCAAAGGGAACTTCAAAGGCAAATGGAACAGATACTGTAGGAGCGGCATTCCTGCCGCGATTGCCGGGAAGCGCGTGACAGGTCAAGTCACCAGTTCGATGCGCGAGCGCCCGTCAAAGCGTCCTCCCTGTAGGAGCGGCATTCCTGCCGCGATTGCCGGTGCTTCCCTTTTCGATTCTGCCGGCATCCACGGCCTGCGGGGCACCAGGCCGTTTCGCCATCGCTCGCCTCCCGTGCGGCTAGGCGCTTACCAAGCCGTCCTTCAGGTGGATGGTCCTGTCCGAGTAGGCGCCGTTTTCCGGGTTGTGCGTGACCATGACCACCGTCTGGCCGGCTTCGTTCAGCTGACGGAACAGCGCCATGACCTCCTCGCTGGTCTTCGAGTCCAGGTTGCCGGTAGGCTCGTCCGCCAAAAGGATGTGCGGGTTGTTGACGATAGCCCTCGCTATGGCGACGCGCTCCTGCTCGCCGCCGGAGAGCTGGTTGGGGAGGCGGTCCTTCTTCCCCCCAAGGCCGACCCGCTCCAGCGCCTGCCGGGCGGCCTCCCTCTTGGCGGCCGTGGTCATCTTGACTATGGCAAGGGGCAGCATCACGTTTTCCAGCGCGGTCAGGTAAGGGATCAGGTGAAAGGACTGGAACACGAAGCCCAGCTTCTGTGCACGGAAATCAGCCAGCTTCTCGCTCCCCAGCTGGTACAGCTTCACCCCGGCCATCTCCACCTCGCCGCTGGTCGGGTGGTTCATCCCCCCCAGCACCGAGAGGAGCGTGCTCTTGCCGGAGCCCGATTGCCCCATGATGGTGATGAACTCGCCCGCCTCTATGCTGATGTCGACGCCGCGCAGCGCCTCGACCACGTCCGAGCCTGTCTGGTACTGCTTCTTCACGTTCTTGATTTCTATGATGGCCATAAATTCCTCGTCTAAAGTGCCCGCAGGGCTTCGGTCGGGTCCATCTTGCTGGCATGCAGCGCAGGGTAGAGGCTGGCGAGAAGGCCAAGCAGAACAGCCAGCCCGATCGAGCCGAAGGCGACGGTCGGGTCCCAGATCAGGGCCGCGTTCTTGCTCTCAGCCATGAACGGGAGCGCCACCTTGGCCACGCCCATGCCAGCGGCATAGCCGAGCGCCCCGGCCAGCAGGCTGACCAGCGCCGCTTCCAGCAGGATGATGCGCATGATGTGGCTTTTGCGGAAGCCTATGGCGCGGAACACGCCGATCTCGGTAGTGCGCTCGTTGACGCTCCCCATCATGGTGACGAAAACGATCAGCGAGCCGATGAAGACGACCACCCCCGCCATGGCGTAAGAGAAGCGCTTGAACTGGTCCAGCGCCTTCAGCCGCCCCTCCACCACCTGCTGTATGGCCGAGACCTTGCTGTCGTGCAGCTTCTCGGCAATCTGGGTCACCATGTCGCTGATGGGGCAGCCGGAGCAGAGGGCCGCGACCTCGGCCATGGTGATCTTCCCTTCCTTGCCGAGCAGCTTCTGGGCCTTCGGGAGAGCGGCAAACACGAGGGCGTCGTCCTGGGATCCGGTCTGGTCCAGCACGCCTGCCACCTTGAAGGTTTCCCCCTTCATCTCCAGCGTGTCGCCGGAGCTCGCGTTGAGCACGCTGGAGGCGTCGCTTCCCAGGAGGATCTCGTTCTCCCCCTTGGGCGCGTCTCCGAAGATCTGCCACCACTGCTTCATCTTCAGCTCGCTGGCGAAGTCGACGCCGACCAGCAGCACATCGTGGGTGCCGATCTTGATACCGCCGATCACCTTCGGGGAGACGGCCGAGATGTTCGCGTGGTTCTTGATGGTCTTGATCTTTTCCAGGTCCTCCTGCCTGATCTCGCGCTGGTCGAAGGTCACGCCGCCCAGGCTGATGCCGCCGTAGTTCATGGCGAGGCCGTTGCTTTGCGGGGTGATCAGGATGTTGGCGCCGAACTCGTCCATCTTCTGCTCGATGTCGGTGGACATGGAACTGGTCAGGGTCACCAGGGTGACGATGGTGGCAATGCCCACCATGAGACCGATGGTGAGAAAGGCCATCTTTGCCTTGCGGCGTTTCAGGTTGTTGATCGAGATCGTGTGCAGTTTCATCGGTTCTCCATAAAGCTTTAGGAGTTAGAGATCGCCCCCTCGCATTCCGGCGGGGGGCGCCTGTAGGAGCGGCATTCCTGCCGCGATCATTGGCTCAGAAGCCGGCGAGGGAGATGCCGCGGAGCCGCCCAGTCAGCCCCGCAGCACCTCCTTCTATCAACGACTACGAGCAACTGTCCTATCAAGTGTCGTGCCAAACCGGGCAGATCCTGGAAGCCGCCGATTCGTCGGCCGTTTTCTTCCGGCCGCGGCAAGGAAGGCGCCGTGCCCGGGGGAATATTCGACGCCGTCTGGGGAATATTCGACAAACCGGAGCGTCAACCGCCCCCCTCGTCGCTTCTCACCAGCTTCATCCCGCAGATGGAACAATCGGCGGCCGGGTCGTTGCTGGTGATCCAGGGGTGCATGGGGCAGGCGTAGCCAGCCCCGCCGGCAACGCTTTTCTTGTCAACTTTTTTGCCGAAAAAGAACCAGAGCGTGAGCGCGATCAGCGCCCCCCCGGAGACGGTCACGATTATCTGGGCCAGATCCATGTCTTAACTCCTTTCCACGGTGAACCCGCGCAGGCGCAGGGCGTTGGTGACGACGCTCACCGAGGAGAGCGCCATGGCAAGCGATGCGATGATCGGGCTCAAGAGCCAGCCGGTCAGCGGATAAAGCAGCCCTGCCGCGACGGGTATCCCCAGGACGTTGTAGAAGAAGGCGAAGAACAGGTTCTGCTTGATGTTGGCGATGGTCGCCCTGGAGAGGGCGATGCTGGAGATCACCCCGTTCAGGTCGCCGCGCACCAGGGTGATGTCGGCCGCCTCGATGGCCACGTCGGTCCCGCTCCCCATGGCGATGCCGACATCGGCCTGGGCCAGCGCCGGAGCGTCGTTGATGCCGTCGCCCACCATGGCCACCACCTTCCCCTGAGCCTGCAGTTTCCTGATCTCCTCGCCTTTCGCGTCGGGCAACACTTCGGCGCCCACCCGGTCGACGCCGACCTGGCGGGCGATCGAGTTCGCCGTGCGGCTGTTGTCGCCGGTCAGCATGATCACCTCGAGACCCAGGTCGTGCAGCCTCTTCACGGCGGCCGCCGAACCTTCCTTGATCGGGTCGGATATGGCGATGATCCCGGCAAAGGCGCCGTCTATGGCAACGAATATCGGCGTCTTGCCCTGATCAGCCAGACGGTGGGCCCCGGCGGGGTCTGTATCGAGCCCCAGGTTTCGCAGCAACAGCGCAGTGCCGATGACCACCTTCTTCTCCTCGACCAGGGCCTCGATGCCGTGACCGGGAATGGCGTTGAAATCACGGGCAGCAAGGCGCGGCAACCCCCTCTCGTCGGCGGAGCGAACCATGGCCTCGCCAAGCGGATGCTCGCTCCCCGCCTCGGCGGCGGCCGCCAGTTGCAACAGCCTGTCCCGATCGATCCCGACCGCCTCTATGTCCGTCACCGAGGGGACTCCGCGGGTGATGGTGCCGGTCTTGTCGAGCACGACGGTGGTCAGCTTGTGGGCGGTTTCCAGTGCCTCGCCCCCCTTGATCAGGATTCCGCTCTGGGCACCGCGGCCGGTGCCCACCATGATGGCGGTCGGCGTGGCAAGCCCCAGGGCGCACGGGCAGGCGATGATCAGCACCGAGACGAAGGTGAGCACCGCCATGTTGAGGCGCGTGTCCGGCGGCGAGATGTCGAACCAGACCACGAAGGTTGCGATGGCGAGGGAGATGACCACCGGAACGAAGTAGCTCGCGATGAGGTCGGCCATGCGCTGGATCGGGGCCTTGCTCCCCTGGGCCTGCTGCACCAGCCTGACGATCTGCTGCAGGACCGTGTCCTTGCCGATCCTGGTGGCGCGCATCCTGAAGGAACCGGTCTTGTTGAAGGTCGCGCCGATGACGGCGTCGCCTGTCTTCTTCTGAACCGGCAACGGCTCTCCGGTCAGCATGCTCTCGTCGACAGAGGACGCACCCTCGATCACCTCGCCGTCCACCGGCACCTTCTCGCCCGGCCGCACCAGTATGTTGTCGCCCAGCTGCACCTCTGCTATCGGGATATCCTGCTCGCGGCCGTCGCGAAGCACCCGCGCAAGCTTCGGCTGCAGCCCTATCAGGGCATGGATGGCGCCGCTGGTCTTAGAGCGGGCCCGGGCCTCGAGCAGGCGTCCCATCAGGATGAGCGTGACGATGATGGCGGCCACCTCGTAGTAGACCCCGACCGGTGCAGCCATGTGTCCGGCGTCGCCGCTGCCGGGAGTCCCGGCCGTGAGCCACTGCGGGAAGAGGGTTGCCGCCAGGCTGAAGAGGTAGGCCGACAAGGTGCCGAGGGCCACCAGCGTGTTCATGTCCGCGACCCGATGCCTGGCGGCGGCCCAGGCCCCGGTGAAGAATTCGCGCCCGGCCCAGAAGAGCACCGGCGTAGTCAGCGCAAGCTCGACCCAGGCGCGCCCCGGGAAGTCGAGCAGATCTGCCAGGGAAGGGACGACGTGGCCGGCCATGGCAAGGACGGCGATGGGGAGCGTGAGGGAGAGGGCGGCGAAAAACTTCACCCGGTTGCGCCGGTACTGGGCCTCATGCACCTGCGACTGGGCCTCGAGCATCCCCGCCTCGTCCCCTCCCTCCCCCGTCGACGATTCGATCACGTCGTACCCCATGTCCCGGACTACCTTGCGCAGCGACTGCGGATCGGTGACCTGCGGGTCGAATTTGACCGTGGCGCGCGTGGTCGCGAAGTTGACGGCGGCAGTGACGACCCCCGGCGAGGCGGACAGGGTTTTTTCGATGCGTCCGGCACAACCCGCGCAACTCATGCCGAGAAGCGGCATCTCGCACTGTTCGACGGTTCCGGCTGCGGCCGGTTCGGCCTTGGAGGGCGCCTTCGCGCCAAGGCAGCCGTCCGGGTCCGCCTCGAACTTCTCCTTGCAGCCGGTGGAGCAGAATTTGTAGGTAATACCTGCGTGATCGGCGCTCAAAGGGGCCGACTCCGGCAGCTCCATGCCGCAGACAGGGTCACGTAAGACCGTTTTTTCCGACATCGCTCTCTCCTTTCTCAATTGCTACTTCAAAAAACGCGACAGCGCGGTTTTCACCTCATCCAGCAGTTGCTGTTGCGACATCGGCTTGGACTCCTCGTGGGCGGTGTCGCCCCCATGGCCCAGCACGCAGTTCTCAAGATGGCTGGAGAGGAGCTCGACTCCCAGCGCATCGAGGGCCGAGCGCACGGCAGAGATCTGGTTCAGGATGTCGACGCAGTAGCGCTTCTCCTCGAGCATCCGTTCGATGCCGGCTACCTGGCCGGCGATGCGCTTTACGCGCGTGGTCATCTTGCTTTTCCGGGTGGCGCTCATCGTTTTCTCCCTGCTTCGGAAATACCCGGTGGGGGTATGCGACGAGGGTCAAGATACCCCCAGGGGGTATCAAGGTCAAGAGGGAATTTGAGGCGGGAGCGTGATGAGGGAGAAACGGATGTAGGAGCGGCATTCCTGCCGCGACGGGCCCAGCCGAATCGCGGCAGGAATGCCGCTCCTACAGGTGATAGATGCCGCTACTTCAGGAACTGCCGCAACACGAACGCCAGGATCCCGCCGTGGCGGTAGTAATCGAGCTCGTTGGAGGTGTCGATGCGTACCAGCACGGTAAAACTTCCCGCAGATGCGTCGACCCCGGTGTAGTTCACCGCTAGGTTCTGTCCCGGCACCAGCGCATCCAACCCCTCCAGCTCGAAGCTCTCCGTGCCGTCCAGCCCGATGCTGCCGTAGTTCTGCCCCGGCAGGAACTGCAGCGGCAGTATCCCCATGCCGACCAGGTTGGAGCGGTGGATCCTCTCGAAGCTCTCGGCGATCACGGCCCGCACCCCGAGCAGCTTGGTCCCCTTGGCCGCCCAGTCCCGCGAGGAGCCTGTGCCGTACTCCTTGCCGGCGATGACCAGCAGGGGCGTGCCGCCGCCGCGATACTTTTCTGCGGCAGCGAAGATGGACATCTGCTCCCCTTCGCCTCCCCCCTGCGCGAAGCACCTGGTGACACCCCCCTCCACCCCGGGGACAAGCTGGTTCCTGATCCGGGTATTGGCGAAGGTGCCGCGCACCATGACCTCATGGTTTCCGCGCCGCGCGCCGTAGGAGTTGAAATCCTTGGGGTGGATGCCGAGCGAGACCAGGTAGCGCCCCGCCGGCGTCTCCTTGCCGATCGATCCGGCCGGGGAGATGTGGTCGGTGGTGATGGAGTCTCCCAGAAGGGCCAGGACCCGCGCCCCCTTGATGTCGGGCACCGGCTCGGGACGGGCAGGGAGGTCGGTGAAAAAGGGGGGTTCCTTTATGTAGGAGGAGCCCTTTTGCCACTGGTAAAGCTCTCCCTGCGGCACCTTGAGCCCGTTCCACTGCTCGTCTCCCTTGAAGACGTCGGCGTAGTTGCCGGCGAAGGAGTCGGCGTGAACGCAGCTTCGCACCAGCCGGGACACCTCCTGGTCGTCCGGCCAGATGTCCTTCAGGTAGACGGGCTCGCCGTTGGGGTCCATGCCGAGCGGGTCGCGGGTCAGGTCGATGTTGATGTTGCCTGCCAGCGCATAGGCGACCACCAGCGGCGGGGAGGCGAGGTAGTTGGCCCGGACATGGCTGTTGATGCGCCCCTCGAAGTTGCGGTTGCCGGACAGGACGGCGGCGACGGCGAGGTCTCCCTCCACCACGGCCCTGGCGATATGCTCGGCAAGTGGCCCGCTGTTCCCTATGCAGGTGGTGCAGCCGTACCCGACCAGGTGGAAGCGAAGCGCGTCCAGGTAAGGGGTGAGCCCGGCGGCAGCCAGGTAATCCGTCACCACCTTGGAGCCGGGAGCGAGGCTCGTCTTCACCCATGGCCTCACCTGCAGCCCCCGCCGCACCGCGTTTCTGGCCAGAAGCCCGGCCCCGATCATCACGGAAGGGTTTGACGTGTTGGTGCAGCTTGTTATGGCGGCTATGACGACGGACCCGTGGCAGAGCTTGTAGGCTGTGCCGTCGGGCTGCCGCACCGAGACGCATTCCCCTAGGGGGCCCAGCGTCTTGTCGGCGTGCTCCATGAGCTCGGGGGTGACGGTGACCGGGGAACCCCCCTCGCCAAGCCAGCGGTTCAAGGTCTCCTTGTCGACCCGGGCGGCATCGTGCTGCCTGAGGGTGATCAGCTGCTTTCGGAACGAGGCGCGCACCTCCTTCAGCTTCACCCTGTCCATGGGGCGCATGGGGCCGGCAAGGGAAGGCTCGACGTCGGCGAGATCGAGCTCCAGGATGTCGGAGAATACCGGCTCAGGTTGCTCCTCGCAGCGCCACAGCCCCTGCTCACGGTAGTACGCCTCCACCAGCGGGGCAATGGCGCCCCTGCCGGTCAGGCGCAGGTACGCTATGGTCTGCTCGTCGACCGGGAAGACGCCGATGGTGGCGCCGTACTCGGGGGCCATGTTGCCGATGGTCGCGCGGTCCGCGATGTTCAGGGAAGCGGCGCCAGGGCCGTAGAATTCGACGAATTTCCCGACCACCCCTTTTTTGCGCAGCATCTGGGTGATGGTCAGGACCAGGTCGGTAGCGGTAGCCCCCGGGCTCAAGGCGCCGGTCAGGCGGAAACCGACCACCTGGGGGATCAGCATGGAGCAGGGCTGCCCCAGCATGGCGGCCTCGGCCTCGATCCCCCCTACCCCCCAGCCGACCACGCCGAGGCCGTTGATCATGGTGGTGTGCGAGTCGGTTCCCACCAGCGTGTCGGGGAAGACCCACGCCTCGCCGTCCGCCTGCGACACCATGGCGACCTGGGCGAGGTACTCGAGGTTCACCTGGTGGCAGATGCCGGTGGCAGGCGGTACCACGCTGAAGTTGCGGAAGGCGGACTGTCCCCAGCGCAGGAACTGGTAACGCTCGTTGTTGCGCTCGAACTCGAGCAGAGAGTTGGCCTTGAGGGCGGTGCTGCTGCCGTACTGGTCCACCTGGACGGAGTGGTCGATGACCAAGTCGGCAGGCTGCATCGGGTTGATGTCCGTCGGGCGCCCGCCCAGCCTGTGCAGCGCGGAGCGCATCGCGGCGAGGTCGGCTACCGCCGGCACGCCGGTGAAGTCCTGGAGCAGGATGCGCGCAGGCATGAACTGGAGCTCCTGGTCCGGTTCGGCGCCGGCGTCCCAGTTGGCGACCGCGTCGATGTCCCGCCTCTTGACCACCACGCCGTCCTCACGCCGCAGCAGGTTCTCGAGAAGGATCTTCATGGAGTAGGGAAGCTTCGATATGCCGGTACCGGAATTCGCCGCATATGCGTTGAGAGAGTGGTACCTGTAGCTTTTGCCGTCAACGGTGAGTGTGCTTAGGGTGTTGTAGCTGTTGGACTCTTTGAGGCTCATGCGTTTCTCCAGTTGTTTCGGGAATCGGGGCCGGGTGCATTCCCCTGGCTTGCTGGGGATCGGATCAAACCTTCTTTGCAGCTACGTTGGCCGCAACCAGGATGGGATCCCAGACGGGGGAGTAAGGGGGCGCGTAGGCGAGGTCCAGCTCCGCCACCTCGAACACGGTCATCTGCTTGTAGATCGCCGTAGCAAGCACGTCCAGACGTTTGGCCACCACGTCCTCACCGACCATCTGCCCCCCCAGCAGCAGCCCGCTCCCCTTCTCGCAGAATAGCACTATGCGCATGGTGCCGCCGCCGGGGTATTCGCCGCGGGTCGGGCTGTCCACCACCACCTTGACGAATTCCCTGCCAAGGGCCTGCAACTGCCTTTCGCTCAGGCCGGTGGTCGCCACCGTCAGCTCGAAGAACTTGAACACCGCGGTCTGGTCTATCCCCCAGAACCGCGTCATGTCGTCGGGGTTGCAGATGTTGTTGCCGATGACCCGCCCGTGTTTGTTGGCTGCGGGCCCCAGGGGGAAATAGGAGTTGGTACCGAGTTGCCGGACGTAATGCTCGGCACAGTCGCCGCCCGCGAAGACCGAGTCGAGGCTCGTGCGGAGGTAGCGGTCGACCCGGGCGGCGCCCGCCACCCCCAGCTCCCCGCCCGCGGCGGCGAAGAGCGCCGTGTTGGGCCTGGTGCCGACGGATACCACCACGATGTCGGCATCGAAAGAACCGGCGGAGGTGCGCACCGTGCCGCCGGCCTTTTCCTCGATGTCTACCCCGGTCAGCAGCTCGACTCCCTTCTCCTTCACCTTGTCCAGCACCTTGGCCCGGGCCTCTTCGCAAAAAGACGGCAGTATGGTGGCGGCCTTCTCCAGGATGGTGGTCCTGATCTTCATGTTGAAGAACACATCCGCCACTTCCAGGTTGGTGTAGCCGGCGCCGACCAGCACCGCGCGGGAGGGGGACCTTTCATAGATGAACCCCTTGGTGCTGCGCGTGTCGTCCAGGGTCTTGAAGTAGAAGACATCGGGATCGTCAAAGCCGGGGGTGTCGAGCCGGACCGCCCTGTTGCCTGCGGCATACACCAGGAAGTCGTAATCCTCGCTGTAACTCCTGCCGCCGGCGTGGTCGGTGACGGCCACCTTTTTGCCTACGGGGTCGATGCCGGTGACCTCATGGCGCACGCGGTAGTCGATCCCCCTTTCCTTCCTGATGGTCTCCAAGGGGATGGCGTAGAGCTTCTCCACCGGCTTGTCCTTGAAAAAGAGGTTGTACGGCATGCCGCAGGCGGCATAGGAAACATCCCCGCTTTTCTCCAGGACGACCACCTGCGACTGCGGCGACTGCCTCTTGATCTGGCTGGCGGCGGAAAGACCGGCCGCTACCCCTCCTATGATGACCGTCTTCATGACTGCTCCCTTGCGCCGACGACTCAGGCCGGTTCGAAAAAGCTCTTGTCGACGCCGCACATGGGGCAGACCCAGGTATCCGGCAGGTCCTCGAAAGCGATACCAGGCTGGATGCCGTTGCCAATATCTCCCGCCTCCGGGTCATAGATGTAGCCACAAATGCTGCAACGATACTTTTGCATGAAACTTCCTCCTTTTAAATGCGATTGATCAAAGTCAAGGACGGCGGATGTAGATCCAGTACAATGAAACCCATTGCCACAAAAACACTCATAAAAAGTAGCTGGAGAGAGATCGATGTCAAGCTACTGTCTGCATCGGAGCTCGGATGAAAGATATGTACACCGCTCCCCATCGATGCTAAAGATAACCGATCGGGCGCCACGCACGGCAGGGACAAAACGCCGCCCCCTGCAACCGCACAGCCGCCGCAGGGGGTTCGGCGAGAGGCGACCCCGGGGGGCGAGCGCCTTGGTATGGAGAGTGAATGAAGAACATCGGAAGATTTGACGCCGGCCTGCTAGCTTCGGAGCAACGCCCGATGCTGCGCTTTCTGATCGTGCTGACGGCGGCGTCCACCATAGGGCTGCAGGGGTACACCATCCTCTTCAACAACTTCGCCGCGGAGATGGTGCACCTGGACGGGAGCCAGGTGGGGATGACGCAGTCGGTCAGGGAGATCCCCGGCCTCTTGACGCTGCTCGTGGTGTTCGTCCTGCTTTTCATGCGCGAGCACAAGCTGGCAGCCGTGTCGGTGGCGCTGCTCGGCCTGGGGACGGCGATCACGGCGCTGATACCGTCCTACGGCTGGGTCATCTTCACCACGGTGGTGATGAGCTTCGGTTTCCACTACTACGAGACGACCAACCAGTCGCTCACCCTGCAGTACTTCTCCACGGCGGTCTCGCCGCTCATCTTCGGGCGCCTGCGCGCGCTGGCCGCGGTCTCCAGCGTCGCCGCCGGACTCCTGGTCTACTGCCTCAGCACGGTACTGCATTACCGCGGCATGTACCTCGCCATCGGCGCGGTGGTTTTTTGCGCCGGCATCTGGGGGCTCTTCCAGCAGCCGACCCATGCCGGCATAGTCCCGCAGCGCAAGAAAATGATCCTGCGCCGCAGGTACTCGCTCTTCTATGTCCTGACGCTGCTCTCAGGCGCGAGGCGCCAGATCTTCGTGGTGTTCTCGATCCTGCTCCTGGTGCAGGTCTTTCATTTCACCGTCCGGGAGATGACGCTCCTTTTCATAGCGAACAACATCGTCGCCTACCTCCTGAACTCCGTGATCGGCAAGGCCATCAACCACCTCGGGGAGCGCTTCATCTCGACGGTGGAATACGCCGGGGTGATCGTCGTGTTCCTGGTTTATGCCTTCAGCACCTCGAAAAACCTGGTCATGTTCATGTACATCGTGGACAACGTCCTCTACAATTTCGAGGTTTCCATCCGCACCTACTTTCAGAAGGTGGCGGACCCAGCCGACATCGCATCTTCCATGTCGGTCGGGTTCACCATCAATCACATAGCCGCCGTCATTTTGCCGGCCCTGGGGGGGTATTTCTGGATGATGGACTACCGCATCCCGTTCATAGCAGGGAGCGTTCTTGGTGCGGTATCGCTGGTAGCTGCACAGTGGATGCGTGTTCCTCTCAGGCGGGAGCCTCACGGTGCGGTTTGATCGGGCCATCTGTGTGAGGGAGGGACCGGACTGGCTGAAATTTCCGCAACGCGGCGCAAAAGGTAAGTAGATACATCGATAAGCGGATGCTTAAAAGAGCACAGGCGTACATATACAGACAAGGAGTGCAGACATGTTCAAACGCATAGACCACGTAGAGATTATACCCCGCGACTTTGACAGATCCTTGAAGTTTTATACCGAGGTGATGGGCTTCACCGTCAAGGAGCGGATGCCGGTCCCCTCCCCTCCCCTTGAAGAGATCGCCTACCTTGCGCTGGGGGATACCGTGCTGGAGCTGATGCGCGTAAAGGACCCCGTACTTGCCGCGACCGAGCCGTGGAGCAGCGGTTACAGGTTGATGGCCGTCGAGGTCGAGGACATGGACGGTGCGCTGGAGTACCTGGCGGGGAGGGGTTTCCCGGCGACATGGGGGCCGGTGGACCTGGGCGGGCCGAAACGGGCCGAGATACAGGACCCGGACGGGCTCCCCATCGAGCTGAGGCAGTGGTAATCTGCAAAACGACACGAGGAGGTTCGAAGATGATTCCGGAGAAGATGAAAGAGGTAATGAAGCATGAGGGAGTGGTTGCCATCGCCACGCAAGGGGAGAACGGGCCGCACCTGGTGAACACCTGGAACAGCTACCTGGCGCTGAACGCCAAGGGCGACCTGCTGGTCCCGGTGGGGTACATGCAGGTAACCGAGGCGAACCTGGCGAAGGACCCCAGGGTCCTCCTCACCTTGGGGTGCCGTGAGGTGCAAGGGACGCACGGCCCGGGCACCGGGTTCCTGGTGGAGGGAACGGCAACGTTCGTCGCCTCCGGTCCCGACTTCGAGGCGACCAGGAGCAGGTTCCCCTGGGCTAGGGCGGTCATGGAGGTGGCAGTCTCCGCGGTCACCCAGACCCTCTAGCCTGGCCGGTCCAGGCGCAAAGGGAGCGAGATGTCAAAAAAAACACCTGCAGGCGCGCGCCGGCAGGTGTTTTTCGTTTCATCGATCTTTAAAGGCTATTTGAAGGTGGCCAGGATGTACTTGGCGACCGCGGCCGCCTCGGCCTCCGGCAGCGTCTTGGCGTCGAACCTGCTCATCCCGGGACCGGGGTTGCGCATCTTGGCGACCACATCCTTGTCGGTCTTGATGCCGTGAGCGGCCATCGATTTCCTGCTCAGGGTCTTGTCCGCCTTGATGATGTTGCCGCCTTTCGGGTGGCAGACGGCGCAAAACTGATCGAACTTCGCCTTGCCATCTATCTTGTCGGCCTTCTTTGCCTCGCACATACCCGGCGCAGCCATTACAGTCAGTGATAGAGCGGACAAAGCAACAACTAAAGCCTTTTTCATCCTGATTCCTCCTTGTTTGGGCAATCCCCTCTGAGTGTTCATACTCTCCCTGTGACAGTGCTCTGTCACCTTTGGGAAAGGTGGAATCAATGCTAGACTAGATTTTCCTGTTGTCAATGACTCTCGATGCTTTGCCTTCCGCCCTGGGAATGGAGCTGGGCTCGACCAGCTTGACCACCGCCCCGACCCCCAGCACCGAGTCGATGCGCCGCTCCACGTTGTCCAGGAACTCCTTCTGGCGCTTCATCTCGTCGAAGAAGATGTTCTCGGTCACCTCTATCCTGATCTCCAGGGTGTCGAGGGCGCCCTTCCTGTCCACCACCAGCTGGTAATGCGGCTCGCACCCCTCGACGGCGAAGAGCACGTCCTCGATCTGCGACGGGTAGACGTTCACCCCCTTGATGATGAGCATGTCGTCGGAGCGCCCCATGGTCTTCTTCATGCGCACCGTGGTCCTGCCGCAGTCGCACTTGGAGTAATCGAGCGAGGTGATGTCGCGGGTCCGGTAGCGCACCATGGGGAACGCCTCCTTGGTGAGCGAGGTCAGCACCAGCTCGCCGACGCTCCCCGGAGGGAGCGTCTCGCCGGTATCCGGGTCTATAATCTCGGCCAGGAAGGCGTCCTCGGAGATGTGCATGCCGCACTTTTGCGGGCACTCGCCGGCAACCCCCGGCCCGATGACCTCGGACAGACCGTAGTTGTCGGTGGCGGAGATCCCGAGCCTGCTCTCGATCTCGCGCCGCATGGACTCGGACCACGGCTCGCCGCCGAAGAGCCCGACCTTGAGGGTGAGGCTCTTGGGGTCGATTCCCATCCTCTCCATCCGCTCCGCTATGGTGACCGCGTAGCTCGGGGTCGAGACCAGCGCGGTGGTGCGGTAGTCCTGCATGATCATGATCTGCTTCTCGGTGTTCCCCGCCCCCATCGGGATGACGGAAGCCCCGATGGTCTCCGAGCCGTAATGCAGGCCGAAGGCGCCGGTAAACATGCCGTAGCCGAAAGCGATCTGCACCACGTCGTCGTGGGTGACGCCGGCTGCGGTCATGAAGCGGGCCACGAGGTTCGACCAGACCTTCACGTCGTGTTTCGTGTACCCCACGACGGTCGGCTTTCCTGTGGTGCCGCTGGAGGAGTGGATGCGCACCACCTCGCGCAGCGGAACGGCGAACATGCCGTAGGGGTAGTTGAGGCGGAGATCCTCCTTGGTGGTGAAGGGGAGCTTGGACAGGTCGGAGAGGGAGCGGACATCCTCAGGGACGATCCCCGTTTCATTGAACTTGTTGCGGTAGCAGGTGACGTTCTTGTAGACGCGGTTGAGGGTGGCCTGGAGCCTTTCCAGCTGGAGCTGCTCCATCTCCTCGCGCGGCATGCATTCGTAAGTGGGATCCCAAATCTGCATAACTACCTCTCCCAGATTTCCTTTTTGTCGCGCCCCAGATAGGCGCGTTGCACATCCTTGTTTTCCAAAAGCTCGGCAGCGATACCTTCGAGTATCACCTTGCCCGTCTCGAGGACGTAGCCGCGGTCGGCGACCTTCAGGGCGGCGCGTGCATTCTGCTCGACGAGCAGGATCGTGGTCCCCTCGTCCCTCAGCTTTTCGATCACCTTGAAGATGTCCTGCACGACCAGCGGCGCAAGCCCCATGGACGGCTCGTCCAAAAGGAGCAGCTTGGGGCGGGCCATGAGCGCGCGCCCGATGGCGAGCATCTGCTGCTCGCCTCCGGACAGCGTTCCGGCGGCCTGGCGCCTGCGCTCCTTCAGGCGCGGGAACATCAGGTACATGTGCTCCATGTCCTGCGCGATCTCGCTCTTCTGACCGCCGGCGCGGTAACGCAGGTAGGCGCCGAGTTCTAGGTTCTCCTCGACGGTGAGCGGGTTGAAAACCTGCCTCCCCTCGGGAACCTGGGAGAGGCCCAGCGAAACCACCCGGTCGGCCGAAAGCCCCGCTATGCTCTTTCCTTCCAGGGCGATCTCGCCGCCGGCCGTGGGGATGAGTCCGGAAAGCGTGTTGAGCAGCGTGGTCTTCCCCGCGCCGTTGGCGCCGATGAGGGTGACGATCTCGCCGCGGTTCAGATGCAGCGACACGTTCTTGAGCGCGTGGACCTTGCCGTAGTAGGCGTTGATGTTCTTTATCTTGAGCATTAATGGTTCCGGTGAGTCCTTGGAAGTAAACCGTGGGAGCGGCATTCCTGCCGCGATGACGCTGCGGCAATCGCGGCAGGAATGCCGCTCCTACAAATCTGCCAGCGAGCGGCCTTTGTCTTTATCTCAATCTTTGTCTTTATCTTTGTCTTTATCTTTGCCTTTGTCTCAATCTTTGCCTTTGTCTCATCTTTGTCTTTATCTCAATCCTGCCTCAATCCCCGCCCGTGGCTACTCCTCCCCGAGGTACGCGGTGATCACGGCCTGGTTGTCCTGGATCTCCCTGGGGGTCCCTTCGGCGAGCATGGTGCCGAGGTTCAGGACCACCAGCTGGTCGCAGATGTCCATCACCAGGTCCATGTCGTGCTCGACCAGCGCCACGGTGATCCCCAGATCCCTGATCTTCTTGATCAGCTCGGCCAGCTCGGCCGTCTCGCTGCTGTTAAGCCCCGCTGCCGGCTCGTCCATCAAGAGGAGCTTCGGCTCCAGCGCCATGGCGCGCGCTATCTCCAGAAGCCTCCCCTTCCCGAAGGAGAGCGTCCCGGCTTGTACGTCCTCGAGCTCCGGTATCCCCACGAACTCGAGCAGCTCCCTCCCCCTGTCGCGGATGCGGCGCTCCTCGCTCATCTGCCACGGCATCCTGAAGGAGCAGGCAAAGAGGCCGGACTTGCTCCGGGTGTGCAGGCCGACCATGACGTTCTCAAGGACGGTCATCTTGCCGAACAGCTCGATGTTCTGGAAGGTCCGCACCAGCCCCAGCCGCGCGCGCCCCTCGGGGGGAAGCTTGGAGATGTCCTTCCCCTCCAGCACCACGGCGCCGGCGGAGGGGGGGTAGATCCCGGTGGCTATGTTGAAGAGGGTGGTCTTACCCGCGCCGTTGGGGCCTATGATGCCGGTGATGGATCCCTTGCCGACCTTGAAGGAGATCTCCTGCAGGGCGGTGAGCCCGCCGAACCGTTTGCCGATGCCGGTCAGATCAAGCATTCGCCCCCCCTTTCGCCTTCCCGGCAGGAAGCAGGCGCCGCAGCGCAGCGGGGATACCTACCAGCCCGCCCGGCATGTAGATGGTCATGACGATGAGCAGCAGGCCGTAGACGATGATGTCGTAGTCATGAAAGGTGCGCAAGAGCTCCGGGAGCATGGTCAAAAGAAGCGCCCCCAGGATGGAGCCGTAGACGCTCCCAAGGCCGCCGATGACGATCATGGTGAGCAGCTCGACCGAGGTGTGAAACCCGAAGGAGGTCGGCGAGATGAAGGTCATGACGTGGCAGTAGAGGCTGCCGGCTATGGCCGAGATGAAGGCGGACAGGGTGAACACCTGGACCTTCATCAGTCTCGCGTTGACCCCCATCACCCTGGCCGCGACCTCGGAATCGTGTATGGCGCGCAGGGCGCGCCCGAAGCGGGAGTTGACCAGGTTCAGCGAGAGCAGGATCATGACCAGCGCGACCCCCCAGACCAGGTAGTAGTTCCTGAGGTCCGTGTCGAAGATCACCCCGCCGATGGCAAGATTGGGGATGCCGGAAAGGCCGGAGGGGCCGCCGGTCAGGTCGACCGTCTCGTTGAAGGCGATGTTGGCGATGACCCCGACGCCGAGGGTGGCCATGGCCAGGTAGTGCCCCTTGAGCCGCAACACCGGGAACCCGATGGCGAAGGCGAACGCGGCAACGCAAAGCGCCACGACGACCATGGCAACCCAGGGGTTGAAGGAATAGACGGTAGTCAGCACGCCGGAGCCGTAGGCGCCCAGGCCGAAAAAGGCGGCCTGACCGAGCGAGATCTGGCCGGCGTAGCCAAGCAGCAGGTTGAGCCCGAGGGCGAGTATGCTGTTAATGCCGACGAAGATGAGGACGTTGGTAAGGTAGCTTCCCCCAAGAGGCAGCGGAGCGACCAGGACGACCAGGCAGAAGACGAGAAATTTAAGTTTGTCCGATTTCAAAGTTGAACCTTATCCGAGTGATGTGTTGCTGAACCTCAACCTTAGCCTCAACCCGCCTCTAGACCCGCTCCGTTTCGCCCTTCTTGAAAAGCCCCTGGGGGCGGAGGAAGAGGATCAGGAGCAGGATGAAGAACGCGATGGCATCCTTGTAGCCGGAGGAGATGAGCCCGGCGCCCAGGGATTCCAGGGTCCCCAGGATGAGCCCCCCGAGCACGGTACCCAGGCCGCTCCCCATGCCCCCCATGATCGCGGCGCAAAACCCCTTGAGGCCGAGCATCACCCCGACGTCGTAGGCGGTCATGGTCAGGGGGGCGATGATGACGCCGGCCAGGGAACCCACGGCGGCACTGATGACGAAGGAGAGCAGGATCATCCTCCCTACGCTGATGCCGACCAGGTTCGCCGCTCGCGGGTTGAAGGAACAGGCGCGCATGGCCTTGCCGCTGATGGTGTGGTGGAAGAACAGCCTGCAGCCGACGATGACGAGGATGGTGACGCCGAAGATCCAGAGGTGCTGCGGCAAGAGCGTCGCACCGACCACGCTGATCGGGTCGTTCCCGGAGAACGCCGGCAGGGCCTGGGTGTCCTTCCCCCAAAGGAGCATCACCAGGCCGCGGATGAGGATGCTGGCGCCGATGGTGATGATGATGAGGGCGAGCGGGGTGGCGTTTTTGAGCGGCCGGATGGCCAGCCGCTCGAAGACGAGGCCGACTATGGTGGTCCCCGCCACGGCGGCGCCGATGGCCGCCAGCAGGGGGAGCTGCAGGACGTTCAGGCAAAAGATGGTCAGCACCCCGCCCAGCATGACGAACTCGCCCTGGGCGAAGTTGAGGATCCCCGTCGAATTGAAGATGATGGCGAAACTAAGGCCGATCAGGGCGTAGATGGCGCCGGTGGCGAGCCCGGAAATGACGAATTGCGTTACCTGGTTTAAAAGCTCCATGAATCCTCTTTACTTGACCAACTTCCAGTCTTTGTTCCTCACCTCGACCAGGACGAAGGCGTCCTTGCCGAGCCCGGCGTGGTCCCTGGCGGAGAAGTTGAAGACGCCGCCTATGCCGGCAAAGTTGCGGGTCGACTCCAGCGCGTTGCGGATCCCGGCGGGGGTGGCCCCTCCCCTCTCGATGGCGCCCTTGAGCAGCATGACGGCATCCCAGGCGTGGCCGCCGAAATGGTCACCCTCGGCCTTGAAGCGGCCCTGGTAGTCCTTGATGAACGCCAGGAGCGAAGCCTTCTGCTTGTCGTTCTTGGGGAGCAGGTCGGCGACCAGCACCTTCCCGGAGGGGAGCCTGATCCCCTCGGCCGCGTCGCCCGCCAGCTCGATGAACTTCTTGGAGGATACCCCGTGGCTCATGTAGAGCGGGATGTGGAGGCCCAACTGCTTCGCGTTCCTGGCGATCACGGCAGGACCCGGGTTGGTCCCCCAGCAGATGACGGCCTGGGCCCGGGAGCCGCGGATCTTGGTGAGCTGCGCGGTCATGTCGGTGTCCTTGGGGCCGTAGGTGTCGTCCGAGATGATCTGCATGCCGTAGGCGGCCGCCTGCGCCTTCAACTGCTCCCGGCCGGAGGAACCGAATCCGTCGGAAACGCTGAGTATGGCGATCTTGTTCCTCTTCTCCTTCTTCAACTGCTCGTAGATCCTCGCCACGGCCAGCCCGTCGTTTTGGGCGGTCTTGAAGACGGATCTCTTGACAGGATCGGTGATCTTGCTCCCGGCGGCGCAGGCGATGAGAGGGATGCCCGCCTTCTCGACTATCGGGATGACCGCCATGCTGTCGCCGGTGGTGCTCGGCCCGATGATGGCCACCACCTGGTCGTTTTTCACCAGTTTGTTGGCAAGCTGCACCGCCTTGGTGGCGTCGCCGCCGGTGTCGTAGGTGATCAGTTCGAGCTTGCGCCCCTTGATGCCGCCGCCCCTGTTGATCGCGTCGACGACCATCTGGGCGGTGTTGCGCTCGGGCTCGCCGAGAAAGGAAGCGGGACCGGTCACGGCGAAGAGCGCCCCGATCTTGATGGGAGCTGCGGCAAGTGCGGCAGTAGCAAGGCAGAGCGAGGCAAGTGCAGCAAAAGCAGTGCAGAAAAGTTTCTTCATAGGTACTCCCCCTTTCCCGTTAGCGTACGATTACCCAGTCGCCCTTTTCGACGCGAACCATTTCGAAGGCGGAGAGGTCGAGACCGTTGTGGTCCCTGGGGCTCATCCGGAAGATGCCTGAGACGCCTACCATGCTCCCCCCCCTCTCGATGCCGTCGCGGATCTGGGCAGCGGTGACGGCGCCCTTGCTGATGGCGGCCGCGATGAGCTGGAAGCCGTCGTAGGCGTAGCCGCCGAAGGTGGATGCTTCCGCGCCGTAAGCCTTCCTGTAGGAGTCGTTGTAATCCTTGAGTAGCTTGGCCTGGGGATCGGTCTTCTTGAGCAGGTCGAAGACGGCGAGCTTGCCGGCCGGAAGCATGACCCCCTGGGCGGCGTCCGCGCTGGCCAGCTCGATGAACTTCTTGGAGGCGACGCCGTGGCTCTGGTAAAGCTGGGCCTTGATGCCTAGCTGCTTCACGTTGCGGGTGATGATGGCGGGCCCCGGGTTGGTGCCCCAGCAGATGATGGCGTCGGGCTTGGCGGACTTGATCTTGGTGAGCTGAGGGGTCATGTCGGTATCTTTAGGGCCGTAGACCTCGTCAGCCACGATCCTGAAACCGCGCTTGGCCGCCATCGCTTTGAGCTGCTCGCGCCCGGAGGAGCCGAAGGAATCGGAAACGGTGAGGATGGCGATGTTTTTCTGCTTCAGCTTCTGCGCCTGGATCAGGATCTTCTCGGCGGCCACATGGTCGTTGGCGGGGGTCTTGAAGACCCACTTCTTGACCGGATCCGTGATCTTGATGCCGGCGGCGCAGGAGATAAGCGGGACCTGCTCCTTCTCTGCGATGGGGATGACGGCCATGGTCTCGCCGGTGGTGCTGGGACCGATTATGGCGGCTACCTTGTCGTTCCTGATGAGCTTGTTGGCGAGCTGCACCGCCTTGGTCACGTCGCCGCCGGTGTCGTAGATCACCAGCTCGATCTTCGAGCCGTTGATCCCCCCCCTGGCGTTGGCCTCCCTGACCAGCAGCTCCAGCGTGTTCTTCTCCGGTTCGCCTAGGAAGGCAGCGGGGCCGGTCACGGCGAAGAGACCGCCGATCTTGATCGGAGCCGCGGCGAGTGCTGCGCCGGCGCTGCAAAGAAACGCCATGATGCTGAGTACCACCAGAATCTTTCTCATTTTCCCCCCTGGAAATAACAGTTGAACCGCTCAAGGAACCTGTCGAGGCCGACCAGGCAACGCCCGAAGGCGAAAAGGTGCCGCACCCTCCCCCGGCCGCGCTTCAAGGGGGGAGGAGGATCTGTCACATGCTGTAAAGCCGCTCGCCGGGGAGCACGTTGAACCCCTTCGCCGTCAGCGCCGCGATCGCCTTCCCGGTCTCGTCGAAACGGAAGATCATGACGGCGTTCTCGCCGCAGCGCTCGACGAAGGCGTACATGTACTCGACGTTGATCCCGTCGGAGTCGAGCACCTGCAGGATGTCGGCGAGCCCGCCGGGACGGTCGGGGATCTCGACGGCGACCACCTCGGTCTTGCTGACCGTGAACCCCCTCTCCTTCAGCACGAGCTTCGCCTTCTCCGCGTCGTTCACGATGAGGCGCAGGATGCCGAAGTCGGAGGTGTCGGCGAGCGAAAGGGTGCGGATGTTCACGCCGGCGTCCCCAAGGATGCGGGTGACCTCCGCCAGTCTGCCGAACTTGTTTTCGATGAATATGGAGATCTGTTCTACGTGCATGACCGTCCCCCTTAGGCTTTGTTCCTGTTGTCGATGACCCTTTTGGCCTTTCCTTCGCTGCGGGTGATGCTCTTTGGCTCCACGAGCCTCACGCGGCAGGTGACGCCCAGCATCTCCTTGATCTGCTTCTCGATCTTGGAGGACAGGGCCTGGAGGTGCTTGATCTCGTCGGAGAAGATGTTTTCGCCCACCTCGACCTGCACCTCGAGGGTGTCGAGGTTGTCCTTCCTGTCCACGATGAGCACGTAGTGCGGCTCGACCCCTTCCACCCCCATGAGGATCGACTCGATCTGGGACGGGAACACGTTGACGCCGCGGATGATCAGCATGTCGTCGCTTCTGCCGCTCATGCGGGCGATCCTGGCGTGGGTCCTGCCGCAGATGCAGGGCTCGTAGGTGATGGAGGTGATGTCGCGGGTGCGGTAACGGATGAGCGGTATCCCCTGCTTGGTGATGGTGGTGATGACCAGCTCCCCGACCCTCCCCTCGCCCAGCACCGCGCCGGTTTCCGGGTCGATGATCTCGGGGATGAAGTGGTCCTCCCAGATGTGGAGCCCCTGCTTCGCCTGGCAGCACTCGATGGCTACGCCCGGTCCCATGATCTCGGAGAGGCCGTAGATGTCGACGGCGGAGAGGTTCAGCTTGGTCTCGATCTCGCGGCGCATCTCCTCCGACCAGGGCTCGGCGCCGAAGATGCCGACCCTGAGCTTCAGGTCGCGGAAGTCGATCCCCTCCTCCTTGGCCGCCTCCGCCATGAACAGCGAGTAGGAAGGGGTGCAGGTGAGGACGGTGGAGCCGAAGTCCTGCATGATCATGATCTGCTTCTTGGTGTTCCCGCCCGACATGGGGATCACCGAGGCCCCCAGCCTCTCGGCGCCGTAGTGGGCGCCCAGGCCGCCGGTGAAAAGCCCGTAGCCGTAGGAGTTGTGGATGATGTCGCCCTTGCTCACCCCGGCGGCGACGAAGGAGCGCGCCATCAGCTCGCTCCAGTTGTCGATGTCCTTGCCGGTGTAGCCGACCACGGTCGGCTTGCCGGTGGTCCCGCTTGATGCATGGATGCGGACGATGTCCTCCATGGGTACCGCGAACATGCGGTAGGGGTAGGAGTCGCGCATGTCCTGCTTGTAGGTGAAGGGGAGCCGTGCGAGGTCGGCCAGGGACTGGATGGAATCGGCGGTGATGCCGGCCCTGGCGAGCGATTCCCGGTAGAAGGGAACGCTTTGCTGAACGCGGGCCACCATCGCCTTGAGCCTCTTTAGCTGCAAAGCCTCGATGGCCTCCCTGGGCAGCGTCTCAAACTCCTCGTTGAAGAACATGACTTACTCCTGAAAAAAACGGGTGTTACCGCGAAAGGACGCCGAGACCGCGGAGAAAGAAAATACGGGTTAAAAACCAAGGGAGTTTTCTCTCTACGCGCTCCGCGATCTCCGCAGTGAAAATCAACTCAGCGATCTCCCGAGCTGGAAGGCCTTGAGGTTCACCTCCAGCGCCTTTTTGGGCACCATCTTCTCTATGGCCCGAACCCAGTACTGCTCGTCGATGTCGAGACGCTTGGAGACGGCGCCCAAAAGGACCGTGTTGGCGGCGCGCGCGTTGCCGGCCTGGACGGCCAGGTTCTGCCCGTCCACCAGCAGGCAGTCGGGGCAAAGGTCCTGGATCTTCAGCGCCAGCCCCTCAGGGTACTGCTCCTGACCGATCAGGACGGCAGGGGGAGCTATGCAGAGGTCGTTGACGATGACGGTCCCGCCCGGCTTCAAAAGCGGAAGGTAGCGGTAGCTCTCCATCAGCTCGAAACCGAAGAGGATGTCCCCCTCCCCTTCCGGCACCATGGGCGAAAACACCTCTTTGCCGTAACGCACATGGGAGACGACGGAACCGCCTCGCTGCGACATGCCGTGGATCTCGCTCTTCTTGACGTCGAAACCCGCCAGCATGAAGGTCTCGGAGAGGACCTCGGCCGCCAGCAGTATCCCCTGCCCGCCCACTCCCACCAGGACGATGTTGGTTATCTTGTCGCTCATTTTGCCTCCTGGATCGCAGAGAACTTGCACAGCTGGCTGCAGACGTCGCACCCGTTGCAAAGCAGCGGATCGATGTGCGCCTTCCCCTTCTTGCCGCTCCCCGGCACCCACTCGATGGCGGGGCACCCGATCTTCAGGCAGGCACGGCAACCGACGCAGCTCTCGTCTACGACGGCAAGCGGCGCTCCGGGGGTGAAGACCCCTTCCCTCTTGATGAGGACGCAGGGCTTGTCGGTGATGATGACGGAGGTCTCGGGGCGCTCCATCTCCTCGGAGATCACCCTCTGGCACTCGTCCAGGTCCAGCGGGTTGATGGTGCGGATGTGCTTCACGCCGATCGCCTTGCAAAGAAGCGGGAAGTCGATGGCGTCGGCGGGGTCGTTCATCAGCGTGTGCCCGGAGCCCGGGTTTTCCTGACGGCCGGTCATGGCGGTGATCCTGTTGTCCAGGATGATGACCGTGGCGGCCCCCTTGTTGTAGACCATGTCCATCAGGCCGTTGATGCCGGTGTGCAGGAAGGTGGAGTCGCCGATCACGGCAACGACCTTCTTCCTCTCCTCGGGAGCAAGCACCTTGACGGCGCCGTTCGCCATGCCGATGGAGGCGCCCATGCAGACGCAGGTGTCCATGGCCGACAGAGGGGGCATGAAGCCGAGGGTGTAGCATCCGATATCGCCGGAGACGTAGGCCTGCAGCTGCTTCAGGCTGTAGAAGACGCCGCGGTGCGGACAGCCGGGGCACATGTTGGGCGGGCGACCGGGAAGCTTCTCTACGGCGGAGGGGGCGTTTTGGGGGAGACCGAAGGCCTTGGCCACCCGGCCGGGGGTGAGCTCGCCGCAGAGGGAGATGATCTCCTTGCCGGTGACCCCGATGCCGATCGCCTTCACCTGCTCCTCGATGAAGGGGTCCAGCTCCTCGACCACGTAAAGCTTGTCCACCTTGGAGGCGAATTCCCTGATCAGGTCGAAGGGAAGCGGGTGCACCATGCCGAGCTTCAGGACCGAGGCCTCGGGGAGCACCTCGCGCACGTGCTGGTAGCTGATCCCGGCCGTGATCACCCCGATCTTCGTGCCGCGCAGCTCCATCCTGTTGATCGGCATGCTGCAGCCGTCCTTGGAAAGGGTGGTGATGCGATCCTCGACGACGTAGTGGCGGCCGCGGGCGTTGCCTGGGAGCATGACGAACTTCGCCGGATTCTTGGCCAGCTTGATCTCGGGCACGGCGGTCACCCTTTCGCCAAGCTCGACCACCGACTTGCTGTGCGAGATGCGGGTGGTGGTCCTGAGCATGACCGGGGTGTCGTAGCGCTCGGAGAGCTCGAAAGCGAGCTTGGTAAACTCCAGGCACTCCTGGGAGTCGCAGGGCTCCAGCATCGGCACCTTGGCGAATTTGGCGTAGTTGCGGCTGTCCTGCTCGTCCTGCGAGGAATGCAGTTCAGGGTCGTCCGCGACAACCAGCAACAGGCCGCCGTTGACGCCGGTGTAGGAGAGCGTGAAGAGCGGGTCGGCGGCGACGTTGACGCCGACGTGCTTCATGGTCACCAGTGATCTGGCACCGACAAAAGAGGCGCCGATGCCGACCTCTAGCGCGACCTTTTCGTTGGTGGCCCAGGAAGAGTCGATCTCCTTGTACCTGACCGTGTTCTCCAGGATCTCTGTGGAAGGGGTGCCGGGATAGGCACAGGCAACCTTCACCCCTGCCTCGAAAGCGCCCCTGGCGATGGCCTCGTTGCCGGAAAGAATTTCCTTCATGTCGTATGGTTTCCTTATCGGGTTAATGTGCGAGTCGGCGAAATATACTAGAGTATTGGGCGCGCTGTCAACAGCTTTATAGGAAGCGGTTAACAGCTAGAGTCAGTATTTATGCGGGGTTGCGGCGCCGGCAGGGGATGGCGGCGCACTCTTTGGAGCGCTGCGCCGCATATCTAGAATGGCGGGGTTTACCGCGACGGTTAACATTGTTTGGCGAGGCCAAACAGGCGGCGAAGCGGCCGCCAAAAGCGGAGGGGGAAAATGGCTCAGCTTCAGCTGCGGGGGGTCTGCGGGGGGTCTGCGGGGGTTCTTTGTAGCCGGGGCATATCCGGGTATACTTGCCTGGTTTGATCGCAACGGCATTCCAAGCGCCACGGGAGGTGCAGCATGGCTTTTCTCATCAAATGGTTGGTCAACGCGCTCGCCATCGGCATCACCGCGTACCTGCTGCCGGGGGTCCGGGTGTCGGGCTTCTTTGCCGCTTTGGTTACCGCCTTGGTGCTGGGCCTGGTCAACATCTTCATCAGGCCGCTTTTGCTGCTGCTCACCTTGCCGCTGAACATCCTCACCCTCGGCCTGCTCACGCTGGTCATCAACGCGTTGCTCATACTGCTTGTTGCCGCCATCGTCCCCGGATTCTCCGTGAGGGGGTTTTGGTGGGCGCTTCTGTTCGGCCTGGTCCTGGCAGTGGTCAACTTCTTCCTGAACGCAATCGTCTTTTAAAGCGGCTCGGCGATCAGCAGCCGGTTTTTCGGGGTTATGTCCCCCGGGATGCTCTGCGTGTAGACCCGGTACCCCCGGGACCGGACCCAGGCTGCCCGGGTGACGTCGATGGCCAGAGGTCCGTCCAGCCATCCCTGCACCCCTCCCGGGTCGCCGCTGTCGAGGTCATGGCAGCAGGGGAGCACGGCGACCCGGCACCTTGCCGCAACGGCGCGCTGCAGCACCAGGTCGGTCAGGGAGCCGCAGGCGTGGGCGGAAACCACGATGTCCCCGGGAAAAAGCGGCACCTCGGCCAGGTCCTGCTGCAGCATGCCCAGGCGCTCGGAAACCGTGGGCCAGTCGGCGCCTATTTCGGCGGCAAGGTTGGCGGCATTCGCGGGGATGCGCAGGTCGACGGCAAGCGCCCCGGACAGCTCGCGATCGAGGATCAGCATGATCTGCGCGAGGAGCCCGTGCCCGCAGGCGAGGTCCACCACCCTTCCCCCGCTAAAGCGCCTGCGGACCCGGCGCGCGACCTCCCAGGCCTCGTAGAGTTCCTTGCGCGGCAGGCATCCGGCCCGGCAGACGGCGCGGGCGATGCGGTCGAAGAGGGTGTCACCCGCGAAGTGCCGCATCATGCGGTGGTTGAGGCGGTTTTTCGATGAGCGGTCCATGGGCACCTTCTGGCTCCCTTCGGCTGCCGGGAGGGAACTCCCTACCCTCAAAGGGGGGACGGGAGGGGGATGGGGGCGCAAAAGCAACGCCGGCAAACGGTGAAGGGAGAACTCCGATGGCTCCAGGCAAAGTCCGCATAGGCACCTGTTCATGGACGGAGAAAAGCCTGATCGAGGGAGGCGCCTTCTATCCCAGCGGCGCCGGCACCCCCAAGGCGCGCCTGAAGTACTACGCCCGCCGGTTCGACACCGTCGAGATCGACAGCAGCTACTACCAGATCCCCAGCACCGACATGGCCCGGGCCTGGGCCGAACGCACCCCGGAGAAGTTCCTGTTCCACGTCAAGGCCTACGGCGCGCTCACCGGGCACAACATCGACCCGAAGCGATTGCCCGTCCATCTGCGCCTGATGCTCCCGGAACAGGAGCGGGACAGGGAGGACCTCCACGTCTGCGACCCGGCAGCGCTGAAGGCGATGGCTGCCGCCATGACAAAGGCGCTGGAGCCGCTCAGGGAGGCCGGAAAGCTCGGCTTCATCATCTTCCAGTTCCCCCCCTGGTTCGGCTGCAAGAAGGCGAACAGGGATTACCTGCTTTACTGCAAGGAGCTGATGGCCGGCCACCCGATCGCGGTGGAGTTCAGGCACGGCAGCTGGCTCACCAGCCGCAACAGGGAGCAGAGCCTGGCCTTTTTGCGCGAGCACAAGATCACCTACATCACCTGCGACGAGCCGCAGCTTGGGACCCTTGCCACAGCCCCTTTCCACCCTGCATCGACCACCTCGGTCGCCTACCTGAGACTGCACGGCAGGAACGCGGACCTCTGGCACCCGCGGGTGGGCGCCAGGGAGGAGGAGTACCTGTACGACGACAAAGAGCTGGAGATGTTCGCTGCAGAGGCGCGCCGGTTGAGCGGCAAGGCCCGGATCACCTTCGTCATGTTCAACAACAGCCGTTGCGGTTTCGCCGTCAGGAACGCGCTGAAGATGAAGGAGTACTGTCTCCCCCTCCCCTTGGACTGACTTCTCCGCCGTGAGTTGAGGGGAAGGGCCTTGCTGAGACCGGCGGACAAAAAAGACGTGCCCGCAGCGGTTGCTGCCGGGCACGTTCTTCGTATGGCGAGGTCATGCGGGGGCGGCATCTCCCGGCGCAGGGAGAGGCGCGGGTCGCGACTGCTACTGCACCCCTTCGGCCAGCAGGTCGTTCACCACCACCCCGGCCATGGTAAGACCGAAGATCGAGGGGATGAAGGAGACGCTCCCCAGGATGACGCGACGGTGCTCGCAGGAGAAGCGCTGGTCGTCCTTGTTGGGGCAGATGCAGTTCCCCTTGCATCCGCCGTCCTTCACTTCCTGCTCGCGGTATTCCTCGGTGGAGAAGACCACCTTGACCCCCGTCTCGATCCCCTGTTTCTTCAGGAGTTTCCTGACCGAGCGGGCCATGCGGCACTTGTTGGTCTGGGAGATGTCGGCCACGCCGATCTTGGTGGGGTCGAGCTTGGCGGCGGCTCCCATGCTGGAGATGATCGGGATATCCCTCTCGCGGCAGGTGCGGATCAGGTGCAGCTTGCTGGTGATGTGGTCGATGGCGTCGACGACGTAATCGTAGTGGTCGGCCAGGAGAAACTCGCTGTTGTCCGCGGAGTAGAAGTCCTGGTAGGGAACGATCTCGGCCTGCGGGTTTATGTGGCGCATCCGCTCGGCCATGACCAGGGCCTTGGCCTTGCCCACCGTGCCGTCCATGGCGTGCAGCTGGCGGTTCACGTTGGTGAGGCAGATATCGTCGAAGTCGACGATGACCAGGCGGCCGACGCCGGCACGGCACAGGGCCTCGGCGGCGTAGCTCCCTACCCCGCCCAGACCGAAGACGGCGACGGTGGAGTTCCTGAGTTTGTCGAGACCCGAGGGTCCAATGAGGAGTTCGGTACGGGAGAAACGATGGAGATGTGACATGTTTCCTTTGCCTTCGAAGCTCGCGCTTTTGATCTGTCGGCCTTTGGAATGCCGGCCGCGCGACAGGCAAAGTATCGCATAGGTGAGGCGAATCTTGGAAGCGAAACTTTCATTAGGGGTTTCGGCCGCGTCAGCGGCGGGGCAGAGGGTTGCCGGCTTCGGTGCGGATCCTCTCGAAACCCTCTTCACGGGCAATCTGCTCGTCGTAGGTGTAGAAGATGGCGTAACTGCTGCCGACGCCGTGCGGGTCCAGCTTGACCCCTTTCTCCTGCCACCTCTTGAACAACTGCAGGTTGTCCTCGAAGTTCCGGATGAGGTCTTCTATGGTTCTGGCTCCCACGGCTGTGAACTTTATCTGATGTACATGCTCGTAACGCACCCCCGGCATAAGCACCCCCCTGTGCCGCATTAGCACCAGCCAATTGTAGCGTGATTCGTGCTGGTGGCAAACCGGGGGTCAATTTTTGACAGGAAGAGCGCAAGCGGCTGTTATCCGTCGGATTTCCGCGGCAAGGGGGGGCTCAGGGGGCGTGGCGCCCCATCCCCGTCCCCCCTTCCCCGCTACTTCAGCTTCTCGTACAGCGGATCGGCCTGGCGCTCGGAGACCCTTATCCCTTCGCGCTCAAGAATCTCCCCGGTCGCGCGCCAGAGCCGGGTGATGGCGTTGTTGTAGTCGACCAGCGCCTGGATCTGGGCCCCCTTCGCCGTCACCAGGTCCTCCTCGACGTCGAACACGTCCTTGGTGGTGGCAAGCCCCACGGCGTGCCTCTTCTCGAAGGCGCGCAGCCTCTCCTCCGCGTAGGCCCTGCCGCGGCTGGTCACCTCGATCTGCTTGTAACTCGACTCCACCAGGCGTGCCGCAGCCTTCACGTCTCTAGAGATCCCCGCCTCCAGGTTTTGCAACTGGGTCTGCGCCTGCTCCATGGCGAGGCGGCTCCGGATGTAGCTGTTTTCCGCGGCCCGGTTTCCCAGGGGATAGCTGATCTGCAGCCCGACGCCCCAGCTGGGGTCCTCGGCGGATGCGGTCTTCTCCAACCCGCGCATGAAGCGCCGGTCGTCCCCCCCTGCCCCGAGGTTCGCGGTCAGCAAAAGGTCGGGGAGGGTCTGGTTCCTGGCCACGCGCTGCTGCAGGTCCGTGATCCTTATCGCGCTCCGCTGCGCCGCGAGTTCGGGACGGTTCTGCAGGGCGAGCGCCAACGCCGCATCGGGGGAAACGGGGTAGCTCTCCCTGTAAGGCCCGTCCGCGAGGACGATCTCCACACCGGGGTCGAGTTGCAGGGTGACCCTCAGCACGTCCATCTGGTCGCGGACCGCCCTCTCGGCATCGATCACCTCTTTCTCGCGCGTCGACGCCACGAACTCCGCGTTCAGAATCTCCATGGCGGGAAGCACCCCGGCCCTTACCCTCCCCTTGGTCTCTTCCAGAATCGTGTTGGCCAGGGCGAGCGAGCTCTTCCGCACCGCCAGTACCTCCCGCAGGTTGTAGAGCCCGAAGTAGTCGTTACGCAGCTGCGCCACGGTGTCGCTGAGCCGGGTCCTGAACCTCTCCAGCGACTCCTCCTTGCCCAGACGGGAGACGTTGATCTCCAGCTCCGTCACTTCCCTGCCGGAATTGCGCCAAAGCGGCTGGCTCACCGCGAGGTTGACCGCATTGGTGTAGAACCTGGCGGAGTTGTCGATCCGGCCGCTGTCGGCGGTCACCTCGACGAGGGTGCCGGTGGGGAGCAGCTGGCTGATCCCGGCGTTCACGAAGGCCTCGTCGATCTCCTGCGGACTGAAGGTCAGCGTGTTGGTGGCGTTGCTGCGGTTGTAGCTGGCGCCAAGGAATGCCAGCGGGTCGTAGATCCCGAGGCTGCGGCGGATATCGGCCTCCGCCATGGCCGGGTTGTAGAGCTCCACCTTCAGATCGAGGTTTCTTTCGAAAACGATCCTGATCGCCTCCTTGAGCGTCAGGTTGACCGCCCCCTGCTGTGCAAAGGCGGGGACGGCGGCAGCAAGCAAAAGGCAAATGGCAACGGCGGCCGTCGTTTTGGCGGTTCTCTTCATGGGTGCGATCCTTTCTGCTTTTTGGCTGTCACTCGTATCTCAACGCGTCTATGGGGTTCAGGGTGGCTGCCTTTCTGGCAGGGTAGAACCCGAAGAACACGCCGACTCCGGCGGAGAAGGCAAAGGCGACGACGATAGTGTTGACGGAGACCAGCGTCGGCCAGCCGATCAGCGACGCCACCAGCCGCGCGCCGGCCACCCCGAGCAGCATCCCGATGATGCCGCCGCAGGTGGTGAGCAGCACCGCCTCGGTCAGAAACTGCAGCATTATGTCGCGCCTCTTGGCGCCGATGGCCATCCTGATCCCTATCTCGCGGGTCCTCTCCGTGACGGAGACCAGCATGATGTTCATGATGCCGATCCCCCCGACCACCAGCGATATGGAGGCGACGGCCCCGAGCAGGATCGACATGACCTTGGAGGACTGCTGCGTGACCGCGAGGAGTTCCGAGAGGTTCCTGACGGTGTAGTCGACCTCGCGGTTGGGGCCGATGCGGTGGCGCTGGTTCAACAGCGACTTGACCTCTTCCTCTGCCTGGCTGAGTACCTCCGCATCTTTTGCCTGCACCATGATGGAGCCCACCGTGTTCGGGAACTGGCTCCCCAAGAGCTTGCGCTGCGCGGTCCGAAGCGGCACGTAGATCACGTCATCCTGGTCCTGCCCTTGGGGCGACTGCCCTTTCGCCCCAAGAAGCCCCACCACGGTGAAGGGGATCTTCTTGATCCTGATGATCTTGCCGACCGGGTCCGCGGCGCCGAACAGGGTATCAGCGACGGTCTGGCCGATCAAGCAGTTCTTCGTGGCGCCGTCGATGTCGGACTGGGAGAGGTTGCGCCCCGAGACGATGGTCCAGTCGCGCACGTCGATCACCTCAGGCACTACGCCGTACACCACGGTGGACCAGTTCTGGTTTCCGTACACGACCTGGCCGGTGCCGCGCACCTGGGGGGCCACCGCGGCCACCGAAGGGCACTCCTCCTTTATCGCCATGGCGTCCTCGTAGGTGAGGGTCTGCGTGGTTCCGGCGCCGGAGCGCATGCCTCCGCTCGTCGTGGAACCGGGAAGCACCAGGAGCAGATTGGAGCCTATGCTGGAGATCTGGTCCGAGATCATCTTGCTGGCGCCCGCGCCGATGGCGACCATGGCGATCACCGCGGCGATGCCGATGATGATGCCGAGCATGGTGAGCAGCGCGCGCATCTTGTTCACCCTGAGCGCGCGCATGGCTATGAGAAAGCTCTGGTAAAAGGTGCTCATGGCTTGCCTGCCTCCCCCGGGGGGACGGCGTCCTTCGCCGCATACGTGGTGTCGGAGGTGATCAGGCCGTCGCGAAAGATGATGTGCCTCCCGGTGAACTCCGCCACTTCCGGCTCGTGGGTGACCATTATTATGGTGATCCCCTGCCGGTTCAGCTGCTGGAATATGGACATGATCTCCACGGTGGTCCTGGAGTCGAGGTTGCCGGTAGGCTCGTCGGCCAGGATGATCGAAGGGTCGTTCACCAGGGCGCGCGCTATGGCGACGCGCTGCTGCTGCCCTCCGGAGAGCTGGTTCGAATAATGCCCCTCCCGACCGGCGAGCCCCACCCGCTCCAGCGCCTGCATGGCGCGGTGACGCCTTTGCGACGCGGGGACATGGGAGTAGACCAGCGGCAATTCCACGTTTTCACGGGCCGTGGTCCTCGCCAGCAGGTTGAATCCCTGGAACACGAAGCCGAGCTTCTTGTTCCTCACCTCGGCCAGAGCATCCGGGGAGAGTTCCCCCACGTTCACTCCGTCCAGCAGGTAGCTGCCGCGGGTCGGGACATCCAGACAGCCTAGGATGTTCATGCAGGTCGATTTGCCGCTACCGGAGGCGCCCATGATGGAGACGAACTCGCCGCGGTTGACGACGAAGGAGACCCCCTTCATCGCCTCGACGCGCTCCTCCCCCATGAGGTACACCTTGGCGACATCGCTTAGACGTACTACCTCGCTCATCTAGAACCTCGGCCCCATGGGCGAGCCGCCCATGCCGTTTTTCTTCTTCTCCTGGCTGACCTGCTCGATGATGACGTCGTCCCCTTCCTTCAACTCCCCGCTCACCACCTCGACGAAGCTGCCGTCGGTTATCCCTGTGACGATGGGCACCGGGACAGGCTTTTGATCCTCCCCCTTCAAAAGGTAAACCGTCTGGCCGGGGGCGCCGCTTCGCCCTCCCTTTCCGCCCCCCTGTCGCTGAGCCCCCCCCTTCGGGCCGGCGGACTCGGTAGCGACGCCTCTACCCCCCTTCCCTCCCTTGGCGCCTTTTTCCTGCTCCTTGTCCATCTTGGGCTTGAACCTGAGGGCGGCGCTGGGGACTTTGAGCAGATCGTCCTTTTTCCGGATCTGCACGGCCACGTTCGCCGTCATCCCGGGCTTCAGCTTCATCTCCGGGTTGCTGACACCGATGACGGCGACATAGGTGACCACGTTCTGGGTCACCACCGGGGCGTTCCTGATCTGGACCACGGTCCCCTCGAACTGCTGCTCTGGATAGGCATCCACCGTGAACTCGGCCGTCTGCCCGACCTGCAGCCGGCTGATATCGGACTCGTCCACGCTGGTGTCGATCTGCATCTTGGTCAGGTCCTGCGCGATGGTGAAGAGCGTCGGGGTCTGGAAGGAGGCGGCGACCGTCTGGCCGACGTCGACATTGCGGGAAACGACGGTGCCGTCGACCGGCGACCGGATGGTGGAGTAATTGAGGTTGGTCTCCGCCTGCCTCAGGGCGCCGCGGGTCTGCATGACGGAGGCCTCGGCCGCCCTGACCCCGGCCAAGGCGGACTCGTAGGCGGTCAGTGCGGCATCGAGGTCGCTCTGGGCGATGATCCCCTCAGCCAGCAGGGCCTTGTTCCGCCCCAGGGTCCTCTTGGCATCGGCAAGGGTCACCTTTGCCTTGGCCAGGTTCGCCTCGGCGTTCAGCGCGTTGCCGCGCGACTGCTGCACGGCCGAGGCGAACAGTGCCGGGTCGATCTGGGCGATAGGCTCCCCTTTCTTCACGGCGGAGTTGAAGTCCGCGTACAGCTTGGAGATGGTACCGGAGACCTGGGTACCGACCTGGACGGTCACCACGGCGTTCAAGGTGCCGGTGGCAGAAACTGAAGAGGCGATGGAGCCACGCTCCACCTTGAGCGTCTTGTACTGGGTCTTGGGGGGCTTCTTGAAAAAGAAAAATCCTGCAGCAGCCAGAGCAGATAGAACTAAGACGGCACCGACGGTTTTTTTCACTGGTACACCTCGTTTCATGACATTGCTCAATTTCGATATCCGACGGGACCAGGCGCACCCGGCACCAGGTCGATTACAGGTTAAACGTCAAATGTGCAAGAAAAATGAACCCCTGGCAGGTTTCTCGCCCGCAGTCGAAGGACAGTCAGACACTCTAACCATCCAGCCCAATCGGGTCAATGAAATTATTACCGGCCGCTCACGCCCCTCTCCCCTCTCGAAGCCCCCGGCGCCGCTTTTGTGACGCAGCTCACACGTTTAAACGAATACTTCACAAACGACCGGCAAGGGCCTGGTTTTTTGTTGTTTTTTGACTTTTATCAAAATAAGATGCCCGGGCGTTCGAGGGCGGGACACGCGTCCAATTCAAAACAGGAAGCATTTTGAGAGGAGTCTGCATGGTTGTGAGGTCAAAGGTAGTGAGCGGAGTATTCGCGGCGGCAATGCTGGTTGGCACGACACTTCTCGGCGCTCCCGCGCATGCAGGGCCTTCCAATCCCGCTTTTGCGGAAGCAGCCATCGAATCCCCCGCCCCGAAAGCGACACCGGCCCCGGCCGTGCCGGACCCGAGCCTGGAAAAGGGCGAGGAGGAAGGCGCCGTTTCGGATATGGACAAGATTGACCTCAAATACATCAAAGGGTACGCAACGGATACCGGGAAGATACTCACCTCTCCGCTGCGATGGAATGCCGACGACTGGATGAAGGTCGGCCTTGTCTTCGGCGGCACATCCGCGCTCTTCCTCGTGGACAAGGAGATCAGGAACTTCGCCCAGAAGAACCAAAGCTCGGTGAGTTCGGGATTGGCGGATGTAGGCAATTTCATCGGAGACCCGATGTACGTATTCCCCGCGGTCGGGGCTTCCTACCTGTACGGGTATCTCACGGACAACAGCAAGCTGCGCCGGGTGTCGCTGCTCTCCCTGGAAAGCCTCACCATATCCGGGGCGATCACAATGGGGCTGAAGACGGTAGCAGGCAGGCACCGCCCCCTCACAGGGTCGCTTCCGACCAACTGGCACGGCCCGACCAACAACGGCGACTGGGTCAGCTTCAGTTCCGGACACACCTCCAACGCATTCGCCGTTGCCACTGTTGTCGCAAACGAGTACAAGGAGACGCCTTACGTGGCGCCGGTCGCCTACGGCCTGGCAACCCTGACAGCCCTGGCCCGCATCCACGACAACGAGCACTGGGCCTCGGACACCTTCTTCGGCGCGGCCCTGGGGCACTTCATCAGCAAGGCGGTGCTCAGCTACCACAAGGAAGAGAAGGCGAAAAAGGTAAAAAACCTGACCATCATGCCCCAGGTGGGGAAGGTGACGGGCGTCACGGTGAACTACGCCTTCTAGCGCGGCAACCTCGCCCCGCTTGCCGCGCCCCCCGCGCACTCAGCCGATTTCACAAGGTTTTTCAACCGGGCACGAACCTTCCGGCATCGAGCGACATCATTTGACACCACTAAGCCTTCCGGTACAATTGGGCAGTATTTTTAACCAGGAAGAGATTTCTGATGCCTAAAACCCAAGTACAAGGAGAAAGCTATGACGGAGTTCGCGGCGAAGGATTACTCGAAACTGATAGGGATGCCGGGTTTCAGTGAATCACTCCTCAACAACCACTTCACCCTC